>NZ_SMKX01000053.1 GCF_004349055.1 Kribbella antibiotica
CGGGCCCAGCAGGAACGGGAAGAGCAGGTAGAAGAGCAGCTCACTGCACAGCGACCAGCTCGGCGGGTTCACGCTGATGAAGGTCTCGTGCTGCGGGAACCAGGAGTGGAGCAGGAACAGGTTCCATGACTTTGTCACCGCCTGCTGTTGCCGAGGGCAACACCGCCGAGAGTTTCCGGACCAAACTTCCGTCGCTGACCGGGATCCGCTTCATCGCGGCCGCCCTGGTCTTCTTCTTCCACGCGACCTTCAGCGATCCGCCGATGAATCCCTTTGCCGACAAGGCGTGGGAAGAAGGCTTCCGGACGCTGTTCAGCCAGGCCGGCTGGATGGGTGTGTCGTTCTTCTTCGTGCTCAGTGGTTTCGTGCTGACCTGGTCGGCGCGTCCCGGCGACACGGTGACGGGCTTCTGGCGCCGCCGGGTGCTGAAGATCTTCCCCAACCACATCGTGATGTGGGCGCTGGCGATGATCCTGTTCGCCGGTGCCGTGACGCCGGTCTCGACCTGGCTGCCGAACCTGTTCCTGCTCCACTCCTGGTTCCCGCAGCACGAGACCTTCATCAGCGTGAACCCGCCGAGCTGGTCGCTGTGCAGTGAGCTGCTCTTCTACCTGCTCTTCCCGTTCCTGCTGGGCCCGATCAAGCGGATCAAGGAGCGCACGCTGTGGTTCTGGGCCGGTGGCATGGTCGTCGGCATGCTGGGTGTCCAGCTCGTCACCGACTTCCTGATGCCGCAGAACCCGCCCACCCCGGAGGGCTTCGGCGTCTCGCTGTGGGAGTTCTGGTTCGGGTACAACTTCCCGCCGGTCCGGATGTTCGAGTTCGTCCTCGGCATGATCCTGGCCCGGCTCGTGATGGCCCGGGCCGTGCCGAAGGTCGGGATCATCCCCGCTGCCGTGCTCTGTGTCGTCGGCTACGTGGTCGCCATGGTCGTCCCGTTCCTCTACGGCCTCAACCTGGTCACCGTCATCCCGATCGGCGTTCTGATCTGCGCGATCGCCCGGGCCGACATCGACGGTACGCCGACCTTCCTGCGCAACCGCACCTGGCAGTGGCTCGGCGAAGTCTCGTTCGGGTTCTACCTCGCGCAGTACGTGGTGATGTACACGATCCGCACCCGGCTGATGGACGAGAAGCTGTTCAGTCCGTTCCCGGCGATCTTGGTGCTGATCAGCTTCTTCTTTGCGACCCTGTTGGTGGGCTGGCTCCTGATGGTCTGTGTCGAACGCCCGGTGATGCGTCGCTGGGCGCGGCCGGTCAAGTCCCGCACCAAGGAGCCTGCCGCAGTCTCGCACTGACCCCTGATTTCCCCTGCAGTCCGAAAAACACCGTAGATACAAGGAGATTTCGTGCCCACGATCGACGTCAATGGCACCCCCGTCCACTACACCTCTGAGGGCAGTGGGCCCGGACTGCTGTTCGTGCACGGCACGGCAGCGGACGGCGAGACCAACTGGGGCCACGTCCGCGAGCACTTCACCGAGCGGCACACCGTCATCACCCCCGACTTCTCGGGAAGCGGCAAGACGCCGTTGCACGCCGATGACCTGAGCCTGGACGAGCTGGTCGAGCAGGTGATCAGCGCGGCCGGTGCCGTGACGTCCGAGCCGTTCGACATCGTCGGCTTCTCGCTCGGCGCCGTGGTTGCGGCTGCGGCTGCGGCCAAGTACCCGGAGCGGGTACGCCGGCTGATCGTCATCAACGGTTGGGCACGCAACGACGACGCGCGTCAGCAGCTCGCCGTTGACCTGTGGCGCCGGCTGTCCGACCTCGACGCCGAGGCCTTCGGGGCGTACAGCGCATTGCTGATCTTCTCGCCGCCGTTCCTGGCCAGCTTCGGCGCCGAGGGCGTCAAGGCCACCGTCGCGGGGATCACGGCCGAGGCCGGGACGCTGCGTCAGATCGAGCTCGACCACCGGGTCGACATCACCGACCGGCTGTCGTCGGTCACCGCTCGCACCCTGGTCGTCGGTTCGACCCGGGACCTGCTGATCCCGGTCGAGCACTCGCGGGAGATCCACGAGGCCCTCAAGGACAGCGAGTACGCCGAGCTGGAGAGCGGTCACATGGTCGTCTTCGAGAAGACGCCCGAGCTCGTCCAGCTGATCGTCGAATTCCTCGATCGGGACTAGGACGTGTCTCTTAAGTCCCCGCCTACTGCGCTGCACCCGGCACGGCACCTCGCCGCACTGGAGAAAAGGCCACGATGGAAAAGCATCGAGGCCTCCCCTCCAGCACGCCGAGCTACCGCACCGGGCACATGCTCGCTACGGCGCTGACCTAAGAGACACGCCCTAACCGACCGAGTCACCCGGCCGGAGCGAGCCCGCCCCTTGCTCCGGCTGTGCAGTTCCTCTGCTCCTTTCCGCCTTCTCTGGTGAGGTATTCCGATGTCCGCCGATCACGTTGTGCTGCCCAAAAACAGCGATACACCGCCACAGCCCGCCGTGCACGGCCGGCTTCCCTCACTGACCGGACTACGTTTCATCGCTGCCGTCCTGGTCTTCTGCTACCACTCGTCGCTGGCGCTGCCGGCCCTGAATCCGTTCGCCGATCCGGATCTGGCCAGTGGCTACCGGTGGCTGTCCAGCAACGCCGGCTGGGCCGGTGTCACGTTCTTCTTCATCCTCAGCGGGTTCGTGCTGACCTGGTCCGCGCGAGAGGGCGACAAGCCCCGGCACTTCTGGCGGCGCCGCTTCTTCAAGATCTACCCGAACCACCTCGTCACCTGGATCCTCGCGATCGTGCTGCTGTCCGGCGCGACCACCCAGTGGTGGCAGGCCGT
The DNA here is from genome assembly GCF_004349055.1 of Kribbella antibiotica. Classification (GTDB taxonomy): domain Bacteria; phylum Actinomycetota; class Actinomycetes; order Propionibacteriales; family Kribbellaceae; genus Kribbella; species Kribbella antibiotica. The sequence goes on from NZ_SMKX01000053.1 coordinate 2,786, forward strand.
CCCGAACCTCTTCCTGATCCACGCCTGGATCCCGGAGTTCTCGGTCTTCCTCGGGGTGAACCCGCCGAGCTGGTCGCTGGCCTGCGAACTCTTCTTCTACCTGTGCTTCCCGCTGTTCCTGCGCTGGATCAAGAAGATCCCGGCCGCTCACCTGTGGCGCTGGGCGGCCGGAATCGCTGCCGCGATCATCGTCGTACCGGTTCTGTCGTACGTGTTGCTGCCCTCGAACCCTCCGATGCCTGAGGGCTCGCCGGCTTCGGTGTGGCAGTACTGGAGCGTCTACATGCTGCCGCCGGTGCGCTGCCTCGACTTCGTGCTGGGCATCGTGATGGCGCGGATTCTGATGACCGGCCGCAGGTTCCCCGTGCGCCCGCTTCCCGCGGCGCTCGCCTGCGTGGCGACGTACGCGCTGTCGCTGCACGTTCCGTGGCTCTTCACCCTGGACGCGGTCTTCGTCATTCCGATGGCGCTGCTGATTCCGGCCGTGGCGCTGATGGATGTCTCCGGGCGGCCGTCCGTACTGCGCAGCCGGCCGGTGGTCTGGCTGGGTGAAGTGTCCTTCGCCTTCTACATGATTCATCTGATCCTGCTGAACGTTGTCCGTGATGCGCTGAGAGACCAGTACTTCGGGACTGTGGCCGGCGTCGGTGTGCTGCTGGCGCAGATGGTGCTGACGCTTGGCGCAGCCTGGGTGCTGTATGCAGGTGTGGAGAAGCCGGCGATGCGCCGGCTGGGTCGATCTCGTAAGGAGAACGCATGAAAGCCGTCGTCATGGAGAGCTACGGAGCGCCTGAGGTGCTCACGGTGGCCTCGCTTGCCGAGCCGGTGGTTGGGTCAGGGGAGATCCTGATTCAGGTGGCAGCGGCTGCGGTGAATCCGGTCGACGTCGCCGTCCGGCGTGGTGACATCCCGTCGCCGGTGATGCCGGCTGTCGTCGGCTGGGATGTGTCTGGAACGGTCGTCGAGACAGGGCCTGGTACGACGCGCTTCCAGGTCGGCGATCGAGTGATCGCTTCGCGTTCGCAGCTCGGTACCGGTGCCGGAGTGACGGCGGAATTCGTTGCGCTGGATGAGAATCTGGCAGCCGTTGCCCCTAGCAACGTTGAGTTGGTGAATGCGGCAGCGCTCCCGCTCGCAGCTCTAACCGCCGAGCAGGCGCTCCGCGAACTGGAGCCGGGCTTCGACGGCCGGTTGCTGGTGAGCGGGGCGGCGGGTGCGGTCGGTGGGTACCTCGTTCAGTTGGCCGCGGTCCGCGGTTGGAACCCGGCCGGACTGGCTCGTGCCTCCGACGAGCACCTGCTGAAGGAGCTTGGAGCTGCGGAGATCTTCTCGGACGGTGAGGCGGAGGACGGGCCGCCGGCTGGAACGTTCGACGTGGTGATTGATGCGGCCGGCCGGCCGGAGAGCATCGCGGCGGTGCGGGACGGTGGGCAGTTCATTTCCCTTACCCCGTTCGCAGTTCCGGAGCCGGAGCGATCTGTCACTGTCGAGATCTACGGCGTGCATATCGACGATGGCGTCATGCTCGACGGGCTCGCCCGCCGAGTCGAGGTGGGGGAGCTGTCGGTACGGGTTGCGCAGACCTTCGGCTTCGCAGACGCCGCACGTGCGCACGCTCTCGTGGAGGCCGGCGGCACCCGCGGCAAGGTCTTGCTCACGCCCTAGTCCACAACGTCGTACACGGTCACACCGGTCGGCACGTACTTGACCAGGGCAACGTTCTCCCGAACGAGCTCCTCGGCGGTCGTCCGGCCGGTGCGCCGGTCGATCACCGTCCGCCAGATCTCGTTGCGCCGGAAGTAGTCCGTTCCGGCGCGCAGGAACCGCTCGCCCTGCGCAAACACCCGGTACGACGTCGCGGCCGGTACGTCGGTGAAGATCTCGCCCTCGAGATACCGGTCGCTGACGCCAACTCGGAGCTGGAACGTCTGGTCGGTGTCGTTGCGGAACTGCAGGTCCACGTAGTTGTAGACGATGCTGCACCCGACACCCCACGGCAGCACCCGGCCGTTGTCCGGGAACGGATCGAAGCTGTGGGTGGACCGCTGCGTCACCGTCATCGGCGAGTGCAGCACCATCCAGTGCAGCAGGTTCGCGAGCTGGCAGATTCCGCCGCCGATCCCCGGCCGTGCCTGACCGTTCGACAGGCGCATCCCTTTGAGGTAACCCTTGCGGCGCGTTGCGTTGCCGACCACCTGGTTGAAGGAGAACGTCTCACCCGGCCGGATCAGCAGACCGTCGACCTGCTCACACGCGAGCCGCAGGTTGGTCACCTTGTTGTGCTGCATCCACATCTCGGTCTCACCGAGCTGCCGCAGCAACAACGACTTGTGGCGCTTGACCCGCACCGGTAGCGCATCCGCCTGCCGCTCCCGCGCGTACGCCGTACTGGATCGCAGCCAGTCGATGCGTTTACGGGCGCGGTGATAGCGCACGGCCACCGGATACAGCGCCGGCACTCGCTCGCTCCAGCGCTGCCGCCGCACTTCCGGGGCGACTCGGGCGCGCTCTGCCGCACTCAATTCCTCGAGAACCATCTGCATTGTTCGTTCCCCCGAACGACTCGAAGTTGCGCTCTAATGACGCCCATGCTTCACCATTAGTTCGGCCGCAACTCGAACGGCCTCGCGGAACTGCGCGAGAGGCTCAGCCGACTTCCAGGGCCGTGCACACCCAGCGGTTGCGGCGGACCTCCATCCGGAGGGCGACTGCCCGGGAGCGTCCGCCGTGCCGCACGTGCGCAGCAACCTCGGCGACCTCCTCTGTCGGCCGGCACACCCGCACCGATCGCAGCGTGCACCGCTCCTTCGTGCCGCGGCCGATGGCGGTCGTGGTCAGCCCCAGCATGCGCACCTGGCGGTTGAGCTCGAGGAACACGTCCTCGTCGGTGAACCGAACCAGCTGAGCCACCGGACGGTCGCCCGCCAGCACCTCCGACACCGCCTGCGCCAACCGACCACCCCAGGCGCGTGCCTCCGGCAGACCCGGCCGGGTGTCCCGAGCCGGCGGTACGACGTTCAGTTGGCGCAGCTGCTCCTGCCGAAGCAGCAGCGTGTCATTGGTTGGTTCGCTGATCTGCATCTGGCTCATGTCACTGCTCCTGGTGTGTGGGCGGCACTCGGAGAACTTGGCCGGGAAGAATGAGGTTCGGGTCGTCGCCGATCACCTGGCGGTTCGCCGCGTACCACTGGTGCCACCGTGCATCGATCTGCTCACTGGTCGCGCGCGCCCCAAGCTCCTTCGCCGCGAGGTCCCACAGCGTGTCGCCAGGCGTGACCGTCACCCGCTTGGGCACGTTCACTCCACGCCCAGACTGCAGATCCGTGTACCGCGTCGAAGCCCCTGTCTCCGGCCGATCCGGCACCGGTACGCCTTGCGGCGGCAGAGCCGGCTGAGCGGCCCCCGGCTGCACAGTCGACCGGGGCTCAGTCGCACGGAAGGTGGAGTCGGCCTGCGGGGTGTTGCTCTCGGCCGACGAGCGGGGCGCGGCGGCGCGAGTGTCGGGGTGGGCCTGTGCCTCGCCGCCGATCTGTGCTGACGAGCGCGGCTCGGTGGCGCGGAAGTCGGAGGCGGACTTTGTGGTGGGGGAGTCCGGGCGGGCCTGTGGCTTGGTGCCGGTCTCCTTCGACGAGCGTGCCGCGGCGGCGTGGGTGTCGGGGTGGGCCTGGCCCTCGCCGCCGATCTGCGCCGATGAGCGCGGCTCGGTAGCGCGGAAGTTGGAGTCGGCCTGCGCCGCAGGGCGAGCCTGCGGCTGGGCGTTGGTCTCGGCCGACGAGCGGGCGGCAGCGGCGCGAGTGTCGGGTTGAGCCTGTGCCTCGCCGCCGATCTGGGCCGATGAGCGCGGCTCGGTAGCGCGGAAGTTGGAATCGGCCTGGGCTTCGCCGCCGATCTGGGCGGACGAGCGCGGCTCGGTGGTGCGGAAGTCGGCTCCGGTGAACTGGACGGTGGAGCGGGGCTCCGTGGCTCGCCAGTTGGCGGCGGGCTGCGTCGTACCGGTCTCTGGGGCCGTCCAGGTGTGCGGGGCTGCTGCGTTGGCGACACCGACGGTGAGCGGAGTGACGGCTGCGACGCCGAGGGCGGAGCGGAGGAGGGCTCGGGAGGTCGACGAGGTGATGCTGGTGGCGAGGACGCCGGCCACTCGGCCGATTGCGCCGGGGAGCTGCTCGAGGGCGGTGGCGAGCACCGCGAGGACGAGCCAGGCGTAGGCGACCCAGGCGACGGCACCGACCGCGAGCACGGTCAGCGAGTCCAGGTCGTTGGTGTTGAGCGCGGAGAATGTGCCGGCGGTCATCCACCGCAGGGCGAACCCGACGCCGACCAGGGCCCCGATCGACAGCAGGCTCTTGACTCCTCGAAGCATCCGGTTCACCTCGCTTCGCCTCCGACCTATGAGTTTGCGTTAGTTTGCGTTGGCTTGACCACTATAGACCGGAACTAGGCCAGGTTTGCAAGTGGATACGTCACCGAGCGTGCACGGTAGGTTGACCTGCATGCAGTGGGATGCGCTGTTCGAGGACCTGGAGTCGCAGTTCGAGGCGCTCCAGGAGGGTGACCTGTACGGCGAAGTCGCCGACCGGATCCGCGCCGAGGTCGGCAAGATCACGGTGCTCGACCGCCTCCGCGGTGCCGTTGACACAGTCGTCCGAATCGAACTCTCCGGCACCGAGCCTCTCCAGGGCCTGCTCACCCGGGTAGGCAAGGACTGCCTCCTGATCGAGGCCGGCCGCGAGGAATGGCTCATCCCCGTCGGCGCCCTGGTCGCCGTACACCGCCTGGGCCCTTGGGCTGAGCCCGCCGTAGGCGCAGTGGCCGGAAAGCTAGGCCTGGCCCATCTACTCCGAGGCATAGCCCGAGACCGCTCCCCAGTCACAGTCTTCTGCGGCGGCCTGCCCATCACGGGCACGATCGACCGTGTCGGCGCCGACTTCCTAGAGGTAGCCGAGCACCCCCTGGACGCCCCCCGCAGACGCTCAGAGGTCTACAACGTCCGCCTCATCCCCACCCAAGCCCTCCAAGCAGTACGACGGCGCTAGAGCTGCGCGTCCTCGGTCTGCTCCGCCTCTTCGCCGAACGGGTGAGAGTCGATGAACTGCTTGGTCTCGGTGTACAGCCGCTCGATGTACTTCTCGAGCTCGGTCGCCTCGACCCGCCACTGACCACGCCCGCCGATCTTCACCGCGGGAATGTCACCGCGGCGGACCAGTGCGTAAACCTGGTTGGCAGAGATGTTCAGCACCTCGGCGACGTCGGCGAGCTGGAGGAAACGCGGTGCCGGCATCGTGAGACTCCTTCAGGTAGTAGCGGGTTTCATTAGTTTGCCATGGTTCGCCCGAGGATGATCGCGTTTGTCCCCAGGCTGTGACAGCCTGTGGATGACCGCTCACGGTGGACTCGCGGACACGGCAGAATGTCCGCCGGAACGACGGAACAGACTGGGGAGCCGAAAACGTGGTCGACACAGCAGGGCGAGGTGGGTTCGGCGCGCCGTCGATCCCGGCGCAGCGCAACCAGCGGGCACGCTGGAAGGACGGTCGGCTGGTTCTGGGGGTGCTGCTGGTCGCGATCACCGCGCTGGCCGGTGCGAAGTTGCTGTCGTCAGCTGATGACACCACCACGATCTGGGCGGCCAAGCGGGACCTGCCCGCGGGGACGAAGCTGACCGGCGAGGACCTCACCACCGTGCGCGTCCGCTTCACCAGCGGTCAGGACGCCGAGCAGTACGTCGCTGCTGACGCCGAGATGAAGGGCCTGATCGTGGCCCGCGCAGTCGATGCCGGTGAGTTCCTGCCGCGCGACGCGGCCGTGACGCAGGCTGACAGCAGCCGCACTGAGCTGCCGCTGTCGGTGGCGTCCGGCAAGCTGCCGTCGGACACGGCAGATGGCGACCGGGTCGACATCTGGGTGGTGCCGAAGGACGACGAGCAGGCTGCCAAGCTGCTGTGGAGCAATATCCGCGTCCTGCAGATCGATGCGGTCAAGGGTGTCGCAGGCGGCTCGGCCCGGCGGCAGGTGCTCGTCGCGCTGACTCCGAAGGACCTGCAGAAGCTCCCGGCCGCGCTGACCGCGATGAGCCAGGGTGAGCCGACTCTGGTCCGGCGGGCGGCCTGATGGCGATTCCGGTCCTGCTCGCGGTGACCGGTGCACCGTGGGAAGCAGACGTCGTACGGCGGACTGAGCGCGCACCCGGCATTCGCGTCGTACGGCGCTGTGTCGATATCGCCGACGTGATGGCGGCTGCGGCGAGCGGTCAGGCACGCGCGGTCCTGCTCGCCGATGACCTGTCGCGGCTGACCTCGGATGCGGTGTCCGCACTGCACGCGCGCGGCATCGCCGTACTGGCGCTGGTTGACCCGAGTGAGACCGGCGAAGCGTTCGGGCCTGAGGACCGGCTCAGCCGGATGGGCATCGAGCGGATCCTGCCAGCTGACGTCAGTCCGGAGGACCTCGGCCGAGCCATCAGCGACGCGGTCGACGCCGGTCCGCCGATCGCGTTGTCACACTTCGCTGGCGGCTTCGTGCCGACCGGGGGCGAGACGCCGATGCAGACCCACCAGCCGGAGTACGCGGCTGGCACCGGTCGGATCTTCGCCGTCTGGGGCCCAACTGGCGCGCCGGGCCGCACCACTGTCGCCGTGGGCCTCGCCTCCGAGCTCGCAGCGCGCGGCATGCCCACCCTGCTCGCCGACTGCGACGTGTACGGCGGCACTGTCGCCCAGCTGCTCGGAATGCTCGACGAGACCTCCGGCCTGGCCGCTGCGGCACGCTCCGCGTCGAGCGGCACGCTGGACATGATGACTCTGGCCAAGCATGCCCGGCAGGTCGAGCGGCATCTGATGGTGCTGACCGGGCTCAGCCGCGCCGACCGCTGGACCGAGCTGCGCCCAGCCGCCGTGGAGTCGATCTGGTCGTCCGCGCGGCTGCTGTCGCCGTGCACGATCGTCGATCTCGGGTTCTGTATCGAGACCGACGAGGAGATCTCGTTCGACTCGCTCGCGCCGCGACGCAACGGGGCAACGGTCGCCACGCTCGAGGAGGCCGACGAGGTGATCGTCGTCGGCTCGGCCGACCCGGTCGGCCTGACCCGGCTGATCCGCGCGATCCACGAGGTTCGCGGGCTCGTCCCCTCGGTCACCCTGCGCGTGGTCGTGAACCGGATCCGCTCCGGCTCGCTGGGCAGCTCACCATCCGATGCTGTCGCCGAGGCTCTCAGCCAGTACGCCGGTATTCAGGCGTCGGCTCTGCTTCCGTACGACCTGAGCGCGGTGGACGCGGCGATGGCGGTCGGCCGCAGCCTGTCCGAGGCCGCGAAGTCCAGCAAACTCCGCAAGTCCCTGCAGCAGCTCGCCACCTCGATCGACGCAACCTTCGTCAGGTAGCTCAGGGTCAGCCCCAGGGAGATACGGGGGTTATCCCCACCGACAGATGCGAGCCGATCTGTCAGGCTGCTAGGTGTCCGCGAGAGGAGACCGATGTCCGACGTGCAAGGGCGGCCGGCGAGCACGATGAGTGCCGAGCGCCGCTACGGGATTGCGATCTCGGTCGCGCTCATCCTGGGTGGGGTCTACTGGGCGCTCACCGGTCTGACCGAGGGCACCAAGAGTGGGCAGAGCACCTACAAGCTCGCCGAGCATTCGCTGGTCGTCGAGGGCGGTTCGATCAGTGTCGAGATCCGGCCCGGTGACGGCGACGAGCTGAAGATCGATCGGCAGTTCGAGCGGAACGCGTTCGGGTCCGACCCGGAGGACTCGTTCAAGGACGGCACGCTGCGACTCAAGGAAGCCAACTGCGGATTCCTCTCCTTCAACTGCAAAACGTCGTACGTGCTGACCGTCCCGCGGGACGTGAAGCTGACCGTGAAGAACAACAGCGGCTCGGTCAAGGTGTCCGGGATGACCGGCGACACCGAACTGAAGACGAACTCGGGCGACATCGTCGCGCAGAGCCTGGGCGGCTCGCTGCGGATGGAGTCCAGCTCCGGCAGTATCGCGGCCGACGGTCTGACCGCGGGCAAGGTGACGACCAAGAGTAGTTCGGGCAGCGCCGACCTGGAGTTCTCCGAGGCACCGCAGTCGGTGGACGCGAAGTCGAGCTCGGGCGACGTCACGATCATGCTGCCCGCCGGCGACGAGAGCTACCACGTCGAGACCGACACCTCGTCCGGCGACAACGAGCGGAATGTGAAGGTCGACCCCGGCTCGACCCGCAGTCTCAAGGCCAAGACTTCCTCCGGCGACATCGACATCGAGTACAGCCACTGACAGTCACCAGCAGGACCACGTCGGTGAGGCCGGGCTTGTCCTGAGTAGGCTGACCGGCATGGCTGAGGTCGACGCGGTACCCCGTGGACTGCTGGTGGACTGGGGTGGCGTCCTGACGTCCGGTCTCGACACGGCGCTGCGGCGCTGGGCCGAGCTGGACGGTTTCGACTTCGACGCGTACGTCGCTGCCGTGATGGCCTGGTTGCCGGTCGAGACCGCCGAGGCGGCCGAGATCAATCCGGTGCACGCGCTCGAACGCGGACAGATCGCCGTACCGGATTTTGAGCGCAAACTCGCGAAAATCCTGCTCCGCCCGGACGGTACCGAGGTGCCGGCCGAGGGCCTGATGGAGCGGATGTTCGCCCATTTCGAGCATGTCCCCGCGATGAACGCGCTGGTCCGCCGCGCCAAGGGGCTCGGCATCCGGACCGCCCTGCTGTCGAACTCGTGGGGCAACACCTACCCCCGCGACACCTGGGACGGCATGTTCGACGACATCGTCATCTCCGGTGAGGTCGGACTGCGCAAGCCGGAGCCGGAGATCTTCCTGCTCGCGGCCAAGCGCGTGAACCTTCCGCCCGCGGAGTGCGTCTTTGTAGACGACCTCCAAGTGAACGTCGACGGCGCGCGTGCCGTCGGCATGACCGGCATCCTGCACACCTCGTACGACGAGACCCGGCGCGAGCTGGAGTCCCTGTTCGGAGCAGACCTGACGTGAGCACGACGACGACCACCACCCCTGCCTCCCGGCCGATCGATCGGCGCCGCGTACTGCTCTGGATCCTCGCCGCGGCGGCACTCGTTGCCCTGGGCGCCTGGATCGGTGGCAAGTACCACGGAATGATCGACCTGCGCGTGTACCGGCTGGGCGGTGACGCCCTGCTGCACGGACCGGCCCTGTACGACGCGAAACTGCCGGGGATCGGGCTCCCGTTCACCTACCCGCCGTTCGCGGCGATCGCGATGGTGCCGCTCGCGATCGTGCCGTGGGGTGTCGCGCTGGTCGTGTGGACGACTGCGTCCGTGCTCTGCCTGATGCTGATCTGGCGCGCGAGCCTGCCGAAGACCTTCTGGTCTTTCGTCACCCAGCGCAAGCGGACGGCCGTTCTGGTCGCGCTGACCATCTTGTCGCTGGTGCTCGAGCCGGTCTGGGCGACGATCGACTTCGGCCAGATCAACTTGATGCTGGTGGCAATGATCCTGCTGGACCTGATCCGGCCGAACGACGCCCGGCTGCGCGGTTTCTGGCTCGGCGTCACGATCGGGATCAAGCTCACCCCGCTGCCGATCCTCGCGCTGCTCGTGGTCACCAAGCAGTGGAAAGCGTTGCGGAACGCCGTTTTCGGCCTGCTGGCCACGATCGCGGTCGGCTTCGCCTTCGCCCCGAAGCAGTCCTGGCGCTACTGGACCGAGGTCGTCTTCGACGCCAACCGCGTCGGCGGCATCGCCTACTCCGGCAATCAGTCCCTCAACGGCTTCCTGCACCGCCTCGGCAACACCGCGAGCTGGGTGCAGCCGACCTGGTTCGTTGCCTCGGTCATCGTCGGCCTGGCCGTGCTCTGGCTGGCCCGCAAGTACTGGCTGGCCGACGAGCGCGTCACTGCGGTCTCCGTGATGGCACTGGCCGTCCTCTACGCCTCGCCGATCTCGTGGAGCCACCACTGGGTCTGGATCATCCCGCTCGGCATCAGCCTGATCCGCGGCGTCAACCGCGTCTGGGGCCTCAACCCCGCCGTGGTCGCCGGAGTCCTCTGGTACGGCCTGTTCGTCCTGCGCTCGATCTGGTGGGTCCCGTACCGCGACGACCGCGAACTGTCCTGGACCTTCTGGCAGTCGATCCCCGGCAACTCGCACCTGATCCTCGGCCTGATCGCGTTCATCGTCCTCGCCATCACCAGCCGAGGCCTCACGCGCTCCACCTCTCCAGAGAGCGCGTGAGACCCAACAGCTAGCTCGAGAAGAGCAGGAGCAGGCCGCCTGCGGTGTAGCCGACCATGACGATCAGCAGGGGGAGCTGACCGGCCAGGGCCTTGTGGCGGGGGAATAGTGCGACGGCGCGGTCGTGGGCGGAGATGACACCGAGCAGGTGACCGCCTACGACTGCCAGCACCTGGATGACCGAGATTGCTGTGCTGTGGTTGGTGATACCGGTGTTCACAGCCAGCAGTCCGGTGCCGAACACGTTGGCGCCGTTGCTGAGCGGGTCGCTCAGGTAGATGAGCGTCCGCTGGCCTTCCAGGATGAACAGCGTCAGGTAGTGCGCAATCACGTAGCCCAGGGCAATCGGTACGACGGAATGCGCGAACAGGCCAGGCAGCGTCGTACGGGAACTGTCGGACAGCCGTCCTGCGAGCAGGGTGGCACCTGAGTACGTGACGAGTACGAAGAGGATGAACACGATCAGTGCGGCCGTGCCGAGCCAGGTCATCGAGATATCCTGGTTCTGCGCCCAGCCGACCCACGCCGACGAGTTCGAGAAGCCGTCGTACGCCGTCGAGCCCAGGAGCGCGGCCACCATGCCCACGAGTCCCGGCTGAGCCTTCAGACCATCCAGGTTCTCTAGCGGACGCCGTACGACGAGAGAGCCATCGGTACGACGGCCCCAGGGGGACAGACGGGACATGAGCGTCGCGTAGACCTCGAACGGATCGCCGGTCGCGAACCACCGGTCACCGAACAGGACTGCGCCGAACATGGTGATCACCACGTAGAGCGCGAGCCACGCCTCGAGCACTGGGATGGTGGCGCGGTCCGGTGCGACCAGCTCTAGCCAGGTGAACGCGAAGATGCCCAGTGCGGCCGGCCAGAGTCCCAGCCGCGGCGGCAAGGTCAGGAGGCCCTTGGAGGGCGACTGCCGCAGCAGCTTGCAGAGCAGGAGGTGCAGTGTGCGCAGCGGGTTCAGCGTGCGCCAGACCGGGCCGAGGAGGATCGAGACCGGTACCAGCCCGACCCAGAGCAGGATGTAGATGAAGCCGAAGATCGGATTCGTCAGCCGGTCCACACCGAACACCAGCGCGACTCCGGCGTACAGGAAGATCGCCAGGCCGACCAGCCGGACCACCCACCGGAACCAGCCGGCATCGACCGTCCGGGTGATTGCACTCGGCAACGGCTTCCCGGACTCGTTGCCCCGGTACTTCGGGTTCCGCCAGGCGAGCCCGAGGATGACGAACGAGAGCGCGACGGCCACCGCCGCACCGCCGACCGCGAGGCCGAACGGTACGGGAAGGTCCTGCCGGCCGCCGATCCCGTGCAGTGGGAGCAGCAGCGGGGTCACGAAACGACGAGCTTCGCGACCAGCTTGCCGCTCTTGTGCGTCTCGACCTCGAAGGTGCCCTTCATATCGGCCGTGAACTTCACCTGCGCGGGCTTGCCCGGGGTGAGCTCGAGCTCCTTGTCGTAGCCGTGGATGTGCAGCTCTTCGTCGGCGTCGCTGACCGCAGTGACCAGAACGGTCTGACCGGCCTTCACCTTGATGGTCGCGCCGCTCGGGTTGACCTTGCCGTTGGCAACGGTGATGGCGATCGTCACGTCAGCCTGGTCACCGGACGGGTCGGCGGTGTTCGAGGGGCCGGAGTTCGGCTTGCCCGGCGTCGGCGTGTTCGGCGGTACGTCGGAGGTGGCCGTCGTCGGGGCGGTCGTCGGAGTGCTGGGGGAGCCGCCACTGGCAGTTTCGTTCCCGCAGGCGGCCAGGACGAACACGGCCAGAGCGGGCAGGAGAGCGGTGGCGGTACCGCGAGCGATCGTCGAACGCATGGGTCTGAGGGGCCTTTCAAAGGGTCTATTCGGTTCTTGGAGCACGGGACGCGCCCTCTTGCAGTACGAACGCGGAAGACTCAGTGTTCCCGTAGCAAGCAGTGTCGCAGCCCACTGTCCGTGGGTGCGGCTAGGGTGACGGAAAGCTATCCGCCAGAGAGGAAAGGTGACGCTCCATGCCTGATCGGCTGTCATCGCTGGATCTCACCTTTCTCCATGCCGAGTCACCGGCCACCCCGATGCATGTCGGCACCGTCGACATCTTCGAGCCGCCGGTGCACGGTGACGACGAGTTCGACTACGAGAGCCTGGTCGCGCTGATCCGCGACCGGATCGCCTTCGTGCCGCGGTATCGGCAACGGGTGCAGCAAGTGCCCGGGCGGTTCGCCGGGCCGGTCTGGGTGGACGACGAAGAGTTCGACATCACCTTCCACGTCCGGCGCTCGGCGCTGCCCCGGCCGGGCACGCATGCCCAGCTGCTGGAGCTCGTCGCCCGGATCATGTCGCGCCGGCTGGATCGCGCCCGCCCGCTCTGGGAGATGTATCTGGTCGAGGGTCTGCAGGGCGACCGGTTCGCGATCATCTCCAAGTCGCACCAGGCGCTTGTCGACGGCAACAGCACGGTCGACATCGGCCAGGTCGTGCTCGACGCGACTGCGGAGCCGAAGGAGACCCCGACCGATACCTGGCAGCCTGAGCACCCGCCGTCCGCTCTGGAGCTGCTGGCCGGGGTGTTCGCGGATGCCGCCAAGCACCCGACCGCGGCCCTGGAGCTGGCTCGGGCCGAGATCGCCAGTCTGACCGGTTCGACCTCGGTCCGGGAGGTCCTCGGTGGCGTGGTCGGCTCGCTGGCCGCGCGTCAGCACGCTCAGGAGAGCTCGCTGCATGTGAAGACCTCCGGCCAGCGCCGGTTCACCACGGTCGAGACCAACCTCGAGGACTACCGGACCGTCCGCGCCATGCACGGCGGCACGGTCAACGATGTCGTCCTCGCGGTGGTAGCAGGCGCCGTACGGGCCTGGATGATGACGCGGGGCGAAGGTGTCGGCCCGACGCGGCATGTGCGTGCGGTGGTCCCGGTGAGTATTCGCGACGACGATGACGAGGAGCCGACCTCGCTTGGCTCCCGCGTGATCGCCTCCGCGGTGACGCTCCCGGTGGGGGAGAACTCGCCGGTCATGCGGCTGCACCAGATCTCGTATCAGACCAAGGTTCACAAGGACACCGGTCGCGCAGTCAGCGCCCGCTCGCTGGTCGGCATCGCGGGTTTCGCGCCGACCACGCTGCACGCGCTCGCCGCCCGGGTGGCCACGGCCACGGTCCGTCCGATCGACGATGTCGTGATCACGAATGTGCCCGGCCCGCAGTTCCCCCTGTATGCACAGGGCGCTCCGATGCTGGCGTCGTACCCGGTGGTGCCGTTGATGCCCGGGCAGGGCCTGTCCGTGGGCGTCACGTCGTACGACGGCAAGGTGTTCTACGGGCTGAACGCGGATCGCACCGCGATGCCCGATCTGGCTGTTTTCGCCCAATGTGTGACCGATGCCCTCGACGAACTGGTCGACACCACCAAGGGCAGCCACAACCGGGCTTCGCGGGGCCGCAAAAAGCCCCGCAGCACCACTAAGAAGGCAGGTTCATGAGGATCTACATCCCATCCACGCTGCGGCTGCTCGATGACGCCTGCCACGCCGCTGAGTTCGGCCCGCAGCCGCTCACTGTGTACGCCGTCACCCCGGCGCTGCGCGAGTGGTACGCCGAAGCCGAGGACGAGGATCTCGAGTACGCCGCGATGACCCAGGCCGCCCGCGCCTCGGTCGGCCTACTCGCAGACGACCCCGGTACGCCGCGCCGCCGGGTGGTGGTGTCCGCCGAGGTGAGCGCGATTCCGCCGGCCGACGGTGCCGCCGAGCTCGGTGACGCCCGCCTGGAGCTGCACGTAGTCGTGCCGTGGCGCGCTGTGGCGGCCGTCCATCTTGATGCCGCTGACGCTGACGCTGCCGGAACGGTCGGAAAAGCCGCAGAATTGTGGCCAGCTGCGCAGAACGGTGACGACGACGCCCTCTTCGCCCTCGACTCGTGCGAGGCTGAAGATCTGATGTGGTACGCAACCCAGGAGATCCCGGATCTCCTCGCCGCGGAGGGACCCCGCGGCGGACTTTTAGGGAGCTGATGACATGCAGGCGATCTGGAAGGGTGCCATCTCGTTCGGGATGGTGACGATCCCGATCAAGGTGTTCTCGGCGACCGAGGAGAAGGACATCTCGTTCCGTCAGGTGCACGTCGCCGACGGCGGCCGGATCCGCTACAAGCGGATCTGCTCGATCGACGGCGAAGAGGTGCCGTACTCCGACATCGGCAAGGGCTACGAGATGCCCGACGGCCGGATGATCGTCCTCGAACCGGACGACTTCGCCGACCTGCCGCTGACCAGCAAGAAGGTCATCGACGTCCTGGAGTTCGTCCCCGCCGACCAGGTGGACCCGCTCTACCTCGGCAAGTCCTACTATCTGGCCGCCGACGGCGGCCCCGGCGCCAAGCCCTACGTCTTGCTCCGCGACGCCCTCGAAGGCTCCGAGCTCTACGCCCTCGTGAAGGTAGCCCTCCGCTCCCGCGAAAGCCTCGGCCTGCTCCGCACCGTCGACAACATCCTGATCCTCCAGGTCATGCTCTGGCCCGACGAGATCCGCGACGCCGCCTTCGCCGCCCCACCCGAAGACGTCGAGATCCGCTCCCAGGAAAAGGCCATGGCCTCCTCCTACATCGACACCCTCCGCGGCGAGTTCAACCCCGACCAGTACCACGACGAATACCGCACCGCCCTCGAGCAGGTTGTCGAAGCCAAGGCCGCCGGCGTCCCGCTTCCCGCCGAGTCCGACGAGGAAGAGACCGAAGGCGCCGAGGTCGTAGACCTGGTAGCCGCCCTCCGCGCCTCCGTAGAAGCCGCCAAGGCCCGCCGAGCCGCCGCAGGCGAAGCCCCAGCCAAGAAGGCCCCGGCCAAGAAGACCGCCGAAGCCAAATCCCCAGCCAAGAAGACCGCCGCCAAAAAGGCAGCAGCCAAGAAAGCCGAACCCAAAAAGGCCACCAAGAAGTCCGCCTGAGCAGCGTGGGGGTATCACCATGACCGAACGCACCGAGGTCCCCAAGGACCTCGCCGACATCCCCGTGGACCCGGCGCATCCGCTGGTGGTGCCGGGAGCGTTTCTGCTCGAACTGTTGCCGATGCCGGTTGCGGATGTCGACCGAGCCAAGGCCTTCTACGCCGACAAACTCGGCTGGACCTGCGACGTCGACATCAGCCCCACCGACGGCGTACGGATCGCGCAGTTCACTCCGCCCGGCTCGTACTGCTCGATCTTGCTCTCCACCGGTCTCCCGCAGGTCGACATGCCGGTCGGCTCCCAGCGCGGCCTGCACCTGGTCGTCAAAGACCTCGAAGCAGCACGGCAACAACTCGTCGACCGTGGCGTCGAGGTCAGCGAGATCGAGGACCTGGGCGGCGTCTACTACGCCTGGTTCGCCGACCCGGACGGCAACACCTGGGCCCTCCAGCACATGCCCTGGCGGGCTTAGGGCTGGGAGGGGGTTGGGGGTGCACTGCGGCGGCGCTCAAGGAGCTTCAGGGCGGCGACCAGAGCCAGGAGCCCCGCCAAGGCGGCGGCTCCGGCTAGGAGGCCAAGCCGCAGGCCAGCTGGGCGGTAGACGCATGCAACGCCGGTCGCCTGATCGCTGACCGGCACGGCCATCAAGCCCGCCACCTGGGTTGGTTTGCGGGCCGCCTGACCATCGACCTGACACTGCCAGCCCGGTGACAGGACCGTTCCCATCACTACCCGGCCCTGTGTGCCAGGCGTCAGCTTGACGTCGATGTTGTGGCCACCGACGCGGACCTCGGCCGGTTGGCTCTGCCCGAGCCGGGAGACGGCGAGCTCGAGTTTGCTGCGGTCGAGACAGCCGATGGCTCCGACCGGCAACTGAGTCGAGACCGCCGTCCGGAGTCGTACGCCGAAGGCACCGTTCGCGTCGGGTGAGCCGACCGGAAGCAGCGCGCCGCCGCTGTAGATCCCCGGCCGCTTCGCCATCGGCGGCAGGATCGGCGTCCACCGCCCGTCCAGCAGCGCTTCACCGGCGAACTCGCGGCCGGACAGATAGAGCTGGGATCCAGGTTGGCAGCGCCCGGAGAGCCGGAACTCCGCTGGGGTCGGCGCTGCCGCAGGCAACTTGATCGTTAGCAGGCGAGGGCGCCGGTTGCTGATCGCGAGCTGGGATCCGGCGGCGGGCAGGACCGTCAGCTTCGGGATCGCGTAGACGTCGCCACCGAGTGCGGTCTCCTGCAATCCGAACGGCCCGGGATCGGCCGAGATCCAGGGCTTGCCCGGTCGGACCGTGACGAATGGCGACACCGAGCTCCGCACCAACTGCAGTCCACCCTGGTCGTCGCTCCGGACGCGTGCACCGACCGAGAAGATCGCATCGATCACGGGGTTGGCCGGATCGATGACAGCCCGTCCGAACGCCCAGTACCCGAAGCCGAGGTTGATCAGCTCTTCCGACAGCTCGTCCGGGATCGTCGAACTGTAGTACTCCGGGCCCTCGCCGCCGATCAGCATCGGATCGTTCACGGTGCTGACTGCACCCGCCGACACCCGCTGCCGCGGCCAGTCTTGCGCTGACTGCACCAGTGCTCGAGCCTGTTCCTGACGCGCACCCCAGGCCGGCGTGACGGTGTACTTCTCCGCCCGTGCCTTGTCGATCGCGTACGTCGAAGCAGCCCCCTCGCCGAGGACCGCCACCACGAGCACGGCTGCGGCCACTCGAACGACCAGGAGCGACGGTCGCCAACGCCAAGCCGCCCAGACCAGAACTGCCACGATCAGCATGACCGGCACGACGACCTGCGTGACTGGAGTCGTCGACCACGCGCCGAAGGCGGCGCCATACAGGGCACCAACGAGCACCACCGGTACGGCGATCGCCAGGACGTTCCGCAATCCGGCGGCCAGCGACAGCCAGCCGATGGTCACTAGCATCCCGGCGACGATGAACGCCTGCCGGAACGGGTTTCCGTTCGGCGAGTCGAAGCCGTGCCAGATCTCGTGCGTGATGCGGACCTGCATGCTGACGAGCGTCAGCATGACGACGACCGACCAGACGATCCGCTCGCGTCGAGCGATCCGCCGGTTGAACGGAAAGCTGAGCGCGGCGAGCAGCAGTACTGTCCCGATCGCGAGTCCTGGCGTCCGCCCGACGCCTTCGGACGCGGGCAGCAGCCGGCCCAGGAACGACAGCCAGCCGATCGGGTGGAAGGTCTCGTCCGGGCTCGGCCGGGCGTACCCAACGGACTTGAAGGTTGGCACCAGCAGCGGTGCGGACAAGCCGATTCCGACGACGACCACCACCAGGCAGCGCACGGAACCGGTGAACCGATGCCGCCACGAGCCGCCGTCGGGATCTGACAGCACGCGGGCGATCAGGACCAATGCGGCACCTAGCGTGGCCATATAGACCGTGTAGAAGTGCGAGTACCAGAACAGGGCGATCACGAACGGCGCCACCAGCAGCGGCATGACGGTGCGCCTCTGCCGGACCCACTCGCAGAGCAGGCAGATCAGCGGGAACGCGATCAGTCCGTAGAGCCAGCCCGTCATGTAGCCGCCGTCGTCGAGTGCCCAGCCGCAGGTGGCGTACGAGACGCCGGCCAGCGCGGCTAGCCAGCTCGGCGCGCTCGGGCGCAGCATCCGCAGGTAGGCCGTCATCGCGGCGGCCGCGGCTGCAATCGCCGCGAGCATGATCACGTAGAGCGCGAGGTCGATCTTGTTCCGCGGGAACAACAGGACGATCCAGGACAGCGCAGCCCCGTTGTACGCCATGAAGTCGCCGAGGTATGGGACGCCGTACCCGCTGGACCAATTGAAGAGGAAGTCGCCCGGCGCGGCCCCGGTGAGCAGGTCGCGCAGATGGGCATGCATCGGGATGAACTGATGGCCCAGGTCGAGAATGTTGCGACCGTGCGAACCGAACGGGTAGGTGCCACGGAGCACGCCTCCGAGGATCACCGCAGCCACCGCAGCCACCGCGGCCAGTGCGGCCCCCGGCACCGCCATCCGCCCTCGAACTACCACTCTCACACCAACCCTCTGCTCGTTCCGCGGTCCGACCGTACCGGAGTTCGGCAGCCGGTGAGCGCTCCAACACATGCCCTGGCTCGCCTGTGCCGCTACGGGGAGAGCGTCCAGATGAAGGCCAGGTAGCCCGCGAAGGTCACTGAGGTGGCAGCAAGGAACGTGAAGATCAGCGCGGCCTTGGTGGTCTGCGTTCGGGCCAGGGCTCGGGCGGCGGGGAGTAACAGCAGGAAGGCCGGGAGGATGAGGCGGCCCTTGGCGTTGTAGTAGTTCGAGGCGCCGATCGAGGAGATCAAGATGAGGGCGCAGTAGAGCAACAACGGCCAGGGGAGGCGGTCGACCGCGTTCAGGGCCAGCAATAGGATCGCGGCGACCAGGACGAAGGTGACAACCGTGAAGTCCAGGGCCGACGCGGTGGTGAGGGCCTTCTTGGCAACTCGGTACGCCGAGGTGCCGTAGTCGAAGGACGATCGCCAGATGGTCTTCTGGATATGGAACCAGCCGTCGATGCGACCGGTCTGGTTGCCGACCCAGAGGATGTAGCCCAGCCACCCCAGGGGAGCGGTCACCCCGGCGATCCACGGTCGCCACCCGTCCTGGCGACGGACAACCGCTATCAGCGCAACCAGCCCGACCACTCCCACCAATGCGATCGCGGATGGCCGTGTCAGACCCGCCAGTGCGGTCAGCACGCCCGCAGCGACCCAGTTGCGGCGCAGCATTGCCAGTAAGGCAAAGGCGCTCAGTGCCGTGAAGAGCGATTCGGTGTACGCCATCGACTCGACCAACGCGTGCGGTACAACGCCCCACAGCCCCGCAAGCAAGATCCCAGTACGCCGGTCCGCCAAGTGGTTGCCGACGGCAAAAATCCCCCAGGCCGCGACCAGCGAGGCCGCCACACTGATCAGAATCGCGTTCTGGGCGGTGGAGAACGGAGATACCCAGCCGACCCCCCGCACCAGCATCGGATAGAGGGGAAAGAGTGCCATTTCCTTCCCGCCCGCCACGGCGTCGTATCCCTGGTCGGCGATCAGCACATAATGTGTGCCGTCGAAGTCGCCAAGCACCTTGCCGAGGCTTTCCGGCGTGCTCCTGCTCCAGATGGCCAGTACGACGAATGTCAGCACGCGGGTGGCGGCGTACAGGGCAACGGCCGGCCAGGCAAACCGGGCTGCGACCGCCCACGTGCGACCGTTCGGCGCCGACGCGGCGTGTGCATGCATGTCCGGTTGCCTTCCTCGAGTGCCGCGACCGCTCGCGGACGCCGGGAGCCTATCGGACGGGCCTGCAGGGCGTGGCGCGCGTCGGCTGCCGCGCACCCCTCGCTGCAACAGCGAGGGGCGCGTCGTCTTCGGCCCGCATCCAGAATTGATCAGAGCCAGTACGACGATGCCGGGCTGGCGAACGCTACGGGAGCGGATTCACGGTAAAGGCCGGGTCCGCTTCGGCTGTGGTGGCAGCCCCCTTGCTGACGCCTGCGGACTTGGCCGGCGTCGACGAGGTAACGGTGCTCGCAGTGATCACGCGGACCTGGAAGTCCTGGTTGTAGGTCGCGAACGCCCACTTCGGATCGCCGCTGTCGGTGTAGACGAACGGTGTCGGGTCAGGGGCGTACTGCTCGGTGAACTTTGTGACGATCTTCTTGAACTGCGGCCAGGTTCCGCTGCCCTGGGCAACTTCCTGCGCGAAATAGTTGTTGCCGTCAGACCCACGGACGAGGACCTCGACCAGGCCGGTGTCCGGAGAAATGATGGCCCCCGGCGAACCTTGCCAGGTTTGGCCCGCGTCACCGATCTGTTCCCAGGTTCCCGGGAAGGCGGTACCGGCAGCGCTCTGCTTCTGCGTTGCGATCCGGCCGTCGGCGTCCCGGGCAAAGACTCGGAGCAGGTCGCCGGGGTAGCGGACGATCGCCGGCTTACCGGTGAAGCCCGAGCCCCCGAGACTGCTGAAGGCCGACAGTGTTGTGCCGTTCCAAGCCGCTGCCCAGAAGGTTCCGTCGGCGTCCTTGCCGATAACCGTCAGGGTGTTGTTGGGGCCAGGACCGACGACAGGTGTGCCGGTCAGGACCGGAGTGCTGCTGCGCTTTTGCCAGGCAAGGAAGCCATCGACGCCCTCGACCTTGGTCCAGAGGCCGCCGGCATCGTCTACCGAGAACAGAACCATCTTGTTCGTTACTGGACTCTTGCGTGCTGCGACGCCGGTGGCCATCAGACCAGCGCGGTCGACAGTGACCAGCGGAGCATTGGGCGTGGTGGGGATGAAGCCCAGGGCACGGCTGTTCGCGGCGCGCACAGTGATGTCGAGCTTGCCGTCGGCGCCTTGGACCAGGGCCGGCGCACCCACATAGGCGCTGGTATCGGGGAGCGGGGTCCAAGCCGTGCCGCCGAAGTCGGTCGGATCGGTCTGTCGGCCCCACTTCGCGCGGCCGATGTTGTCGGTGTAGCCGTACTCCAGTGATCCATTGCTGGACTGCAGGACGGTCACTGGAGAGTTGTTCTCGGTCGGTGCCGGCGGAGTGGCGGGGACGAACGACTTCGTCAGCTTGCAGGCGTTCGAGGTCCCGGCTACATCGATGAATCCGTCCCAGCCTCCGCCTTGATCGTTGGCCTCGAACACCCAGCCCGCCGGTACCGGATCGATCCGGTACCGGTAGTGAAGTAGCGTCTTGCCTGCCCGAATGCCGAGGATCGTGTCTCCTCCGACGGTGAAGAAGCTACCGAAGGTGTCCCAGGACGTCTCGCCGATCACACGGTGACTGATGTAGCGATCACTGGTGGGTTCGAAGTGATAGCGGTGCAGGACCCCGGCAGGAGTGCGGGCGTAGATGACGCCGTCGCCAACGGCCGTGATTGCGTTGTAGACGCCCCAGCCGCTAGCCACGGGCTGATGTGTGAAGGTGCCGTCGGCCGCGTTGTACTTGGATCGGCGCAGAGTTCCGTCGTCTTGCAGGTAGTAGAAGTCGCCGCGCGCGTCGATGGTGATCTTATTCACTCGGGACTGCACGGCATAGATGTTGAACAGCGTTCCACCGATCGGCTTGGCGAACACGTCGAATGCGGTGCCGTTCCAGTGGTAGGCGAACATCCCGCTGCCGTTCTCGGCCGGCCTGATGCCGTAGATCCATCCGTCCGGCCCGGCCAACAGCTTGGAAAAGGTGTTGAAGCCGGTCGCGATCTGAGCCGGGTTGCCGGTGAATGCCGGGGTAGTCGTGCTGCTCAGGTCGTTGAACTTGTAGAGCATCAGTTGGCCGGTGGGTTTGATGGCGAAGACGTTCTGCGTTGGTGTGCAGGTGATGTTCGCGTCCTCGGCGAGCGCCCGGGTCGGGGCGGTGAGCGTGATGACGGCCGTCGAGAGAGCGACGGTGAGCGTAGCGGCGGTGATTTTCCGGCGCCATCGAGCCCCGGTAGCGCGTGCGGACCGAGCAGTGAACATGGGTACCCCCAGGATTGCGGCGATGCATGCGAGAAGCCCGCCCCGAGCCGCATGCTCCAACAGACCGGCGGATGTACACCCGTAGCCGGTCGGAGAGCAGTCTATGGCCGATTTGTCGATGCGTCGGATGTCAATACGTGCAATCTCGTCGGGCTCGATGGTGCGTTGAGTGACCAACTGTTACCGTCTGGCTGTTTGTGGTGCTCGGGGGAGCAACATGACTTTCACCTGGGGGTAGTTCCACATGGCCGGATCGCTGTCGCGCGCCCAAAGACGACGTCGCCGATCGTGGGGCAAGGGTCTCGCGCTACTGCTGGTGGCAGCAGTGCCGATGAGCACCATTGACTTCACCCCCGCGGTAGCCGCGGACAATCCCGCCGGCGCCAAGCCCGGGAAGCACAAGCCGCAGCCGGCTCCGCAGCAGCGCGAGGGCTCGGCTGCAGGTCAGCCGCAGGTGATCGGGAACGAGGTCAACAAGACCGTTCCGGCCAGCCTCAAGTCGCGTTATCCCGAGCGGCAGTTGAGCACGGCGCAGCCGAAGGCCACGAACGGCATCAAGGTCGTCTCGGCACCGGTCAAGCCTGTCCTCGGTTTCGATCGCAAGACCAGCCGGGAGATTTCGAACGAGCGCACGCGGTTCCGGACCACCTACGCGAATGCGGACGGTACTGAGACCACGGCGATCTCCGACACCCCGGTCAACTACCAGCGGCCGGATGGAACCTGGGCCCCGATCAAGGTCGCGCTCGACCGGCTGCCCGCCGTCGAGGGCGACGGGTGGCGTTCGTCGGGTGACACCGTTCGGTCGATGCTGGCGGGAAGCCTCATCCCGGATCGGCCGGTAGCCGAGGTGACGCTGAGCGGCGGCGAGAAGATCGGCTGGGGTGTGCAGCAGACCGGCCGGATTGCCGGCACTCCGGTCGGCACGGACACAGTCCGGTACGCCGGGTTCCAGCGCGGCGCCGATCTGGAACTGACTGTGCAACCGGCTGGCCTCAAGGAGACGATCGTCCTCCGATCGAAGGCCTCCGAACGCTCCTTCGTGTTCCCCCTGTATCTGCAGGGCCTGACCGCCACACTCAGCGGTGCGGACGTCGTCCTGACTGATGCCCAGGGCAACCAGAAGGCCCGGATTCCGGCCGGTTTCATGGTGGATGGCGTCTCCGCGACCTCGAGTGCGGTCACCTACAGCCTGGTCGAGAGCAACGGTCGCCAGGCCCTGAAGGTGGACGTCGACGGCCGGTGGCTGGATGATCGGGCGCGGGTCTACCCGGTGCGGATCGATCCGCCGGTCCAGGAGGTTAACGCCGACGGTGACGGTGGCATGACCGTCCGAGACTCCGGCAGCTATCTGAGCAACAGTGACTTCATGGTCGGCCGGCGAGACGGTAACCGATCAGCGGCTTACCTCAAGTTCACGCTGCCCGACGCCCTGAAGTACCACACGGTCTACGGAGCGCAGCTCCAGGTCAACAGCTACTTAGCGCCGTCCTGTGCGCCGCGACCGGTCACTGTTCACGGGGTCACCCAGCCGTGGACGGCGAGCACCGGCCTGAGCTACCCCGGCCCGGCGGTCGGCGCCGCGCTGGCGAGCAGGTCGTTCGCGCAGGGCTACATCGCGGGCGGGACGACCACCACGAAGTGCGCGCCGGTCGCGACCCTGTTCAACCTCGGCGCGCCGGGCGCCGCATTGGTGCAGCGCTGGGCCAACGACTCGAGCACGAACTACGGTCTGTCGCTGCGTGCGCCGGTGAACGACGACAGTTCGTGGAAGGAGTTCGCCGGAACCAAGTCCGCGAACAAGCCGATCCTCTTCGTCACCCACACGCCGTACAACGCGAAGTACACGATCGGTGGTGCCCCGAACCCGCCGGTCATGCAGAGCACCGACGGCAAGATCAAGATCACAGTCAAGAACCTCGGTGCCGAGGACTGGGCACCGTCGCAGTACTACCTGAAGACCGTCGTGCTGAACATGAGCGGCCAGCAGCTCTACCAGTACCGCGGTGCCGACCTTCCGAAGACCTTGGCCCGGGGCGCGAGTGTGACGCTCGACGCGACGATCAAGAAGATGACTGCCGGTACGACGTCGCGGCAGTACCAGGTCTACTTCACTATGGTCCGGGTCAAGGGTCCGGACTTCAGCACCGAGAACGTGAGCCCGGCCAAGATCATCATCGAGGTCCGGAACCAGCCGCCTGTGGTCGACGGGCTGTCACCCGACAACGGGTACCGGACTCAGACGCTCACCCCGCAACTGTGGGGCCGGGCCTTCGACATCGACGCATCGACGGCGGGGATCACCTACAGCTTCGAGGTCTGCGAGAAGACCGCTCTCGGGACGTACACCCCCTGCTTCAGTTCGGGCTATCAAGCCGCCGGCAATTGGGACATTCCCGCCGGCAAGCTGGCGTGGAACAAGGAGTACGGCTG
Organism: Kribbella antibiotica; assembly: GCF_004349055.1. Lineage (GTDB taxonomy): Bacteria > Actinomycetota > Actinomycetes > Propionibacteriales > Kribbellaceae > Kribbella > Kribbella antibiotica. The sequence goes on from NZ_SMKX01000053.1 coordinate 26,787, forward strand.
GCGGTTGTCTGCCAAGGACAGCCAAGGCGCCGTGACGGTTTCGCCGGCGGGAACCGACCGGATGGCACTGCTCACCGACATCCCGCAGCCGGCAATCACGTCGCGGCTGGCGAACGCGCCGTACGGCACCGACGATCAGCCCTTCGACGCGAACCTCGGAAACCACCTGAGCTCGGCGATCGATGCCTCGATCCCGGTCGCCGGCCCCGAACTCGACGTCGTTCGTACCTACAACAGCCTGGACCCGCGCCGTACCGGTGTCTTCGGTGCCGGGTGGTCCAGCAAGTACGACCTCAAGCTCGTGGTCGAGAGCGACAACAACGTCCTGGTGACCTACCCGGACGGCCAGCAGGTCCGGTTCGGGAAGAACCCGGACGGGACCTATGTCGGTCCCGCGAACCGCCAGGCCCGCCTGACCTTCGACAGCACGATCAACAACTGGATGCTGAAGGACGGTGGCGCGAACAGCTACACCTTCTCGCTGTCGGGCAAATTGACGCAGATCAAGGGCCGCTGGGGCAAGCCGATGCTGTTCGAGTACGGCAGCGACGGCAAGCTCTCCAGAGTTGTCAGCCAGCAAGGTAACAACCGCTCGCTGTCCTTCAGCTGGGAAGGCACACACATCGCGTCGGTCAGCACTCAGCCGATCGACGGCGCACCGCTGACCTGGACCTACAGCTATGAAGGCGATCTGCTCAAGTCGGTGTGCGAGCCGGATGGTAAATGCACGACATATGGCGCGTCCCAGGGTTCGCACTACCGGACTGCGGTGCTGGATACCCAGCCTGACTCCTACTACCGCCTCTCCGAGGAGAGCGACGGGCCGGCCGCCAGCGAGGTCACGCTGAACTTCGGCAAGGACAACGGGACGTACAAGGGCGTCGACCACAACGTCGCGGGTGCGCTGGCCGGATCCAGCGACACCTCGACCCGGTTCAAGGGTGCGCTGGGACCGTCGTACGTCGAGCTTCCCAACGGCATGGTCCGGCGGAACCGTAACCAGTCGATCGAGATGTGGTTCCGGATTACCGAGAAGGGCGTCACGAACCCCTTACTCGGCTACCAGAACAAGAACGTGGAGGGCGACTCTGCGGCCGGACTGCCGATTCTGTACGTCGGAACCGACGGCCTGCTCCGCGGACAGTTCTGGGGCGGTGCGGCCGCACCGATCACCACGGCGGGCCCGGTCGACGAGGGCCGCTGGCATCACGTCGTACTGTCGGCGGCCGGTTCGACCCAGACGCTGTACCTCGACGGTCTCGTCGCAGGGACGGCGACCGGGCGGACGATCGATCACCTCGGCATGGTCTACAACCAGCTTGGGGCCGCTTTCGCGAAGGCTCCGGGCGCCTGGCCGGGCTGGGGATCCGCGACGCGGAACTATCTGCGGGGCGGGATCGACGAGGTCGCGGTGTACTCCCGGCCGCTGACGGCCGACGTCGTCGCGGCGCACTACAAGTTGGGCAAGAACCCGTCGGACCAGTTGACGACCGTCACGATCCCCAGCGGGAAGGTCGTGTCCGCCGCCGTTTACGACACGGCCACCGAGCGGGTGAAGGAGGTCACCGACGACAACGGTGGGCTGTGGAAGATCGGCGAGCCGGTCATCAGCGGCGGCGCGAAGGATCTTCGCCGGACCGTCGTGGTCCGGGACCCGGCCGATCGCCGGTACCTCTACGAGTACGACGGGATCGGCGGCTGGCTGCTGCGTTCCGGCGTACCGAACGGGCTTGGTACGCGTGACGAAGACCTGCCGAGAGCGCCGACCCCGACGCCGACTCCATCGAACTGCAACACGCCGGATCCGGGCGACCCCGACTTCTGTGTGGTCACACCCGGCTCCGGGTCGCAGGATCCGATCTTCGACTGGCATGGGCTCGACGGCATCGCGATCCGGAGCTTCGAGTACGACAAGTCCGGACAGCTGATCAAGACGACCGACGAGATCGGCGACACTGCCACTCTTGGGTACGACATCAAGGGCAACAACACCTCGCGGACGACCTGCCGCAACCATGGTGAGGATTGCCACACCAGCTACACGACGTTCCCGACCACCGGACTGACTGATCCGCTCGATCCGCGCTGGGGCCGGCCGATTGAAACCCGCGACGGACGCTCGGCCAACTCGACGGATGATACCTACAAGTCCACCTTGACCTATCTGGCCCAAGGCGACGTCGTGTCGCAGAAGTCGCCGGCGTCCGGCACGGTCAAGAACACCTACACCAACGGAACCGAGTTCGGCCCCGACGGGCAGATGCCGTCGGGTCTGGTCCTGACGACAACCGATGCACTCGATCAGACGACGAACTACAGCTACTACGCCTCAGGACAGCTCGAAGCGATCACGACACCGAGCGGGCTGAAGACCTCGTTCACCTACGACTCGGTGGGCCGCAAAAGCGCTCAGACACAGACCTCGGACGCCGAGCCGGCAGGGGTGACCACGAAGTTCAGCTACGACAAGGCGTCGCGGCTGACCTCTACCACCGGACCGGTGACGACCGACAAGGTGACCGGAGCCAAACACCAGCAGAAGGTGTCGCTCAGCTACGACGACGACGGCAATGTCGTCGCCGAGGAGACCGCCGATCTGATCGGTGGCGGCGAGCCGCGGCGGACGACGTACACGTTCGACGACCGGAACCGGCTCCAGCGCCAGACCGACGGCGTGGGGAACGAGGTCAGTTACGAGTACGACGGTTTCGGCAATCGGACCGCGATGATCGATGCCAACGGTAACCGGTACGAATACGCTTTCACAGCGCGGAACAAGCTGGCCGAAGTGCGGTTGCGCGACGCCGACGGGACCGGCGACACCGGTTACAAGGTGATGCGCTCGTTCGGCTACGACCAGACCGGCCGGGTCGTCCGTGAGACCGACACGATGGGGCGCACGACGCGCTACCAGTACTACGGCGACGGCCTGCTGAAGTCGACGACGCTGGAGGGTTTCCACAACCCCGACGGCACGACCCGAGACGTCGTCCTCGAGGCCAACACCTACGACGGTGCCGGAAACCTGCTCACCCAGGCCACCGACAACGGCAAGTCGAAAACCACATTCACCCGCGACAGCGCGGGACGAGTGCTCACGAGCCTGGTAGACCCAGGTGGGCTGAACCGACGGACGACGATGACCTACGACCTCGGCGGCAACATCCTGTCGACGGTCGAATCCGGATCGTTCTCGAACACGCGGGTGCTGGTCAGCGGCCTGGAGCGCAAGACGACGTACCGGTATGACGGAGCGAGCCGCCGGACCGCGCAGACCGTCTGGCTGAACAGCAACACCGGTCTGACCACGACGTGGGCCTACGACCAGCGTGGCCTGCAAACCAGCGCCACATCGGCGCGCGGTAACGAGACCGGCGCGGTGGCGGCGGACTTCACCACGAAGTACGGGTACGACGAGCTCGGCCGGCAGAACGTCATCACGCTGCCGAAGGTGGCGGTGGAGGAGAACGGTCAGGCCGCGACGCAGACCTCGCCGGTGACGACGGTCGGGTACGACGCCTACGGCGCTGTCACGTCGACAAAGGATGCCTTGGGCAACGTCGGCCGCACGGTCTACAACCAGATCGGCCTGCCGATCGAGACCACCGGACCGACCTACACGCCGCCGGGCGGCACGGCGATCACGCCGAACGCCAAGACCGAGTACGACGCCAACGGCAATCCGGTCAAGACGACCGATTCGCGCGGTGCGCAGACCTTCCTCACCTACAACCGACAGGGCCGGCTGGTGAAGAGCGACCAGCCCGCTGCAACGAACGACAACCGGGCGGTCTGGACGTACGAGTACACCGGGAACGGTGCGCCCAAGGCTGTTGTCGATCCGCTCGGCAGCCGGGTCGAGTCGACGTACGACGATCTCGACCGGGTGATCACCCGGACCCAGGCCGAGCGGAAGCCGGTGACCGACAACTTCGTCACCAAGTTCGCTTACGACGATGCCGACCGGGTCACATCGACGACCTCACCGACCGGCGCGACCACCACCACGACGTACGACTCGATCGGACAGCCGATCAAGGTCACCGATCCGTCGAACGTGGTCACCCAGTTCGGCTACGACTTCGTCGGCCGCCAGGTGGAGCAGGTCGATGGACTCGGCCGGATGAATGCCTCGACATTCGACCTGAGCGGCCGCTTGGTCGAACAGGGCGACTATGACGCGGCGAACACGGAGCTGCGCAAGACGTCGTACACGTCCGATGCCGATGGCAACGTTTTGACGGCGAAGTCGCCAGCCGGTGGGCTGACGTCCTTCACCTATGACGCGCTGTCGCGGTTGACCCGGCAGCAGGAAACAGTGACCGGGACGCAGTCGATCACCACGACGTTCGGGTACGACGCGGCCGGGAACCGGTCGCGGTACACCGACGGACGAGGCAACTCGACGTACACATCGGTCAACAGCCTCGGGCTCACCGAGTCTGTGATCGAGCCGTCGACCGTCGCGCACCCGGCTGCGGCGGACCGGACCTGGACGACCTCGTACGACGCCGCCGGTAACCCGGTGCGGGTCGCCCAGCCGGGAGGCATTACCCGGACCCGGACGTTCGATGCTTCCGGTCGCCTTACCGAAGAGGCGGGCTCCGGGACCGGTGCCTCCGCAGCTAACCGGAGCATCGGGTACGACGTCCTCGGGCGGGTGACCTCGATCAATGCTCCGGGTGCGGCCGACACGTACACCTACGACGACCGTGGTCAGCTGCTGTCCGCAACCGGGCCCTCCGGCGACGCGACGTTCGCCTACGACGGCGACGGCGCGCTGACCAAACGGACGGATGCCGCCGGGACCGCGGACTTCGCGTACATCAAGGGTCGACTGAGCTCGATGACCGATCCGGTGACCCGAACCGAGCAAACGCTCGGCTACGACAACTCCGGTGCGCCCAAGAGCATCGGCTACGGCCTCGGCCGGATCCGCACCTTCGAGTACGACGGCCTCGGCCGGCTGAAGTCCGATGCGCTGAAGAACAGTGCGGGCTCGACGGTCAGCTCGGTGGCCTACAACTTCGACCTTGATGGCAATGTCACCGGCAAGACGACGACCGGTGTCCAGGGTGCTGGAGCGAATACCTACACCTACGACAGCGCCGACCGGCTCAAGACCTGGACCGTCGGTGGCAAGACCACGTCGTACGAATGGGACGAGGCAGGCAACCGGGTCAAGGTCGACGGAAAGACCGCCCGCTTCGACGAGCGCAACCGCCTCATCACCGACAGCACCACCGACTACAGCTACTCCGCCCGCGGCACCCTGATCTCGAAGACCACGGGTTCGGAAACACAGACCACCAAGTTCGACGCCTTCGATCGCGTCGTCGAACAGGGCGGCCGCAGTTACCAGTACGACGGCGCCGACCGTCCGATCAACGCCGGCGGAACCAGCCTCAAGTACGCGGGCCTCAGCGACGAGGTCTCCTCCGACGGCACCCAGATCTACGGCCACGACCCCGGCGACAACGTCATCTCGCTGGCCCAAGGCCAAACCCGCCGTCTCCTCCTCTCCGACCGCCACACCGATATCACCGGCGGCTTCGACCCCGCAGACGGCACCCTGGCCGCGCTGCCCGACTCCCGAACCTACGACCCCTTCGGCAAGAACCTCGCCAGCACCGGCCTCACCTACGGCGTCGGCTACCAAAGCGACTGGAGTGACCCCTCCACCGGCAACGTCAACATGGGCGCCCGCTGGTACGACCCCAACACCGGCACCTTCAACTCCCGAGACACGGTCGGCTACTCCGGCGGCCCCGCCGCCGACGCCAACCGCTTCGCCTACGGCAACACCAACCCCCTCACCAACTACGACCCCACCGGCAACAAAGCCGTCGACCCGTACGGCGAGATAGGCCAGGTCTGCAAGTGGGTCCCGGCCAAGCCGAAGCCGCCGCCGCCACCGCCGCCTACGAGGGGCATCAATCCCCAGAAGTTGAGGGCCTGGACGTCAGTACTTGGTGGTGACGGCCCGAAGGAGCTCCGTTGTACGTGGACGGGCAAGATTCCCGACAACATCTGTGAGGGTCCGGGGCGGCACGGCCAGAAGTGCCCCAAGAAGCCGGCATGCCCGCCCACATGCCCACCAGGCGGCGACGGCGACGACGGCGACGACGGCGACGATCCCGCAGACCCCACTCCCACGCAGCGGAAGCCTTCACCCCCGGACCCGGCAGTCAAGGCGCGCCAGCAACTCGAAGAGAACGTCAAGCAGAACAAGCAACCCAACGCCCCAGCCGCTGTCGATCCCGTGATCGCCCGGCAGAACCCAGCCGGCGGCGGTACATCCAAGAACCTGATCCAGGACACTCGCGGCTCAGCTGACGATGTCTACAAAAACGCGGTCAAGGATGCCGGCAACCCCGTCCAGAACGCGACCTTTAACGGCAACGGCCCCCGAATGAGTTTGAAGGAGGCATTCAAGGAGCTAGGCAACGGAATCTGGAACAACAAGGGCGCCATTGGCCACGGCCTGCTGGACGCCGTGGGCCTGATCCCCGGTCTAGGCGAAGTAGCTGACCTCGCCAACGCCGCCTGGTACGCCGCCGAAGGCGACTACGTCAATGCCGCTCTCAGCGCTGCCTCCGCTATACCAATAGCTGGGTATGCTGCAACTGCGGCCAAGGCCAGCCGCTACGTCAACAAGGGCCTCAAGGCCGCTAGAGAAACTCGTGGAGCCGGGGGACTCGGGCATGATGTGGCGAAGCAGGTGCGACGAGGCGGACGTAAGGATGGTCAGACCGTCCTGGCTGGGCACGGAACTTACACTTATGGCAACGGTCAGATCACCGTTCCCGATGGCACCTACTTGCGTATGTACTCCAAGCATGGTGAGGGTCTCAGCTTGAAGAATGGTACGAGGATCGAGGGAGGCAAGCGGGTCAAGCCGTATGAAACATTCGGGCCAGGCGATAAGATCGACAACTATAATCTCAAAGCCCCCGACAATCTCGTCATCTATGAGAAGTCGATCACGGTAGAAAGGACGACGCTGCTTAGTGATCTGCTGAAGCCAAATATGGGCGTCTGTCACTGGGCGGCCTGCAGGAATGTAGAAAGTGCCTGGTAAAAGTGACCTACTTCGCTGACCTGTCGCGCTATACGTATGGTCCGGGCTGGCGCCGGATGCTCAATGTTGGCTGGCTTGAGCGCGGACACGACTTTGCTGTGGGGCAGGTTGAATCAGGAGTTCTGGATCGGCTCACAATCTTGGCTGAGCATCAAGAAAATGTTATGCGCGGAACGCATGACTGCCAATTCTGCACCCTTGAATCCCCTTTACATTTCCCGGCACCGGTGGCACGTGGGTTTGTCTCTTTAGGTATGGGTGAACTGCATGTGAAGGGGAGGTGGGGTGTGAAGTATGCGGCACCATCGCTGATCATTCACTATATTTCAGCGCACAGTTACCTCCCGCCGCAGGAGTTCCTGGACGCGGTTCGTGTGGATTAGCCTCGAATTCCAGTGCGCTTGATGCTGCTCCGCTGACTCCGTAGGACTGTTCGGGTCGATCCTGGCTCGTTGGAGGGGTTGCGGCGTTGACCTGAGGGCTCGTACTTGAGTTGGCTCTGACTGTAGCCAATGGGTCGTCCGTAGACCATTGGACTGAGGGGCCGCCGTGACTGGAGTGGCAGAGGTCGCCGTTGACCCGGCAGTTCGCCGGGGCGCGGGCCCCATGGCTACGGCATTCGTAGCTGCACCCATGACGCGACGGGGCAGTTGACGAAGTCACCAGTGAAGCTGGCGGCGAGGTGTCGATGACCTAGCGACGCGCACGGCAACTTCGCGTCCACCACGACCTGCCGCGGTCTCGGAGGGACGGACTGTCGGACTGAGTGCAGTGCCTATCGCCCGGTGTGAGCCGGGCAGCGAGTCCTTCAGATCTCCAGCATTGATGTGGTGTTGGGGAGCGAATTAGCCCGAGCCTGAGACGCGCTGCGGTAACGGCCGCCAGTAGCCCCCTGCGACCGTCCGCCGCGCATGCGCCGCTCGACCCTGGCAATTTCTGTCCCCATGCCAGACGTGGCCGCTCTTCTACGCTCTCTCGGCGAAGTTCAGGAGTCGGGCGTTGAGTTGGTCGGGGAACTCGCCGGAGAGGGCGTGGGTGGCTTCGGGCCAGAGTTCGGTTTCGTTGTGGGGGATGAGGGTCTGAGCTCGGCGGGCTGCTTCGAGGGGGTCGTGTACGACGCTGCGGCCGCCTAGTAGGGCCAGGACGGGGACCTGGAGGCTGCGGAGGAGGTCGTCGGTGCCGTAGTTCGGGATGGGGAGGTGCATGCGGTAGGCGCGCATGCCGGTGGTGAGGAGGCGGGCGATGGGTTGGGTCATGTCGGGGTCGCCGGAGACCCAGCCGAGGAAGCGGTCGCCGAAGGACTGGGGGAGGCCGGGGAGGAGGGAGAAGCCGCCGAGGAGGAACTTCTTGGAGAAGTGGGCCAGGACGTTGGCCGGCTCTATGAGGGTCGCGGTGGCTATGCGCGAAGGGGAGTGGAGCGCGAGGTTGAAGGTGAGCCAGCCGCCGCCGGATAGGCCGGCCACGTGGGCCTTCTCGATGCCTAGTACGTCGAAGACTTCGGTGAGCCAGGCTGCCTGGTCCGCCGATGATGCGATCGGGAGGGTCTGGATGCTGCGGCCGGGTTCGCCTAGGGAGTCGATGGCGTAGACGGTGCGTTCGGCGGCTAGGGCTGGGATGTTCGGCTCCCACATTGCGCTGGTGGCGCCGCGGCCGTGGAGCAGCACGAACGGCGTTCCCTCGGCGGAGCCGAAGCGGTAGACGCGGACTTGGCCGTAGGTGGTGGAGACGTCGCGGGTCTCGCGCTCACCGGGGATTGCGGCGATCAGCTCGTCGTACAGGGCGAGGTAGCTGGCTTGGGCTTGCGCGCTTGTGAAATGTCCTACTCCGGTCACGCAAAAGAACGTACTCCACGTCATACCTGTCAGGTTCGTGGTACTGGGTTGGACATGGCACCATGAAGACGCCAGCTGAGATCCAGTAGAGCCGACCGAGGAGCGCCGTACCCGATGGATGCCGTCACCGCAGTGCCGACCCCTGTGAACGAGCCGGTGAAGGGCTATGCGCCCGGATCGGTGGAGCGGGTGAGTCTGGAGGCGAAGCTGAAGGAGTTCAACGCCGCGGGTGCGATTGATCTGACCTGCACGATCGGTGGTGAGCAGCGGCTCGGTGGTGGGGCCTCGATCCAGGTCGTGCAGCCGCACAAGCACGCGCATGTGCTGGGCAACCTGGGCAACGCGACCGAGGCCGACGGCAAGGCTGCCGTGGACGCGGCGCTGGCGGCAGCGCCGGCGTGGCGGGCACTGAGTTTCGACGACCGGGCGGCGATCTTCCTGAAGGCGGCCGACCTGCTGGCCGGGCCGTGGCGAGACACACTGAACGCGGCCACCATGCTGGGGCAGTCGAAGACGGTGCAGCAGGCTGAGATCGACGCGGCGTGTGAGTTCATCGACTTCCTGCGCTTCAACGTCGCGTTCGCGCGCAACATCATCAACGACCAGCCGATCTCCTCGCCGGGGATCTGGAACCGGGTCGACTACCGCCCGCTCGAGGGCTTCGTTTACGCGATCACGCCGTTCAACTTCACCGCGATCGCCGGCAACCTGCCGACCGCGCCGGCGCTGATGGGCAACACGGTCGTCTGGAAGCCGTCGCCGACGCAGCAGTTCGCGGCGCACTGGACGATGCGGCTGTTCGAGGCTGCGGGTCTACCGGCTGGTGTGATCAACCTGGTCACGGGTGACGGCATCGAGGTCAGCAAGGCTGCGCTGACTCATCCGGATCTCGCCGGGATCCACTTCACCGGTTCGACCAAGACGTTCCAGTCGCTGTGGGGCACGGTTGGCACGAACATCGCGTCGTACAAGACCTACCCGCGGCTCGTTGGCGAGACCGGTGGCAAGGACTTCATCCTCGCGCACCCGTCGGCTGACCCGGCCGTGCTGAAGACCGCGATGGTTCGCGGCGCGTTCGAGTACCAGGGCCAGAAGTGCTCGGCCGCGAGCCGTTCCTACGTGCCGCGCTCGGTCTGGAACCTCATCAAGGACGACATTGTCGCCGAGACCGAGTCGCTGACTCAGGGCGATGTCTCCGACCTGTCGAACTTCATGGGCGCTGTGATCGACGACCGCGCCTTCGCCAAGCACAAGGCGGCGCTGGACCGGGCCGCGGCGACCGACGCGCTGCAGGTCGTTGCCGGTGGCACCTATGACGACTCCGAGGGCTATTTCGTCCGGCCGACGCTGATCGTGTCCGACGACCCGACCGACGAGATCTTCACGACCGAGTACTTCGGCCCGATCCTCGGCGTGCACGTGTACGACGACGCCGACTACGCCGCGGTGATGAAGGGCATGGAGAACTCCGCGCCGTACGGGCTGACCGGCGCGATCATCGCGCAGGACCGGTACGCGGTCGCCGAGGCGGCCGACTACCTGCGGTTCGCGGCGGGCAACTTCTACGTCAACGACAAGCCGACCGGCGCGGTCGTCGGCCAGCAGCCGTTCGGTGGCGCCCGCGCCTCCGGCACGAACGACAAGGCCGGCTCGATGTGGAACCTGATCCGCTGGGCCTCCCCGCGGTCGATGAAGGAGACCTTCGCGCCGCCGACGGACTACCGCTACCCGCACCAGGGCTGAGCTACGACAGATCCCCGGGAGACCCTGGAAGTGCTCAGGGATGTCCCGGGGATCTGTGCTGAAGGGGATCATTCGAGGCCGAGGGAGCGTCTACCAGATATGCATGAGACCGATCTGCACCTCGACCCCAATGAAGCCTCCGACCTGTGCCGCGTCTTCGGCCCCGACGAGCTGGCACGGCGCGGCTGGGAGCGGGCGTTCGTGACGGTGCTGGACGAGGCGAGCGCGGAGAACGCGATCGCCCTGCTCGCGCATACCGCGGGCGCGCCGCTCGACGAGGGCTGGACGGCGGTCCGCGTGCCGGCCGACGCAGGCGTGCACAACGGCAGGACTGAGGACGCCGAGGCCTGCGCCTCCCGCGACGGCTACGTGTACCTGGTCGGCTCGCAGTTCGGGAAGAAACGCGGTCCGCTGAGCGCCAAGCGGTCCTGGATCGCCCGCGTCAGCGAGGAGTCCATCGGTCGCGCCCTAGACACCGGTACGGCGGCTGAGCTCGAGGTGGTGCGCATGCGCTTCGGGCTTCATCGCGCGATCAATGACGCGCTGGCCGGCCTGGACCTGATCCCGCTCGGCCCGCTCGGACAGGCGTCGTACGTCGATGCCACGATCGCCAAGGGGGAGTTGAAGAGCTGGGGCGGGACTGTCCATGTCACCGATCACCCGGTCAACATCGAGGCGGCCGAGTTCGCCGCCGACGGTCGACTGCTGCTCGGCCTGCGCTACCCGGTCACCGCCGACGGCCACCCGATCGTGGTCGAGCTCGACAACGTCGACGAACTGTTCGCCGATGCGAACGCCGTACCGAGGTGTGGCAAGGTCTGGGTCCTGGACAACGTCGGTACGCCGGAAGCCCCGGCCGGACTGCGTGCGCTGGACACCCGCGACGGGGTCGAGTTCGACGCGATCATCGGTGACCTGGATGCGATCGGCAAGTCCGCCACCGTCCTCGACGACCACCCCGAAGGCGCCCTCGCCGACTCCGAGCACGTCCGCTTCGAGCTACCGGCCGAGTCGGGCCCGGTCGGCACCAAGACGATGCACCGCTTCGGCGACATCCGCCGGATCGAGGGCATCGCCGTCGACCACGAGGGCCACGCCCACTACGTCATCGACGAGGAAGGCCACGTAGCCCTCCGCACTCTCGTCTTCGAGTGATTATTTCGTCAGGCCGCGGCGGACGGTGATGTAGAAGGTCGTCAGGTCGTCGATTAGGGTCTCGATCTGCTTCTCGGCGGTGAGGTCGGCGTCGAGGAGCCAGTCGGAGATCAGGTCGAACATGCCGCCGACCAGACCGATCGCGACCCCGTGCCGGACGACTCGCAGCTCGTCGGTGGGCGGTCCGTCGTACGCGTCCCAGAGTTTTTCGAGGAAGCCGGCCGCCCAGCGGCGGTTGGCGCGGCGTTCGCGCTCGACGCTCTCCGAGATCCCGGACGCCATCCCGAAGGTGACCCGGGTGACGCGCGGGTCGTCGACGAGGGCGTGCACGAAGGTCGCGAGCAGCCGCGGCGCCTCCTGCTTCTCGTTGCCGGTGGCTTGCCGCGCGGCGTCCACCATCCGCTCCTCGAGCCGGTCCGAGGTCCGCCGCAGGACAGCGACGTAACACTCCTCGCGACTCGTGAACAGCTCGTAGAAGCTCTTGGTGCCGATGTAGGCCGTCGTACAGATCTGCTCGATCGACGTGCCCAGATACCCGTTGTCCGCGAACAGCTTGAGCGCTGCGTCGAGCAGCTGCTCGCGCCGCTCCGCCCGCCGCTGCTCGGCGTCCAGGCCCCGAATGGTCCGACTCATGCGCTGGACGTTACCCCCGCTCCGGGTTCGGCAACCTAGTGAACCGGTTTTGAATATGAGCTCTTGTTTATAACCCGGAGTCGTGCTCAACTCTCGGTTACCCGCCGGTTACCGAACGATACGTCACGGGGAGTACTACATGTCCAATCGCCTCCGCAGAGTCCTGACAACTCTGCTGGCGGGCGCTGTGGTGACAACCGCCCTGGTTACCACTACGCCCGCCAATGCTGCACCGGCCGCAGCCTCCTGCACGCCGTCGGCCGCCCATCCGAACCCAGTCGTACTCCTGCACGGCCTCGGTGGCAACGGCCCCGGCAACTACGCCTACCTGCAGCCGTACCTGGCAGCGAAGGGCTACTGCACCTTCACGCTCACCTACGGCCAGGCCTCGCCGGTGATCCCGGTCGGTGGCACCGTCTCGATCACCGAGTCCGCCGCCCAGATCGACGCCTTCATCCAGCAGGTCCGGCAGTCGACCGGTGCTGCGAAGGTCGACATCGTCGGCCATTCCGAAGGCGCCTTCCAGAGCCTCTACGGCCCCAAGGTCCGCGGGTACGCCGCCCACGTGGGCAAGGTGGTCGCGCTCGCGCCGCCTACCCACGGCACCACGTTCGCCGGTCTGGTGAGCGTCGGCGACTACCTCGGCCTGCGGCCGCTGGTGGATCAGGTACTGCGGGACTTCGGCTGCCCGGCGTGTGACGAGATCATCGTCGGCGGATCGGCCGTCACGAAGCTGACCGCCGGCCCGATCGCCCAGCCAGGCGTCAAGTACACCGTGATCGCGAGTCGCTTCGACGCGCTCGTCACACCGCACGAGACGTCCTTCGTCCGCGAGCCCGGCGTGACCAACAAGTTCGTCCAGGACACCTGCCCGCTGGACCTGGTCGGCCATGTCGGCCTGGCCTTCGACCCGACCGTCGCGCAGATGATCTCGAACGCGCTGGACCCGGCTCACGCCAAGCGCGTGATCTGTGGTTTCGGTCCGCCGCTCTAGGCGCTCAGCACCTGCAGCGGTGGGTCGACGAGCAGCGCGTACCCACAGGCCACGCAGATCAGTTCGGTAGTTTCGTCGTGGTGGTGATCGACGGCGTCGACACGTTCGAACGGCATCGTGCCGGCGCAGATCACGCAGTACTGGGCGATGTCGGAGGACAGGATCTTCTTCTGCATCTGGCTCACCTCACCTGTCAGCGTGCCACTGCCGGATCGGTTGATCCGGCAGCGACACGGATGAGCCTGCTACTTGGTCCACTCCTGGCCGAGCTCGTGCTCCTTGACGAGGCCCTTGCGGACGGCGTCGACGACGAACGGCTCGATCTTCTTGCCGATCAGCGGTACGGCGACCTTCACGTCGAGCGTGATGCCCTGGGTGGTCTGAGCTCCGCCCGGGGTGATGTCCGCAGTGCCCTTCAGGCTGACCGGGGTGTTGGTGATCTCCCCGGCCACGTCGGCCTTCCGCGACCCGTCGGCGGCCGCGGCGTGCCACGTCTCGGTCTGTACGACGGTCAGCGTCCCGCCGACGAACTTGCGGGCGATGTCCGGTACGTCGTCCGACGCCATCTCCCGGGTCACCTTGACGATCGTGTCGGCGCCGGACTGGCTCACCTGCACGTCGTACGACAACGCGTTGGTCTTCTCGCAGGCCTGTTCACGGAACGTCTTGTCCGTGACGACTGCGAACACTTCCTCGGGCGTGGCGTCGTACGACGCGGACAGCTTCAGTTCCATCGGGCCATCATGGCATTACCCATCGGTCACCAACTAGCTGCGGGCATGTCCGGCTCACGCATTTGGGACGTCACCGTCGTGCCAAGGACCGATCCCCGGCGCGTCCTGCCACCAGTGACCGAGGCGGCCGGAGGCAAGCCGGGCGAAGTAGTGCAGCCGCCCATCTGCGGACTGCGTGGTGGCGCCGTCCGCTGTGATGCCGTCGGCACCGATCACCGTGCCCTCCCACGGACCGTTGCCTGGGTACCGTGACCAGCCGTGGGCGATGCGGTTGTCAGTGGTGCGTGCGAAGTACACGAGCTTGCCAGAGGCATCCAGCGCGCTCACCGGATCACCAGCAAGGGTGGCAGTGAGCGGTAGGGAGTCGTAGCGCCACGGACCATTGCCAGGGGTGGATTGCCAGCCTGTAATGACACCACCCGCAGCAGTCCGGGCGTGGAACGTGAGGCGTCCGGAGATGTCCTGCGACACGGCTGGTCGCCCCTCTATGACGGCCACTGCGCCGTTTCCGCCCTGCCTGATGAGGTCGATGCTCCACTGGTCGTTGCCAGGCGCGTTCTCCCAGCCGTGCACGAGGTCACCGTTGTGACCACGCACGAAGTACGTCAGCTTGCCGGACGGATCCTGTACGGCGGCAGGGTCTCCGCTAACGACGGCTCTGTTGCCACTGGCATCCAGGACATAGGCCGCAGTCCAGGTGGTTGCTCCGGGCGCGCTCTGGCGGCCGCGGATCAGGTCCCCCTCGCTGGTGCGGGCGAAGTACGTCAGGCGACCAAGAGCATCCAGTACGGCGGCCGGCGTACCGGTCAGCGTGGCTGGTGCGGCAACCGCCGTGTGTGTCCAGGTGCCGTCCAGCCGGCTCCACCTGAGCTGGCCGCTGCTGGTGATCCCCAGCAGGTTCATCCTGGCGGCCGGGTCGACCGCACTGGCGACTGCGCCAGTCACGCCGGCCGGGAGACTCGTGACATCCCAGCTGGCGCCGTTCTCCCGGGCGTACCCGATGGTGCCGTCTGGGCGGACGGCCTGGACTGTTATGCGCTGGTCGGCGTCCTGACGTGACCAGTTCCCTGGTGTCGGCAGTCCGGTCTTGCTGCGCAGGAAGCGGACGTTGTCCAGATAGACCGTCAGCGGATTGGCTCGGCGGTCGACCCGGAGGTGGATCGAGGTGATCCGGGGCAGGTCACTGATCAGACCGGTCAGCGGTACGACGACGCGCTGCTGCTTGCGCGGTGCCAGATAGAACGGATTGCCGTTGTCGAGTTTGACCGGGTCGTGGAAGTCGCAGTACATCGCGATCAGGTCGTCGGAGTCGTTGTAGAGATCGAAGGCGACCGCCTCGAGCTGAGACCAGTCGTTGCGGCCGATCGACTGCTCCGGATGGCCTTCCTTCAACGTGTACAGGAAGACACCTGCCCACGCCGGGTCGGCGACGTTCGCATTGAAGACCAGCTTGGCGCTGTTACCGCCCGTTGTCGGATGCTGTTTGCTGAACGTCGCACTGGCCTCCTGGGTGACCAGGCGGGCGACATCCGCCGGAGACTCGAAGGAGTTGATGACGATCTCGTGCGGAGTGGCGACAGCGGCGACCTTCACGGTGCGCGAGAAGTTGCTGCCAGCAACGGAAAGCGTGATTTGGTGCTCGCCGGCCGGCAAGTCGAGAATCACCCGATGCGTCGCCGACGGACCTTGGGCGGAGACCGCCGTGCTGGTGGTTCCGTTGATCTGGACGGCGGCGTCCTTCAGCGTGATGAGCTCGACCACGACGTGTCCGGCGGTCGGCTTGTCAATGCGGACCAGAGCAGGCGTCGTACCGAACAGCTGTGCGACCTCGGCGCCGACCTGCGCGCGAACCTTGTGGAACAAGGCCGGATCATCCCGGTACGGCGCCAGCCAGTCATGCAGGACGTCGTGGTGGGAACCCAGCCCACGCTCGGGTTTCGGCACACCCCAGGCTGTCGCGAGGGCGGCCGCCTTCCGGTCGTAAAAGGCGAGGTACTCGAGGTCCTCGAACCCTTCACGCATCCACTCGAGCCGCACGGTCCCGACCGGTCCGTCGATGCCGACGGCGTTACCGGGGTACATCAGGAAGCCGTCGCCCGGTGCGGTCTCCAGTCCGTACGCATCGCTCCAGCGGTCGCCAACCTGGTAGCCGTCACCGGTCCACTTGCCGAAGACCGTGCTCGACCAGTGCAGATAACCTTCAACGCCCAGATCGTGCTGGATCCACGGCAGCAGCCGGTGGCCGACAGCGCTGTCGGCGATGAAGGTGCCCGGCAGCGGGTAGTGGTGACCGACTGCGTTGTACCACCAGACCAGATCGCCGCGTTCCTTGAGCCGGGCAACGATTCCCGGCAGCTCCGGCTTCGGCACGGTGATCACGAAACACCAGGCGTGGACGAAGTCGAGCAGCTTCTGCTCGGGCAGATGCTCCAGTGTCAGCACGTGCGGGACCTCGGGTGCGATCGCCTTCACCTGTGCGAAGAGCTTGCGCACGTTCTCGTAGGCCTGATCGTTCATCGGTTCGTCCGCGTAGTAGAAGTACCCGCGATCGATGAGGCCCTTGGAGCGCAGGCCCGCGACCACCTGGCGGAGCTTGTTCTCGTCGATGGTGAAGCCGCCGGCGGGGGTGTCCGCGGTGACGTAGAGCGGGATGCGGTAGCGGATCACGCGCGGGTCGTTGAGGTACTGGTCGGCGCCGGCCAGGAATGCGGCCGGCTCGGGGTCCTGACCCGGACCCGGTGTCAGCAGACCGTCGGTCGTGTTCGGGTGCTGGAGTTTCGGCTTCATCGGGACCGGGATGTCGTTGGACAGCATCCGGTTCTTCAGCTGGAAGTCGTAGTACTTCTTCAGCAACGGCTCGTGGCGCGGGTCGCCGAACGGTACGCCGTGCGCGCGGGCGACCTGCTGGTACCAGATGGACACGGCGGTCGCTGTACTCCACTGGTCGGGCAGTTCGAAGTTCCAGACCTCAAGATCGATCGGTACGACGACCGGCGCCGTACCGCCGGTGATGGTGAGCGAGCCGGTGTAGTGCCCGGCGGGGGCGCCCTTGTGGATGTTCACGGTGAACCAGATGCCCAGGTTGGCGTTGGTACTCGCGGTGATGCGTCGAGTCGGAGTCAGCGGGACGAGCGCGTCGGGGTAGACGCCAGGGCCCCAGCCGCCAGCGTTCGGCGTGGCCCGGTCGACGGCGATGTAGCGCTGCTCGAAGACCTCGATCCCGGTCAGCTTGGCGCCGCCCGGTCCGGTCAGCTCGCTTGCGGTGACGCCGATGTCGGTGCTGCCGGTCGTGGTCCGCACGATCACCTGGCCGGACTCGTATTCGTTCCGCGCCGCGTGCAGGCGGATGGTGTCCGTCGATGGGCCGAAGGCGCGATCGCGCTTGATCTTGTCGGCGGGCGAGGGCAGCCAGACCGTCAGCGGCGCGGCGGTGGTGCCTAGCCTGGTAGCGCCTGCGGTCTGTGCGGAGAGCGGGACTCCGGCGACGACCGCACCGGCTCCCATCCAGCCGAGCAGTTGCCGGCGACCAAGGAGGTGCCTGGGAGGAGTTGACCAGGCAGGAGTTGAGCGACGCGGGGCGGTGTCGGACATCGGAGCTCCTTATTTATGACGGACTCCATAGATATAGAGCGCGTCATGCTCCCTGGCAACCACCCTTCGACTCAGGTCGAAATCATCGGTCGGGCATGGACCGGAAGCGGACCCGGCCCGGAACCGATCAGTGCGTCATCGACCATCTCGGTGGCTGCACAAAGAGCACCCAGTACGGCGCAGTCCGCGCCGAGCGTCGATGCCTCGAGCCGCGGCATCCGCAGGCAGAGCAGCTCGAGTTCCGAGGCAAGGAGCGGCAGGATCAGATCGCCGTACGACGCTAGCGAGCCGCCGAGCACGAGCACTTCGGGATCGAGGATCGAGACCACGGCACCCGCGGTGTTGGCGAGCATCCGGACATAACGCCGTACGGCGGCGATCGCGGCGGGGGAGCCCTCGACGGCGGCGTTGAGCGTGTCGGCGACCGGGTCGGAGGTCGGGCCGGTGGTCGGCGCGACCCCACTCTGCTGCAGGTACTCCATCGCCCCTTCCCACTTGAGCGCAGGAAACCGGCTCAGGTCACCCGCCACCCCACCGAACCCGGCATGCGGCCGCCCACCGACCACCAATCCAAGCCCCGTCCGCCGTCCCGCCTGGAGCAGTACCAGGCTCTCCGGTCGCCCGGGTCCGAGTTTCTGTTCGGCGAGGGCGGCCAGGCGGCTGTCGTTGCCGACATCGACCAGACAGCCGGGGAGGAGTTTGGCGAGGTGAGCGGACAGGTTCACACCTGTCCAGTCCGAGATCGCGGCCGAAAGCAGGACGCGCCCGTCGCCCACACGACCGGTGCTTCCGATGACGGCTCCCCAGACCTCATCGCGGTCGCGCCCGACCTCCCGCAGGCATTCGTCGATCGCGGAATCCAAGATCCGCAACCGGCGGCGGGCGTCGAGCTCGGGGGTCGTGAAGCGGCGGGTCTGCGCCAGCGGCCGCCCGCTCAGATCCGAGACCGCGACCCGGAGGTTGAACGCCCCGATATCCGCGCCGACCAGCACCCCCGCCTCAGCCCGGTACTCGTACCGCGCGGCCGGTCGCCCACGCCCCCGGACCACCGGCGCTGCCTCACTCAGCCAACCGCTCGCGACCAGATCGCGCGTCACCTCACCGACCGACGCCCGGGCGAGCCCGGTCTCCCGCACCACTTCGGTCAGCGTGTCCGTCCCGGCCCGGACCGCGGTCAGGATCGCCAACTCGTTGATCCGCCGCAGCCCACCGAGATCGCTCATGCCGCCGAATTATGCCGGAGACCGACCCAAATCACTCCGAGTTCATCCAAAACCACGTATTCGCCTTAGCCGGAACCCCAGCCGTCTGGAACCCGGTCAACACGCGAGCCTGGTTCTCCTTCAAAGCCAACCCGTCTCCCAACACGCCCTGATCGACCAGCGTCGCCAGCGCGCCGGCCAGCCGCTCTCGCGCTGGCCCCGCAATCCCTGGCGAGTACGCATCGGCCAGGATGTCCAGTACGGCGTACGGCGCCTGCACGCTGTAGCCGTACTCGCGTCCTGGGTCGTCACCGAGCGGCCCGTAGTCGTAGAACTCGGTGAAGACGATGCCCTCGGCCCCGCGATCCGGATCGATCAGCAGAGTCAGTGTGAAGACGCAATCCGACTCCCGGTGGACACGCAGCAGCGTCGCGCGCCACTGCGAGCCGCCCTGCTCGATCTCCACCGGGCGAATGCTGTCAGACCGGAGCATTGAGCAGGTCCAACGCGGACTGCTGACGAGCCCCATCCAGCTTGTCGACCGGCCCGTACCAGCGCAGTCCGTACTGATCCATCGCTGTCCGGTCCGCGGCGTACGCGCGATCTTGCTGGCGCTTGAGATACGCCGAGTACGGGTGGTCGGACAGTGCGGTGTTCAGCTTGGTCAGTGCGCGCGCGTAGATGCCCTTGAACGACGGACCATCGCCACCACAGTCGCCGCCCTCGCAGGGCTCACGCAGGATGCCGTCCGCGGTGTGGAGGCCGCTAGCGGTCGTTGACGCATTCGCGAGCTGCCGAGCAGTGGTCAGGTACGCCGAGTTGTTCGTTGCCTTCGACAACTCGACCAGCGCCGCGATCGGCACACCCTGGTTGTAGGTCCAGGTGGTATCGCCGTTGTTCTTGCACGTGGACAGGCTGATGCCGTCGTTGACCAGGTTCGAGCTGTTGATCATCCCGGTCTGCTGGAACCACGTCCACCCACTCTGCGCCCGCTGCAGGTACGTCGTGTCACCCGAGATCCGGTTGTGCAGCGCGGCGCTGAGCTGGATGTAGAGCGCGTTGGTGATCGCGTTCTTGTAGGTCTTCGCCTGACTCCACCAGACCCCACCGCCACAGACGTTGTCCCAGTACGCCGCCATGTGGTCGGCGTCGGCCCGAGCCGTCTGCAGATAGCGTGCTTCCCCGGTCAGGTCGTACGCCGCGATCCAGGCCAGCCCCCACCACCCGGTGTCGTCGATGTAGTCGTTGCGGAACTGACCCTGCTGCGCATTGAGGTTCTTGTCGTACGTGGTGCCGATCGCATACCGGTAGCTGTTCATCCCGCTGACCCGGATGTTGTCGATCAGCGCGTTGAGGGCGTTTGCGTTGTTCCACCAGCCGGTGGTGCTGAACAGGCCGGTGGACCGGTTGTAGTCCTGCATCAACGCCGTCGCGGCCGCGGTACGGCGGTCCCACGCGTTCCACGTCGTACGGGCCCAGGGGGAGCAGGTGATGTCGGCGCGGTCGCCGGCCTTGCCGCAGACTCGCAGTGCGCCGACGCCCTGGTTCGCCCAGTCGTCGACGTTGAACATCTGCGTGCGCCAACCGGTCTGTCCGCTCGGCACCGAGGTGGCGCCGAGCTTGCTGCCACCGCTCCACGTGCGGCCGCCGTCCATCGAGCGGTCCAGCCAGACCTCGTCACCCGGGCTGCCGTTCTCGACCGACCCCCAGCCCATCGCGTCGGCGTCGTCGAAGTAGAGCCGGAAGGTGCGGCCGAACAAACTCGACGACACCGATGCCCGGGCCGCTGGTGCCAGCGCCGGGTCGCGGGCGTCGCAGTACTTGTTGCAGATCGTCGCTTGCGGAGCCATGGGGACCTCCGGTGTCGCGGGCGCTGGTAGTGGTGCACCAAGTGGGGCGATGAGCAGACTCAGGCTGGAAACGATTCCAACGATCATCACGAAACTCCCTGGGGCGGTAGGGGGTAGGCGGTGAACCGAAAGTAAGTGGCAGCTAACGCGGCGTCAAGACATCAGCAGCAACGCGGCGAGCACCCCAGCGGCGAAGACCGCGGTGGCGGCGAGGGAGACCTGGCGTCCGCGCTGACAGCGGCGGACGATCGCGGTGTGGTCGAGGTCGATCGCACAAGGGTCGAAATCGGCGGGATCGGCGGGCGCGAAGACGCTGCCCAGCCGGTCCAGGAACGACCGCTCGGCCGCCTGCCGGGCAGCCTCCTGCACGACGCGGCGCCGCAGGTATCCACGCGGATCCCGAATCGGCAGCGACAACCCTGCCGGTACGGCGCTCTGCACCACGCGATGCGCGGTTGCGATCCGCTGGGAGCGCCGGAGTGACGGCGGCAGGATCAGATAGGCCAGCCGGGTGAGCGCACGGTAGTCATCCAGCAACAGGGCCTCGACCAGCTGCCCATCCCGCGCCGGATCTTGAACAGTCCGTGTCGGACCTTGGACAGGTCCCGGGACCAGCGGGGTTTCGATCGTGGCGGTCATGCGACTCCTCGTTTCGGCGTACCCCAGGTCCAACGAGCCAATGCCTGACCGGTCACGGAGTGCCTGAGATAGCCTCCAGCCATGGCTGACGAGGTTGTTGCAGGGCGTTGGGGCGGGACCGATGTCGACTTCGGTGAGGAAGGTGGCCGGCTGACCTACGGCAGCTACTTACGGTTGCCGCAACTGCTCGACCAGCAGCGGCTCGAGTCGGATCCGCCGGCGCACGACGAGTTGCTGTTCATCACCATCCACCAGGTCTACGAGCTCTGGTTCAAGCAGGTCCTGCACGAGCTGACCGCCTCCCGCAACGCGATGCTGAACAACGAGCTCTGGCTCGCCCAGCACCTGCTGCGCCGCGTCCACACGATCGAGCGCACCCTCACCCAGCAGGTCGACATCCTCGAGACGATGACCCCGCAGGACTTCGGCGAATTCCGGCACCGGTTGTCGCCGGCGAGTGGATTCCAGTCGGTGCAGTTCCGCGAGATCGAGTTCCTGTCCGCGGCCAAGGACCCCTCCTTCGTACGGCGCTTCCGCGGGCTGACCGACGCCGAAACCGCCCGCCTGGAGTTGCGGCTCGACGAACCAAGCCTCTGGGACGCCTTCCTCGCCGTACTGGGCCATGCCGGTTTCGCGACCGACACCGAGGACTCGATCGGCGACGCCCTCCGCAAGGCCGCCGGCGACCGCGCCCACTACGGCGCGGTCTGGGAGCTGGCGGAAGCGCTCCTTCAGCACGACGAGTTGGCCGCCGCCTGGCGCGCGCGCCACGTCGTCATGGTCGAGCGGATGATCGGCACCAAACCCGGTACGGGCGGCTCGTCCGGAGCGACGTACCTGCGCAGCCGTCTCGATCTTCGTTACTACCCGTTGCTGTGGGATCTCCGCTCCAGCCTCTAACGTCCTTCGGGTGAAGCTCTATTCGCAGGTTGGCAGTCAGCGGTTCTGGCAGATCTTCGGCGACCTCCTCCTGGTCGCCTGGGTCTACGTCTGTGTGAAGGTCGGCCTGCTGGTCTTCCGCATCACCAACGCCCTCGGCACCCCTGGCCGCAAAACCGCCGAAGCCGGCGACGGCCTCGCCGCGGACCTCCGCCGCTTCTCCGTCCCCATCGGCAAGGTCCCCGCCGTCGGCGACGAACTCCGCTCACCCATCGACGGCGCCGCCGCAGCCGCCGCGCGCCTGGCCCAGGCCGGTCGCGACCAGGCCCACGCCGTCGAACAACTCGCCTACGTCCTGGCCGCCGTCACCATCGCCCTCCCCATCCTCTTCGCCCTGCTCATCTGGCTCCCGCGCCGCCTCCGCTTCATCCGCCGAGCCACCGCCGCCCAACGCTTCATCAACAACGCCGCCGACCTCGACCTCTTCGCCCTCCGAGCCATGGCTAACCAGCCCATGCACAAACTCGCCCGGATTTCCGACGACCCAGTCACCGCCTGGCGCGAGGGGGACTCGGCGATCATCCGCCAGCTCGCGGCCCTAGAACTCCGCACTACCGGCCTAAAACCCCCACCTGCCTGACCGCCCCCACCCCTCCCGCATCTGCTGGGTCCACCCGTGAGCTTGCGGGTTCTGCACCCGCATGACGGTCCAGAACCCGCCATCTGCTGGGTGAACCCACCGCGTGGTCCCACCTCCCCAGCTCAGGGGCCAACCCCCGAGCTGGTGGGTTGCACCGCCGGATTCTCGGGGGCCAACCACCCATCTGCGGGGTTGACCCCTGAGACGTCGGGCCGGCCAGCCTGTACGGCGCGTACGGCGCGTACGGCGCGTACGGCGCGTACGGCGCGTACGGCGCGTGCGGGGCGGGCGTCGTACGGGTGTGCGGTGTTGGTGGTTCGCGGTTGCTGCGGTCTCGGGGGTTGGCCCCTGAGGTGGTGGGTTGCACGGTCGGATTCTGAGGGGGCAACCCACCGGCTGAACTGGTCCCCGATTGTTGGACTGGCTGGTTAGAAGCCTAGGCCGCGAGGGCTTGGGCCCGGTATTGCACCGGGCTCAGGCCCTCGAGTCTTGTTGAGATGCGGTCGTTGTTGTACCAGCGGATG
>NZ_SMKX01000054.1 GCF_004349055.1 Kribbella antibiotica
GTCAAGGGCGGGCGACGTTGTCGGTGTGGGCGGCGGCGTAGACGGCGGCGGCTACGGCGGGCGCGACTCGGTCGTCGAAGGGGGACGGGATGATGTAGTCGGGGCGGAGGTCGCCCGGTGCGATCAGGCCGGCCAGCGCGTCGGCGGCGGCCAGCTTCATGCCCTCGGTGATGCGGGAGGCATTGGCGTCGAAGGCACCGCGGAAGATGCCGGGGAACGCGAGCACGTTGTTGATCTGGTTCGGGAAGTCCGAGCGGCCGGTCGCGACCACGGCCGCGTGGCGGTGGGCGATATCGGGATGGACCTCGGGGTTCGGGTTGGCGAGGGCGAAGATCATCGAATCCGGTGCCATCCGGGCGATGGCTTCCTCGGGGACTGTCCCGCCCGAGACGCCGATGAACACGTCGGCGCCGTCCAGAGCATCCACCAGCCGGCCGGACAGCCCGCCGGTGTTGGTGTCGCGAGCCAGCGACAGCTTTACCGGGTTCAGGTCCGCGCGGTCCTCGTGCAGCACGCCCTTCGAGTCAACGACCGCGAGGTCGCCGACCCCGGCCTGCAGCAGGATCCGTGCACACGCGACCCCGGCTGCGCCGGCTCCTGAGATCACCACGCGGATCCCCGAGATGTCCTTGCCGGTCACCCGGAGCGCGTTCCGCAAAGCAGCCAGTACGACGACCGCCGTACCGTGCTGGTCGTCGTGGAACACCGGGATGTCCAACCGCTCTTTCAGCCGGCGCTCGATCTCGAAGCAGCGTGGTGCGGAGATGTCCTCGAGGTTGATGCCGCCGAACGACGGTGCCATCCGCACGACCGTCTCGACGAACTCGTCGACGTCGGTGCAGTCGAGCGCGATCGGGACCGAGTCGACGCCACCGAACTCCTTGAACAGCAGCGCCTTGCCCTCCATCACCGGCAGCGACGCGGCCGGCCCGATGTCACCGAGGCCCAGTACGGCGGTTCCGTCGGTAATGACCGCGACCACGTTGGACCGCCACGTGTAGGTGCGCGCCAACGACGGGTCCTCGGCGATCGCCGTACAGACGCGGGCGACGCCCGGCGTGTAGGCCATCGACAGCTCGTCGGCGTTCGTGA
Source organism: Kribbella antibiotica (assembly GCF_004349055.1). Taxonomy (GTDB): domain Bacteria; phylum Actinomycetota; class Actinomycetes; order Propionibacteriales; family Kribbellaceae; genus Kribbella; species Kribbella antibiotica. The sequence goes on from NZ_SMKX01000054.1 coordinate 1,093, forward strand.
CGTGCACCGAGGACGTCACCTCGATCTTGCCGCCGCGGTGCAGCTCGAAGACCGGATCACCTTCGAAGCGATCGGTGACAACAGCGGATACAGGTTGGGCGACCATGACAGAACCCCTCGGGACAGTGTGTGAGCAGAAGTCATCCGGCCCGACGAAGGTGCGTCGAACCACAGTGTTTCCAGGGGGTCGCCCGTGCTGATCGAGTAAACCACAGCGTCAACTGGTCTGCTGTGAGCGGCCCCACATCCGGTGACGATCGCGTCTCGCTCACCGCAAAGCAGGGGGCAGGAACTGCCTGCTGTGCCAGGATTCGGAGATTCAGACCCCTGTCGAGGAGTAATCGCGATGAACATCGTCCGCACCCTCCGTAAGCACCGCCGGACCGTAGCGGCCGCGTCCGCTGCCGTCCTCGCGCTCTCCGTCGCCGCGTGCGGGGGCGAATCAAGCAGCGGTGGATCCGACGACAAGGCGAAGGCCGCCGGGATCGAGCTGATCAAGTCCGGCACGCTGACGATCTGCACGCACCTGCCGTACAAGCCGTTCGAGTTCAAGGAAGGCACCAAGGTCGTCGGCTTCGACACCGACCTGCTGACCCTGCTGGCCGACGACCTCGGCCTGAAGGTCGACGTGATCAGCATCGAGTGGGCCCAGGTCACCTCGGGCGCCGCGTTCAAGGCGAAGAAGTGCGACGTCGGTATGGGCGCGATGACGATCAACGAGCCGCGCAAGGCCGCGCTCAGCATCACCGACCCGTACATGGACGCGACCCAGGTGCTGCTGGCCAAGAAGGACTCCGGCATCAAGGGCCTGGCCGACCTGAAGGGCAAGAAGCTCGGCGCCCAGGGCGACACCACCGGCAAGGACTACGCCGACAAGTACGCCAAGGAGAACGGCTACGAGGTGATCCCGTTCAACGACCTGGCCCTGCAGATGAACAACGTGAAGTCCGGCCGGGTGGCCGCCGCGATCAACGACAACGGCGCGATCTACGACTTCGTCAAGGACAACCCGGACCTGGCCGTGGTGGCCGAGTTCGACACCGGTGAGCAGTACGGTTTCGCCGCGCTGAAGGACGGCAGCGGCCCGAAGGTCGTCGCCAAGTTCAACGAGCTGCTGGCCAAGGCGAAGACCGACGGCAAGTACACCGAGATCTACAAGAAGTGGTTCGGGGTTGAGCCGAAGAAGTGACCAGCCCAGCCGACACCGTCGTCCGTAAGGGACTGAGCCCGCGCAAGCGGGCCCAGCGCTCGCGCCTGATCCAGTACGCCATCCTGATCGCCCTGGTCCTGTTCGCCCTCTTCAGCGCGAACTGGGGCCAGATCGGCTCGGTGTTCTTCAAGCCGGAGTTCATCAAGGCGACGTTCCAGGACGGCGTCCTCCAGGCTCTCGTCAAGACCGTCGAGTACACGGCCGGTGCCTTCGTGATCGGCCTGGCCGGTGGCACGCTGCTGGCGCTGATGCGGCTCAGCAGCGTCGGCCCGTACCGGTGGATCGCGACCGCCTACATCGAGTTCTTCCGCGGTTTGCCGGCGATCGTGGTCTTCATCGCGTTCAGCCTGCTGCCGCTGGCCTTCGAGGGGATGACGATCCCCTTCGACCCGTACGGCGTCGTCTGGCTCGCGCTCGGCATCGTCGCTTCGGCGTACATGGCCGAGGTGATCCGGGCCGGCATCCAGGCGGTACCGAAGGGACAGATCGAGGCGGCCCGCTCGCTGGGTATGTCGCCCGGGCTCGCGCTGCGCAAGATCGTGCTGCCGCAGGCCTTCCGGATCGTGCTGGCGCCGTTGACCAACGACCTGATCCTGCTGGTCAAGGATTCCTCGCTGGTCTTCATCATCGGCGTCGCGGCCACCGGCTACGAGCTGACCGGTTTCGGTCGCGACCTCGCCAACACGTACTCGAACCTGACCCCGATCGTGGTCTGCGGCTTCTGCTACCTGATCATCACCCTCCCGCTGGGCATCCTGGTCCGCCGGCTCGAGGCCCGTGCAGAGAAGAGCCGCTGATGGCACTCGTCGAGATCAACAACCTGCACAAGTCGTTCGGCAGCAACCACGTCCTGCGCGGCATCGACTTCAGTGTCGAGCAGGGCGAGGTCGTCTGCGTGATCGGGCCGTCCGGCTCGGGCAAGTCGACGCTGCTGCGCTGCGTCAACCTGCTCGAGGTTCCGCAGGAGGGCCAGGTGATCGTCCGCGGTGAGGACATCACCGACCCGGACTGTCACCTGGACGCCGCCCGCGCGAGTATCGGGATGGTGTTCCAGCAGTTCAACCTGTTCCCGCACCTGAGTGTGCTGACGAACTGCGCGGTCGCCCAGACCACGGTTCTGAAGCGCAAGCCGGAAGAGGCGGAGAAGATCGCCCGGGCCAACCTGGATCGGGTCGGCCTGACCGACAAGGTGCACGCCTTCCCGGCACAGCTGTCCGGTGGTCAGCAGCAGCGCGTAGCGATCGCTCGCGCACTGTCGATGGACCCGGCACTGATGCTGTTCGACGAGCCGACGTCCGCGCTCGACCCCGAGCTCGTCGGCGACGTGCTCACCGTGATGCGCAAACTGGCTCTCGAGGGCATGACGATGCTCGTCGTCACCCACGAGATGGCCTTCGCCCGCGACGTCGCCGACCGCGTCGTCTTCATGGACGGCGGCGTCATCGTCGAGCAGGGCCCGCCCGCCGAGGTCATCGGCAACCCCCAGGAAGAACGCACCAAGCTCTTCCTGAAGCGAGTCCTCGATCCGACCCACGTGCAGGACAACTGATCGGTATGTCGTGACGCTGCGTGCCCGGGTGGTCGACGGGCCGCATGCATCGGCTACGAATAGGTCTCCATTAGCGGGTTAACGCTGCTTTCGGGGTGTGACCGTGTGTCAAGATGCGGACCACACGGCGCCGGAAATCGGCCGGCGCCCGGTCTTGGAGGACTTAGATGTCTGTCCTGCGTGGAGCGCTGGCACTGTCCGGTGTTCTGGTTCTGGCGACGACGGCGGCCTGCGGTTCGGATTCCCTCGGCTCGAACCCGAGCGGCCCGGCCAGTGCACCCTCGATCCCGTCGTCCAGTGGTGGGCCGGACCTGAGCGGCAAGCTGCCGCCGAAGATCGCGACCGCCAAGAAGATCGTCGTCGGCGTCGACGCGAGCTACCCGCCGAACGAGTCGCTGGAAGGCGGCAAGAACGTGGTCGGGATGGATGTCGACCTGTTCAACGCGGTCGCCGCGAAGTTCGGCGTCACCGTCGACTGGCAGCCGGCCGGGTTCGACACCATCATCACCGGTGTCCAGGGCGGCAAGTACGACATGGGCATCTCGTCGTTCACGATCAACGACAAGCGCAAGCAGCAGGTCAACATGGTCAGCTACTTCAGCGCCGGCACCCTGTGGGTGACCGCCAAGGGCAACCCGAAGGGCGTCAACCCCGACGACGCGTGCGGCAAGACTGTCGCCGTACAGAAGGGCACGACGCAGCTCGAGGACGACCTGCCGAAGCGGCAGGCCAAGTGCAAGGCCGAGGGCAAGCCGGAGATCAAGCCGGTCGTCCGCGAGAAGCAGGACCAGGCGACCGCCGACCTCGTCGCCGGCAAGGCCGACGCGATGCTGGCCGACTCCCCCATCTCGCTGTACGCGGTCAAGCAGACCAACGGCGCGCTCGAGCAGCTCGGCGAGATCTACGACGCGGCGCCGTACGGGTATGTCGTCCCGAAGGCCCAGACCGAGTTCGCGGCCGCGATCGTCGAGGCGCTGAAGGCGTCGGCCGCTGACGGCTCGTACAAGTCCGCACTGGCCAAGTGGGGCAACGAGTCAGGGGCGATCACCGACTTCGCGGTCAACCCCTGATGAGCGAAGAGACCCCGGCCGGTACGACGGACGCCCGGCCCGGCGCGATCGACGCCGTACCGGTCCGGCATCCCGGCCGCTGGGTCGCGATCGCCGTGATCGCGGTCCTGGTCGCGATGCTGGTGCACCTGCTGCTGACCAACAAGGCCTTCGACTGGAAGTTCGTCTTCCAGGCGATGAACCAGACGCCGGTGATCAGCGGGTTCCTGAAGGGGACGCTGCTCGTCACCGTGCTGTCGATGATCGTCGGCGTCGGTGGCGGCGTGCTGCTCGCGGTGATGCGGCTGTCGGACAACCCGATCCTGTCCGGGGTCTCCTGGGCGTTCACGTGGTTCTTCCGCAGCATCCCGCGGTACCTGCTGCTGTTCACGATGGGCACGCTCGGTGTGCTCTTCCCCAGCGGCGTCTCGCTCGGCATCCCGTTCGACTGGAAGATCATCGAGTGGCTCGGGATGTCCGGTGACTGGCGATTCCTGACCCTGGACGCCAACCAGGTGTTCACCGGGCTCGTTGCCGGTGTGATCGGGCTCGGGCTGTCCGAGGCGGCGTACATGGCCGAGATCGCCCGCGCCGGGATCATGTCGGTGGACAAGGGCCAGGCCGAGGCCGCTGAGGCGCTCGGGATGCCCAAGGGCAAGGCGATGCGCCGGGTCGTGCTGCCGCAGGCGATGCGCGTGATCGTGCCGCCGACCGGCAACGAGACGATCGCGATGCTGAAAGATACGTCACTACTCCTCGCCGTCCCGGTGATCGGCGAGCTGTTCTACCAGCTGCAGTCGATCGGGAGCACGTACTACAAGACGTTCCCGATCGCGGTCGCCGCGACGCTGTACTACCTGCTCGCGACCAGTGTGCTGATGGTCGGGCAGTACTTCCTCGAACGGCACTTCGGCAAAGGCTTCGGTACGACGGCGCCGCGGGCTGCCCGTCCGGCCGGGGCAGGGGGTGCGTGATGACTGACCGTCCTTTGGTTCATGCGGTCAACGTGACCAAGTCCTTTCACCACAACGAGGTCCTGAAGGGCATCGACCTCGATGTCGAGGCCGGTCAGGTGGTCTGCCTGCTCGGGCCGTCGGGTTCGGGCAAGACGACGTTCCTGCGCTGTATCAATCAGCTCGAGACGATCGACGGCGGCCGGATCTGGGTCGACGGCGACCTGATGGGCTACGCCGAACGCGGCGACAAGCTGTATCGCCTGAAGGACAAGGAGATCGCGGCCCAGCGCCGTGAGATCGGGATGGTCTTCCAGCGGTTCAACCTGTTCCCGCACATGACCGCGATCGACAACGTGATCGAGGCACCGGTCCAGGTCAAGGGTGAATCGAAGAAGGTCGCCCGCGAGCGCGCCCAGGCGCTGCTCGACCGCGTCGGCCTCGGCGATCGCACGGCGGCGTACCCGGCGCAGTTGTCCGGTGGCCAGCAGCAACGAGTTGCGATCGCGCGGGCCCTGGCGATGCAGCCGAAGCTGATGCTGTTCGACGAGCCGACCTCCGCGCTCGACCCGGAGCTGGTCGGCGAGGTGCTGGCCGTGATGCGCGAGCTGGCCGACGACGGTACGACGATGATCGTGGTCACCCACGAGATGTCGTTCGCCCGGGAGGTCGCCGACACGGTCGTCTTCATGGACGCCGGTGTCGTCGTCGAGGCCGGTCCCCCGGCCGACGTGATCGGCAACCCGCAACACCAGCGGACCAAGAGCTTCTTGTCACGCTTGAGGTCCGAACACTCCTGAGGGTTGGCGCCGTGCTTCAAATGCGGTGAGAGTGGTAGAAGTACGGCGTCAAGCCAAGTTAGAGGAGACGAAGTGAGCAGCACGGGGCAATCGTCCGAGGTCCGCCTGAGTATTCCGGCCGACGGTGCGTACATCGCCGTACCGCGGTCGGTCGTGGGGAACCTTGCGGCCCGCAACAACTTCACCGTCGATGCGATCGACGATCTGCGGATCGCCGTCGACGAGGCGTGCTCCTTGCTGCTCCCGCAGGCCACGGACGGGGTCCTGGACTGCGTTTTCGAGATCGCGCCGCCGCAACTGACGGTTCGCACCAGTGCCGTCGTACCGGCTGGCTGGACGCCTGACACCACGTCGTTCGGCTGGACCGTGCTGACCGCGCTCGTCGAGACCGCCGCCGTCGAGACCATTGACGGCAGGCTCACCATCACCGTGACGGCCACCGCCATCGCCACGGAGAACCTGTGAGCGAGCGTAGCGAGCGAACCAAAAGTAGAGCACAGCTATCTGTCACGACGAAGCCGAGCGCTAGCGAGGCGAAGGAGTGACAGACGAACGATCAACCGGCGAACGCCATCACGACCAACATTCCGATCTGCGAACGCGGACGGCTGCTTTCTTCGCGATCATGGGCGCGTCCGGAATCGGTACGCCGGACCACCATGCGGCGCGCGATGGTCTGGTCTCGCTGCACATGCCGCTGGTCGAGCATCTGGCCCGCCGCTTCCGCAACCGCGGCGAACCGTACGACGACCTGGTGCAGGTCGCGACGATCGGGCTGATCAAGGCGATCGACCGGTTCGACTCCGACCGTGGGGTCGAGTTCTCGACGTACGCAACGCCGACGATCCTCGGCGAGATCAAGCGGTACTTCCGCGACAAGGGCTGGGCGATCCGGGTGCCGCGGCGCCTGCAGGAGCTGCGGTTGTCGCTGACGGCGGCGACTGCCGAGCTGACCCAGGAGCTCGGCCGGGCGCCTACCGTCGCTGAGCTGTCCGTGCGGCTGAGTTTGCCCACCGACCTGGTGATCGAGGGGCTCGAGTCCGCCAACGCCTACAACACGTTGTCCCTGGACGCCCCGGACCAGAACGAGTCCGACGCGACCACGGTCCTGGACGGGCTGGGCGGCGAGGACGAGGCGCTGGAGAGCGTCGAGTATCGCGAGTCGCTCAAACCGCTGCTGGCCCAGCTGGACCATCGCGAGAAGCGGATCCTGACACTGCGATTCTTCCGGGGTATGACGCAGTCGCAGATCGCGGAGGAGATCGGGATCTCGCAGATGCACGTATCGCGGCTGCTGGCCCGCACGCTGACCGAGCTAAGGGCCGGCTTACTCAAGGAATAGCCCCGAATAAAAGCAACGGGGGTATTTACAGAACCGGGTGATCTCTTTCGGGGTTGTCGGCAAGTGCCTTCGTGGATTCTTTACGGAAAACCGCTAGCAGGACGGCGATTGCCGCCACCCCGAGAGCGAACGCGACCCCTCGGGTGCCGCCGCCCCAGAAGCTGTAGGCGATCAGGAGCTGGATCAGCTGCGCGAACACCGCTGGTCCACGGCTCCACGTCGACGCGCGGGAGAGCCCGCGCGCGACGGCGGCCAGACCCACGCCGTACAGGATGAAGAACACCGTCGTGGTCGCTCCGAGGACCAAGCGGGAGCTCTGCAGCGTAATTGCTTCGACAATTCCGAGAACTACGAGCACAAGGCCTTCCGCTGCGACCACCGCCGCGGCTAGCTTCAGTGGTCTCGGTACTACGGCAGCTGGGGAGTCGGTCGGCACTCCGTCAGCTTAATGCGCGTTGTGCTGAGGGAACTCGGGCGCACGGGACGGCAAACCACCTCATTCCGCGCCCCGGCCGGGTGAGCGGAACCCCAGCCCCACAGGGATTCGAGGTTGTGCGTAACCAAAGCGTTGTCCGATCGGTTACTTGCAGTGAACGGGTGATTGCGAGTTAGCGCCTCTGTCCGGTTAACGGACGGGGAGGGCGGTCACGCACCGGTTCGTAGTGTTAAGGAAGTGTTGTGATCTGATCGACAACTCCAGAACCCTTGTTTCGTACGCCTGAGATTGGGAACATGGAGTCGTTCGTGAAAGCGTTCACAACTAGCCACGAACATTGAGTCCTCGCCCGACGGTCCCCTCCGTCGCGAGAAGTACGACGAGTACAGCACCCGCTGATCGGGCACAGACCTAACCGACAGCGTACTTCCACTACTGAGAGAGATGGGATTCGCCATGGATTGGCGCCACCGGGCCATTTGCCTCGATGAGGACCCGGAACTGTTCTTCCCCATCGGCAACACCGGGCCTGCGATCATGCAGATCGAAGAGGCCAAGCAGGTGTGCCGCCGATGCGACGTGCGTGAGCAGTGCCTTGCGTGGGCACTGGAAGCCGGCCAGGACCACGGTGTCTGGGGCGGCCTGAGCGAGGACGAGCGACGTGCGCTGAAGCGCCGTAACGCCCGCCAGCGCATCCGCACCGCCTGAGAAAACTTCGCCGAGGCCCCGCGGGATCCGCGGGGCCTTCGCTGTTTCTCAGCCCCTACTACTTGTTACTCGGCGACCGGAAAGTCCACTGTGACTTGGGTTCCGCTCTTCCCGTCCGGGCGAGGGCCGAACTTCAGCGTGCCGTCGAGCTCCCCGAGCACGAGTGTGCGAACGATCGACAGCCCCAGGTTTCCGGACAGCTCGGAATCGAAGTTCGCGGGCAGTCCCTGACCGTCGTCGACGACGGTCACATGCAACCGCCCCACTGACCGGTCACCGGTCAGCTCGATGACACCACTGGATTCCCCGCCGTCGCGGGTGCCGAAGGCATGCTCGACCGAGTTCTGCATCAGTTCGGTCAGGACCATCGCCAACGGCGTGGCCTGATCCGAATCCAGGACACCGAAGCTCCCGCTGCGCCGGATCTCCACAGCGGTGGCAACGGTCGAAACGTCAGCCACCATGGCAGCAACGCGATCAGCCACGTCATCGAAGTCCACATGTTCGTCGAACGATTCCGAGAGGGTCTCGTGCACGATGGCGATCGAACCGACCCGGCGAACCGCTTCGGCCAACGCCTCTTGGGCTTCCGGCACCGCCATCCGGCGGCCCTGCATCCGCAGTAACGCGGCCACGGTCTGCAAGTTGTTCTTCACGCGATGATGAATCTCCCGGATGGTCGCCTCTTTGGTGACCAGCTCCCGCTCCCGGCTGCGCAGCTCCGTCACGTCCCGGAGCAGGATCAGCGCGCCCACGTGCTGACCGTCGGCCCGCAACGGAATCGCCCGCAGGAACAAGGTTGCGTCGGAGTTCTCGATCTCGATCTCCTGCGCCGCGCGTCCGGTCAGCACGGTCGCCAGTACGTCGTCGACCTTGCGTCCGGTATGCAGCAACTCCGCAGTGATGTCCTTCAGGCGGCTGCCGACGAGGTCGGTGACGAGACCCATTCGCCGGTACGCCGACAACGCGTTCGGGCTCGCGAACGTCACCATCGCGTGCCGGTCAACCCTGATGCAGCCATCCCCCACGCGGGGCGACGTGGACAGCAGGCGCTCCCCGCCGTACGGGAAGATGCCGTCGGTGATCATCCGGGCCAGGTCGGTGGCGCTTTGCAGGTAGGCGATCTCGAGCCGCGACGGCGTGCGGACGCCGAGCAGGTTGGTGTTGCGGGCAATCACCGCGATGACGCGAGAGCCACGCCGGACGGGGATCGTCTCGACCCGGACCGGTACGTCGTCGCGCCACTCCGGGTCGCCTTCGCGGCAGATGCGGCCACCGTCGTAGGCCTGGTCCAGCAGGTGCCGGCGGCCGCGCGGGATGAAGCTGCCGACGATGTCGTCGAGGTACGCCGTCGGTCCGGTGGTCGGACGCATCTGCGCGCCGGCCCAAAAGCCGAGTCCTTCGGTGTCGGGCAGCCAGAGGACCAGATCGGCGAACGACAGGTCAGCCAGCATCTGCCAGTCCGAGACGAGCAGCTGCAGGCGATCCAGGTCGGCCTGGTCGAGGGTCGTATGGTTTCTGGCCACATCACTCAAGGACGGCACAGACCTGATGGTACTGAGGGCGGTGCCGATTCTTCCCCACCCCACCGCCCCGGTCTGGCGGCTCGACAGATGGGTGTAGACAGGTGTTTGATCTCAGTCGGGCGGAAGGATGATTTTGGTGGAGTCGACGTACTGGCAGGACGTGATGGCTGCGGACTACGCGGTACCCCACGATCGTGCGCTGAACGACCTCACCGAAGAGCTTGTCCGCGGTCTCGCGTCGACCAACCCGCAGGTGCGGGACGCACTGGCCTATCCCACTCTGGCCACCTGGCTGGAGCGCGGTGTGTACGACGACCTGCTGCCCGGCTTCGGCGACGGCCTCTGTGCCGGACTGTCGTACGGATTGGGCGAGGAAGGTACCGACAGTGTCTTCCGGCGCTCCTTCACCGCACTGACGCTCGCTGAGGTCATCCACCGCGACAACGCCGAGTTCCTCGTCCACGACGAGGTCGTGATGCGCTGGGGCGACCGGCTGGCCACCTGGCTGCTGCGGGAGCGGGATCTGCGCGGCTACGTGCCGGACTCCGGCTGGGCGCACGCTGTAGCGCACGGGGCCGACGCTATTGGTGCACTGGCTCGCTCCCGGCACTGTGACGTCGGAGTGCTGCGCGCGCTGCTCGACGTGCTGGCAGACCGGATCGTCAAGGACACGCAGTACCGCTGGGTGCACGAGGAGCACGACCGGGTCGCGCATGCGGTCATGACGATCCTGCACCGCAACATGCTGACCAGTGACGAGCTGGAGCGCTGGCTGAAGCCCATCGCGACCACTGCGGCCCAGCAGCCACTCATGCACGAGACGCTGCCCGAGTGGCCGACTCCCCCGGTGTTCAACGCCCGTGGCGTGCTGCATGTGCTGCTGAGCCAGCTAGCGATCGGCGTGAAGGGCTTCCCGATCCCTGGTGACGACGAGCTGTTCGGACGGCCCATCGAGGCGCGTGCGGATCTCCTGCTGATGCTGACCGAGGCAGTGCAAGGCTCACAGCCTTACATCTACCGGCCGGCTACTAATCCGTCGTAGGCGGTCTGCCAACTGAAGCACGTGGTCCCGTAGCTCGCCCGGTGTCTCGATGACAAACGGCATGTCCAACCCGGCCAGTACTGCGGGCACCCAGTCCAGTCGCTCGGCCCGAAGCTCAATGCGTACTTCGTTGTCGAGCGGAGTGATGACAGCCAGGCCGGCTGGGAGCCTGCGCTGCACCTCCTTCACCGTGCCTTGAGCTCGGACCGACACAGCGTGCGCCCAGGGTGTTCTCGCCAGCGAGTGCAGAACCGCACTGGCCGCATCACCAGGCGGTGGTTCCGCGGTTGCTGCCAGCAACGATGCTGCGGTGATCCGGTCGAGGCGGAAGGTGCGGTCGGCGGTGGCGACGTACCAGCGCTCACCGTGCCCGACCACGCCGTACGGCGCGATGGTCCGGGCGCTGGAGTGTCCCTGGCGGTCGGTGTAGGTGATCTCGACGGTGCGCTGGTCTCTCGCGGCTTCGGCGATCGTGAGCAGGACGCTGGTGTTGCTGGGGTTGGCGGATCGCTGGGCGGCGGTGAAGGACGAGGTGCTGAGCAGGGCTTCGAGCTGGTCTGCCAGCTTGGTGGGGAGGACACGGCGGAGCTTGGACAGCGCGCTGTCGGCCGCGAGGGACTCTGGACCGGCGTGTAACGCGAGAGCGACTGCGACGGCCTCCTCGTTGGTGAGCATCAGCGGGGGCATCCGGTAGCCCGGTGCGAGCTGGTAGCCGCCGTACCGGCCGCGGATCGAGCGGACTGGGATGTCCAGCTCGGTCAGGTGCTCGGCGTACCGGCGGACTGTGCGCTCATCGACGCCAAGCCGGTCCGCCAGGTCCGCGACGCGTCGCGTGCCACCTCCCTGAAGGAGTTCCAGGAGTGCCAGAACGCGGGCCGTGGACATTGGTTCAGAATACCGGGCGGAAGCTGTCCGGTATTAGTTCTACGGTCTGGGTATGACGACTTTTGCTTCGGTCCGCATCGTGACGGACAACCTCGACCAGCTGATCGCCTTCTACGAGAACGTCACCGGGATCACCGCGGTCCGCCCGGCGCCGGTGTTCGCCGAGATCCGGACGACCGCAGGCACGCTCGCGATCTCCAGCCGCCAACTAACCGACCAGTTGTACGGCGCGGACGTCGTCCGGCCCGGCGCGATCCACTCGGCGTTCCTCGAGTTCGAGGTGGCCGACACCGACGCCGAGTACGAGCGGCTGTCCGACCTGGAGTTCCTTCAGAAGCCGACCACGATGCCGTGGGGCAACCGGTCGGTGCTGCTTCACGATCCGGACGGCAACTTGGTGAACCTCTTCACCCGTCCTTCGGGACAGCCACAGTCGCGATGACCGCCAGATGGTCGGTGCCTTCCACCTCGTACGTCGCAAACTTCAGCGGCCGGATCGTCCGGGTGGCCAGGACGTGGTCGATCTGGGTCCGGGCGATCGCTGGCTGGTCTGAGGGCCACGTGCCCTTCAGACCGCCGCCGACGGACGGTCCGACGCTGTGACAGTTCGATGCGAGCGCCCAGCGGAAGTCGGCATGGTCCAGGGTCGCGTTGAAGTCACCGGCCACGATGGTTGGCGGGTCCTGGGCACACCAGCGCCGTACCTGGGTCAGGTCGTGCTTCCACGGCGGCACGTCCTCCGGTAGCGGCGGGAAGCCGTGGTAGGCCACGAGCCTGAGCTGACCGAGATTGCCGCCAGTGATCATCAGGTTGCCGAAGCTGGTCGGTAGGTCTGGCCGGACCTGCACTGCGCCCAGAGAGCCCGCTACGAGCACGCTGGTCGCGCTCTCCACGGCTTTGGTGGGCTGTTCGGTGTAGCCGGTGTAGCCCTCAACCTGGGCGCGGATCTCCTCGCGTACGTCGACCTGTGCCTCCGGCAACGACACGAGGTCCGGCTTGTGCTCCCGGATGAGCTCCGCGACCGCACCGGCCTTGGCGCCGCCGCCCAGCACGTTGGCGACCATGATCGTCAGCACTCGGGTATCTGCGGCCGGTGGCTCCGGATCACTCGTCACCCGCGGCAGCGTCAGCCCAGCACCGGTCAGAGTCAGTACGGCGACCAGTGCGGCCGCTATCCGCCAGCTCTTGCGGATGAGCATCAGCAGGGCCACCGCGAACACTATGACGAGCCCCTGCGGCCGGAACGCGACCAGCTGGGTGAACGGCGTCAGCTCATCCAGACCGTAGAGCTCCGGATACAGCGGAACGGCAACAATCACCAGGAACAGCACGGACAGCACGATCCGCCGTACGAACCATGCCTTTTCGTTATCCACGGACCACCCCGAAGCTCTAGTCGCTTGTCCGGACGAAACGGTAGCGTGCTCGGTTGCGCCCGCACTGTCCCGAGGAGGTTCGCAGTGTCTCGATTGCCCGCGGTCAAACCCGCGTACTGGATTGCCGGTGTCCTACTGGCGGCCACCGTTCTCGCTCCGCTCATTGTCTCGACCTACGCCAAGGCCGAGCCGCGGTTGTGGGGGTTCCCGTTCTTCTACTGGTACCAGCTGCTGTGGGTCGTCCTGTCGGTGTTCACGGTGGGGATCGCGTACCGGCTGGTGATCGGCGAAGAGCGCAAACGGCGGGCTGCCCAGGGTCTCGGTGACCCGGACAAGCCGGCAAAGGGGGCAGAGCTGTGAACCACTCAGTCGACTGGGTGCAGTTGACCGTCGTCGTCGTGATCTTCATCGGCGTCACGGTGATGGGCTTCATGGCGTCCCGCTGGCGGGCCGCCGCCTCGATGGACAGCCTGGACGAATGGGGTCTGGGTGGCCGGGGTTTCGGCACCTTCATCACCTGGTTCCTGCTCGGCGGTGACCTCTACACGGCGTACACGTTCATCGCCGTACCGGCCGCCATGTACGCCACCGGCGCCGTCACCGGCTTCTTCGCGGTGCCGTACACGATCGTGGTCTACCCGGTGATCTTCGTCTTCATGGCGCGGCTCTGGTCGGTCTCGCACCGGCACGGCTACGTGACGCCGGCCGACTTCGTCCGCGGCCGCTACGGCAGCCGCTGGCTGTCGCTGGCCGTCGCACTGACCGGCATCCTCGCCACGATGCCCTACATCGCCCTCCAGCTGGTCGGCATGCAGGCCGTCTTCGAGACGATGGGCCTCGGCGGCGACAGCCTGCTCGCCAAGGACCTTCCGCTGCTGATCGCGTTCGCGGTCCTCGCGGCGTACACGTACTCCTCGGGTCTGCGCGCACCGGCGATGATCGCGTTCGTCAAGGACGGCCTGATCTACCTGGTGATCGGTGTCGCGATCATCTACCTGCCGCACGCACTCGGCGGCTGGGAAGCGATCTTCGGTGCCGCCGAGAAGAAGCTGACGACACCGAACCCGGCCACCGGCAAGCCGGTCGGGAACTTCATCCCCGGTATGACGGGCCAATCGGCGTACTGGACGTTGGCGCTGGGCTCGGCCCTGGCCCTGTTCATGTACCCGCACTCGGTGACGGCGGTGCTGTCCACCAAGAGCCGCAACGTCGTCCGGCGGAACGCGGCGATCCTGCCGGCGTACTCGCTGCTGCTCGGTCTGCTCGCCCTGCTCGGCTTCATGGCGATCAAGGCGAACGTGAGCATCATCGGCCTCGACGGCAAGGCGAACCCGCAGCTGGCGATCCCGCGGCTGTTCGACCAGGAGTTCCCGTCCTGGTTCGCGGGGATCGCGTTCGCGGCGATCGCGGTCGGCGCGCTGGTGCCGGCCGCCATCATGTCGATCGCGGCGGCGAACCTGTTCACCCGCAACATCTACAAGGACTTCCTGAAGAAGGACGCGACACCGTCCCAGGAAGCCAAGGTCTCCAAGCTGGCCTCGCTGCTGGTGAAGTTCGGGGCCCTGGTCTTCGTGCTCGGGATGGACAAGACGATCTCGCTGAACCTGCAACTGCTGGGCGGAATCTGGATCCTGCAGACCTTCCCGGCGATCGTGGTCGGCCTGTTCACCCGGTGGTTCCACAAGTGGGCACTGATGGCGGGCTGGGCGGTCGCGATGGTCTACGGCACGGTCGAGGCCTACAACGTGGTCAACCCGGCGACCAAGAAGCACTTCGGCGGCTCGGTCACGAACATCCCGTTCACCGACACCCAGGCCTACATCGGCCTGATCGCGTTCAGCCTCAACCTGGTGATCGTGATCGCGCTGACGCTGGTCTTCCGGGCGCTCAAGGTGGCACCGGGCGTCGACGTCACGCACCCGTCGGACTACACCGCCGACCAGGGTGACCCGGGCGTGAAGGACCTGCCCGAACTGCTCGACGAAGACGGCACATCGCTGACTCGACTGAATTTTGCTCGCAGGGGCTGCGCCGAAACACTGTAAGCCAGACTGTGACCCCCTGCCCGACATGAGCAACTGAGCGTGGTATGAGAGACTGTGACTCTTTGCAGTTGTTTCTAGGAGGCTTTGAAATGGGCAAGACCGGCCGTAAGCGTCGTGCGCGCAAGAAGAAGGGCGCGAACCACGGTAAGCGCCCCAACGCCTGATCTCAGGCGACTACGCAAAGCGAGGACCCCGGCCGAAAGCCGGGGTCTTTGCAATTTGGTCACAACACACATCAGACCAGCATTCCCACAGGTTTTGCTTTCGGAGCGTCTCGACTCGAATACTGAATGCGATCTTCAAACGC
Source organism: Kribbella antibiotica (assembly GCF_004349055.1). GTDB lineage: Bacteria > Actinomycetota > Actinomycetes > Propionibacteriales > Kribbellaceae > Kribbella > Kribbella antibiotica. The sequence goes on from NZ_SMKX01000054.1 coordinate 16,321, forward strand.
CCGTTGGGTTATTCTTTGCACGAAATCGTGCGGTACCGCACGACGGCCACGCCCACCCCCGGGACAGCCACTCAGCGCCCCGGTTGTGGATAACTTCAGCGAACCGTCGGTGAAGACTCCTATTGTTAGCCCCGGACCACCCGCCCTGGCCGTCACCCAGGAGTGGGCTGATTGCAGGAGGGAGGTGGGTCAGCTGACCGAGGAGAGCTTGAGTGACTTGCTCCGCAAGTACCGGGGCCGCGCCGGGCTGACGCAGGCCGCCCTTGCGGCCAAGGCCGGATTGAGCGACCAGGCCATCAGCGTCCTCGAACGCGGCACCCGCCGCCGCCCCCGCATCGACACCATCCGCGCTCTGATCAAAGTTCTCCGTCTTAACAAAGACGAAGCCGCCGAATTCCTGGCCGTTGCACGCGGCAAGAGTCAGTCCGCAGAGAACCCGGAGCCAGAGGGTGCCCCGGCCAGTGAAACGTTACCTATGCCCTGGCAATTGCCACCGGCGGTCTCCGACTTCACCGGCCGCACTGCCCAGATCGAAGCGATTCTCGACGTTCTGCGAATTTCCGACGGGGCTCCCAGCACCTCGGTGCGGCTGGTCGCGGTCACCGGGATGGGCGGGATCGGCAAGACGACTCTCGCGGTGCAGGCCGCTCACAAGCTGGTCGACAGCTACCCCGACGGCCACCTGTACCTGAATCTCCGCGGCTACGGCCCGGGCAAGCCCGTCTCGGCCGTAGATGCGTTGCGTCAACTGCTGCGCTCTCTCGGGACCGAGCCGCAGCTCATCCCGGACGATGTCGAGGAGGCCGCGGGGCTGCTGCGTTCCCAGCTGGCCGGGCGGCGGGTACTGCTGTTCCTCGACAACGCTGCCGACGCGGCACACGTCATGCCCTTGCTGCCGGGCAACCCGAGCTCGGCGGCGATCATCACCAGCCGTGGGTCCTTGTCGCCGTTGCCGGGTGCGCGGCAGGTGCGGCTCGACGCGCTGTCGCAGTCGGAGTCGGTCGAACTGTTGTCAGGCGTCATCGGTCAGTCACGCATCGCTGCCGAGCCTGCGGCAGCTGAGGCGCTGGCGTCGTTCACTGGCCGGCTGCCGCTGGCTGTCCGGCTGATCGGCGGGCGCCTCGCTGCCCGTCCGAGCTGGCCGATCCAGCACCTCGTCGAGCTACTCGAGGACGAGGACCGAAGACTGGACACCCTCGGCTCCGACGAGACCGGCGTACGGGCCAACATTGCGAGCTCGGTCGACTTCCTGCAGACCAGCGACCGAGCCCTCGACCGCGAGGCCGCACAGGCCTTGCCTCTGCTGAGCGTTCCGGACGGTGCGGATCTACTGACGGTCGTCGCGGCCCACGTCCTCGACGTACCGGTCCGGAAGGCCAACGCGATCCTCGAGCGGCTCGCCGACCTCAACCTGATGGAGTCCGTCGCCCCCGAGCGCTACCGCTTCCACGACCTGATCCGCGCCTATGGCCGTGAGATCGCCGACGAGACGGTCGCTCTGTCGGTGTCGCATGCAGGCTTAGAGCGTCTGCTGCGCTTCTACATCGGCTGTGCGTGGCAGTGCCAGACGCTGACGCACACCTCCAGTCCCCGGATCTTGCTCGCCAGCGTTCCGCCGCTGCGCCTCCCCGTCCTGGGAAATCGGCATTCTGCACTGCAGTGGTTCGACAGCGAACTGCGGAATCTGATGGATCGCTTCACCCAGGCTACGACGATGCTTGCCGGCTCCTCGCTGCTCCCGGAGCTGGCACTCGCGACGTTCGGGTACCACGAGGCCCGTCGACGCTGGATGGAGATGGAAGAAATGTCTCGCGGGGCGGTGGAACTGGCGACGAAGCTGGATCTCCCGCTGACGGCGGCTTGGCTGGAGCACGACCGTGCCATCCCTACTGTGGAAAACGGCCGTCTCGAATCTGCCGTCCCCCACCTCACCTCGGCGCTGGCGATGTTCCAGGACGCGGGCGACTTGACGGGGCAGGCTCGGTGCTGCTCCTCGCTGACATACGTGCTCTCCGGCATCGATCGCGTCGAGGAGGCCCTGGAGTTCGGTAAGCAATCCGTGGAGATCAGCCAGAAACTCGACGACCTGGTGCTGGAGGGCGTGGCGCACACGGCCCTCGGTGTGCTTTACAACCAGGTCGGCGACTACGAGCGGGCCGACGTGAGCTTCGACCGAGGAATTCTGCTCGCCCAGCAGGCCGGATCGATCCGTTCAGAGCAGAAGCGCAACGCCAATGCGGCGTTCTCGCACCTATTGGCCGGCCGATTGGCCGACGCCGACAGATACAACGTCACGGCACAGCGGATTGCCGAGACGATGGCGGACGACGTCTACCGGACCGAGTCGCTGCAGACGCGGGCGCTGATCCTTGCCGCCCAGGGCGACTATGCAGCGGCCATCCAGCAGGCAGAGGCCGGCATCCACTTCGCCAAACGGTCCGCGGACAACATTCGCGAAGGACGGCTGTATCTGGAACTCGCCAGAATCCAGGCGGCCGCCGGTGATCAAACGACCGCCATTCACAACGCGACCCAGGCCGTCAGCAAACTGACCCAGGTCTCGCCGATCCATGAGAAATACGCGCGCGACCTTCTCGACCAGCTACGCCGCGGCGATCCCTACACCTACGCATTCACCAACCACGCGATCTGAACCGGTCTACGGACCGGTTCAGTCGGTGGTGATGATCGTCGTTTCTACCTGGACCTGGGTCAGGCGGAGGAGGATCTTCTGACGCAGCGCGTCGGGGGCGTGGTCGGAGCCGCAGGAGCGGGCGACCAGGTTCTTGATGCAGCGTTCGAGGTCGTACTCGTCGAGGCAGGGCGCGCACTCTTCGAGGTGCTGCCGGATCTCGGCGGTGCTGGCGCCTTCGATCTCGTTGTCGATGAAGACGTAGACCCGCTGGAGGATCTCGTTGCAGTCGACGTCGTGGTCCTCGCCGCAGCTCACGACTCCTCCTTCTTCGCGGTCGCGTCGTCGTCCGAACCGGCGATCAAGCCGCGGTCGCGGGCGTAGTCAGACAGCAGTTCACGCAGCTGGCGCCGGCCACGGTGCAACCGTGACATGACGGTGCCGACCGGCGTACCCATGATGTCGGCGATCTCCTTGTAGGCAAAGCCCTCGACGTCGGCCAGGTAGACGGCCAGGCGGAAGTCTTCCGGGATCGACTGCAGGGCCGACTTCACGTCGGAGTCAGGCAGGTGCTCGAGCGCGACCGCCTCGGCCGACTTCAGCCCGCCAGGGGTATGGGACTCGGCGGCGGTGAGCTGCCAGTCCTCGATCTCCTCGGTCGGTGACTGCGTGGGCTGGCGCTGTCGCTTGCGGTAGCCGTTGATGAACGTGTTGGTCAGGATCCGGTACAGCCACGCCTTCAGGTTGGTCCCGGGCGTGAACTGGTGGAACGAGCTGTACGCCTTCGCGAAGGTGTCCTGGACCAGGTCTTCGGCGTCGGACGGGTTACGCGTCATCCGCATCGCCGCGGCGTACATCTGATCGAGGAACGGCAGCGCCTCGCGCTCGAAGCGCGCGGTCCGCTGCTCGGGTGTCTCGGTGGTGGTCGGTGTCGGCATCGTGATCGAGAATACCGGGGTCTTCCCAGTCTTCTGTGCCGGAGCCACCGTCGTTGCCGTCATGCTCATCACAACAAGCCCCGGTACGGCGTAATTCCCGGTACCGGGAGCTCAGGCAGTGACCACTATCCGGACACTTCCCGGACGACCCACTCGAACACAGCTTCGACCAGGAGGTCGTAGGACTCGTCCTGGGTGAGCTCGGCCTTCTTCGGGACCTTGAAGGAGTGGTCGGCGTCCGGGACGACGGCCATCTCGGTCAGCGGCGGAAACTCCTCGGGCGTCCCGAAGGTGTCCCGCTCCCCCTGCACGACAAAGGTCGGCAGGCCGGTCCCCTGCAGCTCGTCGACCCGCGACTTCTCCGGCTTGCCCGGTGCGTGCAGCGGAAAAGCCAAAGCCAGTACGCCGGAAGCCCCGAGGCTGCTCGCGGTTCGGCAGGCCACCCGAGCGCCCGCGCTCCGGCCACCGATCACCAGCGGCGTGCGGATCCGCAGCTGGCCGACGATCGCGATCCAGGCCTCGTCAAGAATCTTCGGCGCCGGCGCGAGCTTCTTACCGGCTCGCCGCCAAGGCTGTTCGATCAGAAAGACGTTGATGTCCTGCTTGGGCAGCCGAGCCGCCAACGCCGCCAGATCCGGGGCCTCGATCCCGCCACCGGCCCCATGACCGAGCGCCAGCGTCGCCACCGGCCGCCGAGCCCGGTGCGCCACGATCCGCGCTTCCCCGTGCGGCGTCCCCACAATTCGTTCGTCGGTCACCCGCCCCATCCTGTCATCCGCAGGCAGCAACGCAGCAAACCCACGCGGCGGCCTCACACCCCAAGGCGCAACGCGGGGCCTGCCGAAAGCAGCAATTCTGCGACGCCGACGAGTTGGCGCGATTCTCAAGACCGCCACAAACGCGGCGTACCGACGTGCGGTCCATCCCAGCGGGTTGGTGCTGATGCAGGAAATCTCCCCTACACCGTCTGCCGACGCAGCGCCTGCCCCCGTGATGCGGCAACGGATCCGCAGCCGTGAGACACCGCGCCGTACGGCATAAGCTCTCGTCACCGCAAACAGGAACCGCAGGCTGCGATCTGGTGCGCATCGCGTGGGCGGAGCGACACCAGTAGGTGATCGTCCAGCACCCATAGATCACCACGTCGTCAGCACAGCTGGCATATCGCTGGAAGTTCAGTGAAACAGGCGCCTTAGGGGTGGTCGGCGCCGTGTGGTTCCGGCGATGTCAATAGGTGCAAAACCACGCCGCAATGCTCCGGCGCACTGGCGCTTCGCGTGCACGGACTCCACAGTAGGTCGAGGGCAATCCTCGCCGGGCCGGAACGACATCGCGTTCGCCGGCACCAGACCCTTGTCGACGGAGGAGGTGCAATGGAAAAGGACGTCATCGAAAACGACCCCCTGGGAAAAGTCCAGGAGGAGAAGATCGGCTTCGAGTGGTAGTTGAGCCAATTCCAGGCCCCGCCACGTCGTTAGCGTCGTGACGGGGCCTGCCGATCACCATTCGCGGAGGAACTCGCATGAAGGTCACCCTGGTGAACATGCCATGGGCATTGATCGATTCGCCGTCGTTGGCAGTCGGAATCCTGCACAACCTCGCGGCCGGTGTGCCTGGCTGCGAGGTCGATGTCATTCACGCGAACCTGGAACTCGTTGATTGGATGTCGCAACGTTCTCCCTTCACGCTCGCGGGCTACCAGCAGCACTCAGTGGAAACATACTTCCTCGGACATGGCGACTGGGTATTCTCATCGGCACTGTCGACTGATGTCCGCGGGCGACCGGCCGAGTTCACGCACCACTTCAAGGACTCCCTCACCGCGGAACAGTTGGCCCTAACTCTGCGACTACACGAACTTGCGCCCGAGTTCATCGATCACGTTGCCGATCTGATCCTGGCTACAGATCCTGACGTCGTCGGTTTCACGTCCACGTTTCAGCAGAACACGGCTGCGCTCGCGGCGGCACAACGAGTGAAACAGTTACGTCCCGAGGTTGTGACCGTCCTGGGTGGCGCCAACTGCGAGGGTGCACAAGGCGCCGCGATTCACCGGAATTTCCGATGCATGGACTTTGTCGTGCGCGGCGAAGGCGAATCCGTCTTCCCGCGTCTCCTAGAGGGCCTTCGATCCGGCTGTACCCACTTCGAGGACCTTGAGGGAGTCTGCTGGTGGGACGCCGAAGGGGCATCGGTGCCGAACCCGACGAACGCATCCCCCATACCACCGAACAGCATCGTTCCGCCGAACTACGACAGTTACTTCGCCCGCCTCGCGACCTCCGTAGCGCGCCGGTGGGTTGAACCGAAACTAGTGGTGGAGAGCGCCCGGGGATGCTGGTGGGGCGAGAAGCATCACTGCACGTTCTGTGGCCTGAACGGTTCGTTGATGAAGTTCCGAAGCAAGGACCCTGACACGTTCTACGAGGAGATCATTGGGCTCGCCGGCCGACATCGGGTACTCGACATGTTCGTCGTCGACAACATTCTCGACATGGGCTATCTAAAGTCGGTCATTCCCCGACTGGTGGACTCGGGCTACGACCTCAGACTGATGTGGGAGATCAAGTCGAATCTGCGGCTCGATCAACTCCGATCGCTCGTCCGAGCAGGAGTCACACACGTTCAGCCTGGAATTGAAAGTCTGAACAGCAACGTGCTGAGCCTGATGGACAAAGGGGTCCGCGGCTGCCAGAACGTTCGGTTGCTACGCGACGCGGAATCTGCTGGGCTCACCGTGAGCTGGAACTACTTATACGGCTTCCCTGGAGAACGCGACGTCGATTACCAGGACGTCATTGCGCAACTACCGGCCCTGCACCACCTTCCACCTAGCGAGGCCGGACGAGTTGTGCTGGAACGGTTCAGCCCGTACTTCGACCGTCCCGAACTTGGTTTCGTCGAACGCCGACCACGCCCGCAGTACGCGATGACCTACGACCTTCCCCCGGAGGAACTCGAGGATCTTGCCTATCTTTTCGAGACCCCCAAACAGGGCATCGGCGACGAGTTGGCCGAGAGCCTCGACCGGGCAGTGACACAGTGGCGGGATGCTTATCTGGAGAGTCGCCTGACTTATACCGACCTTGGGCATCAAATCGTCCTTATCAGCCGACGCTCGGAATTTTCCTGGTCTGCCAAGGAGCTGACAACGAGGGCAGAATTAGGCATGTTCCGTCTCCTTCAACAACCACGAACCGTGCGATTCCTCCACTCAGAACTGGCGGGCGTAGTGACGTCACCCGACGCTCTGGACGATCTCCTCACCGAGTGGCGCGGGCTCGGCCTGCTGTTCTTCGATGGTGAGCAGTTGGTCCAGGTGGCCGTAGAGGAAGCGAACCAGAACCTGCTGCGGATCAAGTCCTGGACCACCAGGCAAAAGCCGAACAGGGCCATCCGAGAGACCGGGGCTCCAGTATGAGGCCTGCTACGACGGCGCTTGCCGGTGTCTGGCTGGACCACGACAGCGAGGTCCGCCAACTCAACGGGATGCTGCTGGCCGAGTCTGCGTACGCCGATGGCGACTTGGTCAGCCACGGAGCACGCCTCGTCGCGTTGGCGGACGTGATCGATGTCGCTGATGCTGATGCTGCGGTACAAGCACTCACATTGGTGCGGAACCTGACAAGCCACGGCGTGGCGGTCGACTGGCGCATCGACCTTGGGGCCGCGCAGTTCGACTGGGATGTGCTGAACCATCTCTATCCGCCGACCGAACTGATCGGGGTCGATCGGGCCGACGAACTGCTGGGGCTCTGGCGATCCAAGTACTACTTCTGCAAGTGCATCTATCGGACCGGCCCTGGTTTCCTGCAGATTCGCGACCGGCGGCGAGAGAACCTGGCCCGGTTCACCATCGACGACCCGCGCTATATGCAGGTCATCGATCAGATGACTGACGGCGTACCGGCTAAGGACGTGCCCGCAGACGTAGCGCGAGCGCTACTTGCGGAGCGCCTCGCAATACCCGTTGGCGAGTTGGTCTGGTTAGCTCCATACCGGGTGCGGCGATGGCCGGTGCCGTCACCAGTTGTCTAGGAGGCCGGCCCGTCAGAACAGCGTCGTACCGTCTTCGCCGCCGACTGGTGGGGTGCCGTCGGGCGGCAGGGGGTCGAGCAGATGCGGGCCGTTGTTGCGGACTGAGCCGACGGCAGTCGAGACGGCGTACGCCTCGAGGCGGCCGGGGGCTGCGGGGACCAGTAGGCCGAGAAGGTCGTCAGGATCCGACGACAGCGGGTCGAGCCAGGCGTCGTACCGGTCGCGTTCGACGAGCAGCGGCATCCGGTCGTGGATGCGGCCGAGGTCGTCGGTGGCGGAGGTTGTGAGGACCGTGCAGGTCCAGAGCCAGGCCTCGTCGGACTCGGCGTCGGCGACCGACTTGTCCCGCCAGATCTCGTAGAGGCCGGCCATCGCGAGGATGCCGCCGTCAGCGGGGTGGATGAAGTACGGCTGCTTGACCGGCTTGCCGTCCTTCTTCTCCTCAGCCGTGTACCACTCGTAGTAGCCGTCGGCGGGCAGGATGCAGCGGCGGGAAGCGAAGGCCTTCTTGAAGGCCGGCTTCTCGGCGACGGTCTCCATCCGGGCGTTGATCAGCCGGGACGCGATCGAGGTGTCCTTGGCCCAGGACGGCACCAGCCCCCACTTGACCGTGGTGAGCTTGCGGACCGTCTCGTCGGGCACCTCGCGGTTCTTCCGCTCGACGACCGCGATCACCTCGTTGGTCGGGGCCACGTTGAAGTTCTGCCCGAGCTCCTCAACCGTCTCGCGCACATTGCCCGCCTGGATCTCGAACTCCTCGACGAGATCCGACGGATTCCGGCTGGATGCATATCTGCCGCACATGACCACAGCCTAGACAGCAGCACCGACAAACTGTGCTCGATCTTTTAGGGGGCGCAACAAGCGGCAGTGGATCGCCCACCCCGTGATGAGCGATCCACTGCCGGCCTGATGCGCCCGGGCGTCCCCCTGTTGACGCCCGGACGCGGGTTCTAGGGGCGAGCCAGTTCGTCGAGCACGCGCGCGGCCATGACCTCGGATCCGGGCAAGCCCTCGATCCAGACCCGGGCCAGCTGCGGTACGTCGGTGTCCAGCCGCCACTGGGTGATCAGGGCTCGTACCGTCTCGACCTGCTCCGGCAGGTTCGGGTCGCGGCCGACGAGCGCCGCCGCGCGGCGTGCGCCGACGCGGCCCAGTACGTCACCGCCGCAGAAGACGATCCGCAGGCACTCCGCGACGTCGACGAGGCGGAGTTCGCGCTCGAACGGCGACGTACCCGGGGGATTGAGCGGCTCGACAACCACCAGTGCGTGGGTCTGCGGTACGGAAGTTCCACGGAACTCCGCCTCTCGGTAGAGCTCTCCCAGCCGGGACCGCAGGTGCGACAGGCTGGACAGCCCGGTCAGCGGGTCCTCGCAGGACAGCGTGTGGAGATAGATCAGCGAGGCCTCGGCCCAGCTGGAACTGAGTGCGCGTACCGCGGCGAAAGCCGGCTCGCCCCCGGCGATCGAGCGGTACAGCGCACTCAGCCCATCGAGTGCCTCGAGCAGTGAGACTCCGTCGGCCGCCAATCGGCGGCCGACCTCGTCACTCGCAGGCACGACGTCGGCACCGTCTTGTAACGCCTCGGCAATCGCGAGATAGGCGCTGTGATCGGTACCAGTTCCCCCGTGGTGCAGTGCACCCCCGTGCAGTTGTCCTCCGTGCGGGTCCCTCCTCCCGAACGGCAGACCTGATGACCCCAGATCAGGGGACGACGCTTCCGGCGTGATCCGGGCGGGCGACCCCGCCAGGTTCAGGGACTTCGGCAGGCGCAGGTCGAACCGTCGGCGGATGTCCGCGAACAGTGACATGGCCCTCCTCAGGGGTCCCTTCAGTCTCCCGGCCGGATGGCCGGAAGCGTCGTTCCAGGGGAGAGACAGCCGGGGCGGAGGTTCATGACGCGGATTCCCAAAACTTTTTTCGCGTAACTTCCGTGCTGGTCATCTCGTCAGGAAAGAGGCACAGTCCGCGTCAGAACAGATGCGTTCGGCCGTCTCTCGTGGGAGCCTTGTCTCCGGCAACGATGTGACACAGGGTGACAACGTAGGTCAGTACAGTGAACGAGAGCACGGGGGAAACATGGAGACGCCGGAAGGGCCGAGCGACGGCGAGCTGATAGCGCGCGTCCGCAACGGCGACCTGGAGGCGTACGGCGAGCTGTTCGGCCGGCACCACCACGCGGCTGAGCGGATGGCTCGCCAGCTGGTTCCGGCGGGCGACGCCGACGATCTGGCCAGTGACGCCTTCGCCAAGGTGCTGGACGCCCTGCGCGGCGGCGGTGGCCCGGACATCTCCTTCCGCGCCTACCTGCTCACGACCGTACGGCGAGTGCACGTCGACCGGATCCGCTCCGGGCGCAAGGTGCAGACCACCGACGACATCGCGGCGTACGAGCGGGAACCGCAGACCTTCGACGACCCGTCCGTGACCGGCTTCGAGAGTGGCGCGGCCGCCAAGGCGTTCGCGAGCCTCCCGGAGCGCTGGCAGGCAGTGCTGTGGCACACCGAGGTCGAGGGCGAGAAGCCGGCCGCCATCGCTCCCCTGCTCGGGCTGACCGCCAACGGCGTCTCCGCACTGGCATACCGGGCCCGTGAGGGTCTACGGCAGGCCTATCTGCAGCAGCACCTGGCCGATGTGGCCAGCGACCGCTGCCGCTGGACTACTGAGCGCCTGGGCGCCTACGTCCGCGGCGGCCTCACCAAGCGCGAGAACCGCAACGTCCGCGAGCACCTGGACGAGTGCGCCAAGTGCACCGCGGTCTACCTCGAGCTGGTCGAGGTCAACAGCGCTCTGCCGGCACTGCTCGCCCCTGCACTGCTCGGTACGGCGGGTATCGGCTACCTGGCCGCAGCGGGCGGCGCCAAGGTCGGACTGGCCGGTGTCTTCGTCACCCTGTGGCAGAAGGCCACGGAGAACAGCACCCGGACCGCCATCGGCGGCGGCGCGGTTGTCGTCGTCGCAGTAGCCGCAGTGGTGGCCGCCATGGCGCTCACCGGTAACGACGCTCCACCGGCAGCGATCGACAAGCCGACGGTGGTGAAGCCGACACAGCCCCCGGCCAACCCGCCGACGGTGCCGCCGGTCAAACCCCCGACACAGCCGCCGCCGGTGAAGCCGACGACTGCCCCGACAACTGCGCCCACCACGGCCCCCACGACGGCTCCGACCACAGTGCCGACCACTCCGACGCCGACCCCGACCCCGCCCGTGCCGACCACTCCGGTCCTGGACGAGGGACTGCTGACCATCAGCATCCCCCCGGCCAAGCGGAGCTCCGGTGGCGGTAGCGGGCCTGCTGCCGAGGCGGCCGGCGGGATGAGCTTCGTCATCACCATCAAGACTCCGACCGGAAACCAGGAGCCGGTGGTGGTCGGGTTCAAGTACGGCGAGGCGCTGGCGTGGCCGCTCAGTGGCAACCCGCGCGGCTGGAGCTGTGACAAGGCCGCCGGGACCTGTACGGCGACCAACTCCGCCAAGCCGGAGCCGATGACAGTGTCGTTCGCCAACCCGACCGGTGGCTCGGCTCCGGACCGTACGTTCACCGTGTCCGCCAAGACCGGCCGGTTCTACGACGACGACTCGCGGACCCTGGAAGCCCCGCCGCGGACCGACGAGAACCTGCTCAAGATCCTCAACGGCCCGGCCGACGCAGATGTCCACCACCGCGTGCTCACGGTCGCTCCCGGCCTGGACCGCACCGCCGTGACGCTCAAGATCACCTATGGCTCGAGCCTGAAGTGGCCGATCCTCAAGACAACGCCGGGCTGGAAGTGCTCAGCCGCTACCAAGACCTGTACGTCGCTCACCCCGCTGAAGCCCATGCCGTTGCCTGCCGTCTTCAACGTGCCCGAAGGTGGTTCAGCCGCTGCCCGGACGTTCACGGTGAGCGCGACCGCCGGGCTGGTCAGTGACGTCGACTCCCAGACCCTCCCGGGTGTGCGGAACGACGAGTCGCTCCTGCAGATCATCACCCCGTCACCGCACGACGACCCGAACCCGTTCGTCTACAACCGCTTCCTCACGGTCAACGGCGTCACGGACCGCCGCGTCACCCTGGACATCTCCTGGGGCAAGAACGTGTCCTTCCTGAGTGCGCTGGACCGCGGCTGGACGTGCTCGCGGTCGACCGACGTCCGGCGGACGACGTGCTGGACGGACAACTACCGCCGGCCGTTCAACTCCGAGTGGAGCGCCTGGCCCGGCAAGGGTGGGGCGAATTCGATCACCGTGCACGCCCGGGTCAGTGGCCGCGAGGACACCGACTCCGTGCAGATCCCACCGTCGTCGGGCAGCCGCTGAAATTCTGTTGCCCGGTTGGCCTATCCTGAACTTGTTCGCGCTGAAGGAACCGAGTAGCGCCGTACGCCACGTCCGAGAGAGTCGCCGGTAGCTGTGAAGGCGGCACGTGGAGCGGTCGCGAAGACACTCCTGAGCGAATGCACGGCAAGAGGCCGGATCGCACCGATCCGGCGAAGGTGTGGTGGCACCGCGAGATTCCCCTTCGCCCACACCTCCGGGGTTCGAGTACAAACCTGGAGGTGAAACAGTAATGCGAATTCTCAACCAAGAGATCCCCTCAGCAGTAGGCCAGACCGTAACGGTGGCCGGCTGGGTGCACCGAAGACGACGGCTGGCGGCCGTCAGTTTCCTGATCCTGCGCGACCGGTCCGGCCTCAGTCAGATCGTCGTGAAGGCACCGGAAACCCAAGCCCAGCTGGACGAACTCGGCGAAGAGACAGTGGTTCAGGTGACCGGTGTGGTCGCCGCCAACGCACAGGCGCCCGGTGGTGCCGAGCTGGTCGACCCGGTGATCGAAGCGCTCACCGAACCGGCCGCGACACCACCGATCGAGCTGTGGCGTCCAACCGTCGGCGCCGGGCTCCCCGTCGTACTGGACAACGCGCCGATCGCACTGCGGCACCCTGCGGTGCGTGCGGGCTGGGAGATCGCTGCGGCGGCGCTGCACGGTTTCCGCGCTGCTCTGGACAGTCAGGGCTTCACGGAGATCCAGACCCCGAAGATCGTCGGTACGGCGACAGAGTCCGGCGCGAACGTGTTTGCGTTGGACTACTTCGGCGGACCGGCGTATCTGGCGCAGTCACCGCAGTTCTACAAGCAGACGATGGTCGGGGTGTTCGAGCGGGTCTACGAGGTCGGTCCGGTGTTCCGTGCCGAGCCACACGACACTGTGCGGCACCTGGCGGAGTACGTGTCGCTCGACGCGGAGTTCGGGTTCATCCAGGACCACCGCGACGTTCTCGCCGTACTGCGCTCTGTTCTGGCCACCATGCTGTCGACGGTGGGCGAGCGGGCGTCTGGTGCGCTGGAGCGGCTCGGAGTGGAACTGCCGGAGATCCCAGCGGAGGTGCCTGTCCTGCACTTCACCGAGGCGCTCAAGCTGGCCGGTGCCAACCCGGACGAGCCGGACCTGGCACCAGCCGACGAGCGTGCGATCGGTGAGTGGGCACTGCGCGAGCACGGCAGCGCATTCGTTGCTGTAGAGGGCTATCCGATGGTCAAGCGGCCGTTCTACACGCACTCCCAGCAGTCTGACCCACGCTGGTCCAACTCGTTCGACCTGCTGTTCCGGGGCGTCGAGCTGGTCACCGGTGGGCAGCGGCTGCACCGCTACAGCGAGTACGCCGCTGCACTGGAGGCACGAGGTGAGTCGGCGGACGACGCGGCGTACAGCTCGTACCTGCAGGCGTTCAAACACGGCATGCCGCCGCACGGCGGTTTCGCGATCGGTCTCGAGCGTTTCGTGGCCCGGCTCACGGGAGCCGAGAACGTCCGCGAGGTCACGCTCTTCCCTCGCGACCTGCACCGCCTGACGCCGTAATGGCTGAGTCATAGATGGATAGCACCGAGTCAGTCGTCGCCGAGCTGAATGTTGCCCTAGGCACCGATTACCAGCTCGTGCGGCGGCTGACCGGTGGTCTCCAGTCCGGCGCCTTCGAACTGACCGACGGCGTCGTACTGAAGTGGACTGATCGGCCCGAGTGGGCACCACGGGTCCGGCGGGCGGCCGAGCTCGTCCGCCGGGCCCGCGCCGTCGGCTACCCCACCCCGCAGTGGCTGGCCGTCGGCACGACCGAGGCCGGATCGCCTTACCAGCTTCAGGAATTCGTGCCCGGTACGCCGGTCCGCGACGGAGCGCTGGTCGACGAGTCACTCGCGCGGCACCTGATCGAGATCTGCGAGCTGCAGCGCGATCTGGTCCCCGAGGACATCGTGAACTGGTCGGGCTACGCCCATGGTGTCGTCTTCGACGGGTGGGACGGGGTCCGCGAGCGAGTGCTGGCCTACGGCGGTGAGCCGGCCGAGCTGACCGCACGGTACGACGCCCTGTGCCAACCGTACCGCGGTGACGAGCTGCCGAGCGGCGATCTCGTGCACGGCGATCTGAACATCGGCAATCTGCTCGTCGCAGGCGGCCAGGTGACGGGGATCATCGACATCGAGTCAGCCGGCTCCGGGTCGAGAGCGTACGACCTGGTCTCGCTGGCGACCTCGGCCGTGCGAGACGGAGCGCCGACCGGAGTTGACGAGTTGTTCCTGGAGGCTGCGTTGCGGGCGGGTGGCCGAGAGACGGTCGCGGTCTGTGCCGCCACGGCGTACGTGACTATCGCGGAGTTCGCAGCCACACGCAGCACGGATATGGAGGAGCTGGTAGCTGCGGGCGGGCGGCGAGTACTGGAGCTGCTGGACGCGTAACCCGGCAGGCATGATGGGCGCATGCTGAGTGAGGTTGAGCAGAGGGTGCTGGCAGCCGTTGACGACGAGCGGGTGGTTGCGGAGCTGCGGGAGTTGGTGCAGATCCCGAGTGTGGACGGCACTCCGGCCGAGGGAGAGATCCAGAGCTGGTGCGCGGACCGGCTCAACGCGCTCGGGCTGGCTGTTGATCACTGGGAGATCGATCTGCCTGCTCTGACTTCGGATCCGGCGTTTCCGGGGTGGGAGGTTGAGCGGGAGCGCGCTTGGGGCTGCGTGGGCGCGCTGGGCGGCGACGGTACGCCGGGACTCATCTTCAATGGACACATTGACGTCGTACCGCCAGGTGACCTTGCTCAGTGGCCGAACCGCGACCCCTTCTCCGCGAGGGTCGCCGACGGGGTGATGTGGGGCCGCGGCACGTGTGACATGAAGGGCGGCGTCGCAGCGATCCTTGGTGCGGTGGCGGCGATCGCTGCGGCTGGTGTGGAGCTTCGGAAGCCGCTGGCCGTGCACACCGTGTTCGGTGAGGAGGACGGTGGCGCTGGAGCGTTCGCGACACTGCAGCGGGGGCACACCGGCGAGGCCTGTCTGATTGCTGAGCCGACTGCGGGTGCAGTCATCCCCGCCAATGCCGGCTCGCTCACCTTCCGGCTAGAGGTTCCCGGCCTCGCAACGCATGGCTCGACCCGCAGCCGCGGCGTGAGTGCGATCGAGAAGTTCACCGTGCTCCAGTCCGCGCTGCAAGCACTAGAGGCGGAGCGCAACCGTGATCCGCATCCGCTGCTCGCTCACCTCGACCTGGCCAACCCCCTGTCGGTCGGAACCATCCAGTCCGGCGACTGGGCAAGCACTGTCCCCGACCTGCTCGTCGCCGAGGGCCGGTACGGCGTACGCCTCGGCGAGTCCGTCGACACCGCGCGGACGGCGTTCGAGGCGGCGATCGCGGAGGCCTGCGCCAAGGACGAATGGCTCCGCGACCACCCGGTGACGGTGACCTGGCCCGGCGGCGAGTTCGCCTCCGGCCTACTCCCCGACAACGACCCCCTGCTCTCCCACACCCTCCAAGCAGCCACCGATGCCGGCGTACCGACGCCACCAGTCAACGGCGCGCCCTACGGCTCCGACCTGCGCCAGTACGCGGCCGCAGGCATCCCCACTCTCCAGTACGGCCCCGGCGACGTCCGCTACGCCCACGCCGCCGACGAACACGTCCACCTCTCCGAAGTCCTCCACGCCACCCGCGCCTACGCCCTCCTAGCCCTCCGCCGCTGCACCTAACCGCCCCCAAAGACACGCCAACCCACCTTTGGGCTCGAGGGGCGACTTTGAGCACCGGTCAACCGTTCTGGCGCCGAAAATATGGCTGGTGGGTTCTCAAAGTGGGGGGCGCGTGACTGGTGGGTGCTCAAGGACACGGCGACCCACCTTTGGGAACGGAGTGGTAGAAACGCGGTATGGAGCCGTTGCGCGGGCGTTCGGAGGAGCTCGGGCGACTGCTTGAGGGGCTGAGGGCAGCAGAGGCCGGTACGGCGTCGCTGGCGGTTGTGACTGGGGAGCCGGGGCTGGGGAAGTCGGCGCTGGTTGCTGCGGCGGTTGAGCAGGCGGAGCGGCAGGGGTTCTTGGTTGCGCTGGCCACGGCTCAGCAGACCGATGACATCAGTCCGCTGTCGTCGCTTGCACCGGCGCTGCGAGCCGGACGCGAGCCGCTCATCGACACCGAGCACTTCATGGAGCTCGCCACTCTCAACACCCAGCCGCTGTGGCTGGCTGAGCGGGTGGCCGATCTGGTGGGTCGGCGGCTCGACGGGACCAAGGCGCTGATCGTGCTGGACGATGCGCAGTGGTCGGATCCGCTGTCCGCATTCGCTCTGCGGGTCATGGTCGCCCGGCTCTCAGGTCATCAACTGCTGTGGCTGGTCGCTACTCGGCCTGCGCCCGGCGGCGTGGTGGACCAGATCGTCAACGCGGTCCGCGCCCAAGTCCCGGTGCACGCCATCGAGCTGGCGCCGCTCACCGCCGACGCAATCCAGGACATCGCGAAGGACCGGCTGAACGGTCCCGTGGAGCCGGGGCTCGCTCGCCAGTTGGCTGATGTCCAGGGCAGCCCGTTCCTGGCTGAGCAGTTGATCGCGGGGCTCTACCTGGACGCCCCCGGGCCAGGGCAGGGAGGTGACGGGCCAGGGTCGAATGGTGGGCGGCTAGGTGGCGCCGGGCCGAGTGGTGGTGGCTTGGCGCCGGTTGGTCCGTTGTTGGCTGCTGGGCTTCCGGCAGGGCCGCTGGCGCCTGGGTTGGTTGAGGGGGTGCGGCGGCGGAGTAGTGGGTTGTCAGAAGCGGCTCGGACGCTTGTTCGGACTGCAGCGGTCTTCGGGAGTGAGTTCCGGCTTGAGGATGTGGCTGCACTCATGGCTGAACCAGTGGCCAAGCTGGCGACCGCGTTGGACGAGGCCATCCAAGCGGGTCTGCTCGTCGATGCCGGGTCGGCATTGCGGTTCCAGCACGAGCTGCTGCGCTCCGCGACGCTGGCCGACGTACCACCGTCTGCACAGCGGGCTCTGCACGGCGCAATCGCTACCCAGCTGATCGCCGCCGGCCGAGGCGCGGCTGTGGCCGCACCACACGTGCTGGCGGTCGCACAGCCCGGTGACACCGCGGCGGTCGGCACTCTGCGGCAGGCGGCGCAGGAGCTGCTCGCCACCATGTCGACGACAGCGGCCGAGGTCATCCAGCACGCGTTCGACCTAACCGGTGTTGACGACCCGCTGCGGGCCGAGGTCGGCGTCGACGTGGTCGCCGTCCTGCTCACGGCCTACCAGTACGACCGGGCGAAGGCCTTCGCCGACGACCTCCTCAGCGGTACGGCGCTCTACCACGGACCGGTCACCCCAGACCTGCGCGCGTCCATCCGCCTGCTCCTGGCGCCACGTCAGTGGGTCGCGGGCCGACTGGAGCGGCAGGATCTGTTTGCGCCGGGCGCGGCCCCACACCTGACCGAGCGTCTGACCGCCTACCGCGCGCTGCTGAGCCCAGACGAAGTGCCACCCGCAGACCTGCTGGCCCGCATGACTGATCCGGTCGCCCGCGCGATCGTCTTGGCGGCGGCAGGCGAGACTGCGCGAGCCGAGGGCCGCTACGCCGCAGCTCGTGACTTTTACGTCGAGGCTCGCCAAACAGCACCCGACCTGGGCAGTCTCCCAAACACACGACTCGAGGTAGGCGAGCTCTACTGCCGGGCCGAGGCCGACGAGCTCCTCGACGCACTGACCCGCAGCCGTGAGCTCATGACCGCCGGTGACTGGCAGTCCGCTGCTCACCTGAGTGTTCTGCACGCCCGGCTCGAGCTTGCCGCCGGGAACCTCGAAGCGGCCGAGGAAGAGGCACGAACCGGACTGCGGTGGATGAACGAGTTCCACGACACCCGACTGGCCCCAGGCATGCACCAGGTGCTCGCTCTGATCGCGCTGTTGCGTAACCACCCCACGAAGGCTCGGGAGCTCACTGGAGCCGACCCGACCATCAACACGCTGCTGGCGATCGCCGACGGCGATGACAAGGCGGTGGCGCGGCTGCGCGACGTACCGCAGGGGTTTCCGGAGCGGATCGATCTGCTGGTGCGTGCGGACGCGGAAGACCTCCTGGCTGCGCAGGTGGCCGCCAGCCCGTCAACTGCCGCACTGGGCGCGCACGAGCTCGTCGCCGCAGGCAACGACCTGGAACGGCTGGCAGCGGCCACAGAGCAGCTCCGAACCACAGACCGGCCTCTTCTACGAGCCCTGGCCGAGGACCGCTATGGCCGGGCCGAGCTGGAGTCAGGTGATCGCGCAACTGGTGTAGCCACGCTGGAGCGAGCCCTGGAGTCGCTCACCACGCTGGGCGCCACCGCACCGGCCGCTCGGATTCAGGCGGTACTGCAAGCCGCCGGCGTACGGCGTCGTCGGTGGGCCGCCGTACCCGCTCGTGCTGAGGCTGGGTGGGAGGCACTCACCCCGATGGAGCGCCGCGTCGCGCTCCTGGTTGCGGAGGGCCACACCAACCGGTCAGCGGCCGAGGAGCTGGTCGTCTCGGCCAGCACGGTCGGTACCCACCTGCGGTCGGTCTTCGGCAAGCTCGAGGTGAATTCACGGGTCCAGCTGACCCGTCTGGTGCTGGAGCGGTTCGCACCTCACCCGAACGCATGAGTTCTGGGCACCGGCACCTCAGCAGGCCTCATGCGGTCGCCAGGAGTTCAGATGATCGGTCGATCCGGCGGAGCGCCTACTCGCGGCAATCTTCAGTCATCAGCCACTGAAGCTACTGAAGGAGTGCGAGTCAGATGACCGACAAGACCCCCACCGTCGTCCTGGTCCACGGAGCGTTCGCAGAGAACTCGTCCTGGACCGGTGTGATCACCGAGCTCACCAGCCGCGGGATCCCGGCAGTGGCACTGTCCAACGAGCTGCACGGCCCTGCCTACGACGCCGGCCGGATCGCCGCTCAGGTCCGGGAGATCGACGGCCCGGTCGTCCTGGTTGGCCACTCGTACGGCGGCGCGGTGATCACCAACGTCGCGAACGACGCCGACAACGTCACCGCCCTCGTGTACGTCGCCGCCTTCACCCCCGACGAGGGTGAGAGCCTGCAGGACCTGCTGGGCAGCTTCCCCGCCAACGACTTCGGCTCCGGACTGGTCCCGCACCAGCTCCCGACCGGTGACGGCGGCGAGGAGACCTTCCTCAGCATCGACCAGGCCAAGTTCCACCAGCTGTTCGCAGCAGACGTCGCAGACGCCGAGCTGCTGGCCCGCACCCAGCGTCCGATCGCCGCTGCGGCCTTCGAGGAGAAGTCCGGCCCGGCGAGCTGGAAGCGGCTTCCCGTCTACCAGCTGATTGCCACTGGAGACCAGGCCATCCACCCGGAGGGCCAGCGCACCATGGCGGCCCGCGCCAAGGCCACCACGATCGAGGTCGACGGCTCGCACGCAGTCGCCGTCTCGCAGCCCCAGGCCGTTGCCGCCTTCATCGCGACCGCAGTCGAGGGTGGTGCGAAGTAATGCGCATCCGTCGCCTCACCGCAGCCGTCGCCACTGTCCTGCTGACCGTCACCGGCGCCACCACTGCCGCCGCGACCCACCAGCCGAAGCCCAAGCCCACCATCGTCCTCGTGCACGGCGCGTTCGCCGACGCCGGCAGCTGGTCCGAGGTCACCAAGAAGCTCCAGCGAGACGGCTACACCGTCGTCTCCCCCGCCGTACCGCTGCGCAGCGTCGCCACCGACACGGCGTACCTGAACGGCGTCCTCGCCGGCATCCCCGGCCCGAAGGTCCTCGTCGGACACTCGTACGGCGGCGCTGTGATCACTGAGCTCGCCGGAGCGGCCGATGTGAAGTCGCTGGTCTACGTAGCGGCCTTCATCCCGCAGGCCGGTGAGACACTCGGCGCACTGAACTCGCAGTTCCCCGGAAGCGAGATCGGACCGGACACCACCAACGCCATCACCTACCCGGGTGGGGTCGACCTGGTCATGAAGCCGGATGCGTTCCGGTGGGTCTTCGCCGCTGACCTGCCCACCCGCCAGGCCGCCGTACTGGCCTCGTCGCAGCGGCCGGTCTCCGCGTCGGTCTTCACCGAGACCATCCTGAAGAGCGCACCGGCCGGGCTGCCGAAGTACGCCGTCATTCCGGGCAAGGACCGCGCTATCGCCCCGGCGGCCGAGCAGTTCATGGCCAAGCGGGCCGGAGCGAAGATCGTCAACGCACCTGGCGCCTCACACCTCGTGATGCTCTCGGAGCCGTCGCTGGTCACGCGCACCATCGAGCAAGCCGCTCGCTGAGTCACCTGTCGGCCGGGCCACCCCTCACCGGGTGGACCGGCCGACGACGCGTTCCAGGGCCAGCTCCCCCGCAGCCCGCCAGGTCGGCTTGCCTCCCCGCAGGCCCCGCTCGCCGTTGACCGCCATGGCCAGTACGAACATCGCCTTGATCGCGGCGTGGCCTCGGGCCCGCCGGAAGGTCGCGTCATCCATCGGGTAGGCCTCGAAGAACCGCTTGGCGGCAGCATCTGGCAACAGCGTCCAGGCGGCGGAGATGTCGATCGCCGGGTCGCCGCTCCCCAGGTCCTCGAAGTCGATCACCCCAGCCAACCGCCCGTCGGCGACCACGATGTTCGCCGGGTGCAGGTCCGTGTGTACGACCACCGGCGGCCCGTCCCACGCCGGTGCGGCGACGGCGTCTGCCCAGATCTCGCGTACGTCGTCTCCCGGCGCCACGCTCTCGGAGAAGTGCTCGATGTCGCTCAGCCGCAGCGGTCCGGTCCGATAGCTCACCGGTACGCCGTCTGGTGCGGGCTGATGCAGTGCGCGCAGGAACGTCGCCAGAGTCGTACCCGACTCATCCGCGGTGATGAACTCCCGGTCCGCCGGCTCACCGGGCACCCACTGGGTGATCAGCCACGGGTTGGGAAACCGCTCCGACGGCGCACCCCGCCGTACCGGTCTCGGCACTGGTAGCGGGAGCCGGTCAGCCAGCACCGGGAGCCACCGGTACTCGACCGCCTGCAGCTGCGCTGCGTTCTCGAACCGGGGCAGCCGAACCGCCAGCTCATCCCCCAGGCGCCACATCTGATTGCCCCAGCCGCCAATGACTTCGCGCAACGGCAGCTCGGCCAGGTCGGGGTACTGGTCGCGGAGCAGGTTCCGGACGAGGTCCTCGGTGATCTCCATGTGGCGTCAGACGCATCACACCGGGAATGGGTTCGGACCAGGACGGGTTCTCCAGAGCATGCGTATTGATGTCTGGTCCGATGTCGTCTGTCCGTGGTGCTACATCGGCAAGCGCCGCCTCGAGCAGGCTCTGGCCCAGAGCGGAGACACCGCCGAGATCGTCTGGCACAGCTTCCAGCTGGACCCGTCCTCGACGAACGACGACCCGCGGGATCTGCCGACCCGGCTGGGCGAGAAGTACGGCCGCGACCGCGCGTGGGGTCTGCAGGCGAACGAGCAGGTGACCGCAGTGGCGGCTGAGCTCGGTCTGGAGTACCACCTGGACCAGGCGAAGTCGGTCAACACGGTGGACGCGCACCGGCTGCTGCATCTGGCCCTCGAGTCCGGCACGGACATCCAGGGCCAGCTGAAGGAACGGTTGCTGAAGGCGTACTTCACCGACGGCCTCCCGGTCGGCGACCACGCCACTCTGACCAACCTGGCGACCGAGGTGGGTCTCCCGGCCGACCGAGTGGCCGAGGTGCTCGCCGGAAGCGAGTACGCCGACGAGGTGGCCGCCGACCAGGCACAAGCCCTCGCGTACGGCGCCAACGGCGTACCGTTCTTCGTCATCGACGAGAAGTACGGCGTGAGCGGTGCGCAGCCGACGGAGGTGTTCGCCGAGGCGCTGCAGCGTGCGAACGCGGACCGCAAGCCGGTGACGCTGATCAGTTCGCCCAACGCGACCGACGCCACCTGTGGTCCGGACGGCTGCCCGATCTGAGGTTAGGGCCGGGGTACCGGGTGCATCACAACCCGTGGTGTATGAAGGAGGCATGACTGTCGTGCGTGCACTGGCCAGGCCGTTGTTGTCCGCCATTTTCGTCGCTCAGGGTGTGAGCTCGGTTCGCAACCCTGACCCGTTCGTGGCCAAGGCGCAGCCCGTGACCGACCGGTTGGTTCCGCTGCTGAAGAAGGCAGCCCCGCCGCAGATCGGTGACCGCATCCCGGAGTCGACAGCCAGCCTGATCCGGCTGAACGGTGCCGCCCAGGTGCTCGCCGGGCTCGCACTGGCCACGGGCAAGGGTCGCCGCCTCGGTGCGACCGTGCTCGCTGCATCGCTGGTGCCGACGACTCTGGCGGCGCATGCGTTCTGGCAGGAGGACGACAAGGAAGCCAAGGCCCTGCAGCGCTACCAGTTCATGAAGAACCTGGGTCTCCTCGGCGGTCTGCTGCTCGCAGCGGTCGACACCGAGGGCAAGCCGGGTGTGGCCTGGCGGGCAAGCCATGGCGCCAAGGCAGCGAAGCGGGAGACCAAGCGCGGCGCCAAAGCGGCCAAGCGCGAGGCACGTCAGCTGACCCGCGACGCCAAGGCAGCGGCCCGACTCGCGAAGGCCGAATTGCACCTCGGCTGACCTACCGCGGCCCTAGTGTGGCCGTGTGCCTACCTACAGTGACGACGGGCAGTGGTGGTGGGACGGGCGCTCCTGGCAGCCCGTAACCCAGCAGCCGCCGCAACAGCAGTACGCCGCTGCCCCTCAGCCGCAACAGCAGTACCCGTATCCGCAGCAGCAGGGCCCCGGGCAGGCGCCGTACCAGCCGCAAGGCTTCTACCAGCCGCCCAAGAAAAGCCGCGGCCCGCTGATCGTCGCTGGAGCCGTGGCACTTGTGCTCGTCATCGCTGTCGGCGGTGTGGTGGTCTGGAAGAACACCGGCTCCGACGACAGCAGCGGTGGCGGCACGACAGCAGGTGCACCGCCCAAGGACGCCAAGGTCATCGAGCCCGGCCAGCCGGTCACTGAGCAGGCTCTGAGCGAGGTGAACGCCCAGGCGTTCCACGAGAGTGTCATGAAGCGTCAGATGACCACTCCGATCGGCCGGCTGAAGACGGCGGTCTTCGAGAACGCGCAGGAGTTCACCGGCCGCTCGTCGTTCTACGTGATCACCGACATGGCGGTCGACCGCAAGTCCGGCGCCTACTACTACGCCAAGAGCGCGCTGGACGGCCCGAACGACGACGATCCGGGCAACAACCTGTGCATGGGCGCCGAAGAGTGGCGCTGGTCGAGCTTCAGCAAGGCGTGGGGGCCGACCAGGTCGGCCGGTATGGACTGCAAGCGGATACCGTTCCAGGGCGGCAGCGACGCGATCGTCTCCACCGGGCTGAACGCGGAGCAGGCCGACAAGGTCGTCGCCTACTTCCGCAGCAACAAGGGCTTCGTGAACGCCGCTCAGCCGACGCTGCTCACTGCCGGCGGGAAGACCTACGTCCGGCAGGTGGTCGACTTCAAGCCGATGGTGCTGTCCGACGACAACTACTGGGGTTCCGCACTCCTGATGTGGGGACTGCGCGAGGTCGGCATCAACCCGGCCGACTGGCGCTGGTCGAACCCGTTCAACCTGTCCGAGGGCATCCACATGGTCTATTACCTCGACACCGCCAGCCTGCTACCGGTCGGGGCCTTCCAGAGCGGTATCGACACCCCCGCTCAGCACGGTGAGCCGGCGACCAAGCGGGAGACGGTTCAGGTGGTCAACTACAGCTACCCGGCAGCTCTGCCGAAGCCGACGGTCCCCAAAGGCCCCGGCACGCTGACGATCTCCCTCCCCGAAGGCTGGAAGGTCCCGTAGCCGCTATGCCCTAGGCTCAAGGTCAGGAAAACGAGCGTAGGGAGCGGGATGAGTCAGGAGCAGGGCTGGGCGGCGCCACGGGCCGCAGGGGCGGTCAGCGGCCGGATCACTGTGCCGGGGTCGAAGTCGATCAGCAACCGTGCACTCATCCTCGCAGCGATCGCGGACGGCCCGTCGAACCTGACAGGTCTGCTCGCTGCTCGCGACACCACCCTGATGCGGACGGCGCTCACCTCGCTGGGCGTTGGCATCACTGACAACGGCTCCACCGTCACAGTCACCCCGGGCTCGCTCAAGGGCCCGGCCAACGTGGACTGCGGTCTGGCTGGCACTGTGATGCGCTTCGTACCGCCCGTGGCCGCGCTGGCTGACGGCGTGGTCGCGTTCGACGGTGATGAGTACGCCCGGGAGCGCCCGATGGGTGTCATCCTCGATGCACTCCGCGCACTCGGCGTACAGATCGAGGACGGTGGCACTGGACGGATGCCGTACTCGGTGTCCGGCACCGGGGCGGTGCATGGCGGCATCGTCACGCTGGATGCGTCCGGATCGAGCCAGTTCGTCTCCGCGCTACTGCTGGCAGGCGCCCGGTACGACGAAGGTGTCGACATCCGTCATGACGGCAAGCCAGTGCCGTCGCAGCCGCACCTGGACATGTCGGTGGGGATGCTGCGTGAGCGCGGCGTGCAGGTGGACGACTCGGAGCCGAACCGCTGGGTGGTTGCCCCAGGCCCCATTCGCGCGCTGGACGCAGCGATCGAGCCTGACCTGTCGAACGCAGCGCCGTTCCTGGCCGCAGCTGTCCTGACTGGTGGCGAGGTGACGGTGACCGGCTGGCCGGAGCACACCACGCAGCCCGGTGGGCAACTGCCCGAGATCTTCACCCGCTTCGGTGCAGAGGTGGTTCTGACCGCAGATGGGCTGACAGTGCGCGGCACCGGCCAGGTCAAGGGCTGTGACCTCGACCTGAGTGAGGTAGGCGAGCTCACCCCGGTCATCGCCGCAATCGCCGCCTTCGCGGACGGACCGTCATACCTGCGGGGCATCGGGCATCTGCGCAACCACGAGACGGACCGGCTGGCCGCACTGGAGCAGGAGTTCAACGCACTGGGCGGTGACGTCACGCAGACGGCCGACGGGCTGGAGATCCGCCCGAAGCCCTTGCAGGGCGGGCTTTTCGCGACCTACCACGACCACCGGATGGCGCATGCGGCCGCTGTGGTCGGGCTGCTCGTCGACGGGCTGCTGATCGAGAACATCGGAACGACGGCGAAGACACTGCCGGAGTTCCCCGAACTCTGGTCGGGGCTCGTCGGCTGATGTCGCGGTACGACGAAGAGGCGAAGTACGACCGGCCCAAGCGCCGGACCCGGCCACGCACCAAGGACCGTCCGACGTACGACGATGCTGTCGTCGCCTTCGTCACCACGCGCGACCGGGGGCGCTACACGTGCTGGGTCGGCGACACGACGACCGGCCGGCAGGTGACTGCGATGAAGGCTCGCCAGCTCGGGCGCAAGGGCGTGATCGTCGGCGACCTGGTCAAGCTCGACGGCAACGCCACCGGTGACGAGGGCTCGCTGGCCCGGATCGTCGAGGTGCTCCCCCGAACGACCCTGCTGCGCCGCTCGGCCGATGACGACGACCCGATCGAGCGACCGCTGGTCGCGAACGCCGAACAGCTCGTGATCGTTGTCTCCGTCGCCAACCCGGAGCCCCGCACCGGGCTCATCGACCGCTTCCTGGTCGCCGCGTACGACGCAGGGATGCGGCCACTGCTCTGCCTGACCAAGACCGACCTGGCCGACCCCACACCGCTGCTCGACGCGTACCGCCCGCTCGGGGTCGAGTCAGTGGCCACCCAGCAAGGTGGTGACCTGGAGGCGCTCCGTGAGCAGCTAGAGGGTCGCACCAGCGTGCTGGTGGGTCACTCCGGCGTCGGAAAGTCCACCCTGGTCAACGGGATCATCCCGACCGCGCAGCGCGCCATCGGTGTCGTCAACGAGGTCACCGGCCGCGGCCGGCACACCTCCACCAGCACCGTCGTACTGCGGCTGCCGGATGGCGGTTGGATCATCGACACCCCGGGCATCCGGTCCTTCGGCCTTGCCCATGTCGATGCCGACAAGCTCATCGACGCGTTCCCTGACCTCGCGGACCTCACTGGCGACTGTCCCCGCGCATGCACCCACACCGAGCTCTCCCCCGGCTGCGCCCTCGACACGGCAGTCGCCGAGGGCACAGCCGACCCGGAGCGGGTCACGTCGTTCCGCCGCCTGCTGGCCAGCCGCGAAGGGCGCGAGCAGAAGGACCCCGAGCAGCCTACTTAGGCAGCTGCCCGTCCCAGACCGCCTTCGCACCGGCGTCCCCGGTGCGAACGGTCTGGTAGATCACCAGTACGCCGATCACAACCACCGCTGCGCTGGTCACGAGCTCCAGTGCTCGGCCACGACCCTCTTTGGCGCCCTTGCCGCTGGCCAGCGCAGATGGTCCGCCCAGCAGCAGGAACGCAGCCACGGCGATCACTGCGAAGATCAGGCAGAACCAGAACAGCAGGTCGCCACGCTGCTGGTGTAGCTCGACCGCCTTCTGCAGAGTGGGGACTGCGGCAACAAAAGCCTCACCGCTCTCCTTGGCGACGAAGGCGAGCACCAGCGAGCCCAGGCCGAGCAGCAGCACCGGCCAACGCAGAAGCCACCGCCAGCGCGGTACAAGAGCGAAAACGATCGCGGTCAGGGCGGAGACCGGGAGCACCAGCACAGCGGCGTGGATCACCAGCACATGCATCGGCAGATCCCCGAAGCGCTCGAACATGTGACGCCTCCTAAAGGCAGTCGTGTGGTTCTGTACCAGTGCACACGATCTGAACCGCCATTCGGTTCAACCGCGCCGCAAGACGGGGCGGTGAGGCGGGGAAGGTATTCGGCTAGCCTTCGGCCATGCCCTCGCACACGGATGACCTGCGGCTCGCCCACATCCTGGCCGACGATGCTGACTCGACCACGATGGACCGCTTCAAGGCACTCGACCTGCACGTGGCGACCAAGCCCGACATGACCCATGTGAGCGATGCGGATCAGCGGGTCGAGGACGTGATGCGCAAAACGCTCTCCCGGGCCCGCCCGCGGGATGCGTTCGTCGGCGAGGAGGCAGGGACGACGGGTTGGGGCGCCCGCCGCTGGGTGGTCGATCCGATCGACGGCACTGCCAACTACGTCCGTGGCGTCCCCGTGTGGGCCACACTGATCAGTCTGATGATCGAGGACCAGGTCGTCGTCGGTGTGGTCTCCGCTCCGGCCATCGGCCGCCGCTGGTGGGCGTCGTACGGTGACGGGGCCTGGACCGGCCGCTCGCTGCACTCGTCGCAGCCCTGCCGGGTCAGCGACGTCAGCACGATCGAGGACGCCTCGCTGTCCTACTCGTCGATCAAGGGCTGGGACAAGCTCGGCAAGGCCGACCAGTGGACCGGCCTGATGGACGACTGCTGGCGGACCCGCGCGTACGGCGACTTCTGGTCCTACATGCTGGTCGCCGAGGGCGCGGTCGACATCGCCGCCGAGCCCGAGCTGAACCTGTGGGACATGGCCGCCCTGTCGATCATCGTCGAGGAGGCCGGCGGCAAGTTCAGCTCGGTCGACGGTGAGCCCGGCCCCGGCGGCCCGAACGCTCTCGCCACCAACGGCCGCCTGCACGACGAGGTACTGAAGCGCCTAGCGTGACCACGTAGGGTGGCCGCATGCCCTTGAACTACCCCCTTGCAGAGCAGACGCTCGACAACGGCCTGCGGGTCGTGGTCAGTTCGGACCGCGCCGTTCCGATCGTCGCGGTCAACCTCTGGTACGACGTGGGTTCGCGTCACGAGCCACCCGGCCTGACCGGGTTTGCGCACCTGTTCGAGCACCTGATGTTCCAGGGCTCGCGCAACGTCGAGTCCGGTGCGCACTTCAGCCTGCTGGAGACGGTCGGTGCGAGTCTGAACGCGAGCACCTTCTTCGACCGCACCAACTACTTCGAGTCGCTGCCGAGCGGCGGTCTGGATCTGGCCCTGTGGCTGGAGGCCGACCGGATGGGCTATCTGCTCGACGCGCTCACCCAGGAGAACCTGGACAACCAGCGTGACGTGGTGAAGGAGGAGAAGCGGCAGAGCTACGACAACCGCCCGTACGGCGACTCGTACGAGCGACTCGTCCGCCTGCTCTTCCCCGAGAACCACCCGTACGCGCACATGACGATCGGCTCGATGGCCGACCTGGATGCGGCCTCGCTGGAGGATGTGCACGCGTTCTTCCGCAAGTACTACGGCCCGAACAACGCCGTCCTGACCATCGTCGGTGACGTGTCGGTCGAGGACGCCTTCGACGCCGCCAAGCGGTACTTCGGCCACCTCGAGGCCATCCCGACGCCACCGCCGGCCCCGGACGGCACGATCGGCCCGCTCACCGAGGTGCTGCGTGACGACGTCCAGGAGGACGTGCCGTCCGACCTGATCACCATGATGTTCCGGCTGCCGCCGGACGGGACTCCGGAGCTGGATGCGGCCGGGCTGGCGCTCGACGTGCTCGCTGCGGGTCAGAGCGGCCGGCTGAACCGCAGGCTGGTCCGCGACGAGCAGATCGCCCAGTCCGTCTCCGGTGGGGCGCTCCCGCTGATCGGTGGGGTGTCTTTCGGGACGCTGACCGGTATCGCGTCGGAGGGCGTCGACCTGCAGCAGGTCGAGGACGCACTGGTCGAGGAGATCGAGAAGCTGGCCGAGGGCGGCATCACGGCCGACGAGCTGGCCACCGTGCAGGCGCAGGCCGAGCGGGACTGGCTGGAGGCGCTGTCGACAGTCGCCGGCCGGGCAGACGAGATCTCCCACCACGCGCTGCTGTTCGGCGACCCGAACCGGATCAACACCCGGATCGACCAGGTTCGCGCAGTGACGGCCGAGCAGGTCCAGTCCGCTGCCCGCGAATGGATCCGGGCGGCTGGTCGCGCTCAGGTGACATACCGCCGTACGGAGGAGGAAGCATGAACCTGATCACCACTCCCCCACCGGTCACCCCGCCGGGCCCGTGGAAGTTCCCGGAGTCGACGGCCACGACCACCAGCGCCGGCACGCCGGTGCACATCTTCGACCGCCCCGGCCAGTACGTCGCCACTGTGCGCGTCACGATCGCGATGCCGCTCTTCGTGGAGCCGCGGGAGCTTGAGGGCGTCGCGACGATCATGTCGCGCACTCTCGACGAGGGCACCGAGCTGCACTCGGCCAACGACTTCGCTGCGGCGCTGGAGCGGCACGGAGCGGCGTACGGCGTCGATGTCAGCTCGGACGCGCTGCACGTCGAGATCTCGGTCCCAGTGTCGCATCTCGCTCCGGCCGTGAAGCTGCTCGCAGAGGCCGTCACCCGGCCCGCGTTCAACGTCGCCGATGTCGGACGGCATGTGACGATCCGGCTCGGCGAAATCAACCAGGAGAAGGCGAACGCCGGCTACCGGGCCCGTGAGGCCTTCGCTGCGCACCTGTTCGACACCTCCGCGCGCCGTTCCCGCCCGACAGCCGGTACGCCGGACACCATCCGCCCGCTGACGAATGTCCAGGTGGCCGAGTTCTACCGGAGCAACGTCGGTCCGGCGCGCGCGCAGATCCTGTTCGCCGGTGACGCGACTGGTGTGGATGTCGCTGCGATCGTGGACGACGCTTTCGGCGACTGGCGGGCCGAGGTCGCGCCCGTGCTGGAGGCTCCGGAGCCGCTGTACCTGCCTGGCAACCGCCTGGTGCTGGTGGACCGCCCTGGCTCGGTGCAGAGCCAGCTGGTGATCGGCTGCGCCGGTCCGGACCGCCGAAGCGCCGCGTGGGGTCCTGCCGCCGTGGCGAACCACGTGGTCGGTGGCACGATCACCTCCCGCGTGGACACCGTCCTGCGCGAGGAGAAGGGGTACACGTACGGAACGCGCAGCAGCTTCTCAGCACCCCGCAAGGGCGGCACCTTCACGCTCGGCGGCGCCGTACGGACTGAGGTGACCGGTGCGGCCATTGGCGACGCACTGCGGATCCTGCGCGAGGCACGCGACGGTCTGACCGAGCAAGAGGTGCAGGAGGCCAAGGACAGCCTCACGCTGACCGCACCGCTGCGCTACGAGCAGGCGGACTCGATCATTCAGCAGGTGGGCAGCAACATCGCCAACGGCGTCCCCATCAACTTCGCCGACACCTACATGCAGCGGATCGCCGCGACCACGGCCGAGCAGGCCACAGCGGCGTACCGGGAGTTCGTGGGAACCGAAGGGCTGCTGGTTGTCGTCGTAGGGGAAGCCAAGGACGTCAGGCCGCAGCTCACCGAGTTCGGACTGGGGGACCTGATCGAACTGACCTGAGGAGCACAGGATGTCGTACACCGACGCCACCGACCGGACGCACACCTTCTACCCGGTGCAGCCCGGCTCCCCGGACCAGCCGGCGTACGGCATCCTTCAGGACAACTCCCAGGCGACCGTCGCGGTCGTCCTGGGAGCGATCGCCCTCTGCACCGGGCTGCTGTTCCTGTCCCCGGTCGCCTGGTGGCTCGGCAGCCAGTCGGTGGCCGAGATCGACGCCCGGCCCGGTGTCTACAACAACCGCGGAATGGCCCAGGCCGGCCGCATCCTCGGCATCGTCGGTACGGCGCTGCTCGCCGCCGGCCTGGTCTTCTTCGTGCTCATGCTGACCACGTTCGTGGCGGTCTGAGCTACTTGCTAGGAACCACCAAGCAGGTGACGCTGCGGTCGCCCAGCCGCCAACTGCTGTCGGTCGGGTGCAGGTAGAAGATGTCGGACGGCTCGGCCGCCTGCTTGTTCAGCGCGTCCCACCGGTCGGTGCAGCCCGTCTCGGCCGAGGCCTGGACGGACGCTGCGCCCGGGAACTTGCCGGCTGGCAGAGTGAACAAGGCGTAGGCCTCGCCGCCGTTCGGCCCGCTGCACGGGACGAGTTTCAGCCCACTGACATCGTCGCTCTCGCTGAGCTTCTCGACGCAGTCACCGACCTTGAGCTTGTTCGGCTGCACCCTCGTCGGCTCGGTCACCTGTCCGGACGAATCCCGCTTCGGCTCGTCGCCGGCATCGATGACCGCTGCCACGAAGATGCCGATGAGCCCCAGGATCCAGAGCCCGGACAGGACTAGACCGGCGATCGCGAGCCCGCGCCCGCCCTGGTTGCGCTGCTTGATCTGGCGCAGCCCCACGATGCCGAAGATGACACTGAGCAGGATCCCGCCGATGATGCCGAAGATCAGCGACGCGATCGCGAACCCGTTGGTGCCCTGCGGCGGGCCCTGATACGGCTGCTGGGGAATCCCCTGGATCGGGGACATGGGCGGGAAACCCGGCTGCTGACCGCCGTACGGCGCCGGTCCCGGGTACGGCGGCTGACCGCCGTACTGGGGCTGTCCGCCGTACTGGGGTGCGCCGTCCTGCGGTGCCCCGTACTGGGGCTGTCCGGGTTGCTGGGGACCCGGGTAGGGCGGCTGGCCGTCGGAGGGCGGACCGGGAGGCCCGGCCGGGGGTGGAGTCTGACTCATGGTCGGACTGTAAACCCCGCCGGCCGGTCCTGCCGGGATCAGGCCTGCACCGGAATTAACTCGAGATGTAGTTGGACAGCTGCTCCTTCTCGAACTCCAGCTCGCCGATCCGCGACTTGACCACGTCACCGATGCTGACCAGGCCGGTCAGCGCACCGTCCACGACGATCGGGACGTGCCGGATCCGGCGGTCCGTCATCAGCCGCATCATGTTGTCGATCAGATCGTCCGGCGTACCGGTGTGGACCTCGGCGGTCATGATCGCGTTGACCCGGACGTCACCCGCGTCCGGCGTACCGTTCCAGAGCCGGACGATGTCGCGCTCGGAGACGATGCCGTCCACCGAGGAACCGTCCGCACTCACCACCACTGCACCGATGTTGTGCTCGGCCAGCAGGGCAAGGAGTTCGGTGACGGTCGCTTGGGGCGAGATCGTGACGACCTCGTTTCCCTTGCCGCGCAGTACGTCGTTGATCTTCACGGAGCCTCCTGCAGTTCGAGGGGGGACCAATACCCCAAGGTAGCGAAAAGACCACTCGCGCGGCAGGTCTCATCTCAGAAACGATGAGTGACGACGATGTCACTCGCTGTTGTGAACATATTCACGAGCCCTTCGGCGTCCTGGCCCGTAGGCTCGCCAGGTTTGGTACCGAGCGAGGGAGACTCATGAGCTGGCGGCAGGACCTCGCCGTACTGCGGCTTCGCGACGTCCGGTTGTTCGTCATGTCCCGGTTCGTCTCGATCCTCGGGTCCACGATCGCGCCGGTGGCCCTGGTGTTCGCCGTTCTGGACATCTCGCACACGGCAAGCGCGGTCGGCCTCGTGCTCGCGGCCCGGAGCATCCCGAACATCGTGTTCCTGCTGATCGGCGGTGTGATCTCCGACCGCCTGCCCCGGCACCTCGTCATCCTGGTCGCCAACTCGGTCAGCGGCCTCACTCAGGCGCTCGCCGCCGTCCTCGTGCTCTCCGGCCACGCGACGATCGGGCAACTGGTCGTGATCGAGGCGATCAACGGAGCGGCCGCCGCCTTCGTGATGCCGGCGATGGCCGGTGTCCTCCCGGCGATCGTCAGCAAGTCCGACCTTCCGCAGGCGATGGCGATCTCCGGCTTTGCCCGGTCGGCCGCGATGATCGGCGGCGGCGCGGTCGCCGGCGTCATCGTCGGGCTGACCGGTCCAGGGGTCGGACTGGCGGTCGACGCGGCCACGTTCTTGATCGGCGCAGCCCTGATTTCTCGGCTCACGCTGCCGCCCATCACCCGCGAAGCAGCTTCGGTACTCACGGACCTTCGCGAAGGCTGGAGCGAATTCGCCTCCCGGCAGTGGGTCTGGGTCGTCGTACTGGCCTTCGGTCTGCTCAACGTCCTTTACACCGCCTGCTATCAGACCCTCGGCCCGGTCATCGCCGACCGCACCTTCGGCCGCACCGGCTGGGGCCTGGTGAGCGCCTGCTTCGGCGCCGGCCTGGTGCTCGGCGGCCTCCTGATGCTCCGCCTCAAACCGCGTTACCCGCTCCGCGCCGGAATGGCCGGCATGCTGCTCGGGGCGCCGATGATTCCCTGCCTGGCTTTGTTCCCCAACCTCGTCGTCATCGCCATCGCCGCATTCATCATGGGCCTCGGCTTCGAGGTGTTCGGCATCGGCTGGGAGACCGCCCTCGGCCAGCACGTCCCCCTCGACAAGCTCTCCCGCGTCTCGTCGTACGACATGCTCGGCTCGTTCATCGCCAACCCCATCGGCCAACTCGGCGTCGGCTACGTCGTCGCCGCCGCGTCGATCAAGGCCGTCGAGCTGTACGGCGGCACGCTCTACACGCTGATCATCATCGGCGCCCTCGTCGTCCCCTCGGTCTGGAAGCTCCGCAGGCTGGACCACGCACCAGTAGGCTGACGCCGTGAGTTCAATCGTGCCGGGTCCGCAGAAGAAGCTCGAACAAGAGATCGATGCCGCGCGGTCGGGTGAGAAACCCCTGTCGGCAGGCGATCTGAACCCTTCCGCACCCCAGCACGCCGGCCTGACCGGCCTCGACGACTGGCCGTCCACCCTGCGCGCCACCGTCGAATCCGACTACGAGCGCACGACGGCCCTCACCACCAACCGCCGTAAAACCGCCGACCGGTTCGTGCCTGCCCTCATCAAGAGCCTCACCGAACTGGTCGACGACATCGAGACCGCCCTCCAGGCCACCAAACCAGGCCTCTTCGGCAAGAACACCCCGGCCGACCCGCCCTCCCCCGACCTCGCCGAACTCCTGAGC
>NZ_SMKX01000055.1 GCF_004349055.1 Kribbella antibiotica
CATCCGCTGGTACAACAACGACCGCATCTCAACAAGACTCGAGGGCCTGAGCCCGGTGCAATACCGGGCCCAAGCCCTCGCGGCCTAGGCTTCTAACCAGCCAGTCCAACAATCGGGGACCAGTTCATCCGAGGGGTTGACCCCTCAGGTGGTTCCTGCTGCGAGGGAGCGCCCGAGGAGCGGGCGCACCGTTTACGTCCGAAATATCGGAGTGCCCGTCTCTGGTCTTTCGGACGTTGGCTTGGGGGTTCGAGGCCGGTACGGCGGGATGGTTGATCGTCGCTCCGGACAAGCCGGGCACGTTGCTTGTGGCTGGTCGCCGCGGCGGCCGCGTTACATAAAGAGCTTGGCTGGGGCCGGTGCCTGGTTGAGGTACTGGCGAGGCCGGCGATCGCGTTCCCGCTGCTTGAGGTGCCCGCTGTGGCTGGGGTCGAAAAGCAGCGCCAGTGTGGAAACTCCATGTCGCCATTTGCACAAAACGTTCCACCCAGCTCACCGGGCGGGCTGGCGGGTGGGGCCGGGGAGCTTTACCCGTCATTCCAGGTCAGTTTCGCTCCCCAGCCCGCCCGGATACCCGACGAATCGGGCACTGGGGAGTTCCACCGGCATACCCGCCCACCGTTTCGCACTACGCGGGACTTTTTCGGGTCCATGAGGCTGTCGCAAAATGGGAGATGAAAACGATGTTCATCCCTGAGGTGCCAGAGCCATCGAATACGCCCTGGTCAGAGAGTTGCGACCTCGCCGCCTAATCGTGGTCCCCTCCACTTGGGCACCAAAATCGGCCAATTTGTGCGCGGTTCTCCCCACCGTGCCCAAGTCGAGCCCCATTTCGCTACAGCCTCCATACGCCGAAAAACTCACGCGTAGTGAGCGCCGGCGAGTCCAGCCGGGCCAACAACCGGGGGCTTGAACAAGAAACGGTGGGCCGGGACAGGTAACTACTTGTTCACGCCCACCACCCAGCCCACAAACCCCCGACAACTGGACAGCGCCGCGACGAAAAAGGGGCAACCAGCGCGGCGACCGGGGGCAGCCGGGGTCAGCCGGGCGCGGCAGCACCCCGGCCTCCTTGCCAGCGCTTTTCACCACAGCGGAGGGTCACTTTCCAGGCCTCCCCACTACCGGCCGCAACCACAGCGAGCACCTCAATCGGCGCGAGCGCGATCGCCGACCTCGCCAGTACCTCAACCACCCGCCGGGCCCAGCCAAGCTCTTTATGTAACGCGGCCGCCGCGGCGACCAGCCACAGACAACGTATCCGGCTTGTCCGGTGCGGCGAACAACCATGCACCGCCATACGAAGACCAGCCTTGCCAGGGTTAGCGAATGGTGGTGCGGGTCAGGGCTGGATTGGGGTTGGGGTAGCAGTTCACCGGGGCGGTGAGGGTGACGAACTTCCACTTGATTTTCGCGGTGAGGGTTAGGCCGGGGGCGTCGTACGAGGTGCCTTGGAGGCGGGTTTCGACTACGGCGCCGCGGCGGCCGGCCTTCAACCGAACGGTCAGACTCGGGAGCTGGTACGCGGCGCCGCCGGGGATGGGGCCGGCGACGGTGATGATCGCGGTGCGGCCGTCGAGGCGGACGGACGGGGTGGAGTTGAGGCCGGAGCCGCCGGTTAGGGCAGCGCTCACGTACGACGTGTTGGGTGGGATGGGGACGCGCAGCGACAGGTCGCGGACTTCTTTGAGTTTGAAGCTTTTGACCTCGGTCGGGAGTTGGCCGGGCTTGAGGTCGACGGTGATGGAGAAGCGGTGGTTCGGCTTCACGGTGGTGGGGGCTTTGGCGTCGACGCC
Organism: Kribbella antibiotica; assembly: GCF_004349055.1. Taxonomy (GTDB): domain Bacteria; phylum Actinomycetota; class Actinomycetes; order Propionibacteriales; family Kribbellaceae; genus Kribbella; species Kribbella antibiotica. Next base: position 1,797 of record NZ_SMKX01000055.1, read on the forward strand.
TTGGCGTAGCGATAGCAGGTGTTTGCCGAACTTGGTGTCGGCTCGGCAGGCATAGCTCGCGGCAGGTTGAGCGGCCGGTTGAGCGCCGGCCGCGGGGACTCCGAAGATCAAGGGAAGGACGGCAGCACCGAGAACGAGAAGACTGCGGTGAGTAGCCATATCGCTACCCTAAGCATCCAAACGACTGCTTGGGGACCCTCGTCTCACTGGCCGAACAAGTACCAGCCGCCGACACCAGCCGCGGCGAACACCACCGGCAGGGTCGCCGCGAACCACAGCCAGGCGCGGCGACGGCGACGCCGTACGGGTGGGTTGGTGGCGACTGTGGTCGACACCTCGTCGTCGGTGATGCTGGTTCGCTCCTGGGCGCGCAGCGGCGCTTCCTGTTCGAGGCGGTACGCCTCAGCCTCCAGGCGCTCGGCTAGCAGCTCGGCCCGGTCGAAGCGGTCGGTCGGGTTGTAGGCGAGCGCCCGCGCGAAGATGTCGTCCAGGTCGCCGACCGCGTCATGCAGCAGCGGCTGCAGACTGCCGGGGAGCAAGTCGGGGTCGCGGTTGAGCACGTCAGGGATCGAAGAGACGGCGTACGGCGGGTGTCCTGTCAGCAGCGCGTAGGTCACCGCGCCGATCGCGTAGATGTCCGCGCGCTCGTCGAAACCGCCGTCACCACGCCCCTGCTCAGGCGCCATGTACGACGGGGTGCCGACCGCCTGGGTCAGTCCGGAGGCCTCGGCCGCGCGCTTGGCCAGGCCGAGGTCAGCGAGCACGATGCGGTGCGTGCCGCCCCCGGACTCGATGCCGACGTTCTCGCGGAGCAGCAGGTTTGCCGGGGTGACGTCGCGGTGCACGACCCCCTCGTGGTGCAGCGCGGCGACCGCCCGGGCCAGGTCCGCACCCCACCAGAGCGCGTCCACGGGATCCAGCGTCCCCTGCCGCAGCAGGTCGCCGAGTGTGCCGCCACCGACGTAGTCCATGACGAAGTACGGGCGCCCGTCCGGCAACCGTCCGAGGTCGAAGACCCGGACCACCCGGTCGCTGGCGATCTTGCGCATCAGCCTGGCCTCGGACAGGAACCGCTCCCGTACGTCGGCGCGCGACGCCCAGTTGTCGGCGAGGATCTTGACCGCGACATCCACGTCGAGGTCGTCGTCGTAGCCTCGCCAGACCGTCGCGAACGCGCCCGCGCCGATCTGGTCCTGCAGCCGATACCGTCCGATGACATCCATCGAGAGCTATTGTCGTTCACTGACGGTCCGAACGGGGGACAACCACTCTGGGGGAGCATGAACGAGGAGCTCGAAGGGCTCGCGACGCGCACGAAGGCGGACGCGTCGGTGATGCCTGAGCTGCTGCATGCGATCCGGCCGTTGGTGCAGCGGCGGGTGGCGAAGTTCCTCCCGTATCGCGAGGACGCCGAAGAAGCCGTCCAGGACACCTTGTTGACGGTGGCAACCAAGCTGCACCAGTTCAAGGGCACCGGCAGCTTCGCCGGCTGGGTGACGATCGTGGCGACCAACCAGGCCCGGCAGACCTATCGCTCGCTCAAGCGGCGCGCGGTTGAGCAGACCTCCGAATACATGCCGGAAGCGGTCGACCCACGCACGACCTCCGTCATCGCCGGCTCCCGGCTGGATCTGCTGGAGGCGCTCGAGCACCTCGAGTCCAGCCACCCGCAGCTCGTCCAGCCGCTGGTCCTGCGCGATCTCGGCGCTCTCACGTACGCCGAGATCGCGGATGAACTCGACGTACCGCTCGGGACTGTGAAGGCCCGCATTCACCAGGCCCGCAAGGCTGTCGCGGAACGTCTTACGGTGCGCTGACCCACTTCTTGAGGAGATCGGTCGCGGCGGTCCGCTGAGCCGTCGGCAAACCGGCGATCGTCGCGTTGTGGTTCCCAGCCGGTACGACGTACGTGTGGCAGTCCTGCGGACATGGCGCGAACTGCTCGGCCGACCAGGGGTCGTTGGCGCCGTAGACGTAGAGCATCCGGGTCGCGGACGTCCGCGCCCAGTGGTCGATGTCGGGCATCGCCTGCGCGTCGTGCTTCGGCGGCGCCTTGAGGGCCGCGGGGGCCGCGCTGGCTTCGGGGTAATGCAGGAGGCCCTTGAGCCAGGTCGTGCCGGTGGAGGTATCGGGCCAGTTGAGCTGAGCGGCGGCCTGGTAGAAGTACGCCCGGTACGGCGCGACGCCGGCATCCGAGTATGACGACCAGTCGACGATCTGTCCGATGAACGTGAACAACTGCTGGTCTGTCGCGGATCTGCCGGGGATCAGCAAGCAACTCGACTGAGTGCGGTACTGCCAGAACTTGAACGGCGTATCCAGGACGGCCGCTTCGAAGGCGCGATCGGCCGAACCGTAGGCCTCGTCATACGTCTGACGGAGGGCTACCAATTTCGGGAGCATGGCCGCGCGGCGGTAGAGGGCATTGCGCTGGAGGGTCCGCAGGGCTTCGTTGCAGGCCGGATCGGTGCCGGCCTGTTGGATGAAGTCGACGTATGAATCCTGCGCGTTGACCGTGTCCTGCGGCGCGACGTACGCGATCGTCGCGTCGACATCGGCGGGGTAGAAACGTCGGTGGTAGACCGAGGTCATTCCGCCCTTACTCGCGCCGGTCGACAACCACTTGCCGCCGTACAAGGGTTTGAAGGCTTCGACGATCCGGTGGTGGTCGGTAGCGGCCTGCCAGATGTCGAGCTTGGTCCAGTCCTTGCTCGCGGGGGTCGAGCGGCCGAAGAAACGCTGCTCGATGTTCAGCTGGTTGCCGTCGACCAGGCGGGTCGGCTCAGCCGCATTCGCTCCGGCCGTGCCCATGTACCCGGTCGTCTGCAGCACGGTTGGTCGGTCGAATCCCTTGTGCCATAAGGTGATTCGCTGTTCGAACTGCTCACCGCCGGTCGCATGATGATCGGTCGGCTGGGCGTACCAGAGCACGAAGAACGGCTTGCCGTTCAGCAGCTGACCACTCTCGACCCGGAGCCCGGCGATCGTCTCCAGCCGGGCCCGAACCGCAGCGACCGAGTCGAGCGCGGCTGCGGGAGCCACCGGGAGCAATGCGACGATGAGAAGGAGGCGGAACCATCGCATTCGGTGACTCCTCGAGCGCTAGCCGACACTCTGAGTGACCAGATTAGCTGTATCGGCGACGAACCTCTACTGCCCGCCGGAGGTCGTCGGCGTAGTTCGCCACCGCCCGCCGAATCCCCGAGGTCACCGTCGTGTCCTTGGCCAACGCTTCGGCCATCCCGATCAGACCGGCGTCGATCGCGTACTTCGGGACGATCCGGTTCGCGGTCAGCATCAGCACCATCCCGGCCCGGAAGTCTCCGGTCCCGGCGATGTCGGTGAAGAACCTCCCGACGTACGGCGCTGTGATCGCGGCCTGCGCGGGGTGCCAGAAACCCTCGGCCGTGGCGAGCAGTTCGCGGACCCCGATCTCGGGGTCGGCCATGATCCGCTGCCAGGCCGCTTCCTTGCCATCGGCAAGCGCCGCGCGACACCGGGCCGCATGTGTGACTCCTTCGGAGGACTGGTCCCGCGCCAGCTCGGCGTCGATCTCAGCCGCACCGAAGGCGCCGAGCCGCACCAGCTGGAGCACGATGGCCCACCGCAGATCCTGCCCGATGTCCAATCCACGCCCAGGGTTTGCGGTCAACCAGCTCTTCAACAGTTCGCTGTCGTGGGTGGTTTCCACGAAGCCTCGGGCGGTGGCGAGCTGCAGGCTGCTGCCTGGCTCGACGCTCGCCAGCTTGGCCTCCAGCGCATCCGCGACCACGGCGCGCGATTCGTCGTACGGGAGATAGCCGCCGATTACCTTGTCCAGCCAGCGAACCAGCGACTCGACCGCGACGTCACTGTCCTCGGCGCCGATGGTCGTGGCGAAGAGCTCCAGCGCCTGCCGCGGATCAAGTTCGCCCGTCATCGTCGCGTCGCGGACGGCATTCCAGATCACCGCACGCGTCGTACCGTCGGCGATCTTCGGCAGTACGGCGGGCAGGTTGGCGAGGGTGGTCGAATCCAGCCGGACCTTCACCCAGGTGTCGTCCTGGGCATCCGGCACGATCACCGCGATCTCGTTGCCCAGCGCAACTTCCACGGAATCCTGGTCCAATACCAGCTCGACGATTGTCGGCGTACCGGCTTCGTCGTACCCGCCGACCGTCAGCGTGTGCGGCCGCCGGGAATCGTCCGGGCTCTCACGATGCAGCACCACGCCGGTCGCCGTTCGCTCGGCCGACAACGTGTCCAGACCGGATGTGCGCAGCCACTGCTCGGACCAGTTCTCCAGACCGTTCGCGCCGGCCTCGGTCAGCTTCGCAATGAACTCGTGCAGATCCGCGTTGCCGTATTCGTGCGCCTCGAGATGCGAGTTCACACCCTTCAGGAACACGTCGTCCCCGAGGTACTTCGCCAACTGCTTCAGCACCGCAGCACCCTTGGCATACGAGATGCCGTCGAAGTCGTCGAGCGACTGCCGCGCGTCCTTCAGGCTGTCCGGCGCAACGGGGTGCGTCGAGCTGCTCTGGTCGGTCTGCATCCCCCACCACTTGCGGACAAAGGCGAAGTCCGTCCAGTTGTCCTTGTACGCCGTCGCATCCTCGGCCACGCGGTGTGCCATGTATTCGGCGAACGACTCGTTCAGCCACATGTCGTTCCACCACTTCATGGTGACGAGATCGCCGAACCACATGTGCGCCATCTCGTGCACCAGCACCCGCGACCGGGTACTGCGCTCGGCCTCAGTTGCCTGCGCACGGAACAGGAAGTCGTCGGAGACGGTGACACAGCCCGGATTCTCCATCGCGCCGAGGTTGAAGTCGGGGACGAAGACCTGCCAGTACTCGCCGAACATGTACCGCTGCGCGAACATGCGGTGGTACGCGTCGAACGCATCCCGCGTCGTCTTGAACAGGTCCTCCGCGTCTGCCTCCAGCGGCTCCTTGAGCGACTGCCGGCAGGCCAGCCCGAGGGGGATGCCGTCGTACTCGCTGCGGATCAGGTGGAACGGACCGGCGACGATCGCGACGAAGTACGTCGACAGCGGCTTGGTCTCGGCCAGCGCCCACTCCCCCGGCCCGGTCTGCGTGGCAGCGCCGTTGCCGAGCACCACCCAGTCCTCAGGACACTTCACAGTCACCGTGTACGGCGCTTTGAGGTCGGGCTGGTCGAAACACGGGTAGTAGCGCGGCGCCGACTCCAGCGATGACATGCCGTACGTGTAGACGCGCCCGTCAGCCGCATCGACCGAGCGGACCAGGCCCTCACCGTCGACCGAGTACTTCTGCACGGTGTGGATCACCAGGTCGTTCTCAGCCTGCAGACCGGCCAGCGGGAACCGCCCGTCGGTCAGGAGCTCAGTGTCGAGTGGCTGACCATTGAGCTCCACCGAGAGCAGGCGCTCCGGTTTCACATCGACCCAACTCGCCGTACCGGCTGCTGTGAAGCTGATCCGGCTTGTCACCTCGAAAGTGTCGCCGGGGTCGGTGAGGTCGAAGTCGACCAGGTAGGACCGAACAGCCAGGTCCGCGGCCCGTTGCCTGGCCTCTTTCACTGTCAGAGCTTCCACTGTCAGAGCGCGCATTCCTGCACGCTATCCGACGGTGCGGGCAACCAGCTGAGCCAGCGGGTTACACCGGGATGTCCGTCATGCGCGCACGCTAGCTGCTGCTCGCAGGTGCTCCGCCAACAGGTAGGTGCCTTGGGGAGCGTTGGTGGCGTAGCAGAGCAGGTGCGCGCGGATCGACCACGCGTCCTCGAGCGGGCAGATGTCGATCGAGGTGATCGCATCCACCGCACGGCGCGGGACGATCGCCAGACCGGCTCCAGCCGTGGCCAGGCTGATCACGGTGTGCAGGGTCGGCACGAGAGTCCGATAGCGCGGTACGGGCGCGTGTGGGCCGAGGCGCTCTTCCATCCACAGGGTCAGCGGTGAGACCCGGTCGAGCGCGACCAAGGGGTGTTCGGCCACTTCGGCGTACGCGATCGAATTGCGGCCCGCGAGGATGCCGCCGGCCTGGCCGATGACGACGAGGGAGTCGTCGGCCAGTGGTTCGGTCCGTAGCAGGGTCGGCTCGTCGTCGAGGATCACGCCGAGATCGGCTTCACCGCCGGCGAGAATCTTGACGCTCCGGACGGTACGGCGTTCCTTCACATTGACGTCGTACTCAGGGTGATCGCGCAGGAAGGTGGCGAGCGCAGCCGGGACGAGTTGGTGCATCGCCGAGCCGCCGGCGACCAAGCGGACGGGCTCGGTGCCAGAGATCGCGTACGACGCGACTGCGCTGTCGAGGCGGGTGGTCTCGGCCAGTACGTCGCGCGCGTGGCGGGCCAGGGTGGCGCCGGCGGGAGTCAGTCGGACGCCTCGGCGCTCGCGGATCAGCAGCGGTACGCCGGCCTGCGCTTCGAGTGCTCTGACCCGCGCACTGGCCGAAGGCAGGCTGAGGTGCATCGCCTTCGCCCCACCGGTAATCGAGCCTTCGGTGGCGACAAGAGCGAAGAGACGGAGGTCGTCCAGGTCGTACCTCATGGGCTCAGCCTACGCCTCAGGCTTAGGCTGGCTACGGGGATCGCGCATTGTGGAGTCCGCGGTCAGGCCTGATCCTCGAAGAGTGCTGATGATCCTGCTGGCCGGAATCGCCGCCGGTGCCCTGAACGCCGTGGGCGGCGGCGGGAGCTTCGTTGCGCTGTCCGCGTTAGTGGCTGGCGGCCTGCCGCCGGTCACCGCCAACGCGACCGCCACCGTCGCGCTGCTGCCGGGCAACGCGACCAGCGCGTGGGTGTATCGGAAGCAGGTGCACGCCTTCGAGCATCCGTCCACGCTGCGGCTGACGCTGGCCAGCGTGCTGGGCGGGGCGATCGGTGCCGGGCTCCTGCTCTTGTTGCCGTCGGCATCCTTTGAGGCGGCCGTGCCGTGGTTGCTCGCATTCGCAACGCTGGTGCTCGCCTTCGGCAAGCGGCTGACCAAGGCAATGCGGCTCGGGCCTGCCGGACCGGTCGCGATCCTGGTGGTCCAGTTCGTGCTCTCGATCTACGGCGGCTACTTCGGCGGCGCGGTCGGGGTGATGATGCTGGCGTTCTGGTCGGCCACCACCTCGCTGGACACGGCACGCGGGACTCCGCTGCGCGTGATCCAGGTCGGTGCCGTCTTCTTCACCGCCGCGCTGATCTTCCTGTTCGCCGCGGATGTCCTCGACCAGACCCGGCACCTGGTCGCGATGCTGTGCGGCGCGATGATCGGCGGCTACTTCGGCGCCCACCTGGTACGCCGCCTCCCAGCCGCGGTCCTGCGCGTGCTCGTCGTCGGAACGGCGGTTGCGATGACGGTCTTGTTCTTCGTGCGAGCGTTCGGATGAACAGGGCCCAGCTGGCGATGGCCTACCAGGCGTGCGAGGTGTCGGAGCTCGCCCGCTCAGCCGCTGAGCTGGACGACCCGGCCGCTGCTCTTGCGCAAGCCGAGCTGGTGCTCACCGCTGCGCGGGAGCTGGTGCTGGCCGCGCATCGGCTCGCCTGCCCGACAGGCGCCGTACCGACTGATCCGTTGCAGTTGTTCGCCTATCAGCATCCTGATGAGGCCGCCGATGATCTGGCGGACTGGCTTCAGTCTGGGTGAACCTGCTTGCGTTCGTGGTTGATGTAGAGGCCGGCGGCAGTTGAGACGCTCGTCAGCAGCCAGACGAGGACGCCCGCGTCGTCGGTCACGCCGATGACCGGCAGCAGATCCGGCAGGATGTCGATCGGCGAGATCAGGTAGACCAGCGCGAACACCCACAACGTCATCCGGCTCTTCGGCAACTCGCCGTACGCGCCCGACCGCGCCGCCCGAATCAGCCGCGGCAACGCCCGCGCCCGCTCGATCACATCGCCCACCGGCACCGGCTCGCCCTTGGCGATCTTCCGCGCCCGGACCTTCCGCTTCCGGATGAACCCGAACACACCGGCCGCGGCCCCGATCACCAGCAAGACCACGCCGACCGCGGCAGCAGGCAGCCCCACGACATCGCCGTCCCGGAACAACAGCGTCCCGAGCCCGATCAACGCCAGCAACCCACCGAAATACACCATCCCCCAACTGTAGAGCGCAGACCCGAATCCACACGCCACCACAACCCCGACTCTTCCGGAACCGCCCGCTGCTCTTTGGGCACGAAGCTCCACCTTGGGTACCCACCAACCACTTCGACGCCGTACAGATGACTGGTGCGTACCCAAAGTCGCCCCTCGCCCCCAAAGTCGCCCCTCGCGCCCAAAGGTGGGCGCGCTGCTCTTTGGGTAGGGAGGCGATCTTTGAGCACCCACCAACCACATTTCGGCGGCCGAAATGGTTGAGGGGTGCTCAAAGATGATGTGGACTAATACGTCGTTTCAGGAGATGGTACGGCGTTTTAGTCGATCAAACTTTTGACGATGGTGGTCATGCGGTCGACGGGGATGGCGAAGCCGATGCCGATGCTGCCGGAGCGGGAACTGCCGAGGGTGGCGATGGCGGTGTTGACGCCGACGACCTGGCCGGCGGCGTTGACGAGGGGTCCGCCGGAGTTGCCGGGGTTGATCGCGGCGTCGGTCTGGATCGCGGACTGGCGGGTGTTGTTGTCGCCGAAGCGGGCCTGGCGGTCGACGGCGCTGACGATGCCGGCGGTGACCGTTCCTTCCAGGCCTAGTGGTGAACCGACGGCCAGGACCGGGTCGCCGACATGCAGCTGTGCGGACCGGCCGAGCGTGAGCGCGCGCAGTCCCTCGGCGTCGGCGGTCGCGACCTGGAGAACCGCGAGATCGTTGTTCGCGTCGACCCCGAGAACGTCAGCGTCGACCTGACGGCCGTTCGACAGGACCAGGGATACATCACTCGCTCCTTCCACCACATGGGCGTTGGTGACCACGTGCCCCTGCGCGTCGATCGCGAACCCCGACCCGGTCGCCCGGCCGGCCCGCACCGACACCACGCCCGGCAACACACTCGCCGCAGCCGCCGAAATCGACCCCTGCTGGCCGGTCGCCGCAGGAGCCTCCGCCTGCGGCAAGTCAACCGACGTACCGTCCCAACCGCCAGTGACCGCTCCTGCCACCCCACCCGCAACCAGCGACAGAGCCAACGTCCCCAGTACGACGCCTGCGCGGCGCCCGCGGGCTGGACCCGTCACCCCGGCCTGAGGTGCCGCCGCCACTGGAGAGGGGGGAGCCAGTGGCGCAGCGGAGGCCGGGGTGACGGAGAACGTGGGTGGTGGTGCGCTGGGCTGCGGTTCCACCGGCGGAGGACCAGGAACGTAGTTCGGTCCGCGGAAAGGACTACCTAGATGTGGAGACATGAGGGCTCCTACTACGGGAGGCGGGAGAACCAGAGGAGGGAGGCGATTGCGGCCAGGAGTGCGGCTGCCAGAGCGATTCCTGCCACCAGGTTGGTGATTTCGCGGGGTTCGGTGGTCCAGCCGATGGAGGACTGCAGATCGGAGTACACGTCGCGCAACTGCTCATCGGACTCGGCCTCGTAGAACGAACCCTTGGTGGTGTCGGCGAGCGTCTGCAGGGTCTCGGTGTCGGCCGGGACCGGGATCTCGCGCCCGTCGATGGTGACCGTGCCGTCCGGCGTGCCGTAGGCGATCGTCGACACCGGAACACCAGCCTGTACGGCGGCCTGTGCCGCCTCATCGACCGGGCTGCCCGACGTACTGGTTCCGTCGGAGAGCAGCACGATGCGGCTCGGCGGCGGATTGTCGGGGTCGATCGTGCGAACCGCTTGCAGGCTGGTCAGTACCGCGTCCCCGATCGCGGTCGCGTTACTCAGCCGCAGACCGTTGATCGCGTCGACCGCCGCCTGGTGGTTGGTAGTCGGGGCGGCGACCACTGTCGCCGTCCGCGAGAAGGACACCAGGCCGACGTTGAATTTCTCCGGCAGGTCCTGGACGAACTGGACCGCGGCCTGCTTGGCGACATCGAACCGGTTCGGCGCGACATCGGTCGCGGCCATCGAGTTCGACACGTCGATCGCGACCACGACCGTGGCGCGCTCCCGCGGTACGCGGATGTCGGCCACCGGCCGGGCGATGGCGATCGTCAGCACGGTCAACGCGGCGAGGAAGGCCGCGGCCGGCGCGTGCCGGCGCCAGCCGGGCCGATTCGGGGCGACCTTCTCCAGCATCGGCAGGGTCGCGAACCGGACGGCGTACTTGCTCCGGCGGCGCTGGGCGATCAGGTAGGCCGCGACCAGGGCCACGACCAGCACCAGTAGCCACAGCCACAGGGGTTGCTCGAATCTCATCGGATACCGGTCCTCGAAGTCGGGTGCCGACGGACACTGGCCCGGCGGCGGGCGGTGGCGAACGAAGCGACATCGCGCACCCAGTCGGTGTCGGTCCGCAACACCAGATGCGCTGCCCCGGCACCACGGATCGCACTCGTCGTCCGATCCCGGTGCGCGGCCATCGCTTCGGCGTACCGGCGACGCAGTTTCTTGCTGCTTGTCTGGACCTCACGGCGCCGCCCGGTCTCGGGATCGACGAGCGTCAGCAGGCCGACCTCGGGAAGTTCGAGCTCGCGCGGATCCAGCACCTCGATCGCCAGCACCTCATGGCGCGCGGAGAGCCGACGCAATGCATTGGCCCAGCCGAGCGCTCCATCCGCGTCGCCCGAACGACCAGACGCCGCGCGGCCGATCGATCCGCCCGCAACGATCCGTGGCGCGAAGGGATCGTCGTGGAAGTCCGAGACGACCACGCGGAGACCCGGCCTGGGGTGTTCGCGGTTCATCCGCGCGATCGCGCGGGCCAGGTCGGTCGGCGGATACTCGCCTGGTGTTGCCCTGGGCAACGACAGCAACGTGCGGAGCGAACGGCGGAGCTGGACACCTCCGCCGGCGGCCGGAAGCCGTCGTACCTCGTCACCGATCGCGACCCGGACACCGAGCCGGTTCCCCGGACCACTGGCTAGCAGGCCAAGCGCTCCGATGATCGCGATCGCCAGATCACGCTTCTCGCTCAGCGCGGTCCCGAAATCCATACTGGCGGACGCATCGAGCAGCGCCCACGTCTCCAGCTCGCGCTCGGCCAACGGCGCCCGCACATGCGGTTCGAGCGAACGAGCGGTGACGTTCCAATCCATCCGGCGTACATCGTCCTGCCCGGCTTGGTATGGCCGGGCCTCGTTCGGCTCGCTCCCGGGACCACTGAGCAGCCCGGTGATGTCACCGTGCAGAAGGCCTTCCAGCTTGCGCTTCACGGTCAGCTCGAGCGCCCGCAACGCACGCTCGCGACCAGCCAGCAGATCGGGGCCACTCATGCTGCGCTGTCCGCCGGTACGACGTGCGGCTGCTCGATCGAGTGCAGAATCCGAGCGATCACCGACCGCGGATCAACCCCATCCGCCAGCGCATCGAACGTGAGCACCAACCGATGCGACATCACATCGAGAGCCACGTCGTACACATCAGCCGGCAGCACATAGTCCCGACCACGCAACAACGCGAGAGCCCGACCAGCCGCCACCAAACCAAGCGTCGCCCGCGGGCTCGCCCCAAACTCCAGTACGCCGGCCAGATCCGCCAGCCCGTATTGCTGCGGAGCCCGAGTCGCGTGCACCAACCGGACGACGTACTCGGCCACGGCGTTGTGGACGAACACCTCTTCCGTTGCCTGCTGCAACTGATGCACCTGCTCCGGAGTCAGTACGGCGTTCGCATGCGGGCGGCGAGCACTCATCCGCTGCAGGATCGTCAGCTCCTCGAGCGGGCTCGGGTAGTCGACGGTGATCTTGAGCAGGAACCGGTCGCGCTGTGCCTCGGGAAGCGCATAGACACCGTCGGATTCGATCGGGTTCTGCGTCGCGAGCACCAGGAACGGATCCGGCAGCGGGTAGCTCTTGCCGCCGATGCTGACCTGGCTCTCGGCCATTGCCTCCAGCAACGCCGACTGCACTTTGGCCGGCGCGCGGTTGATCTCGTCGGCGAGTACGAGGTTGGCGAAGATCGGGCCGAGCTCGGTGTCGAACGCTTCAGTGGAAGGCCGCCAGATCCGGGTCCCCATGATGTCGCCCGGAACGAGATCGGGAGTGAACTGGAGCCGGGCGAACCGGCCACCGATCACCTCTGCCAGCGTCCGGACCGCGAGTGTCTTGGCGACTCCGGGCACACCTTCGAGCAGACAGTGGCCGCGGGCAAGCAACCCGACGAGCATCCGCTCGACCAGGTGATCCTGGCCGACAACGACCCGCTTCACCTCGAACAACGCGTGTTCGAGGGAAGCAGCCGTCACGCCAGGACGCGCGACATGGGTCTCGGTCATGCGTCGCGGGCCGGGTTCTGCTCAGACGGCTGCGCCTGGCTGCCCTGCTTGTCGGGGCAGTCCCGCCCGTCGCTGCCCTGCTGCGCGGTGGTCGGTGTGCCTTCCTCGACCGTCACATAGCCCTGGTCAGGCGCCGGATCGTTCCCCGCGGCATAGGCGAAGCCGCCGACACCGAGGGTGGCCACGGCGACCGCCGTACCGAGGAGGATCCGCTTACCGGGGATGTTCATGAAAGCTCCTTCGTCTCGAGTAGTCCCCACCTCATCAAGGACATGCGAAAACGACCGGAAAGTGGAACGAAAGCCGACCGAAAGAGCAGACCGGTACTCGCGGCTGGTCCGGCTACCTTGGTGGGGTGCGACTACTGGTGGTGGAGGATGAGGAAGGCCTGGTCAGCGCATTGCGCTCCGGACTCGGCCGGGCCGGCTATGCCGTGGACACGGCGCTGACCGGGGCCGAGGCGGTGGAGAAGCTGGCGACGACGGCGTACGACCTGGCGATCCTGGACATCACGCTGCCCGACACCAGCGGGCTCGACCTGTGCCGGGCGGTCCGGCGCGGCGAGATCGAGGTCGCCTCCGGGCGGGAGTTGCGGGTGCTGATGCTGACCGCGCGCGCTTCGCTCGCCGACCGCGTGCGCGGGCTGGACGAGGGCGCCGACGACTATCTGACCAAACCGTTCGCGCTGGTGGAGCTGCTGGCCCGCATCCGCGCGCTGCTGCGACGCGACGTGACGAACGGCAGCACGCAACTGCACGTCGGGGATCTCGTCCTCGATTCGGCGAGGCACCTGGCCACGCGGAGCGGTCGCGAATTGTCGCTCACGCTGAAAGAGTTCGGCGTACTGCGGTATCTGATGTCGCGGCCCGGTCATGTCGTGTCGGCCGAGGAACTGCTCGAACATGTCTGGGACGAGAACGCGGATCCGTTCACCCAGAGCGTCCGCGTGACCGTCGGGACCTTGCGTCGCAAACTCACCCAGGACGGGGAAGAAGCTTTGCTGGAGACCGTGATCGGCCGCGGCTACCGCCTCCGGGGTGAAGAGACATGAAGCTCCCCGGGTGGACCCAGACGATCCGCTTCCGGCTCACGCTGACCTACTCCGCCGTGCTGATCGGGCTGTCGGCGCTGGTGCTCGGTGGGGTGTACTTCGCGCTCCAGGCCTATCTGGATCCGAAGCCGCTGAACCCGATCACGGTGAACAAGTACTACAAGGACTCCAGCGGCGAAGTCCACATCAAGCAGGGCTACACGATCGAGGCCGCCGAGATCTCCACGATCCAGTCGGCGGTCAACTTTCAGACCCTGGAGACCCTGCGGAACTACTCGGCGGCCGGGATCGGCGCGCTCTTCCTGGTCAGCCTCGGGACCGGCTGGTGGTTGTCGGGGCGGGCGCTCCGGCCGGTACGGCGGATCACCGCGACCGCGCAGGAGATTTCCGCGACCGACCTCTCCCGGCGGATCGCGCTGGAGGGTCCGCACGACGAGCTGCGGAATCTCGGGGACACCGTCGACGACATGCTCGAGCGGCTCGAGTCGGCCTTCGTGGCGCAACGGCAGCTCGTCGATGACGCTTCCCACGAACTGCGCAATCCGCTCGCGGTGATCCAGGCGAACGTTGACGCCGTACTGGCTCATGACGACACCCCGCCCGAGGACCGCGCGCAGGCGACCGCGATCGTCAGCCGCGCGATCCAGCGGATGACCCGCCTCGTCGAGGACCTGCTCGCGTCGGCCCGCCGCTCGTCTCCCGCCTTCGTCGATGCCGACGTGGACCTGGCGACGATCGCGAGCGAGGCGGCTGAGGAGTACGAACTACTCACCGCCGACCGCGAACTCCACGTCGTACGTCGGCTGTCGCCCGGCCCGGTCGTCGCCGGCGACGCATCGGCCCTGCGGCGTGCGGTCGACAACCTGCTCTCGAACGCCGTCCGCCTGGCCCGCGGCGGCAGCCAACTGGTCCTCGCCGTCGGCAGTCAGAACGGCTGGGCGTGGATCGCCGTCCGCGACGAAGGCCCCGGCATCGCCGCCGACGACGCCGACCGCGTCTTCGACCGCTTCTTCCGCGCCGGCAGCACCCACCAACCGCCCGCTACGGTCCCTTCCACAGGCCAACGCCGAGCCGGCCTAGGCCTCGCCATCGTCCGCCAGATCGCCGAATCCCACGGCGGCACGGTCGCCCTCCACTCCGAACTTGGCGTCGGCAGCACCTTTATCATCTGGCTCCCGGATCGATCGCTGACCGACGACATCCGCCGTACGCCGGTCCCACCAGAAGAAGACCCGCTCGGCCCGCGGCTCTAATCCCGCCGCGGCCGCAGCTGAACGAATGCTCCGATCGCGAACCCCGCCGTAGCGGCGCCGAAGAAGAGCGCGGGGAACCAGTAGCCCAGGCCCCAGTCGTTTGCCTGCATTCGCTCTGGGTCCTCGCGGTCGTAGATCACCTCGATCGACCGCCCCAGCTCCGCGTCGCCGTTGGAGGTGCGCTCCGTGACCGTTTCCCCAGCACGCGTCACGTACCGGACCTCGATCCACGGGCTACGTCCCCCAGCACGATCCACCACCGTCCCGGTCACCACCTCGCCGCGATGCCGCAGCCAGTACAGATCCTCGACCTGCACGTAGCCGATCACGCCGAACACCACCGCCGCGACCAGGCACAGAACGCCGTTCCAGCTGAACTTCCACTGGCGCGGCTGATGAGTGCGTCGCCGGATCACCTTCTGCCTCCGCCGCTGCACGGCGACCCTCTGCTGCCGCCGCTGCCTCGAGCGCCTACTCATGCCGGCCGAACTTGCGGAACTGCGTCAGGAAACCGAAGCGGAGCTCAAGGAGGACGAGCAGCAGGGCGAAGACGGCGAAGCTGCCGTAACTGTAGAGCGGGTAGCTGTAGCTGCGGCTGAAGTCGGCGGCTTGCATGCGATCCGGCTTCGCCGGGTCGTAGAGGACCTCGATCGGCTTGTCGACCTCGGCGTACCTGTACTTCGAGGTGTCCGCGATGAGGGTGTCACCGACCTGGGTTGTGTAGCGCACGCTGATCGACGAGTCACCGCGGCGGCTCTCGTGTTTCTGCGTGACGGTGCCGGTGACAACCTCGCCGCGCTGGCGCAGCCAGTAGACGTCCGCGCTCTGCACGCAAGCAGCCACCACAAACCCGACCGCCACCACCAAGGCCAAAGCGCCCTCGATGCTCATCCGCCACTTGCGTGGCTTCACCTCCGTCACAGCCGGTACGACGCGCGCCCAGCCCGATCGGATCCCGTTGCACGGCGTCCGCACCGGCGATTGATCGGGGGAAGGAAGAAAAGCGGTAGCAGGAGGAAAGCGGCGCCGACAGCGCCGAGGATCGCGAACGGGTCGTCGGCGGGACGGATCTGAGTGGGGTTCTCCCGGTCGTAGACGATCTCTACAGACTCGCCGGCCGCGGTCGACCGCCACAGACCCGCGCCAGTCTCAACTCGCTCGCCGGCTCGCGTGACGAAGGCGACGGCGGATGTCCTGGTCTCCATTGCCGTCGCGGTGGCGTGTTCGCCCCGCACCTCCAGGGCAACAGCGTTCCACAGCAGGATCGAGCCCACCACGACGAGCATCCCGGCCAGGACGACGCCGACGAAACGCATGACCCAGGGAGGCAGGTCGGGGTGCAGCTTGAACGAGTGCCGCTCAAGATTCGGGTCCAGGTTGTCGTTCACGGCACTTGGACGGCTACCGATCCGGATCAGCTCCCGTTGTACGGCGCGGAGAGCAGCGGGCGGGTGCTGTTGAGGACTTGGGCGTAGTTGGCGCGGATCTGGGTGGCGTCCACCGTGAGAGCCGGCTCGGGCTTGCCGACGGGGACGTTCCAGGTGGGGAGGTCACCGGTGAGGGCCCAGGCGGCTTGGCGGGCTGCGCCGAGCGCAACGTATTCGGCCGGCTCGGGCAGGACGACTTCGGCGCCGAGGAGAGCCGGAGCGAGGGCCTGGACGGAACGTGACTTGGCACCGCCGCCGAGCAGGAGAAGGCGGTTGACGGGGATGCCCTGGGCACGGAGCGCGTCGACCGCGTCGGCCAGACCGCAGAGGAGTCCTTCGACCGCGGCGCGCGCCATGATGGCGGGCTGGGCGGTGGCTCGGGTGAGGCCGTAGACGAGGCCGGTGGAGTGCGGGAGGTCAGGCGTGCGTTCGCCGTCGAGGAACGGCAGCAGGACGAGCCCCTGGCTGCCGGGTGCCGACAACACCGCCTCGTCGAACTCGGGCAGGGTCATCCCGAGCAGTTGCGCGGTCGCCGACATCACGCGGGCGGCGTTCAACGTGCAGACGAGCGGCAGATATTCGCCGGTCGCGTCCGCGAAACCGGCCACGAAACCTGAAGCGTCGGCGGTCGCGTGCGCGGAACGAGCGAACGCCGTACCGCTGGTTCCGAGCGAGATCGCGACATCGCCGACCTGGAGGTCGAGACCGAGCGCGGCCGCTGCGTTGTCCCCGGTCCCCGCAGCCAGCACGGCACCGGCCGCCGTACGGCCGACGATCTCCGCCGGACCGGCCACCCGCGGAAGCTTGAGCGAGCGCCCGAACGCCCGCTCAACCAGATCCTCGCGATAACTGTTCGTGGCCGGCGACCACCATCCAGTCCCGGACGCATCACCGCGATCAGTAGTGATGCCCTCGATCCCGGATCGATCGGCGGCGAGCTGGTGCGTCATCCAGTCGTGCGGCAGTACGACGGCCGCCGCCCGCTCGACCGCATCCCGTCGTACCGGGTCGCTCGCGGCGGTGTCGCGCATCCAGCGAAGCTTGGTGACGGTGAAGGAGGGCACCGGCATCGACCCGACTGCCTCGGCCCACGCCTCCGGTCCACCGAGTTCAGCGATCAGTTCAGTGGTGGCGTCGGCGGAGCTGGTGTCGTTCCACAGCACTGCCGGGTGGACGACTGAGCCGGTCTCGTCGAGCAGGACCATGCCGTGCTGCTGACCGCCGATGGCGATCGCCTCGACGCCGTCGAGCAGGCCGGCCGACGCGGTCTCCCACGCCTTCCACCACTCCTGCGGATCGACCTGGGTGCCGTCCGGATGCGGCGCCCGGCCTTCGCGCAGGACCGCGCCGGTCTCGGCATCGCAGACGACCACCTTGGTCGCCTGGGTGGAACAGTCCACTCCGGCAACCAGTCTCGGCTCGCTCATTCAGGCTCCCTGATCTCGATGGCGGACCGCCCCCACTCACTAACCTCCACCGAGCAAGCCCCCGCACGCTCAGCTGAGCGTGCGGCAGGGTCCTCAAGACGACTTGGTGAGTGTTGGCGGTCCGGGCTCCACCCTAAAGCGATTCGACCGTCCGCCGCGCGCCGATCTCGTGGAGCGACTGCAGCGCCGCGGTGTACTGAGCGACAAACCGCTCGTCCGCAGCCAGATCTCCGAACAGATCCGGGTCCGAGATGAACGCGAGCGGATCGGATCGGTTGAGTTGCGCCCGCTCGACCAGCTTGTCGCGCAGGCGGTCGACAACCTCGATCGGCGCCCCCTGCTCGTCGACACCTTCGGCGTACCGGGCCCACGACGCGACGACGAGCGCCGACCGCTTGATCTCGCGGCCGGCCGCGAGCTGCTCCCGGATCACCGGCACCAGCCACTTCGGAATCCGGTCCGAGCTCTCCGCACACAACCGCGCCAGCGTGTCCTTGACCTCCGGGTTCGCGAACCGCTCGATCAGCTGATGCCGATACCGATCCAGGTCGACCCCGGGCACCGGCGGCAGCGTCGGCGACCCCTCGTCGGTCATGTAACCGAGGAGGAAGTCGATGAACAGCTTGTCCTGGCTCACCTCGTGCGCATACCGGTAGCCGGACAGATACCCCAGGTAACACAAGGCCTGATGCGACGCGTTCAGCAACCGCAGCTTCATCAACTCGTACGGCTCGACATCGTCGACGATCTGAACGCCGACCTCTTCGTACGCCGGTCGCTCACCCCCGAAGTCGTCTTCGAGCACCCACTGCGTGAACGGCTCGCACACCACCGGCCAGCCGTCCTCAACTCCGAAAGTCGAGGAAAGCGCCGAGCGATCACCGTCAGTGGTGACCGGGGTGATCCGGTCGACCATGCAGTTCGGGAACCGCACCTCATTCTCCAAGTGCGAGGCCAGGTCGGCATCCTTCAATCGCGCGAAGGCCGCGAGCATCTTCTTAGCCACATGCCCATTGCCCGGGATGTTGTCGCAGGACATCACCGTGAACGGCGGAATCCCGGCCGCCCGTCGCCGGGCCAGCGCCTCGACCACGAACCCGAACGCGCTCCCCGGCGTCGCACCCGGTTCGAGATCAGCGGCCAGCCCGGCGTCGGACGTGTCCAGCTCCCCCGTCACCTGGTTCACGTGGTACCCACCCTCGGTGATCGTCAGCGAGACGATCCGGGTCGCGGGGTCGACCAACCGCTCGAGGACCGCTTCAGCTGAGTCCGGCGCGAACAGGTAGTCCACGATCGAGCCGATCACCCGCGGCTCGAGAGTCCCGTCCGGATGCTTGATCACCAGCGTGTACAGGTGATCCTGCGCGGACAGTACGTCGGCCATCCGCTTGTCGTGCGGCAGCACGCCGACCCCGACAATGCCCCAGTCGAGGGCCTTCCCGTCATTCATCAGCGAGTCGAGATACATCGCCTGGTGCGCCCGGTGGAAGCCACCGACCCCGAAGTGCACGATGCCCGGTGATACCGCCGTACGGTCATAAGCCGGTACGGCGATGTCGTTGCCGAGGGCACTCAACGCGGCAGTGTTCAGCTGGGTCACTTGACCGCTCCCAGCGACAGACCCTGGACGAGCTTGTCCTGGGCCGCGAAGCCGGCGATGAGCACGGGCAGCGAGACCACGATCGACGCGGCACACACCTTGGCGAGGAACAATCCTTGGCTGGTCACGAACCCAGTCAAGAACACCGGCGCCGTCTGCGCCACTGTGCCGGTCAGCACTCGGGCGAACAGCAACTCGTTCCAGCTGAAGATGAAACAGATCAGCGCGGCGGAGGCGATTCCCGGAGTGACCACCGGCGCGACCACGGATCGCAAGGTCCTGGTGATCGAGGCACCGTCGACAGACGCGGCCTCGAGGATCTCGACCGGGACCTCGGACAGGAAGCTGCGCAGCATCCAGACCGCGATCGGCAGGTTCATCGACGTGTAGAGAATGATCAGCAACCAGATGTTGTCCAGGAAGTTCACCGACTGGGCGAAGAGGTAGATCGGGAGCAGCCCGGCCACCACCGGCAGCATCTTCGTGGACAGGAAGAAGAACAGGACGTCGGTCCACTTCTTCACCGGCCGGATCGACAGCGCGTACGCCGCCGGGAACGCCAGCAGGATCACCAACGCCGTGGACAGCACACTCGCCGTCAACGAGTTCGCCAGCGACGGCCAGGGGCCGGTGTCGAAGAACGCCTTGTAGCCACCGAGAGACAGCGGAGCCGCGATGTCCGGCGGGTTCTTCGCTGCGTCCTCCTCGGAGTGGAACGAGGTCAGCAGCATCCACAACACCGGCATTACGAACAGGATGCCGACGACCCAGGCGAGGCCGCTGAGGACGAACCCACCGCCCCGATTCTTCTTACCAGTAACGATTGTCACCCCGCTGCTCATTTGCCGCTCTCCTCTCGGAACAAGGTGGACACGGACCGGAGTGCGAAGGTCGCGATCGCGATCGTGCCGATCACCACGATGACGCCGGCCGCGGAAGCGCGTCCGTAGTCGTGAGCGGTGTAGAAGGTCTGGTAGATCGTGTACGGAAGGTTCGCCGTACCGAGTCCGCCGGACGTGATCGTGAAGACCGCATCGAAGTTCTGCACCACGTAGATCGAGCCGAGCAGCGCGGACAGTTCCAAGTACTGCCGAAGATGCGGCAGCGTCATGTAGCGGAAGATCTCCCACTGGTTGGCGCCGTCGATCCCGGCGGCCTCGATCACGTCGAGCGGCCGGCTCTGCAGCCCGGCCAGCAGGATCAGCATCATGAACGGCGTCCACTGCCAGACCAGCGCGAAGATGATCGACCACAACGGCTGGTTACTGATCCAGTCCGGCTGCGGCGCGTTCTCACCGAAGATCCACTTCAGCACCCCGTTGAACAGCCCGTACGACGGGTTGTACAGCGCGTGCTTCCAGAGCAGTGCGGCCGCCACCGGTACGACGAGGAACGGCGTGATCATCATCGTCCGCACCGCACCCCGGCCGCGGAACTTGCGGTCGAGCAACAGCGCGATTCCCAGCCCCAGCAGCAGACTGATCAGTACGACGCCTGCCGTGAGGAGGATCGTCACCCAGATGGCATGCCGGGTGTTGGCATCGGTGAGCACCCGACGGAAGTTGTCGATCCCGGCGAACCCGCGCTCGTCGGGGTAGTAGGCGTTCCAGTCCATGAAGGACGTGAACAGCGTGACCAGGAACGGCAGCTGGGTCACGACAATCATGAAGATCAGCGCGGGCAGCAGCGGCGCCCGCCGCGCCCAGTCACCGGTCTTACGCATGAACGACCCGGTTTGCGTCCCGGAGTGCTTCGGCTTCGACGGCGCATCTTTCGTGTCAACAGACATGGCTCACTCCCCTCACTTCGCCGCGCGCGAGCGATACCGCTCGGCGACGTCGTCGGCGAGCACTTGCCCGCGTTTCAGCGCTTCGTCCACAGTCATCCGCCCCGCGATCGCCGAGCTCACGTCCTGGCTGACCTGGGTGCCGAGATCCGGGAACTCCGGGATGTCGACGAACTGGATCCCGATCGCCGGCCGCGGCTGCGTGCCCGGATTCTTCGGATCGGCCGTCTCGATGGCCGCCTTGGTCGGCGCCGCGAAGGCCTCGGCCTCCTTCAGGTACGCCGGGTTCTCGTACGTCGAGGCCCGCTTACCGGCCGGGACGCGGGACCAGCCGAGCTTCTCGCCGACCAGCTGCTCGTACTCTTTGCTGGAGGCCCACGAGATGAACTTCCAGGCGTTGTCCTGCTTCTTGCTGGCCTGCTGGATGCTCCACGACCACGCGTACAGCCAACCCGAGCTGTCGGTCGCCTTCACCGGCGCCGGGGCGTAGCCGATCTTTCCCTTGACGGGTGAGTTCGGCGCCTCCAGCGATCCGGCGGCCGACGTCGCGTCGTACCACATGGCGACGTTGCCCTGGATGAGGTTGTTGAGGCACTCGGTGAAGCCAGCCTGCGGCGCACCGCGCTCGCCGTGCGCGCGGACCAGGTCGACGTAGAACTTGGTCGCCGCGGTGAACTCGGGCGAGTTCACCTGCGCCTGCCAGTCCTTCGTGAACCAGGTGCCGCCGAAGGTGTTCACCACGGTCGTGAGCGGCGCGAAGATCTGACCCCAACCGGGCTGACCGCGCAGGCAGATGCCGCGCATGTCGGGCTGGGCGTTGTCGACCTTGGCCGCGATGTCCGCGACCTCGTCCCAGGTCGGCTTGGCGGGCATCGTGACGCCCTTCGCCTCGAGCACGTCCTTGCGGTACATCAGGAATGACGACTCGCCGTAGAAGGGTTCGCCGTACACCTTGCCATCCTCACCGGACAGCGACTCGGTCATCGACTTCAGGATGTCGTCCTGGTCGAACTTCGGGTCCTTCGCGATGTGGTCGGACAGCGGCGCGATCCACTTGCTCTTGGCGTAGATCGGGATCTCGAAGTTGCTCAGCGTCGCCACGTCGTACTGACCGGCCTGGCTGGAGAACTCCTGACTGATCTTGTCCCGGACGTCGTTCTCCGGCAGCACCGTGAAGTTCACGTTGATGCCGGTCTCTTTGGTGAAGTTGTCCGCCGTCAGCTGTTGCAGATCGACCATCTGCGGGTTGTTCACCATCAGCACGTTGATGCTGTCGGCGCCACCACCACCGGCGCCACCGCCCCAGCCGGCACAACCGCTGACCGCACTCACCAGAAGTGCGACACCAATCGCTCCGACACGTTGTCCCTGTCTCGGCACGAGCCACTCCCTCATCGCTGCTCATTTGAGCAAGCTTCCGCTCACTGCCCCGAGTGAAGCGGAATGGGGGTTGACCTGTCAAGAGTCTGTGCAACACTGGTGCGCAGCTCCGCTCATATGAGCAGACGGTTTCGGGAGGTGTGATGGAACCCATCGCGGGGGGACCGGCCCAGCTGGTGCTGACGGCGTCGATCGCGCGCCGGTACTACGTCGACGGCCGGTCGAAGGTCGAGATCGCCGACGAGTTCCGGCTCAGCCGGTTCAAGGTCGCGCGGCTGCTCGACCAGGCGCGCAGCAGTGGGCTGGTGCGGATCGAGATCAGCCATCCGGGCAACGTCGACCTCGACCTGTCCGCCCGCCTCCAGGAGACCTTCGGGTTGCGGCGCGCGATCGTCGTGGACACGCCGGAGGTCGACCCGGCCGCACTCCGATTGCAACTGGGCAAGGCCGCGGCGGAGCTGCTCACCGAGATTGTCACGACCGACGACGTACTGGGGCTGGCCTGGGCGCGCGCCGTCACGGCGATGACCGACCAGCTCACCTCACTCGCTCGCGTGCCGGTCGTGCAGCTCACCGGTGCACTCAGCCGACCAGACGTCGAGGCGAACTCGGTCGAGCTCGTGCGACACACCGCCCGGCTGTCCGGTGGACCGGCATACCTGTTCTATGCACCCCTCGTCGTACCGGAGGCAACGACCGCGCGTGCCCTGCGGCAGCAGCCCGAGGTCGCCGAGGCGATCGGGCATTTCGACTCCGTCACCAAAGCCGTTGTGGGGCTGGGCTCATGGGCGCCCGGCCAATCCACCCTGTACGACGCCATGGACGAGAACGCGTGTGAGCAGCTGCAGAGACGTGGTGTCGTGGCGGACATCTCCGGAGTGTTCGTGGATGCGAAGGGCGTCCCGGTGCAGAGCAAGGTGACTGATCGGGTGATCGCGATCAACGCCGAGCAGATGAACGCGATCGACGAGGTGATCGCGATTCCGTACGGTCTCGGGAAGGTCGAGGCGGTGCGGGCCGCGGTGCGCAGCGGGTTGGTGAACGGAATCGTTACCCACAGTCCCCTCGCACGCGCCTTGCTGGACGAGGTCACCTAGCCCACCATGGGCGAAGTGGAAACCCCCTTGCTCGGCGGCACCGCCAATCGGGGACTCGTCGTCCGGGTCCGCGATACCGTCCGGCGACCGCTCCGGGTCAGCAGTCCCGCGACTCACGCCGTACTGCGGCATTTGGAGGACGTGGGATTCACCGGTGCACCGCGGTTCCTGGATGTCGACGACCAGGGTCGGGAGGTGCTGACGTACGTACCGGGTGAGACGGTCACGCCGCCGTACCCGGAGTGGTCGATGACGGATGCGGCGCTGGACAGCGTGGCCGTGCTGCTGCGTTCGTACCACGAAGCCGTCGCCGGGTTTGCGGCTGCGGACTACGAGTGGGCTGAGCCGGTGCCCGCGGCGTACGTGGACGGGACGGTCAGCCACAACGACCCGAACCTGGACAACATCGTGTTCCGGGACGGCGTTGCGGTCGCCCTGATCGACTTCGATTTAGCCGGGCCGGGATCAGGGCTATGGGACGTCGCCGCCGCGATCCGGCTGTGGGCGCCGCTGCGTCCGGCCGACGACATTCACGACGTACGGCGGGGACGCGCGCTCAGTCGGCTGCGTCGCTTCGCGGACACCTACGGGCTGGACGAGGCCGATCGCCGGCGGCTCGTCGCGGCAACGGCGGACAACCACGTCTGGTGTATGGACTACGTCCGCCGCGGTTCCGAGACCGGGCATCCCTGGTTCCACCAGCGGTGGACCACCGGCGAATCCGACCTGACCGCCCGCACCGACGCATGGTTCACTCGCCAGGCTCAGGCGCTGCAGGACGCGCTGCTGCGCTAGCTTCCTGCTGGCCCGCGTAGTAGTTCTCCTGCAGCTTCCGCACGAAATGCGGCAGGAACACCGCCGGCCCGACCGGCCAGGCCTGACCGCCGTCCATCAGGAGAGCCAGGCCGAAGGCCAGCACCGTGAGCGCGATCAGCACGATCCAGCCGTTCTGGCAGATCCACGGACCGTTGTCGGAGATCAGCCCCCACCGGGTCACCGCACCGACGAGAAGCAGCCCGGTCGTCAACGCGAGTACCGCGACCGTCGCGCCGTACTGCCAACCGTGCGCCTCCTGCCATGGATCGTCATGCCGGACCGCCCGCACCAACTGCACGACTCCTGCGATCGCGACCAGCGCGTACAGGACTGCTCCCAGCTTCAGCTTCGGCACACCTGAGTATCGCTAGGGGGTGGTTCACCGTTACCGACCCGTACCGGAGAATGGTGCGGGTGAGTGCGCGTGTGGTGTTGCTGGCCGGGCCGTCCGGGGCCGGGAAGTCGCGATTGGCGGAGCTGACCGGGCTGCCGGTCGTGCGCCTGGACGACTTCTACCGGGACGGCGACGACGAGGCAATGCCGCGCTCCCCGCTCGGCATCGTCGACTGGGATGACCCCTCCTCCTGGGACGGCGCGCGTGCCGTGGCCGCTCTCGAGCAGCTGTGCCGGACCGGCGAGGCCGACATGCCGATCTACGAGATCTCCGCCGACGGCACCGTCGGCCACCGCGAGTTCAGCACCGAAGCCTCCCCGCTGATCATTGCCGAAGGCATCTTTGCCGACCAGATCACCAGTGAGCTCAGGGATCGCGGTCTACTCGCTGTAGCCATCTGTGTGCGGCACCACCGGCTCGTCACCTTCGTCCGCCGCTTCCAGCGCGACCTCCGGGAACACCGCAAGCCCCCGTTCACCCTGCTCCGCCGCGGTCTCCTGCTGCTGCGCGACGACCCTCAGGTCGTCCGCCGCTGCGTCGAAGCCGGCTGCGAACCGATGACCCCGAAGTCCGCCCTGCGCCGTATCACCGCAGTGAAGGCCGATTCACACCGGTAGTTCGGCCGTTGTTCACTTCTGCCTGCTCGGATGGGGCTCGTGAACCGCTCGGCTCCTGGTATAGCCGCCGTAGTAACCGCTCTGCTGCTCGGCGTCACCGCCTGCGGCAACGACGCGGGCGCTTCCGTGCGCCCAGCCGCTGCCCCCGCCGCAGTGGCTGAGCAACCCGCGCCCAGCGCCCTGGCCGGTCTGGTCGCGCTCCCAGCGGGCTACATTGCCGACCCGAAGAACACCACCGGCCCCTTCACCACCGAGACCTACCTGGCGAACTACTCCGCCGAGCCGGCCCTGGACCGCGCGCTCCTCCTGAACGCCGGCTTCGCCACCGGCTACCGCGCCACGAGGCTCAGCCCCGACAAGAAGAAGCGCTACGTCATTCAGCTCTTCAAGGCCGCCAACCCCGCCAAGGCAAAGATCCTCCAGGCCGGCCTCTGGCGCCAGGAGACCCGCGACCACCCGTTCCAGGTCCCCGGCGCCCTCAGCAACGCCCACGCCGCCTATGACGCAGGCACCGAGAAGACCGAAGCCATCGCCGAAGCCAGCTTCACCGCGGGCAACTTGGTCGCGCTCCTGTCAGTCCGCCAATCGGCGCCCCTCAACACACCCATCACCCCGGACACCGCCCTCATCACCACCCAAGTCGCGCTTCAGCACACGCGGCTCACCAGCAAATCCAGCTGAGAGTCAGCCAGCCCGCCGAGCCCGGCTCGCATCTGTCGGCAGCAGTTCGTCGATCAGAGCTTCGGTTTCCGGACTGAGGACCAGACCGTGCTTGAGCACGCCCTCCCCCAACGTCTCAACCACCTTCTCCGCCGCGGCAGTACCGCCGTACCGGTGCTCAGCAATGAGCAGGTCCCGCCACATCAGATCGGAGCTCGAAGCCAGCCGGAGCCCGGCCCGAGCAGCACTGACCGCTCCAGCAGGGTCGTCGTCCCCCAGGGCCAACTGGGACAGCCGGTGGGCTGTGTCGACCACCAGGTCCGGCACGATCCGTTCGAGGTGAACGCGCGCGATCCACGAGTAGCCGCCCCGTGGCCGGCCGCTGAGGAACGCACCACGTACCAGGTGCAGGCTGCGCCGTAACAGCTCCCGCTCGTCCCGCACCGTCTGTGCGGTCCGCGAGCGCCGGACCAGGTCGCAGAAGCAGTCCCAGTCGACGGCCACCTCAGGCCCGAGGTACAGCCGCCCGTTCACGTCCTGACGCAAGTGGTGTCCACCTTGTGAGTCCGTGCCGAGCCACTGCCGGACCCGCTCGACGGTCGCGTCCCGCACGTCGGACGTGACGCCACGCGGCCAGACCGAAGCGCCCAGCACGCTCGGGTGAACGCCGCCGGGGTGCAGCGCGATGAAGGTCACGATCTCCATTGCCAAGGGCAACCGCTCGGCCTCGAAGGCATACGGGCTGCGAACCTCGACCGCGCCAAGGACACCGACCCGGACGCTGGCAGTGACCCAGTTCGAGTCGTCGCCGGAGCTGCCGGTCGGTGGAATCCGAACCCGGCTGCCACCGGACGGGAGCTGGGTCGAGGTCCGGGCCGCGGCGAGCAGTTCGGTGACCAGCTCGACGGTGGGCTCGGAAAGCCTGCTGGCCGAGAGCACCAACCCGAGCGCCGGGATCAGAAGCGTGCCCGACTCGTCCACCTGCAGCTGCCAACGGGCACCGGTCACGTCACCCGCGACCATCAGGCCGAACCCGGCCCGCGGCTGAGCAGCCAGTACTGCGAGCCTCCGCGCGGTGTCCTCGTCCGGTGGCGCACCCAGGACGACGTACTGCGGTGAAGCGTCCGCCGACCGGCTGACCCGGCCCGTGAGCACCTCGGCCTCCATCCCGCCCAGCTCGAAGTCGGGCAGCACCAGGTCGATGTCCGGAACCACCCGGAGCCGATCCGCGAGTACCTCACCGACCGAGTCCGGCAGTCCGGACGTGGTCACCCGGAGCTGGTCACCCCAGGGGTTCGTCGCCAACTGCACCGCGACCGAGGTTGCAACCTCTCGGGCAACGACCGAGTCACCGCGGACGCTCAACGCACCGCCGGCGGCCTCGAGGTCGACCAGCACATCGCGCTCGTGCTGGTCGCGACCGAGACAGACCAGGGCCGGGTACGGCGCCGGGCCGGTCGCATCGGCCGCGATCTCCGACCGTTCCAGCCGCCAGCGTCGGCCGTCGTCGAGCACCTGCCAAGAGGCCGGCGCATCCGTACGCGGAGGCGCCAGCAACAACTCGATGGCGTAGTCGTCGACCGCGGCGGCAAACAGCGGCGGCAACGGAACCCCGACCGCATCGCACTGGCCGACCAGGCCACGGAGCGCCCGATCGAGGGCCTCGGACCGGGCCGGGTCTGCGCCCGCTCGCAATGCAACCTCGGCGACCGTGGCTGCTGGCTCCGGGTCGCGGCCACGCCGTCGGTACCGCTCCACGAGAAGCAGGCCGAGCAGACCGGCTGCAACCAGACCACCGCCGAGCAGATCATTCGGAAGCCGCCAGCGTGAGTCCTGCTGGCCGTTGTCGCCGGCCGGCTGGTGCTCGCCGCCACCGGTCGGCGGCTGGTGGATGCCACCGTCCTTCCCGTCGCCGCCATCTCCGCCGCCGGCCTGTTCGATGTCTGGGGTGTCCACCCCAGGATTCGGCGTGTCGGTCTGGTGCGTATCGGACGCGGTCCGGACCGGTGCCGGAACGTGCTCGGCCGGCTGTCGCTCGACTCCGGTGGCGTCCTCGGGCATGACCAGCGTCCAGCCGGGCTGGATCAGCCGTGCGAGGTGCAGGTGCTGGCCGTCGGGCTGGACCCGCTCCTTGTTGAGCTCGTAGATCTCCTTGTAGCGTCGACCGTCGCCGAGGTGCTTGTCGGCGATGTCCCAGAGGCTGTCGTGATGGTGCCCGTGCGGGGCCTTCACGACGTAGACCCTCTTGCCAGCCAGCGGATCCTTGCTCGTCGCCTTCGTCGAGTGCTGCGGAGTGAATCGGTTCACGTCCACGTGCTCGTCGGCGGCCTGCTTCTCGGTCTGGGTCGTAGCGGAGATCGAGACGGACGACTTCGGCTCGATCGGGCTGCCGACGCTGCCGGTCACCGCGACCGCCTGACCGGCGGCGATCCCGGTCAGCAGCAGCGCGCCGACCAGGACCCGGGCCAGCCTCTGGCTCCCACCACCGAGCGGAATCGGCCGGGGCACACCGCGGCCGCGCACCGCGCTGGCGACCTCGGCGACCACACAGACGCTGAAATGCAGCCAGGCCAGCCAGACAACGGCCCGCAGCACGGTCAGCACGGCATCGATACCGATCGGCGCGGTCAGGTCCGCGCGAGTCGGCCAGCCGTGCGGGAACGGCGGCGGTCCGGTCAGCACGAGGAGCGCGACCGGCACCCCGATCACGAGCAGCAGCAGCGCGAGGGCAGCCAGGATCGCCATCGGAGTGGAACGGCGCTCCGCTGGTGGCTCCTGGTAGAAGCGGCCTGGATCCGGTGCCTCGGTGAACCGCCCGGGCCCGGGTCGCTGGGTCGTCATGCTTGTCGTCTCCTAGCCGATCCCGATCTGGGGTACCGCGGTGGCGTTACCGCGGATCGTGAACGTGCTGATGCCGATCAGCGACAGGATCGCCGTGTCCACCGTCGTCTGCGCCGACACACTCACCTCGTTGCCGTCCACAACGACCGAGATGTCCGTGTAGCCCCGGTCGCCGAGGAAGTTGGTGGCCACCGCGGTGGCCTGACCCGGATCGACCCGGACCTCCTGGAGGTTGCGCAGCGCGGGAACGTCGATCGCGTTCGCTGCCGAGCGGGCCGCCTGCTCGGTATCGTCAGTCAGCTGACTGCGCTTGTTGAGGGCGAGACCGCCGTCGATCACGATGCCGGCCCCGACCATCAGGACAGTGGCGAATCCGAGCATGAAGATCGTCGCGGAGCCACGCTGACTCCGGCGCCGCCCGCACGGCCGTCGGCCGAGCAGTGTCATCGTGTCTCCCGGAAGGTGTCGATCGGTGCCGAGCTGCTGATCGTCACGGTCTTCGAGCCGGGCAGGCCGATCAGCCCGAGCCCGTCGTACGAGACCTCACAACTGATGGTGACGGTCAGCATGCCGCCGGACACGAAGGCACCGCTCAGTTCCGGCCCGGAGCAGGCGCCGACGTCCTGGAGGGAGGCTGCCGTGATGTCGGCCACGACCGCCAGAGCACGGCCTTCGTCCTTCTCCAGGGTGGCCGCGCGGACAGCGTCCCGGGTGGTGGCCTCGATATCGCCGCGGACCGCAACGTAACGGCCACCGGCCACGACCAGCATCATGAACGCGACCATCAGTGGCGCGAGCAGGACGATCTCGACAGCCATCGAGCCGCGGTCTGAGCGCCATCGCGCATGGAGTCGCTCAGTTGCCCGCACGGAACTCCTCCAGCGGGGCCTGGACGACCTGGGTCACGGTCGGCGGGTCGACGAACGGCGTGATCTTCTGCGCGTGACCGGTCACCACGACCCGCACCTGCTGGGTGCCGACCGGGGTCACGCTCACCTGCACGTCCTCGAGGATGCCCTTGCCGATCTTGGTGGTGTACTCGACCCCGGCTACCTCGGCCTTGCCCGCGTCCAGCGTCGTCCGGGCCACCCGGGCAGTCTCCCGTGCCGCCGCGGAGGCAGCCTGGTTGCCGAGGTAGATCAATGACAGCTGGATCGTGAGGAAGATCGCCAGCATCAGAATGGGCATGTAGAGGACGAGCTCGATGGTGCTCGCACCGCGCTCGTCACGCCTCCGCTGGGCCCGCCTCCGGCCGAAGAGTTTCATCGCTACCCGGTCAGCCCAGGGGGAGGTTTTTGGCCTTACCGGTCAGCTTGGTCATGATGATCGCGCCGACCGCGATCGCGATCCCGATCACCAGCGCCGAGATCAGCACCCACTCGACCGCCGATGCACCGCCTTGCGACCGGCGGGCACGCTGGATCCGGCCCTCGACGAGGACCTTGAGCAGAACGATTGCCTGGTTGGTGGGGTTGAACATGTCGATCACTCCTCGGTGCAGGTCAGGCTCACAGCCCGACCACACGGGCTACCGCTGGATAGGTCAGGAACAGCAGAAATCCGACACACAGCAACATCTGTGCCATAAGCATGGACTGGGACCGTGCCTGGGCACGGCCTTCGGTGTCGGCGAGTTCCCGCCGACGCATCGAGATGGCCCGGGCCACCAGCGAGTCGCGTACCTTTGCGCCGTCCTCGGCGACCAGGGCCAGCGCCGCCGAAAGATCACGTAGTTCATCGATCGAGACCTCGTCACCGAGCTCACCGAGCGCCGCCCAGGGCGTGACGCCTTGCAACCGGGCCGTTTCGAGGGTGTCACGGATCCGGACGAATGCCCAGCCGTCACTGATTCCGGCGGCCGACGACAACGCCTCCGGTACGCCGCGACCGCCGGCCAGATTCATCGCGACAAGATCCAGGAAGGAGCTGACCACGTGCCGGAAGTCCCGTCGCCGGTCGGCCGCAACGGCCCGCAACTGGGCTGTCGGCAGCAGGGCACCGACCGCCGCGCCGATCAGGGCCAGCCAGATCGGAACGATCCCCGGCAGGCTCCCGGTCACGACGCTGACCGGCAGCAGCACGAAGAACGGCACGACGAAGCCGACCAGCGCACCCACCAGGCTGGTCGCCAGATGGGTCTCCAGGGACCGTCCGGAGATGCCGAGGTCGGCGCGGACCGAGGTCGGCAGCTGGATGCCTCGGGCATCGAATGCCCGGCGCAGGCCGGCCCCGAGCCGCCGCATCCGCAGCGACTCCTCCTGGTGCCGGCGATCAGCGGTCAGACTCACCTCGCGGCGGTAGCGCCGCCGGTCCGCATCCAGCTGCAGCAATCCCGCCGCACCGCTCGGGGCCGAGCTTCCGATGTACTGGATCAGAACCAGAATTCCGGCGCCGACCAAGGCGCCCGCCACCATCACCAGCGTCATCGCACACCGCCCCGGTCCGGGACCCGGTCACGGGCATGCAGGAAACGTTCAGGCACCTCGAAGGTGGACAGCCGCCGCAGCCAGAAGAACCCCAGGGCGAACAGGCCGAGGATGATCAGCAGCACGAACTGGCCGACGGGTGACGAATAGGGCTTGACGTACGGCTTGTTGAACAGCGAGAGACCGAGCACGACCACAACCGTGACGCCCATGACGATCTGGACACTGCGCCGGGTGCTGCGCCGGCCGGCGTTGACCCGCTGACGCATGTCGAGCGCGGCCCGGGCCGACTCCGACAGCGAGGTGAGCACCTCGCGCAGACCGGGCCCGCGCAGCCTGGAGTTCAGGATCAGGCTCGCGACGATGAGGTCGACACTGGAGTCGTCCATCTCGTCAGCGAAACGCTGAAGGGCCTGAGGCAGGGGGACACGCACCCTGAGCCGGTCCGCCAGTGCAGTCAGTTCCTTCGAGATCGCAGGCGAGGCGGCGTACGCCGTGGCCGGGATGGCCTGCTCGAGACCGACCGCGCCCGCCACCGTGTCCCGCAGAGACTCGGTCCAGCCGGCCAGCCCCTCCAGACGGCTGATCGCCTTCGCCTCCGCACCGGCTCCACCGAACAGCGCGGGCCAGACGAACACCAGGAATCCCATCGCCACGGCGGCCACCGGCCAGCGCGTGAGCAACAGGATCAGCAGCCCGACGCCAGCGGCGATCGGCAACCGGACACCGGCCTTGCGGAGCGCGATAAGCAACGCCGACGGCGGTTTCATCTCCTCGTCGTCCTCGCGCGGGATCAGCGCCAGGACGAGCAGCAGGATGCCGCCACCGACCAGCGCGCCAAGCAGGACGATCAGCAGCAGGTTGACCGACGGAGCCGTCATGAGGCCCACCCGGCCGGCGCCGTACCGCCGTAGCCGACCGCCTGGAGTTCGGGCAGGCAGCTGATCGGCGCGGCCGACACGATCACACCGTCGGGTCCGGCCTTGAAGATCTCGCTGGACAGCACGTGACCGTCAACACCGTTGACCTCGCGGACCGAGGTAATGATCCGGCGCAGCTCACCACCGGTCGCGAACTCGTTGCGGCGCTCGACGAACACCACGAAGTCGATCGCTCCCGCGATCAGCATCATGGTCGCGTCGGCCGGCAGTCGCTCGGCCGACTGGATCGCGTAGGTGCAGATGCGGTTGAAGACCTCCAGCGAGGAGTTCGAGTGGATCGTCGACAGCGAACCGTCGTTGCCCTGGCTCATCGCGTTCAGCATCGTGACGATCTCGTCGCCGAGCACCTCACCGACGATCACCCGGCTCGGGTTCATGCGCAGGCTCCGGCGGACCAGGTCTGCCATCACGATGGCGCCCTGCCCCTCCGAGTTCGCCAGCCGCTCCTCCAGCGACAACACGTTCGGGTGCAGGTCTTCGAACTCGCCAAGGCCGAGCTCCAGCGCCCGCTCGACGGTGACCAGCCGCTCGTCGGGCGGGATCTCGTTGGCCAGCGCGCGCAGCAAGGTGGTCTTACCGGCGTTGGTCGCACCGGCGATCATGATGTTCTTCCGGGCCGCGACGGCGGCGGACAGGAACGAGGCCAGGTCCGGCGACATCGTGCCGTACTGAACCAGCATGTCCAGGCTCACCCGGGACAGCCGGGCCCGCCGGATCGACAGCGACGGCCGCGCACAAACACCCATCAGCGCCGACAGCCGGCTCCCGTCCGGGAGCCGCAGGTCCAGCTGCGGGTTGGCCGAGTCGAACGGGCGGCTGGCCAGGCCCGAGTACGCCGCCAGAGTCTGGATCAGCTCGACCAGTTCGTCGTCGGACTCGGCAACCGGCGGGCCGAGCTCCTCGCGGCCGTCGGCGAACCCGATGAAGACCTTGTCGCAGCCATTGATGTCAATGTTCTCGACCATCGGGTCGTCGAGCAGCGGCTGCAGCCGGCCGACGCCGAACAGTGCGGCATGGATGCCGTCGGCAAGCTCTTGCTCCTCAACGGCACTCGGTGGAGTGCGGCCGGAGGCGATCTCGCCCCGAGCATGCGTCTCCAGCACCCGGCCCACCACGGCCCGAGCGAACTGACGCTCGTCTTCGGCGGTCATCAGGGGCAGGCCGTTGGCCGTGTCCTCCCGACGTTGCCGCGCCAGAACCTCGGCAACCTCTTCGCGCAACCGCCGTACCAGCGACTGATCCATCAGGCAGCTCCCCAGCCTTCAGCGGCTTTGGCGTTCTGCCGGGCCAGCGCTCGGAGACGCTCCGCGAGATCGGCCGCCGAACGCAACAACAACGATGTCCTGGCCTTCCGGCCGTCACCGGTCCGAACCGCCTCGGCGGCCTTGGTGTCCTCGGCCAGAATGCCGAGCACAGTGGCAGACAGCCGAGCTCGGTCCAAGATCCCCTGGACCTCACTGACCACGTGGGTGTCCCGGTACGACGCAATCAGCGCCACGCCGACCGGGATGGCGTCGTACGTGCCGAGTTGGAGCACCTCGGAGAAACCGCGGATCCGCTCCCGCAGGTGCGACAGGCCCTCGACCGTGGGCCGCGCAACCAGCAACAGGGCATCAGCATTTTGCAGGACTGGAACCGTCGCGGACCCAGGCATCAGCCGACCGCAGTCAGCAATGACGTCCCGCCCCGGAACGCTGCGGAACATGCGGGCCAGATGCTGCCACGCCGGCCCGAGCCCTTGCACCTGGCTGGGCGACGTGACCCCGACGACCACCTCGAGACCACCCGCCAGCATCTGCACGTGGTCTCCGAGCTGAACCTCGGTGCTTCCCCGCCGCACCGCCGCACCCAAGGACAACAGACCGCGCTCCGGATCAAGCGGTACGCCGGCCTGGTCGCGGTACCGCAGCGCGATGTCACCGCCGGCCGGATCGAGGTCCGCGAGGATCGGATCGCCCGGCCAGGACCCCGCCAGCGCCACCGCCGACGTCGTCACTCCCGGCGAGCCCTTCGCCGCCGCCATCACGAAAAGCCCCATTACTTCGGCTCCACCGACATACCGCGCTTCAGGACTGCCGCTGCGATCCGGTTGTTGCCTGAGGCATCAGTAATCGCCTTGATCAGGGTCTTGTCCACCAGCACCGTGGCGCTCTGGGCCGTCGTTGCCTTCTCCCCCAGCCCAGATCCGGTCGCCGACTGTTCGGGCACCTCGAGCACCGTCCCGGTACCGATCGACACCGGCGCCCCCGCGGTTCCGTTCGTGATCTTGATCAGCTCGACCAGGTCGCCTCGCTGCAGCCCTCCGGCCGGGATCCGGCCACCGATCAGGACGATGCCGACCTCGGCCTTGCCCTCGCCGATCGGTGCGACGGGAGTGACCTGCAGCGGATCCAGCAGTTGCCCCTTGAGCATGTTGACCTTCGCGTACCGATCGAGGATCTGGCTCAACTGGTCGACCCGAACCACACGCAGCGAGTCACCCGCCACCCGCGTCTCGGCAAGATCCTTCCGGGTGATCTGCTGACCCGCCCCGATATTGTTGCGGAGCTGGACGACGGCCTCGCGCTCGTCCATCCGTACCGCCAGCAACCCCGCGATCAACGCCCCGCCGACGATCAGCAATGCAGCAAGGGCCGCAACCGCCGGCCGCCGCCGCTTGCTGTTCGTCGGAAGCTTGCCGCCGGGTTTGCGGGTGGTCCCGACCCCGCGTTCGGCCCGCTGTCGCTGCCTGTCGACAGTTTCCCTGCCGGTGCTGGTGGACATCTGCCCCGCTCCTCGAATTCCGCAGGGCAACTCTGAACCGGTCCGGCGCAGCTCGCCCCCGTCTGGCGACCGTCCGACCTTACCGTCCGTGCAGGGCCAGACACACCACGCCCTACGTCGAACCGCCCTGCCGAACCCTTGACTTCATCCCACGAACGGCCATCGCCCGATCACAACCATTGCTCGTTTTCCTGGCCGGCACGCTACCGAGCGAAGACCAACTTCGTTCCTCGGCTCGCGCAGATGGTACGCGCCAACTGCCCGCACGGCTCACCTATCCGGAAGATTTGCACCTTGCTGCAAAGACATCCCGCCGATGGGTTGCGAGTGCTGTTGCAACAAGGTGCAGTTTTGTTGCAGGTCAGGCTCGGTGAATGCCAGGCTGCCATTGATGCCCTGAACAAGGACCGTGAACAGATGCTGTGCATCTGAGCGAGGGCAGGTCCGCAACTGGTCCTGCATAGCGTTACGTTGTAGCCACGAGGTGCTTCGTTGGCACCACCAGGAGATTGGGGAGTTCCTATGTCGGGAGACATGGTCGGCGGCAGCCTGCCGGAGATGGAAGCTTTGAAGAAGAAGCTCACCGAGTTCCAGACCCAGCTGAGCCAGCTGAAGACTGCGTCTTCGGGTGTGGTCACGAGCACGACCTGGAAGGGCAAGTACGCGGACGACTTCCGCGCTGCCTGGGGTCAGTGCGCGAAGAACATCAGCAACATCGAGGCAGACCTGACGCACGCCTCGACCGCGGTCGAGAAGAACCGTCAGGCCATTCAGACCGCCACCGGCGGCTGATCCGGCCTCGCCCGAAAGCCGGTCGGCCCCTCGAGGTCGGCCGGCTTTCTGCGTTTCCTGACGTTGTCAGGGGCAACGAATCAGTCCGGTTTGGCCACCTGGACGGGCTCCCATCGGCCGCCGACGACGAATAGGGCGCGGCCAGGGGGCGCGCCACCGGCCATTCCACGGGGCAGGTTGATACCGAAGATCTCGGCGTCGTCGTACTTCTGCGGATCCAGGACGATCCCGGCCCGGGACTTCTTCATCGAGGCGGCCGGCCCGCGGTACGCGGCGGTCAGGTCACCGGTCGAGCCCGCGCCGATGACCAGGTTGCCGGTGTCGCGCAGCATCCCGACCCGGGCGTCCACCAACTCTGACATCGCGCCGTCCATGCCGAGCAGTTCGAGGTCGTCGACCACGATCGCGAACGGGCTGCTCAGCCCGTCCAGCACGGACTTCACCTGCTCGGTGTCGGCCTCTGCGCCGTACACCCCGGCGATCCCCGGTTTCCCGGTCAGGTCGCGCAGCGGACTGCGCCGCGGCACGATCGCCACCACCTGCCAACCGCGGCTGGTGAGCGAGTCGATCATCGTCAGCAGCGTCGTACTGCGCCCGGAGCGCGGGGGCCCGACCACAAGCAGTCCCGGACCGTGCTCGTACGCGTCGAACGCCCGAATGCCAAGGTTGTCGCCACCTACACCGACCAGTACTTCGGTCGGCCGCAAAGGCTGCGGGCCGAGCTCCAGTGCGGCAGCCGCGCCGATCGAAGCCGGCAGCGCGTCGACGCGGAACGGCTGGAGCCGGATCGGGATCTCGGACGTGGGCGTCGCCGCCGCACCGATCCGGTGCAGAGCGGCGACCTGCGCCGTACCGTCGTCGTTCTTGTCCAGCAAGGCGATCTGGGTCTCCAGCAGGCCTGAGGAGCGGAACCCTCGGCCGGGCGGAAACTTGTCCGGCACCTCCTTGGTCGGCATGCCGATCATCAGGAAGTCGGACGGATCGGTCATCCGGAGCATCAAACGGTCTTCCATCAGGGTGGAGATCCGGCCGACCAGGGCGCTCTTGTCCGCGGTCATCACCACCTTGACGCCCGCGCCCGCGCCTTCCTGCAGGATCTGCAGCCATGCCTCGACGAGTCGGCTGTTGTCGACCGACTCGAACGCTGCAACGAACCCCTCCCAGCGGTCGAGGAGGACGACGAGGTACGGCATCCGCTCGTCCACCGGACTGGCGCGGCGCTGTTCGGAGACGTCCGCGAATCCCTTCGAGGCCAGCTCCTGCTGGCGGTTGCCGATGACGGCTTGCAGCCGGGCGGTGAGCCGGGTCAGTCGGTCGGCCTGCTCGCGGGAGACGACTGCTCCGGTGTGCGGCAGACTGATGATCGGAAGCAGCGCATTGTTTCCACAGTCCACGCCGTACAGGTGGATATCCTTCGGCTCGATCGTCCGGCCGATCGACCCGGCGATAGCCCGCAACGCCGCCGAGCGGCCGCTCCGGGGAGCGCCGATGATCGCCAGGTGCCCGGCGGACTCCAGGTCGTAGGTCGCCACCTGTCGCGCCTGCTGACTCGGCACATCGGCCAGACCGAACGGAATCGGCGGCAGCGCGCCGTCCTGGGGCGCGCTCGTCACCTCTAGGTCGTCGAGCGTGACAATGCCGTCCAACGGCGGCAGCCACGGGCTCGGCGGAGTCTTGATACCGGCCACCTCCGCCGCGCCCTGCAGCGCCTTCACCAGGGTTGCCAGGTCGGTCGGTACCAATACGTCGTCCTCGGCCTCCTGAACGTCGAAGGCGGCCGGACGACCGAGGTCGCGCCAGTCGATCGGCCGGACGCCAACGGTCGCGGCCACCAGCCCCGGCGGCCGACCACCGACGCGCGAAGTCTGAAACGGAATCAGCGACGAGTGCCCAAGCCGGGCATAACCGCGGCCGGGCGTGCCTTTGGAGATGTACGCCGCTTCGGGCGCCTCGATCACGTCCGAGCTGTCACCGGCGTCGGTGACCCGCAGCGCGATCCGCAGGTTGGTGTTCGCCTTGATGTCGTTGGTGACCACACCGGCTGGGCGCTGGGTGGCCAGGATCAGGTGGACGCCGAGAGACCGGCCCCGCCGGGCGATGTCGACGATGCCGGTGACGAAGTCGGGCAGCTCGGAGACCATCGCGGCGAACTCGTCGATCACGATCAGCAGCCGCGGCATCCGCTCGTCGGCCGGCTCCATCCGTTCGAGGTATTCCTCGATGTCCTTGGCGTTGGCGCGCTTGAGTTGGTGTTCGCGACGGTGCAGCTCGGCGGCCAGCGAAGCGAGCGCCCGGGTGGTCAGGTGACCGTCCAGGTCGGTGACCATGCCGACCGTGTGCGGTAGATGGTTGCAGTCCTTGAAGGCCGCGCCGCCCTTGTAGTCGACCAGCACGAACGTCATCTCGTCCGGTCTGTTGCCGACGGCAAGCGATCCGATGATCGACTGGAGCAGCTCGGACTTACCGGCACCCGTCGTTCCGGCGACCAGGCCGTGCGGGCCGTCCCGGACGATGTCGATGCCGAACGGACCTTCGGCGCCCTCACCGATGATCGCGTGAGTGGTCCGGCCGCCACCCGACGCCCAGCCCTGAGCGAGCAGGTCGGCCGAGGGGGCTTCCATCCCCAGCACTGTCAGGAGCCGGCTCGACGCCGGAATCGCGGTCGCCTCGTCACCACCCGAGACGTCCTGGATGGGCGCCAGCGACCGGGCGAGCCGGTCCAGCCATTGCGGCGTGACGATGTCCGGCCGAATGCCGTCGACGATCGGCGCGCCGGTCTGTCGCAGCCGCCACCACTGGCCGTGCGGCTCGATCACTGCGTTGGCCTCGTCGGGCAACTGCCGCCCGTCGCTGTCCAGACAGATGAACCGGACACCCACCGACGGCCCGTCGTTGAGCAGCCCGACCACACCAGGGAGGAGCCGGAGCCGACGAGCGCCGTCCATGATCACGACGATCTGCTCGGCGAACAGGGCCGGTTGCGGGACCGGCGAGTTCGCGTTCAACGCTTTGCGGCGTGCCTCGACCAACCTGGCCAGCTCGTTGATCCGCCGTACCGTCGTCTCGTTGTCGTTGCCGAACATCCCGAGGAAGCCGTCGTCCTCGGTCCCACGGACATGCGGAAGCCAGCGCATCCACTGCCACGTCGGTGCGGACTCAGGCGGGCACAGGACGACCAGCCGCAGCGCACGGGGGCTGTGCAAGGCCGCGAGCTGACCGGCCAGCCAGGCGCCGATCTGCTGAGCCGCACCGCCTGCGCCCGAGACACCGAGGACCCCGACGCCGACGAGCGGAAGGGTTGCCGGTACGTCGGGAGCCGTCCAAGTCCGCTTCCGCAGATGGCTGTCGAGCGATTGGTCCTCGACCATCACCTCGCTGGGGCGGTCGGCGATCCCGACCCGTAGTTCCAGCCAGTCGGGGTCGGACGGCCGACGCTCCCACAGGCGGGCCCGCGGACCAGTGGCGAACAACAGCACGGCTGCCGGGTCCGGCAGGTCGCGACGTCGAGCGTTGCGTTCGGCAACCAGTGCGCGGCGGGCGTCACGCTCGACCCGGGCCTTGCGTTCCTCGTACTTGGCAAGCTGGACGCGGTAGCCGGACTTTCCTTCTTTTCGGCTCTGCAGATACTGGCCGATGTACATCAGCGGCGAGAGCAGACCGAACAGCAGCATGCCTGGCTGCTTGAGAATCAGGGCAAGAGCGACGCTGCCGACCAGCGGCAACAGCATCATGAGGAGCGGAAAAGTGGGCTTCTGCCCCTTCTCCGGCTCGCTCGGCAGCGAGAACTCGGTCATCCGTGGCGGCGGCAGCAAGCGCGGCGGCCGGTTGAAGTCGAGCGTGCCACCGGCCGGGTTGGGCGACAGTGACGCATCCGGCGGCTCGACGGCCGCGAGGGTGAGCATGACGGGGCCGACGGTGAGCTGCGCGCCCGGTTGCCAGTCGCTGCCCGACCAACGACTGCCTGCGCTGAGGTCCCGGCGGTCCAGCTCGATCAGTGCCGGCTGCTGTCCGGGCTCCAGAACGTACGTCGTCTCTTCGTCACCGGTCTCGTCCGGGATCACGATCGGGCCGGCCATCGGATCGACCGGCCGCTCCATGCCACCAGCCCCACCGAGCTCCTCGGGGCGGATTGTCACCTCACCAGCGACCGAGACGTTCAGCGTCGCCACCAGCGGCGGGACTCCGGAGCTCATCAAGCGCACGCCTGCATCGGCCGCGCTCCCCATCGTGTAGGTCCCCATCCCGAGCCGGTGCACCGAACCCGCGCCAGGACCACTGACCACCCGCAACTCGACGACGCCCTGCGGCTCGGCCGGCACACACCCACGCGAGTCCCCGATGCTGAGAAGCGTCCCCTCACGCAACGGCGAAGCGGCCAGCTCCAGCCGCGGATCCACCGGCTTCCCGTCCACGAACACCGGCGGTGTGCGGTCCTCGACCGGCCCCGGATCGCGGAGGTTGATCACGTTCCCCGGCGTCGCCACATCCCGCCCGACCGCCGCCACCAACCGAGGCACCAACGCCCCCACAGTCAGCCCAGGCTCCGCATCGACCAACACGTCGACGCTCTTCCCAGCCGCCGGATCAGCCACCGTCAGCACAAACCGCATGCGTCCCAATCCTTCGCCTCGGCCAGCCCGTCCCGCCGATCCTGTCACGACTCCCGGTGCACAGCCCCTAAGCCCCAGGCGTAGCCGTCGGCCGCGGCGTTGGAAAGGTTCAGCTGGACACGGTCTGCCCGATCAACGCCACCGTATCCTGCACGGCGCCACCACTATCGATCCCCTCGCCATCAAAACTTGCATCAACCTGCAAGCCCACAACGACTTCCGGTACACCCTGACGCAGTACATTGGTTTGTTCACAAACGTAGCGGCCCGCTGGGGCCCCACTCCGGGGGACGGGGAGCAGTAGATGGCCTTGCCGAACGATCCGGTCGCGCCTGAACCGATGGTCGCCAACCCTGAGCGAGCAGCACTCACCAGGCTGCGCGCCGAGGTCGTCGCCGCTCGGGAAGGCCTTGCGACCGCACTGGATCCTGCGGCCAAGAAGATGGGCGACGGCAAGACCTGGACCGGACCGACCGCCGCCAAGAACTGGGCGGCCGAGCTCACTGGCCGGAAGAAGAACCTCGGTCCTTGGGTAGATGCCGTCATCGCCCAGATCGACGCACAGCTGCGGACGCTGCCCGACAAGGTGACCACCAGCGAAGCCAGAATCTTCCACAACGACCAGCGAATCGGACACTACTGATGAAACGGCCGGGCTCAGGCGGCAACAGTTCCGACATCTCCGCGATCACCGTGGGCTCGCTCGCCGCCATGATCACCGACCTGGAGAATCGCTCGAAAACCCTGCAGTCGCTGACGTCCTTGAAACGCCGCGCCGGTGAGTACGGCGTTGGTATGACGGAGTTCCAGAAGATCATGGACGTCGGCCGCTGGATCGACGGCGAACTCCCGATGCTCCGCCGCCGCCTCAGCCTCGCCCGAGCCCTCGAGTCCCAAGCCTCCCCCGGCCGACCGGTCAGCCTCCACGAACCGGTCCGCCTACCGACGGAGGCCGAACTGACCCGGATGCGCAACCTGGCCAAGAAGCTCAAGGAACACACCAAGTCCGGCCCCGAAAACGCCAAGCTCTACCACGAGGCCGCCCTCGCCCTGGCTTCGGTGAACGACCCGGACCTGGCCGCCGCCTTCTTCGCAGAACTCGGCCCGCAGTCGATCGAGCTGCTGGTGCCCATGATGTCCGGCAGCGGAAGCAAAACCATCCGCGAGGACGTCAAAGCGTTCAGCACCGCACTCGGCGTAGCATTCAAAGACACCGATCCGTCGCAGGGCATCGTCGACGTGATGAACATGTTCGCCAATCCCCCGACCAAGAATGGTGCTCCCATCACACCGGCCGCCTGGGGCCGGCTCGCGCTCCTCCAAGACGGTGACTTCGACCCCACCTGGCTCACCAAGGTCGTCCGCGCCAACGGCCTCGACG
The DNA here is from genome assembly GCF_004349055.1 of Kribbella antibiotica. Taxonomy (GTDB): domain Bacteria; phylum Actinomycetota; class Actinomycetes; order Propionibacteriales; family Kribbellaceae; genus Kribbella; species Kribbella antibiotica. The sequence continues at coordinate 43,325 of NZ_SMKX01000055.1, forward strand.
CCTTCGCCCGCAAGGGCCACGGTGGCATCAGCGACTTCCGCGGCAACATGTCCCAAGACACCGGCCTGCCCGACGACATCATCGCCCTGGCCTTCGGCGCCCTGAAGAACAACCCCGAAGCCGCCCGCTCGGCCATCACCTCCATGGGCCCGATGTCCGACACCGTCAAACTCGTCTTCAGCTACGCCGGCGCAGTCGGCACCGGAGAGTCCGTAGCCCAGAACTTCGGCCTGGCCATCGAAGCCGGCACGGGCTCCACCACCGAGAAGTCCGGCGCCCACTCCGAAGCCGCCGCCAAGTTCGCCTTCGACTTCATCCTCGCCACCGGCCAGTACAAACAAGTCCCCTACGCCATCAAGCCTTCCCTAGGCCGCCTAGCCGCCTCCTACACCCACGAACTCCTCACCGGCGCTCGAACCGACGACGGTGGCGCCCGCGACTCGGGCGTCGGTAAACCGGCCGACTTCAACACGATTCCGGGCATAACCCCAAGGTTCTACCTGAGTGCCGAAGACACCTACCGTTTCCTGCACGGATTCGCCGACAGCGACGTCCTGTCCGAACCGTTCGACGAGGCCATGGGAAACCTGTACCAGGCGATCGCCCAGCTGGCTGCCCAGCAGGACCGCGACGCGATCAAGGCTGGTGGGCGGGATCCCCGGAACTTCGAGCGCACGATGGACGCATTCGGCAGTCTGGGAGGTCTGCAGTATCAGGCGATGAAGGATGTCCGCGGCAGTATGGACGCGTTCGACAAAAAGGTGCGTGAGAATATTTCGAAGGTTGTCACGCTGGGCATCGGCAAGGTACCCACTCCTACCGGTGTCGCTGCCAAATGGGCTTGGAAGGGTGTCACCAAGGCAGCCGGGGCCGGGCTGAAGAAGTTTGTGAAGGGCGGCGCCACACGGGTACAGATCCTGGAGAGCGAGGACCTGCAGGAGACACTCACCATGAAATACCAGACCGCCGCGCTGCTAGTGGCCGCCGGCTATCCTCACAAAGTGATCCCTCCGGACATCCGCGGCGCCGACGGCAACCTGCTGAGCGTCGATGAGATCGTTAAGGACGAGAAAAAACTGGCGAGGTTCTTCGCCTGGAGCGACTCCAACGACGAGCCGCCGTACGTCATGGACGACAAGATCGATCAGGGCGAGAAGAACTACGTCGGCGGCTCGAAGGTCGGCGAGAAGTATGGCTCCACGCTGCAGTGGAAGTGAGCCCGGCGATCACACGTCAAGGCAAGCCGTTTCAGCGCGCAGCGCCAGGGACGGAGCGGCTCCGCCGGTCAGAACGAAGGTGAAGGTCACCTTGTGCTCCTCTTGGCCCGTGAAGACGAACTCCCGACGCTTGGTGTCGTCTGAGTCCGGCTCCTTGGTCAGCTTGTAGCGGCCAGTGTCCATCGTTGCCAGAACCGCCTTATAGCCAAAATCTAGCGTCGTGTCGATATCGGGATCTGGTTTGTAGGGGAACGAGCCGGCGAAAACCCTCTTCGCCTTACCACTACCGCATGGCACATCCGCCGATGCGTCGTCGGTGATGACCGGCGCCGTTCCCTTGACCGCCCCGGTGTCCGCAGCCTCGGTTAGCTGTTCTGTCCCCACCTGCTTGATCTCAGAGCCGAGCTCAGCAAGCGTCGAACCTTTCGCACACCCAGTCAGCCCTACCCCCGCCAGCAGAACAACCCCCGTCACCAACCACCGCTTCACCATGCACCGGTTCTACCAGACAGACAGACCACAATCCCACCCACGCCGCGCGCCACGACACTCAACGGTCGAGACGAACTGTCTCGCCGAGGAAGAGGAAGGTCGGCTTCGCACCGCCGGTGAAGACGGACGTCAAAGTCACCTTGTAGTCGTCCTTGCCAGTGAATACGGCCCCCCGCCGTGCCGTGCTGTCCGGATCTGGCCGACTGGTGAGGTCGTAACACCTCCCGCGCAAGGCGGTGAAGGCAAAGTCGAAGGTCTGGTCGATGTCTCGGCAGACCCTGAAGGGGAAGAAGCTGCGAAGACCCGCTTCACCCTGTCATTGCCGCAAGCAACATCTTTGGATGAATCCTCGGTAATCGTGGGCTCAACGCCGTCGGCAGTGTTGAAGTCCGCCTCTTCCGTCAGCTGCCTCATTCCTCGGCGCCGCAATTCAGCACCCAGCTCGGCGGCATCAGGCCCTGAGACACACTCCGCCCGCCATGAGCTCCGCCACCGGCAACCATCGCCGTGCCCTCAGCCAACCTTCCATCTCACTACCTCGAAATTCAGGGGTCGAGGCAGTCGGTTTCTGCATGGATCGTGAGGGGTGCTCCTGCCGAGCGCCATTCGTACCCACCAGCTACCGCGTCAGCGATTGTGTGTCTGGATCTCCAGTACCTGGATGCCTGCTGTGGCGGGAGGTATGTCGAGTTGGTCTGGCGTAGCTTGCGGGTCGCCGTTCTCACTCGACCTCCAGGTGGTGGCCCAACCGACCTTCACAGTGACCGGCGTCTTGCCTGCGCCGGCCTTGCGAAACCGAATCATGCAGTCGCTGGTCGCCCCGGGAGCGTACGGCGTACCCGCATCAGCGCAGCTCACCGGGTCAGCGTCCGGCGCCGAGACCTCCATGCCAGTCAACTCCGCGTCGACCTGAGCCCAGACCGCGCCCACAGAAGCCCGCACGTAGAGATCTTTCGGATAGCCGTCCAGCCACACCCAGGTATCCACGTTGACCACAGTCCCCGCAGCGGCGGTCAACTTGGGATTCCAGTTCAGCTTCGGCTCAGGTACCGTCATCGCCTCGAACGCAGCGTCACGCAGGATGGCCGGCGGAATAGGTGGTACCGGTGGCTGCTGCCCCTCCGGCACATACACTGCCCGATGTTCGGCGAACCACTTGGTGATGAACTCGTTGAACGCTGCCGTACCGCCACCGAAAAGATCCGGATCACACATGCCGCCGTACCAGTGGCCTTTGTCGTCGTCCTTGTACTGCTCATACCCTGGATGCGGCTCGAACGGAACGCCGTTCGTGTCACGCCCCAACGGGGCGCCGCCCGTGACGAACTCGTAGTAGTGCTTGCCGGTAAAGCCTTGGGTGTAGTTGCAGGGAACGGGCACCTTTTTCACCGACGTGTGCCCTGGACGTCCGCCCTTACCGTTACCGACGCCTGTGCCGGTGAGGCTCACGCTGATCGTGTTGCCCGAAGCGCCGGGGGTCGGCGGAGGATCCTCCCAGTCCGCACCAGCCGGCACCGTTCCGGCCACCACCGACATTGCCACCGTGGATGTCACTCCGAGGCAGTAGAACATGCGTCGGCTCAGCATTTCTCCCCCTTCACGTTGTACCCCGTGACCTTCCACTGGCTATCGAGGGGCCCGAGAATGACAACGATCTTGATCCGCGGAAACTTCTTCGCGCCCGGCCCGACATAAGTCGTGCCGTTGGCCCTGACCAGAACCGACTTCGATTGATCTAAGCAGGTGGTAAGCGCAGCGATCGCGCCGAAGGTCTCAACTTTTGTGGTCAGGCGGACCTGACCACCGGTAACGACCTTCTTGGACTTCTGATCCGCCAGATGACCGCGAATAGTGGTCAGCGCCGCGCCGACCGCGTATTTCGTCAGCGTCGGATCCTCGACGTTGGTGGCGGCTGTCTTGTTCGCGGCCCGCTCGAAGTTGTCGTACGCCGCAAATACATCGTCCGAGTTGGCAGGCGGATTCGGATGATTCAGAATCACCGTCAGCCCGCCGTACTTCTGTGTGCTGGTGGTCGGAAGCGCGGTCGGCGTAGGAGGCGTGGGGGTGCTCGAAGGGGTCGAGCTTGATTTAGTGGGATCCGGCGTCAGGGTGGGCAAGCCGCTGGACTTGTCATCCTTGCCGCCACAGGCCGCCAGCGAGCACACCAACGCGGTCGTGAGCAGCATGGACCCGACGCGAGACCTCGTCATCACTTTTATCCCCAGAGTTTGTCGACGAACCAGCACCCGCACACTAACGGATCGGACGATCACGGGGAGTGCGCGGTTCCGGTCACGGGTCGGCTCGAGAGCCGATACCGTTCCACTAAATCACAGTGCGTGGTTGAGTGGTGCGGAATTGCACCTTCCTGCAAAAGTGCGGTGCCGGTCTGGCTTGTGCTTGCGGGGCTTGGTCTTGCTAGCCGATTCGGTCGATCACGAGCGGCCCGGCCTGGTACGAAGCCGAGACCTCGACTGCATCCGTCAACGACTCCAGCGCCCGCTCGAACCGGCCCGCATCATCAGCATGCAAGGTCAGCAACGGCTGCCCGGCCACAACGGTGTCGCCTGGCTTGGCGTGCATCTCGATCCCCGCGACCGCGGAAACCGGGTCTTCCTTCCGCGCCCGACCAGCGCCGAGCCGCCAGGCCGCAACCCCGACAGCCAAAGCGTCAAGCTTCGACAACACACCAGAAGCAGGAGCCGGTACGACGTGCTGCTCCGGAGCGATCGGCAGTTCCGCATCCGGGTCCCCGCCCTGGGCCGCGATCATCGCTCGCCACGCGTCCATCGCCGTACCGTCTCGCAGCTTTTCCGCCGGGTCGACGTCGGTCACCCCAGCGGCAGCGAGCATCTCGACGGCGAGTGCGATGGTGAGCTCGACGACATCCGCGGGACCACCACCGGCCAGCACCTCAACGGATTCGCGAACCTCCAAAGCGTTTCCAGCCGTCAATCCCAGCGGCACCGACATTTCGGTGAGCAGGGCAACGGTCTTCACGCCGGCATCGGTGCCCAGCGCAACCATCGTCTCGGCGAGCTCACGCGCGTCCGCCAGATCCTTCATGAACGCGCCGGTACCGACCTTCACATCGAGCACCAACGCGCCGGTCCCCTCGGCGATCTTCTTGCTCATGATCGAGCTGGCGATCAGCGGAATCGCCTCGACCGTACCGGTCACATCGCGCAGCGCATACAGCTTCTTGTCGGCCGGAGCGAGCCCGTCACCCGCAGCACAAATCACCGCGCCGACATCCTCGAGCTGCCGCATCATCTCGTCGTTCGACAGCGCCGCACGCCAGCCAGGAATCGACTCCAGCTTGTCCAGCGTCCCGCCGGTGTGCCCGAGACCGCGCCCCGACAACTGCGGCACAGCGACGCCACAGGCCGCGACCAGCGGTGCCAGCGGCAGCGTGATCTTGTCGCCGACCCCGCCGGTGGAGTGCTTGTCGGCGGTCGGGCGGGACAGCTTCGCGAAGTTCATCCGCTCACCGGAGGCGATCATCGCCGCGGTCCAGCGAGCGATCTCACGGCGGTTCATCCCGTTCAGCAGAATCGCCATCGCCAGCGACGACATCTGCTCGTCGGCGACGTCGCCCTTCGTGTAGGCGTCGATCACCCAGTCGATCTGCCCGTCACTCAGCTCACCGCGATCCCGCTTGGTACGGATCACGTCGACCGCGTCGAAGCTCACTTCTCCTCCAGAAACTCAGGCCCGAATGCCTCAGGCAACAACTCACGCAACGGCCGGCTCCCGGTCGCCGTCTCGATCTGCAACTCCGGCCCACCATGCTCGTGCAACAGCTGCCGGCACCGCCCACACGGCGTCAGCAACGCCTCATGCTGATCCACACAGGTGAACGCGACCAGCCGCCCACCCCCGGTCCGGTGCAGCTCCGAGACCAGCCCACACTCAGCACACAAGGACAACCCGTACGACGCGTTCTCGACGTTGCACCCGGCAACCACCCGCCCGTCGTCGGTCACCGCCGCCGCCCCCACGGCGTACCCCGAATAAGGCGCGTACGCCCGCCCCATGGCCTCCACCGCGGCAACCCGCAGCCCTACCCAATCCACATCCACCACCCCAGCATCCCC
>NZ_SMKX01000056.1 GCF_004349055.1 Kribbella antibiotica
CCATCCGGCCGCCACCTCCGCCCCCCACCATCTCAGGGGCCAACCCCTCAGATGGTGGGTTGCACCAGCAGAATCCGGTGGTGCAACCCACAAGCTCAGGGGTTGACCCCTCAGACGTTCAAGACCCGGCGACCGAACAACGGCCGGATCACGGGAATCCGCACGCCACCCCATGCCTGCTGGTGCAACCCACAAGCCCAGGGGTTGACCCCTCAGATGGTGGGTTGCAGCAGGAGAATCCGGTGGTGCAACCCACAATCTCCGGGGTTGACCCCTGAGACGTTGGCGGGTGCGGGCTAGGTGAGGGTGGGGAGGATTAGCGTGTCGGTCAACAGCTTGGCGGTTTTGCGGAGGGTGGCGGGGGACGACGCCAGGTCCGCGGCCAACGAGTACGGGGTTAGCGTTTCGCCGGGGCCTACTAGGCGATGCCGATGCGCGAGGAGCCAGACGATGGCTCGGGGCCAAGTCGAGAGGCGGGCTTTGGCCAGGAGGTCGGGGGCTTCGCGGACTAGGCGTTCGGCGATGTCGAAGGCGTCGGGGGCGTAGGCGTTGCCTAGGGTTTCGCCGGCCATGAGCCAGGCGTGGGGGGCCAGGACCGAGAGGGTTGCGGCTTGGGACTTGTCCAGGCCTTGGAGGTCTGGCTGGGGTGGGGTGCCTAGGCCGGAGAGGGCTCGGTAGGCGTCTTCCAGGTCGCTGGTGGTGTCGTCGAGGAGGACGCGTTCGCCGACGGGGTCGATGATGGCGGCGGCTTCGAGGGCTGGGCTCCAGACGTCGACGGCGTCGACGGCTTCTTCGACGACGTCGAGGGCCAACTGGGTGCGGTCACCGGCGTAGGCGAGCCAGGCTTTGACGACAACCGGTACGGCGGCGAAGTAGGTGCTGTCGGCAAGGACCTTGCGGGGGAGCCAGTGGGCGAGGAAGAGCTCGACCAGTACGGCGCTCACTCGCAGCGGACCGCCGACAGTGTGGTCGACGGCGTGGTCGATCCAGAGGCGGACGATGTCGGCGGCGTCGTCGGGGAGGCCCGCGGTGGAGTCGAGGAAGTCGTCGACCAGCTTGTCGCGCTGACGCGGGGACAGCAGCGGGCGGATCGGCGGACGGATGGGGCGCTCGGGCAACTGGGTGAGGCGATTCACCAGCAGGGCCGAGAAGAATTCGAAGTCCTCGGTCACCGGTGGGTCGTCGTAGTCGTTGGTTTCGCCGAGGGCCTGCAGGATGATTCCGGCGGCGGTCGGCGGGCGCACGGTCCTGATCGTGACGCGGCCGCCGCGCTGATAGGCGTCGAGCACGCGATCGACGGGCGGGCCGACGAAGACGTCTTTCACGATCGCGCCGATGTTGTTGTCGATGAAGACGACGACGGTGTGCGGATGCTGCTCGTCGTCATAATCCAGTACGACGCTCAGTCCGTCGCCGGTGATGTCCTCGGACACGATGGCGCTGGTGAGCCGGAATCCGGCGATCCGGGTGACCCAGTCCGGCACCTCGTCCTCGGTGCGCAACCGGGACAGGTGGGCCCGCTGCAAGGGCAGTCGGCCGGCCGGACCGACCGTACGGGCCAGGGAAGTCAGCAGGTGGAACGACTCGGGATCACGGCGCTCACCGAGCACGCGGGCGGCGTCGGCCCAGAAAAAACGTTCGACCTCACCGATTTCGTCGGGGCGCCCGGCCGGCCAGAGCTGGTCGGCGAGCATCGCGGCCGACCGCGCCACCGAGGCTTCGGCGATCACCGGGTGCAGGCTGCGCGGAGCGGCGGCGAGGTCGAAGATCAGGGTCTCGAGCAGGGTTTCGAGCACGGCGACACTCGGCGTGGTGTCGACATCGACGCCGGCCGCTGGTGCCTGGGTGGGGTCAGGGTTCGAATCGACGAGGCGCAGGTGATTGCGCCGTCCGTCTCGCCCTCGGGGTGACTTGGTCACCTTCGTGAGGTTACCGCCCGCCGCCAGCCCACCGCAGGCCCCCAGGCGCGTCCTGTGGACAACTGTTTGGACACACCGTGAACAAATAACCACGGCCTGTGCATTCCGGCGCTCCGGGATACACAGGCCGTGACGAACGATCAGCCCTTGAGGGCTCCGGCCATCAGTCCACCGATGAACCAGCGCCCGAGCAGGATGTAGACGAGCAGCGTCGGGAACGACGTGATCAGCGCTCCCGCCATACTGGCCGCGTAGTCGACTTTCTGCCCACCGGACAGTGCCGCGAGCCCGAGTGTCACCGGGCCGTTGTTCTGCTGGGTGAGGAACAGCGCGAACAGGAAGTCGTTCCAGACCGAGGTGAACTGCCAGATCAGCGTCACCACGAAACCGGAGATCGAGACCGGCAGGATGATCCGGAGATAGGTCTGGATCAGCCCGGCGCCGTCCACCCGCGCCGACTCGATGATCTCGGTCGGGATCACCGTCGCGTAGTAGTTGCGGAAGATCAGCGTGCAGATCGGGATGCCGTAGATGCAGTGCGCCAGGATCAGCGTCGGCACTCCGCGGGTGACGTCCAGCGCGGTGAACGTCGTCCGCAGCGGCAGCATCACCGCCTGGTAGGGGATGAACATCCCGAACAGGATGAACGCGAACACCAGGTTCGCGCCGGGGAACCGCCATCGAGCCAGCACGAACCCGTTCGCCGAGCCGATCAGCGAGGCGATGATCGCGGCCGGCACCGCCAGCGTGAGCGAGCGGATCATGTACGGCTGCAGGACCGTCCAGGCCTTCTGCCACGGCTCGATCGTCCACGTCTGCGGCAACGACCACTGCGCGGCGGCGGTCGTGTCCTGCGACGTCTTGAAGCTCGTGATCACGACGACGTACACCGGCGTCAGCACGAACAGGAGGAACAACAACAGCAGGATGTAGCGAACCGTCCGGCTCCTGCGAGTCGACCCGTCCGCGATCACCCCGCGACTCTTCGGCGTACGACGGATTGCCGCCGCGGCCGAACCAGTTGCATCTGCGGCGCTCACTCGTCTGCCTCCTGCCGAACGGTGTAGGCGACATACGGAATCACCAGGACAGCAACAACGGCTAGCAGAACGATCGCGATCCCAGCCGCTTTCGCCTGATCACTCCGTAGCAGCGTGTTCCACATATAGACCGCTGGAACCTCGGTACGGAACTGGTTCGGCCCCGTGATCGCGTAGATCAGGTCGAACAGTTTCAGCGACATGTGCCCCAGGATGATCAGCGCCGAGAGCGCGATCGGGGACAACTGCGGGAACAGCACGTACCGGTACAGCTTGAACTCCGAGGCGCCGTCGACCCGGGCCGCTTCGCGCAGCTCGGCGGGGATACCGCGGAAGCCGGCCAGGAACAGCGCCATGATGTAGCCCGACAGCTGCCAGACCGCAGGGAGTGCGATCGACATCATCGTGGTCCACCGACTGCCGGCGGTCCACCACGGGTTCTCGAGGAAGTTCAGGTGCAGGATCGAGAACAGCCGGTTCAGGCCGCGCGCGTCCTCACCCTGGGACGGGTTCAGCAACCAGCTCCAGACCACACCCGAGGCGATCATCGAGACCGCCATCGGGAACAGGAAGACCGACCGGAAGATGCTCTCCCCCGGGACGCCCTTCTCCAGCAGCAGGGCCCAGAGCAGGCCGAAGATCAGCGTGCCCACGATGAAGGCCACCGTGAGCACGCCGAGGTTCTTCAGCGAGTTGACGAACCGTTCCTCACCGAACAGATTCGCGTAGTTCTCGAAGCCGACGTAATCGACCGGGCCCTTGCGGGCCGTGTGCCGAGCAGTGAGCGACGTGTTGAACGTCCACGCGATCAGCCCGTAGACGAAGTAGCCGAGCAGCAGCACGGTCGGCAACAGCACCAGGGCGCCTGGGCCCCAGGTCCGGATTCTTCCGTGCATGCTCAGCTCACCGCCTCGAAGCCGGTCCCCAACTCGCGCCGCATCAGCTCGTCTTCAGCGCGGTGCCGAGAGCCGTCTGCAGCTTCGCGACGTCCTGCGCACCACTGAACTGGCTCAGCGCGGACAGGATGTCGTTGTTCTGACCGGCGGAGCAGGCCGAGCCGTGGGCGCAGGAGCCCGCGATCTTGTCCTTCTTCCAGTCGGCCATCGCAGCCTGCTGGTACTTCGGGTAGTCCGCCGCAACAGCGTCGGACCGGGCCGGGATCGAGCCCTTCTTGGTGTTGAACGCCTTCTGGCCCTCGGCCGAGCCGACGGTCTTCAGCCAGCACTTGGTGCCTTCGGGGTTCTGCCCGTTGGTCGGCAGCGTGAAGGAGTCCGCCAGGAACTGGAAGGTGCCCGCGGTGCCCGGGGACGGCCAGTAGGTGTAGTCGGCTTCCTTCACACCATCGGCCAACTGCTGCGCGGCGACCCAGTCACCCATCAGCGTGTAGCCGGCCTGGCCCTTGTTCACGTACTGCAGCGCATCCGGCCAGTCGATCGACTCACGGTCGACGTTGGTGAAGCTCAGCAGCGTCTTGTACTTGTTCAGGGCGGCGGTGACATTCGCGCCGGCCCAGTCGGTCTTGCCGTCCCACAGACCGTTGAACGCGTCCGTGCCCAGCTCGCCGAGCAGCACGGCCTCGACCAGCATCTCCTGGGCGAAGCCCTTGGACACGGCCAGCGGTGCCTTGACCCCAGCGTTCTTCAGCTTGGTCAGGTCCGCGATCCAGGCGTCGACGGTGGCCGGAGCCTTGGTGCCGTCGATGCTTGCCTTCTCCAGGACCTTCGGGTTCGCCCACACCACGTTGGCGCGGTGCACGTTGGCCGGGATCGAGTAGATCTTGCCGTCGACGGTCAGCTGGTCGATCAGGTTCTTCGGGAACGCCGTGTCCAGACCGAAGTCCTTGTACAGCGAGCTGACGTCGTCGACCTGACCGGCGTTGATGTAGTCCTTCAGCTCCGCACCCGCGTGCGCCTGGAAGGTGGACGGCGGCTTGCCGGCCTGCAGGTCGTTGGCCAGCACCTGCTTCGCGTTCGCACCGGCACCACCGGCGACCGCGGAGTTGACGAAGTTGTAGTCCTTGCAGTCGGTCTTGAACACCGACACCAGACCGTCCAGACCGGCCTTCTCACCACCGTCGGCCCACCAGGTGAAGACGGTGACGTTCTTGGTGGCGGTGTCCCCACTGCCACCGCCGTCACCGCTGTTACCGCAGGCGCTCACCGCGAGAAGACCCGCTGCGCTCAGCACCGCGAAGGTCTTGCTCAGACCACCACGCATTTTGCACTCTCCGATCAAGCAGTTGTGGCGCCGCCGTTGACAACGATGCCCCCTTGACACCGCCCCACTCTGGGCACGACCGACTCGTGTGTCAACGATGTAAGCAAGCGCGTTGCGCAACCGTCATCGCACCGCGCGGGGGCGATGAGAGCGCGCACATTCGATCGGTTATGAGCGTTTATGTGTGTTACGGACCGCCCACTCAGCGTTACGGACGGAGCATGACCTTGATCGCCCGGCGCTCGTGCATGGCCTTGTAGCCGTCGGCCACCTCGGCCAGTGGCAGGTCCAGATCGAAGACCTTCCCGGGGTTGATCTCCCCGGCCAGTACGGCGTCCATCAGCTCCGGGACGTAGGCCCGGACCGGCGCCATCCCACCGGCCAGCCCGACGTTGCGCCGGAACATCTTCCCGATCGGAACCTCGACCCCGTGCGGTACGCCGACGAACCCGACCGTCGCACCGGGCCGTGCAACGTCGAACGCGGTCTCCATCGACTGCCCGGTCCCGACACACTCCAGTACGGCGTCCGCCCCGACCCCACCGGTCAGTTCCAGTACGGCCTCCCGCGCCTCTTCACCGCGTTCGGAGACGATGTCCGTGGCGCCGAACTCGACGGCCAGCTTCTGCCGCGACTCGTGCCGCGACAGCGCGATGACCCGCTCGGCGCCCATTCGCGCCGCAGCCAGTACGCCGGACAGCCCGACCGCACCGTCACCGACCACAACCACCGTGTCGCCGGCCTTCACCCGCGCGGACCGAGCGGCGTGCCAGCCGGTCCCCATCACGTCGGACAGCGTCAGCAGCGACGGGATCATTGCCTCGTCCGGCAGCTCCGGAGTCGCGACCAGCGTGCCATCGGCGTACGGGAGTTTCACGTACTCGCCCTGGCCGCCGTCGGCGCGGCTGCTGCCGTAACCGACCAGGTTGTCGCAGGCGGTCTGGAACCCGGCCCGGCAATGCGGACAGGTCCCGTCACTGACCACGAACGGCGCGATCACGAAGTCACCCGGCTTGACCGTGCGGACGTCGGCGCCGATCTCCTCGACGATCCCGACGAACTCGTGCCCGATCCGGCTGCCCGGCTTGATCTTGTTCTCACCCCGGTAGGGCCACAGGTCCGACCCACAGATGCACGAGGCAACAACCCGCACCAGGGCGTCGGTCGGCCCGTCGATCTTCGGATCCGGAACGTCACTCAGCTGAATGTCGTACGGCGCGTGAATCGTGGTTGCTCGCATAAACCCACCTTAGATCGTGCTGTACCGCCCACGGCGATGAACCAGCGCCGGTACGTCGTCCGTTCCGAGCTCCACGTGGGCGATCTCCAGCTGGACTTGCAGGGCCCAGCCAACTTCGGGCGGGTCGGGGGTGACGAGGGTGCAGCCGGCCCACGTGCTCACCCCGACCGGAGCTGGGCCCCAGTCGGTGTCGGTCCAGTCGAGCATCCGGAACGGACCGCCGGGCGCAGGCGCGACGTAGCCGAAGGCGTCGGCCAACTGCTGGTGCGGTTGGCCGAGCAGGGCGACGACAGCGGTCTTTGCCTTGTGCAACGTTTCCCAGAGGTCCGAGTCCGGGTCGATCAGCCCGATCACGAACCCGGGCTCCCCGTCGGCCACGAGCATCGACGAAACGGTCAGGCCGGCCCGCTTACCGCCGCACGACGTGGTCCACAGGCCGACAGGCGATGGCAGTCGCCCGCGCAGCCGGCGTACCGGACTGCGCTCGGACTCGGGCGGCAAGAACGGATGATCGCCATGGATCGTCATACCTGCACGGTACTTATTCCACCGGCTTGGGCCTAACGGTCGAACTCTCCATCCTTCACACCCAGGATGAAGGCATTCCACTCGCCAGGCGTGAACCGCAGAACCGGGCCGGTTCCGCTGTCCTTGGTGTCGCGGACAGCCACGCGTCCGTCGTCAAGGAACGCGACCTCGATGCAGTTCCCGCCGCCGTTGCTCCGGATGCTCTTGCGCCACGCTGCTGCGTCCAGGTCACTCATGCCAGTTCCTTGCCTATCTTCGTGATGAAGTTCTGTGAGCTCTTCACATCGAGGGCGGCCGCCCAGATGTCCGTCCAGGCTGCTTCATACCGCTCGATCTCCTGCGGCTTATCCAAATAGAGCATCCCGAGAAACCCTTCGACATAGACGGTCGGTGGTTCAGCCAGCCGTCCGCTCCCGTTCGATGGATAGCACAAGATCGAGAACGAGCCCGACCCCACTCCACGGTGATTGCTCGCCTCGAGTGGCACGACTCTGATCTCCACGTTGGACAGCTCACTCAGTTCTAGCAGGTGATCGAGCTGCTCGGCCATCGCCTTTCTCCCGCCGATCGGACGACGAAGCGCAGCCTCACCGAGCACCGCCCTGACCGCCAGCGGCGCCGTGGGACGGGTCAGGAGAATCCGGCGTGCGAGCCGCATTTCGGTGATCCGATCGATCCTCTCAGCGGTCAGCAACTCGGCCTCTGGGTGGCTGGCAGCGATGACCGCGCGAGCATAGGCCTCGGTCTGGAACAGACCGTCAATCAGGTCGGTCTGGTATGCCGACAGATCCGAAGCGGCCGACTCAAGGCCAACATAGACAGCGGCGTTCTCGCTGACTACATCCAAGTAGGAATGCCACCAGCCCTTGGATTTCGTCTCGCGAGCGAGAGCGGCCATCGCCTGGGTGAGATCGTCCGGGGCACCGTAGATCTGACACATACGTTCAACTTCGAGGGAACGCATCGGCACATCGCCGGCTTCCATCCTGAACAGCTTTGCCTCAGAGAAATCCATGGCCTGGGCCGCGGCCTTTGCCGTCATCCGGGCTTGGTTCCGCAACTCCCGCAGTTGCCGTCCAAGTTGTCGCCTCGGGACCGTGGAACCGCTTCTGGCCTGGGTCATGCCGTCGCCACCTCTCTTGATGCGCGGACTTTAACACTCACCGTGCGAGTGCCACTCGCCCATCGTCGCATTAGGCAAGTTCACTTGGGGATATGAGGCGTCGTGCGAGCTTGCTTCTTGCGATGACGCATGTTTCACTCTCTCGTATTCCACTTCGAGGAGTGATGGCGTCGTGACTGAACTGACCAGTGGGGCGGGGTTCCTGGGTCTGCACGCGGGGATCGACCGCGTCGTACGCCTCAAACCAGTGACGGGCGGAACAGGAATGTCGGAACCTCCGTCGCTGACCGAGCGAGAGATCCGGATCTACGTGGAGCGGTGCCCTGAGCCGCAGCAGCCGGCATTCGAGGGGTGGCTGCGCGGGACGCACCACCTGGACGGCGAGCTCATCGCCGCGGAGGTCCCGCCGCGCGATGGATCGCAGCAGAAGAGAGATCGCACCATTTGAGCCAGTGGGCGGGCGTACCGGTTTCCCTGCGCCTGCGCCCGCCCGCTGATCCACATCGCAGCTCAGCAGATGCGAGCCGACTCCCCGGCTGGCGTGAAAAGGAGGCACCGATGCCAGAGGAACCGCTTCACCTGCCGCGGTTGCGGATTTACGGATACCTGCTCGAATCGCTCCTGAAGACTGCAGACGCGTTCGATGTGCCGATGCACTTTGCCGAGTTCGCCGAGCAGCGTGGATACGACTTGAGCTGTATCTATCTAGAGCGACCAGCCACGATGCCGGCGGCGATCAATGCATTGCTCGACGAACTCGACGGGCTGCCATCGGGTACCGCGGTCGTCGCTGTGCCGACCTTCAGCCATCTGGCTCTGCCAGGCTGGGACCACCGCCACCTCGCCGAGCAACTACGCGAGGCGACGGGACTGCCTGTCATTCTCGCCGGATACGCATCATCCGCCGCGATGACCTGACAGTTGCGGCAATCTAGAGAACGTCAGGCATGACGCCTAGATTGGATGACCCGGAAGCGACTCGCAACGTATGCGCCGTCGGTATAGGTCGAATTCGCCGCCGGATTGGCGCCAGTGCCGTGAAAATCACTGAACGCAGCCGACTGGTTCACAAAAACGGGTCCGGTCAGGTTCTCCGACAGCGCGACCCCGGCGTCGAGCGCGGCGTCGCGGGTCTGGTCGACGACACCGGCATCGGTCGAGTAAAGGCCCGCGGTCATCGCGCCGCCCTCGATCACGGTCTGCTGGAACAGCGCGATCGACTCCGCGGTGCCGGCGGTCTTGATCAGGAACGAGACCGGCCCGAAGCACTCCCGGCCGTACACATCGCTGTCCTTGGCATCGAGCGCGACCAGCAGCGGCGTCCGGACGACAGCCTCCGGGAAGGCCGGGTGCTTGATCTCCCGCGACTCCAGTACGACGTCGCCGTACTCGCCGGCGAGGTCGAGGCGGCTGATCACGGCGTTGTTCACGATGCCGCCGAGGATCTCGACCGCTCGCGCGTCGTCGCCGAGCAGCTTGCTCATCGCACCGGCGATCCCGGCCCCGACCTCGTCGAAGGACTTGTGTCCCTCGTCGGTCTCGATCCCGCCGGCCGGGATGAAGATGTTCTGGGTGGTGGTGCACATCTGGCCCGAGTACAGCGCCAGCGTGAAGGCGAGGTTCCCGGTCAGCGCCTTGAAGGCGTCGGTGGAGTCGATGATGACCGCGTTCACGCCGGCCTTCTCGGTGAAGACCGAGGCCTGCGTCGCATTCTGCTCCAGCCAGTCACCGAACTCGGTGCCGCCGGTGAAGTCGATCAGCTTCACCTCGGGCCGCGTGGCCAGCGGCTTGGCGAGGCCGTCACCGGCCTTCTCGACGGCCAGGGTGACCAGGTTCGGGTCGAAACCGGCCTCGGCGAGCACCTCGCGGAAGACCTCGACGGTCATCGCCAGCGGCAGCACCGCGCCCGGGTGCGGCTTGACGACGACCGCATTGCCGGTCACCAGCGAGGCGAACAGGCCCGGCCAGGAGTTCCAGGTCGGGAAGGTGTTGCAGCCGATCACCAGCGCGACGCCGCGGCCGGTGACGGTGAAGGTCTTCTGCATCCGGATCGGCTCGCCCTTGGCCGGCTTCTCCCACAGCGCGTCGGCCGGGTAGCGGCTCATCTCCTCGTGCGCGTAGGCGACTGCCTCCAGCGCCCGGTCGAGCGCGTGCGCGCCACCGGCCTGGAACGCCATCACGAACGCCTGGCCGCTGGTGTGCTGCACCGCGTTGGCCAGCTCGAACACCCGCTTGTGCAGCCGGTCGAGGATCTCCAGTACGACGCCGGTCCGGCCGTCCACTCCGGCGTTACGCCAGCCGGTCAGCCCCTTGCGTGCCGCCTCGAGCAGTTCGTCCAGACCGGCCTCGACCGTCCGCGGGTACGACACGTCCAGCTTGATGCCGAACGGCGACTCCTCGGTGATGACCGTGCCGCGGGACCCGGGGGTCTCCACGGCGTACGTCGTACCGAGGTGGGCCTCGAACGCGGTCTGGCCGTCAGCGGCCGCCGTCTCGCCGTACACGCGCGGGCTGGGGGACTCCGGGAACGCGGAGTGGTAGCCGCGGGACCGGATCGCGGTCAGTGCGGCGTCGAGACGGTCACGGTGAGCTGCGAGCAGGTCCGAGGTCATGACCCTGATGTTACAGTCATTGTCGTAATCGGGGCTAGAGTGTCACATCACCTCTTCACGAAGGGGCAATTTCGGCATGGGCGACGATCTGGCGAACCGCGTGGCCGCGGCGATGTGGGCGGACGATGCTGCCTCCGCCGCGCTCGGCATGCGCCTAGTGGCCGTCGCGGAAGGTCTGGCCTCCGTCGAGATGACGGTGCGCGACGACATGGTGAACGGGCACGGGATCGCGCACGGCGGCTTTGTCTTCACGCTGGCCGACTCCGCGTTCGCCTTCGCGTGCAACTCGCGGAATCAGGTGACCGTCGCGCAGGCCTGCGACATCGTCTTCGTCGCACCTGCCCAGCGCGGTGACCTGCTGACCGCTACCGCGACGGAGCGCACGACCTTCGGCCGGAACGCGATCTACGACGTGACGGTCCGCCGCGGCGACGACGTGATCGCCGAGTTCCGTGGCCGTAGTCGCCAGTTGTCCGGAAAAATTGTGGAGGAGCACGCATGACGCGCGAGGCGTTCTTGGTTGATGGAGTCCGGACGCCGATCGGCCGGTACGGCGGTGCGCTGGCGACCGTCCGCCCGGATGATCTGGCCGCGCACGCGATCCGCGCGCTGCTCGCTCGGCACGCATCTCTCGACCCGGCGCTGATCGACGACGTCATCCTCGGCTGCGCCAATCAGGCAGGCGAGGACAACCGCAACGTCGCCCGGATGGCCGTGCTGCTGTCCGGTCTCCCGGTCGAGGTCCCCGGTACGACGATCAACCGGCTCTGCGGGTCCGGTCTCGACGCACTCGCGTATGCCGCCCGGTCGATCATTGCTGGGGACAACGACGTACTGATTGCCGGTGGCGTCGAGTCGATGTCGCGAGCACCTTTTGTGATGCCCAAGGCAACTACTGCATTCTCCCGGCAGGCCGAGGTGTTCGACACGACCATCGGCTGGCGATTCGTGAACCCGGCATTGCAGGCGCAGTACGGGATCGACTCGATGCCGGAGACCGCGGAGAACCTGGCCGCCGACTTCAACATCTCCCGCGAAGACCAGGACCTGTTCGCACTGTGCAGTCAGCAGCGCGCCGCCAAGGCTCAGGCGAACGGGCGGCTGGCTGAGGAGATCATTCCGGTCGAGGTCCCGGGGAAGCGCGGTGCCGTGACGGTCGTCGACACCGACGAGCACCCGCGCGAGACGACCCTCGAAGCGCTCGCTGGCTTGCGGACACCGTTCCGCACCCCGGGCACGGTCACCGCAGGCAACGCTTCCGGCGTGAACGACGGCGCAGCCGCCCTGCTCGTGATGAGCGGCGCGATGGTTGAGCGCCTGGGCGTCACGCCGCTGGCTCGGATCGTCGGTACGGCGACTGCCGGCGTACCGCCTCGGATCATGGGGATCGGGCCTGCGCCCGCTACCCGCAAGCTGCTTGACCGTACTGGGGTCGCTTTGGCGGACGTCGGTGCGATCGAGCTGAATGAGGCGTTCGCCTCGCAGTCGTTGGCAGTGCTGCGCGAGCTCGGGCTTCCCGACGACGCGGAGCACGTCAACCCGAACGGCGGCGCCATCGCTCTGGGTCACCCCCTGGGGATGTCCGGCGCCCGTCTCGCTCTCACCGCCGCCTTGGAGCTTCGCCACCGCGATGCCGGGTACGCGCTGGCCACCATGTGTATCGGCGTCGGACAGGGCATCGCGACCCTGCTCGCCAAGCCTTAGGAGTACTTGGATGCTCGGTGATGCGTGCCCCGAGGAGTTGCTGGACGCCGGCGAACGACTGTCGGTGGACGAACTCCGGTCCCGGCAATTGTCGTTGCTGCAGGCAACTGTTGCGACGACGTACGAGAAAGTGCCGCACTATCGGAAGGCGCTGGACGAGGTCGGGTTCGCCCCCGGCGATCTGAAGGAGCTCTCCGACCTGAGCCGGTTGCCGTTCACCGGCAAGAAGGATCTGCGGGACAACTACCCGTTCGGGATGTTCGCCGTACCGCAGTCCGAGGTGTCGCGCGTGCACGCCTCGTCGGGCACGACGGGCCGGCCGACAGTGGTCGGCTACACCAAGCAGGACATCGACACCTGGGCCAACCTGATGGCGCGGTCGATCCGGGCCGCCGGTGGGCGTGCGGGCGATACCTGCCATGTCGCCTATGGCTACGGCCTCTTCACCGGCGGGCTCGGCGCGCACTACGGAGCCGAGCGGCTCGGATGCACCGTCGTACCGATCTCCGGTGGGATGACCGAGCGTCAGGTCGATCTGATCCGCGACTTCGGAGCCCGGATCATCATGGTCACCCCGTCGTACTTCCTCGCCATCATCGACGAGATGGAACGCCGCGGGCTGGACCCGCGCGACACGTCGTTGCGGATCGGCATCTTCGGCGCGGAGCCGTGGACCGAGCAGATGCGCACCGAGGTCGAGCAGCGCACCGGCATGCACGCCGTCGACATCTACGGCCTGTCCGAGGTGATGGGCCCCGGCGTCGCCCAGGAGTGCGTCGAGACCAAGGACGGCCTGCACATCTGGGAGGACCACTTCTACCCGGAGATCATCGACCCGGTCACCGGCGAGGTCCTCCCCGACGGCTCCGAAGGCGAGCTCGTCTTCACCACCCTCACCAAACAAGCCTTCCCCGTCCTCCGCTACCGCACCCGCGACCTGACCCGCCTCCTCCCCGGTACGGCGCGCCCTGGCATGCGCCGGATGGAGAAGATCACCGGCCGCACCGACGACATGATGATCGTCCGCGGCGTCAACGTCTTTCCCACCCAGATCGAAGAACAGATCCTCGGAGTCGAGGGCCTCACCCCGCACTACCTCTGTGTCCTCACCCGCCCCGGCCGCATGGACGAACTCACCGTCCAGGTCGAAGCCGCCCCCGACCTCACCGACCGCCCGACGGCCGCCGCCGCATTGTCCCGCCGCATCAAGGACCGCGTAGGCGTCACCGCCAAGATCGAGATCGTCGACCCGCACGCCCTCGAACGCTCCCTCGGCAAAGCCAAACGCATCAAAGACAACCGCTAGCCCCGCCCCGCCGTGCTCACAGCGGAAGGACGGTTGTGCGGTGCTGGTGCTCGAAGACCACCGAGCTGCGGATATCCGCGATCTCCTGCCGTTTGGCGAGGTCGAGGACCAGGTCTCGCAGTGCCTGGGCATCCTTGACCGCGACGTGGGCCAGGAAGTCGGAGGCGCCGGACACCATGAACATGTCGAGTGTCTGCGGGAGCTGCATCACGTAGTCCTGGAAGGCGGTGGCGACGGCCATCGCCTGGGGGCGCAGTTTGATCGAGATGATCGCCTGCATCGCGCGATCGATCGCCTTCAGGTCGACAGCGGCGTGGTAGCCGCTGATCACCCCACGCTCGCGGAGAGTGCGGATTCGCTCCAGGCAGGTGGACGGCGCGATGCCAAGCTCGGCGGCCATGTCGCGGTTGGTGCGGCGGGCATCGTTCTGCAGAATCCGCAGCAACGCCGTATCAAGTTCGTCCATGTGCACAATTTTCGCAGATCTGCCGAACGATGTTCGGTAGACGACGTGAGGTCTTGTACGTCGGGCTAGGTTTCCGAGGTGCTGACGAACAAGATCGTGGTCGTGATTGCGACCGACGCCCCGATCGGGGTCGCCCTCAACACCGCCGCACTGCTCGGCGTCGGCCTCGGCCACCGGCACGCCGAAACAGTCGGCGCCGACACCGTGGACGCCGGCGGAAATCCGCACACCGGCATGTCGGCGTACCCGATCCCTGTCCTCAAGGCGACGCCGGAACGGCTGCATGAGCTGCGGGCGCAAGCCGCGGCCCGCGACGACGTGATCGTGCACGACATGAATCAGATCGCCCAGCAGGCCAGGACGTACGAGCAGTTCAGCGACACCTTGGCCGGCACCAAGCCGGAGGACGTCGAGTACCTCGGACTCGCGATCCACGGTCCCCGCCAGGCCGTCGACTCCCTGACCGGGGCACTCGCGCTGTACCGCTGACCAAGCCATCTTTGTGCACCCACCAGTCGCATTTCGTCGGCGGAAATGGTTGGTGCGTTCTCAAAGATGCGTAGTACGGTGCTGCTCTACGCGGAAGGAGGTGAGTGCGATGTTGTACCGAACCGTCGTGCTGCCCTTCTGCCGTGCCTGCGGCTGAGGGCAGCTCCCAGCACCAGGAGCTCTCGTATGACCGCAGTACCGCGTCCCGCACTGTCCGCGCCTGAGCGTGAGCAGTTGATCGGATGGCTGGATCACCAGCGATCCTTCGTCCGGATGAAGTGCACCGGACTGTCCGAAGAAGATGCCCACCGCAACGTCGTACCGACGTCGCCGTTGATGACGCCGGCCGGGCTTGTCGCTCACCTGCGCTGGAACGAGTACGGCTGGTTCCAGCAGAGCGTGCTCGGGGTCCCCGACACCGGCCAGACTCCGTGGACCGAAGACGGCCACCCCGATGCCGAGATGCTCGTCGACGACGTACCGATCGCTCAGCTGCTCGACGAGTACGACGCCGAGTGCGCGCGCTCGAATGCGGCGATCGCCGACCTCTCGCTCGACGCACTGGAAAAGGGCACCGGCCAAGGCGAACCCGCCTCGCTGCGCTACGTGCTCTGCCACATGATCGAGGAGACCGCCCGGCACGTCGGGCACCTCGACATCATTCGTGAATTGATCGATGGCCGCACTGGCTACACCAAACTTGAGGAGACTGCATGAGACCATCCCTGACCGGTGACGAGCGTGAGCAGCTTGTCGGCTGGCTCGACCACCTTCGGTCGCTCGTCCGCGTGAAGTGCGAGGGCCTGACCGAGGAGGACGCGCATCGCGTCGTGCTCCCCACCTCGCCGCTCACCAATGTCGCCGGCCTGGTCGCGCATCTGCGCTGGGTGGAGTACAGCTGGTTCCAGCAGAACCTCGCGGGTGTCCCCGACACCGGGCAGACCCCATGGACGGCGGATGGTCATCCGGACGCCGAGATGCTGGTGGACGACGTACCGCTGGCGCAGCTGCTCGACGAGTACGAGGCCGAGAATGCGAGATCGAATGCGGTCGTTGCCGCAATGGACCTCGGGGACCTCGAACAGGCCGTCGTACGGGAGAGTGGGCGGGCCTCCGTGCGGTACGTGCTGTGTCATCTGATCGAGGAAACGGCCCGGCATCTCGGGCACCTCGACATCGTCCGCGAGCTGCTCGACGGCGGGGTCGGCTACGAGTCGATGAGCTGACTGTTTGCGAACCGGCTGGCCGGTTGTCGTGGCGGGTCTCCGTCACGGCGACCGGGCCGGTTCCGGCGCCGCCAAGGGGTGGATAGGATGTCCGGGATCTGGCACGGGGTAGCCGACAAGAGGTGCAATGAGGGAACCCTCCGTACGCCGCTATTCCGGGCGATCGGTCGAGGAGTGGAAGGCTGCGCGCCGGGAACGATTGCTGGCCGCGGCATTGGAGTTGTTCGGGACCGAAGGGTATCCGGCGACATCGGTGGAACGCCTGTGTACACAGGCGAAAGTGTCGACACGGCACTTCTACCACGAGTTTCAGAACAAGGAAGCCGTACTGCTCGCGGTGCACGCGCAGGTGATCGAGCTGACCGTCCGGAACACCGGGGATGCGATCCGGCAGACCGATGGCCGGCCGGTCCGGGAACGCATCGTCGCGGCGGTCGACAGCTACCTGAAAACCATCATGGCCGATCTACGGCTGGCGCGGATCTCGTTCGTCGAGGTCGTCGGCACGAGTCCGGCGGTCGAGGAGCAGCGGCTCGCGTTCCGGGATCTGCTGATCGCAGGGGTGCGCGACCTCGGTGACAAGGCCGCGGCCACGGGGGAGATCGAGCGCCGGGACTTCCGGTTCGTCGGTCTCAGTTTCTTCGGCGCGGTCAACGCGGTCGTCTACGACTGGATGCTCGCCGAGCCGCGGCCGCCCGAGCAGAAGGTGCAGAATTCCCTGCGGGAGCTGGCGGTTCAGCTCATGACGGGCTGAATCGCTTCCGCAGTTCGTCGAGGGCGTCGTCCCGCGTCAGCGCCGCACCAGCGGCGTACGCCGTTTCGAATGCGTCGGCACCGAGTTGCTCTCGTAGCTGCTCGGTGACGGCGCGGACGTCGGCGTCCGGCATGCTGCGCATACCCCGCAACGCGGCCGCGAGACCGAGGGTGCGCGCACCGAGCTCCGCGTCGCCGTCCGCGAGAGCGATCTCGGCCGCGGTCTCCACGATCGTCGCCGTGACCGGCATGTCCGCGCTGGTCATGGCGATCTCGACCGCCTGCCGATTCGCGGTGCGGGCCGAAGTGAGATCGCCGCGCCGCAGGTCGATCCGCCCGGTCTGCGCCAGCAGCATCGCCGTACCGTGCGGTGCAATCCGATCGAACGAGTCACCGAGCATCGACTGGGCGCGTTCGATCAGCTCCTTCGCCTCGTCCAGCCGGCCGGCCCGCAACTCGATGCGGGAGAAGCCGAACAGCGACATCGCCTCGCCCTCGCGGGAGCCGTTCTCCTCGGCGATCCGCAGCGCCTGCTGCTGCGTCGTCCGGGCGCCTTCGAGGTCGCCGAGCTCGAGCTTGCTGACCGCGGCAGCCCCCAGTAGTTGCCCGGCGCCCTCGGTGGTGCCGAGCTCCGCGAACAGCCGCATCGACTCCTCGAGCGAATCCAGCGCGGCCTGGTGCTCACCGCGAGCGGCCTGCAGGCTCGCCATCCCGCGCAGCGCCATCGACGTACCCCAGCGATCGCCAAGCTCCCGGAACCCTTCGAGCGCGACCCCGAGGTCGGCGTCCATCTGGACAGGTTCGCCCTCGTTGTCGCGGAACATCGCGAGCAGTAGCGAAGCCATGTGCCGGGTCCACGGCTCCGGGTGATCCCGCGCGGCCTCGAGCTCGGTGAACGCAGTGACGGTGTCGCGGCGCAGCGCCGCCCACATCGCATTGACGAACCGGCCGACGGCCGAGTCGTGGACGATCTGGTGCTGCCGCGACAACAGCCGAACCTCGGCCAGCAACCGCAACGCTTTGGGGATCATCACCACCGCGTCCTCTTCGGTGGACATGGTGCCGAAGGAAAGCATCATCAGCGTGATCGCCCGCTCGACCGGCACGCTCGGCCCCGGTACGGCGAGCGCTGCGCGCATCCAGCCGACCGCTTCGGACGGGCGGCCGCTCACGTTCCAGAACTCCGCGAGGACTGCGACCATCTGCACCGAGTTCCGCGCCGAGCCGGAGTCGATCGCACTGCGCAGCGCATCGGTCAGGTTGTCGTGATCCGCCTTCAGCCGGGCGATCCATTCGACCTGCGCGCGGGTCCGGAGCTTCGGTGCGGCCTGTCGCAGCAGCCGCCGGAAGTAGGTGGTGTGCGCCTGCCGGACCCGATCCCGCTCACCAGCGGCCGCGAGCTGCTCGGCGCCGTACGCGCGGACTGTCTCGAGCATTCGGTAGCGCACGGACCGCTCGCCGGAAACTGCTTCGACGAGCGATTTGTCGACAAGAGAAGCCAGTACGCCGAGCACCGCCTCGGGCGGCAGGTTGTCGTCACTGCAGACCTGCTCGGCGGCTTCCAAAGTGGCGCCACCAGAGAACAGGGAGAGTCGACGGGCGACTGCCTGCTCGTCGTTGTCGAGGAGATCCCAGCTCCACTCGACGACCGCACGCAGCGTTTGATGCCTGGGAAGTGCGGTCCGCGAACCGCTGGTCAGCAAGCGGAACCGGTCCTTGAGCCGATCGACGATCAGCTCCGGCGTCATCGCCCGCAGCCGCGCGGCGGCGAGCTCGATGGCCAGTGGCATTCCGTCGAGCCGGCGGCAGATCTCGGCGACAGCGATCCGGTTCGAGTCGGTCAGCTCGAAGTCGGGCCGAACCGCGCGGGCCCGGTCGACGAACAGCTGGACCGCGGCGTACTCATCGCTCGACGCGTCTTCAGGCGGCAGGCCGAGCGGCCCGACCGGATGGAGGTGCTCCCCCGGAATGCTCAGCGGCTCGCGACTCGTCGTCAGCACCCGCAGCCTTGGGCACACCGCGAGCAGCGAGTCGACCAACCCGGCGACCTCGTGGACCAAGTGCTCACAGTTGTCGAGCACCAGCAGGACCCGCCTGTCGGCGATCACCTCGACCAGGCGCTCAGTCGCCGCCCGACTTGCCCGCAACTGCTTGGGCACGAGACTCGACGGTGGCACCACATCGACGTACTCGCTCGCACCGAGAGCAGACAGTACGGCGGGGGCCACCTCGGCCGCGTCGCCGAGCGGCGCGAGTTCGACGAGCCAGATGCCGTCACCGCTCTGCTCGACCAGTGTCCGACCGGTCTCGGTCGCCAGGCGGGTCTTCCCGGCGCCACCAGGACCGACCATCGTGACCAGGCGAGTGCCGTTGCTCAGCAGGCGGGTCAGCTCGGCGACATCCTCATGGCGGCCGACGAAGCTCGTCATCGGGGCGCGCAGATTGCTCTTCGGCTCGGCCGGCATCGGCGCCGGCGTGGTGACCGCGACCGGGTCGACGATCTCACCGCGCAGAACCGCGACATGGACGTCGCGCAACCGCGCGCCCGGATCCGCACCGAGCTCCTCGGCGAGCGTCGTACGGACTCGCTCGTACGCCGACAGTGCCTCGGCTTGGCGGCCGTCGGCGTAGAGGGCTCGGATCAGGAGCTCGTGGAGGCGTTCGCGGAGCGGATGCGTGGCGGCGAGGTGTTCGAGCTCGGTGATGAGGTCGCGGGCCCGGCCGCAGGTGACGGCGGCCTCGGCGAGATCCTCGGCGGCACCGAGCCGGAGCTCGGTCAGCCGATCCGCCTCGATCTGCGCGAACGGGAGGTCGCGCAGGTCCGCGAAAGCGTCACCGCGCCAGAGCTTCTCGGCCTGCGAAAGCAGCGAGTGTGCTTGCTCCGGATCGGAGCCAAGCAGCGCGCGACCGCGCCGTACGAGGTCTTCGAACTGCTGGGCGTCGACGCAGTCCGGACCGATCGTCAGCGTGTAGCCGGCCGGGCCGGACTGGATCGAAATACTCGACTCGGTCGCGGGCAGACTCGACCGCAACCGCGAGACGAGCGACTGCAGCGCGTTGGCGCTGGGCGCTCCGGTGCCCCACAGACCGTCGACCAAAGTGTCGACGCTGACCGGCTTCCCGGCATTCAGCGCGAGCCGCGCCAGCAACCCGCGCAGGCGGACGCCGCGGACGTCGAGCGGAGTTCCGTCGGCCGCCCACATCGCGAGAGGACCGAGCACCGCTATGCGCACTGCACCAGCCTCGCACATACGGGTTCCCCACGGCTCTGCCTTTTGTCATCTCCCTCGCTTATTGTCGACTGTCGTGACCGAACTCGCTGCGCAGACGCAGACCGCCCTCACCCGACTCGTCGCCGACCGCCAGGCCACCGGCCGCGTCCCCTCCGTGGTCGGCGCCGTCGCCCGCGCCGGATCGCTGACCTGGTCGCATGGCGCCGGCTCCGCCGACCTGGCCAACCCCGGAGTACCGCCGACCGCGGACTCGCAGTTCCTGATCGCCTCGCAGAGCAAGACGCTGACGGCGGTCGCCATCCTGGCGCTGCGCGACGAGGGCAAGCTCAGCCTGGACGATTCGCTGGAGACGCACGTCCCGGAGAGCAAACACGGCAACGTCACCATCCGGCAGATGCTCAGCCACGCGAGCGGCATGCAGCGCGAACCCGTCGGCGACGTCTGGGACCTGATGAAGTTCCCGGACCGTGACGAGCTCGTCGCCGGCTGGAACGACGCCGACCGCGTCGGCAAACCGCACCACCGCTTCCACTACTCGAACCTCGTCTACTCACTCCTCGGCGAGGTCGTCGCCAGGCTCGACGGCAAACCCTGGTACGACGCCATCAAGGCGCGCATCCTCGATCCGCTGGAGATGCGCCGTACGACGGTCGGCATGGACGGCGGACCCGCCGCGACCGGCTACTACGTGCCGCCGTTCTCCGACGTACCGGTCGTGGAGCCGTTGCTCGACATCAAGGCGATGGCGGCCTGCGGCGGTCTCGCCAGTACGGCGGCAGACCTGGCCAAGTGGGCCATGTTCGTCGCGAACCCGGTCTCCGAGGTGCTGTCGAAGGACACCCTCGAGGAGATGTGCCAGGTCCAGATCATGGCCGACACCGCCCGCTGGCAACTCGCCTTCGGCCTCGGCTTCATGCTCTTCCGCCGCGGCAACGACCTGTACGTCGGCCACGACGGCGGCATGCCCGGTCACATCACCTCGACCTTCGTCCACCGCGCCTCCGGCACCGCCGGCATCTGCCTCCAGGCGTCCACCTCGGCCCCGGCCCCGTCGGCGCTGGCCATCGACCTGATCACCACGGTCCTGGAGCAGGACCCGCTCCCCACCGACCCCTGGTTGCCCGGCACCCCGGTCCCCGTCGAACTGACCGGCGTACTGGGGCCGTGGTGGACCGAGGGCTCCCCCTTCAACTTCACCGTGAAGGGCGGGGTGTTGCAGGCCAAGTCCCCCGCCGCCGCCGATTGGCAGGCCCCCGCCGTCTTCGAGCGCATCGCTGACGACACCTACCGCACGATCTCCGGCCGCGAGGTCGGCGAGCTCCTCACGATCACGAGAGACGCCACCGGCACCCCCATGAAGTTGCACTGGGCAACTTATCTCTGCACCCGCGAACCCCTGGCCTTCGCCGACATCCCCCACTGACCCAACACCCCCTTCGCGCCCAAAGAGCAGCCCGCCACTCGACAACCGGCGGACTGCTCTTTGTGCGTCTTCCCCAACCTTGGGGGCCCACCAACCATTCTGAGGCCGCAAAAATGGTTGATGCGTGCCCAAAGATGGACCTCGTGCCCAAAGAGAAGGCGACCCACCTTTGGGTACGTCGTGGGGGCGGGGCGGGGTAGCGGTCAGGTGCGGCGGCGGTAGGCGCGGATGGCCAAGGGAGCGAAGACTGCTACCAAGCCGACCATCCAGGCCAGGGTGACCAGCAGGGGCTTCTGGATGGGGCCGCCGCCCATCAGGGCTCGTTCGAGGTTGACCAGGTACGGGATGGGGCTGTACTTGGCGAACTCCTGGAGGAAGCCAGGCATGGTGCTGGTGGGGGCGAAGATGTTGCTGCCGAAGGTGAGCGGGAACATCACCAGGAAGGCGATGCCCTGGACGCCTTGGGCGGTCTTCATGGTGAGGCCCAGCCAGACCCAGATCCAGCACATGGACAGGGCGAAGCCGAGGACGATCACGAGTCCCAGCAGGCCGTAGCCGACGCCGTTGTCGAAGCGGAAGCCGAGGGCGAAGCCGGTGGCCATCAGAATCACGATCGAAAGCATGTAGCGGACGGCGTCGCCGAGGACGGCGCCGATCAGCGGGGAGATGCGAGCGATCGGGAGACTGCGGAAGCGGTCGAAGACGCCTTTGGCGAAGTCGTCGTTCAGGCCGACGCCGGTGCCCATGGTGGAGAAGACCACCGTCTGGACGAGCAGGCCGGGCAGCAGGAACGGCAAGTAGCCGCGCCAGCCGCCGCTCGTGGAGATCGCGCCGCCGAAGACGAACAGGAACAGCGTCAGGAAGATGATCGGCTGGAACGTCACGTCCGCCAGGGCTTCGGGGTTCTGCCGGATCCGCACAATGTTGCGCCAGGCAAGCGTCAGGCTCTGCTGCACCCAGGCGAAGGGCCGGGACCTGTACGCCGGTACGTTCTCGATAGTTGCCGTGGTCATCGGCCTACTCCTTCCAGGATGTCGACGGGACGCTCTTCGGCGGCGTGACCGGTGAGGGCGAGGAAGACCTCGTCCAGACTGGGCAGGCGGAGCGCCAGTTCGGTGACTGCGATACCGGCTTCGTCGAGACGGCGGACGACGACCGGCAGCGACGTACCGTCGGTGACCGGTGCGCTGACCAGTGCGTTCACGACGTCGACGCTCGGGCGGACGCCGACTGCTTCGGCGACGATCGCGGCGACGCGTTCGAGGTGGGCAGGCTCAGCCGGCCGTACGTCGAGAGTCTGCTTACCTGCTTGGGCCTTCAGCTCGGCGGGTCGGCCGGATGCGACCACGCGCCCCTTGTCGAACACCATCAGGGAGTCGGCCAGTGCATCGGCCTCCTCCAGGTACTGCGTGGTGAGCAGCACCGTGGTTCCGTCCAGGACGAGGTCGCGGATGGTTTCCCACACGCCGTTGCGGGCATGCGGATCCAGACCCGTGGTGGGCTCGTCGAGGTACAGGATGCTGGGGTTGCCGACCAGGCTCGCGGCCAGGTCGAGCCGGCGCCGCATACCGCCGGAGTAGGTCTTAGCGATCCGGTCACCGGCATCGGTCAGCTCGAACCGATCAAGCAGCTGCGCGGCCTTGCTCCGGGAGTCCGCCCGGGACATCCCGAGCAGCCGGCCGATCATGACCAGGTTGCGGCGGCCGGACATGTCCTCGTCGACCGAGGCGTACTGCCCGGTCAGCCCGATGATGCTGCGGACCTTGGCCGCCTCCCGGACGACGTCGTACCCGCCGACTGTGGCGTGGCCGGCGTCGGGACGCAGCAGGGTGCCGAGGATCCGGACCGCTGTCGTCTTCCCGGCGCCGTTCGGGCCGAGCACTCCGAGCACTGTCCCGGTCGGGACAGTCAGGTCCACCCCGGCCAGCGCAGTCGTGTTGCCGTACTTCTTGACCAAGCCGACCGCCTCGATGGCGACCTGGTTCGATGTAGTCATCGAGTTCCTCCCAGTTGACTCACTTCACTGGGATTACCGTCGCGCACTGCGCTGGCACGGGCCTGTCACTGCGCTGGCAGGCCCGCAACAGCAGGTGTTCAGCCCTTAAGCGGGACGACCTTGTTGGCCAACAGCGCCTGGTACGCCTCCGGGTTGTAGCGGGCCAGGTGGCCACGCGCCCGACGGCGGTACTTGAGGATCTGCCGGAGACCGATCGCCCACAGCACGTACTGGAAGGCCAGCGCGTACTTGAAGTCACCGATCGTCTGCGGAGCGCCACCGGACGAGACATCCAGCAGGATGCCGACCATGCCGATGCAGATCAGCGTGGCGATGAAGCCGCCGGTGTTCACCATCCCGTTGGCCGCACCGAACCGGTTGCTGGGGTTGAAGGTTCGGGCGTAGTCCAGCCCGAGCATCGAGCCAGGTCCACCAGCCGCCTGTACGACGATCAGCAGCAGGAGCACGGGCATCGGAGCCTGACCCGGCCAGAGCAGCACGACGGTCCACATCAGCACCGAGCCCGCGATCACGGCCAGCACGATCCAGGATCGGTAGAACGGGAACTTCGCGGCCCACCGGCCGACCAGCGGCGCGTAACAAAGGCCAGCGAGCACAGGGAGGATCAGCATCGCCGCTGCGGTTCCGGGAGCGACCCCCTGGCCCTGCACGAGGAACGGATAGCCCCAGAGCAGACCGAAGGTGCTGCCGGAGAAGCTGGTGGTGAAGTGTGTCCACATGCCCAGCCGCGTGCCCGGCTCCTTCCAGGACCGGCGGAGGTTCTTGCGGACCTCGGTGACTGACTGCTTCGCCCGGTGGAGCGGCTCGTCGTACGGGGTGTTCTTCATCAGCAGCAGTACGGCGACGCCGGCCACCAGGCTGAGCACACTGGCTCCAAGGAACGTCGGCGTCCAGCCGAAGGCGTGGAAGGCAGCGGCCATCGGAGCGGTCGAGACGATCGCACCGATGCCGCCGAGCATTCCGGTCGCCTGTGACATCACTGGCTGCCGCAGTGCGGGGAACCAGGACATGACTACGCGCAGCACGCTGATGAAGACCAGTGCGTCGCCCACACCCAGTACGGCGCGCGCAGCGAGCGCAGCGGGATACGAGTCGACCATGCTGAACGCAGACTGCGCCACGAACAGCAGACCGGACGCAGCGATCAGCAACCGCTTGGAGCCATACCGATCCAGCAGGACACCAACCGGCACCTGCATAGCGGCGTACACAGTCAGCTGCACGACGGTGAAGCTGGCCAGCGCGGATGCGGAGATGTCGAAGCGCTCTGCGGCCTGCAGTCCCGCGACGCTCATCGAACCGCGGTGCAGCACAGTCACCAGGTAGGTGAAGACAGCAGTTGCCCACACCGCCCAGGCACGCCGTCCGCCCAGGGGGAAGAGGAGCTCGGTCACCGAATGCCCCGCAGATCCGCCGCAGCGGAATCGATGTGGGCGACGACCAGCTCGCGGAAGCGCTTGACGCTGTTCCCGCCGAGCGCTTCGATCAGCTCCTGGTGATCCGTGATCGACCGGTCCATCCGGGCCGGCTCCATCTCGATGCCGGGCACCCCCATCCGCACCTGCCGGTCGCGGAGGCTGTTGTAGAGCTTCGCCAGAATCTCGTTGCCGGCGGCACCGACAATGGCTTCGTGGAAGGCCCGGTCGGCCTCCAGGAAGAGCTTCGCGTCACCGGTCTTGCGGTGCGCGCGCATCTCGTCGACGCGCTCGGACAAACGCTCGATCAACTGCTTGCGCCGCGGCCAGACCTTGGCAGCCGCGTGCGACTCGATCAGCTCCCGCGCCTCGAGGACGTCGTTGATCTCCTGCGGCAGCACCGGCAGCACCAGCGCGCCCTTCTTCGGGTACAGCTTGACCAGGCCGGACTCCTCCAGCCGCAGCAACGCCTCCCGGACCGGAGTGCGCGAAACGCCGACCGCCGTGGCCAGCTCGCCCTCCGTCAGCAGCTCCCCGCCGGGGTAGACCCGGTCCAGAATCGCTGCCTTCACATACGCGTACACCCGCTCAGCGGCCGGGATCTTCTCTACTCCCGGCGCTGCCTCGACGACCACCCGAGCGATCTCGGCGGTTTCTTCCCCCAGTTCGAACTGCAACTACCTCACCCTGAAAAATCGGAACAGCCTCAAAAACGCACCTGGTATCTCTGTTGTATCTATCCTACACCCACAGGCAATCCACTGGCTGGCCCCAACTTCTCCACGAGTTATCCACAGGCTGGTCCACATGGTGTGGGTAACTGAGCGTGAATTGATGAGCAATCGGTAGTGACCAACGCAGGGTTTCCCGTGAGTTGTGGATAAACCCATCCACCGGTGGCCGATCCGCTTTAGAGTCTCGGGAGATGAGCCTGGGCCCGTCCTGCCCTGGCCACGCCCTTCTGGAGGCAGCGTGACCCGATCGACCCGACCCCGCCGGTTGTCCGCCGGCCTGGCCGCCACCGCTCTCGTGCTGACGACACTCGGTGCAGCTACCGCTGCGAGCGCCGTACCGGCTGCTCCGGCCGCTGCCGAGCCCGGTCCGCTGATGAACTACGTGGTCAACACCAAGGCCTCCCCTGGTCACGTCCGGAAGGTCGAGAAGGCCGTCAAGGCCGCCGGCGGCAAGGTTCTGGTCTCGTACCAGCAGATCGGCGTCGTCGTCGCGCAGTCGACCAACCCCGACTTCAAGGTTGCGGTCCGGACCGGTCGCGACGGCCGTGAGGTCCAGTCGGTCGGCGCCACCCGTACGGCGCCTGTCGCCGACGGCATCCCCGCGGCGCCGGCAGCGGCTGCGGCGGCCGGAGTCACCTCCTCGGATCTGGAGGCCGCGACGGCTCCGGTTCCGGACCCGCGCGAGAGCGAGCAATGGGACAACGCCCAGATCAAGGCTGACCAGGCGCACGCCATCACCGATGGCTCCCGCAAGGTCCTGGTCGGCATCAACGACAGCGGTGTGGACGACGCACACCCGGACCTGGCGCCGAACTTCGACGCCAAGGACTCGGTCAACTGCACCACGAACGGTGTCGCGGACCAGACCCCCGGCGGCTGGCGCCCGACCACCAGCGACCACGGCACGCACGTGGCCGGCACGGTGGCCGCAGCGCGCAACGGCGTCGGCATCGTCGGCGTCGCGCCCGGCGTCCGGATCGCCTCGGTGAAGGTCGTCAACGACGGCGGCTACATCTTCCCGGAGTACGCGATCTGCGGCTTCATCTGGTCGGCCGAGAAGCACATGGACGTCACCAACCACAGCTACTTCATCGACCCGTTCCAGTACTGGTGCAAGGACGGTGCCGACCAGGGCGCCGTACAGGAAGCCGTACGGCGCGCGGTCGCCTACTCGACGGATCGCGGCGTGCTCGCGGTCGCGGCGGCCGGGAACGCGAACTACGACCTGGCCAACAAGACCACCGACAACAGCAGCCCGAACGACGGGACTCCCGTCCCGCGGACGATCGACGCGAACTGCCTGAACATGCCGACCGAGCTCCCGCACGTGATCACGGTGGCCTCCACCGTTCAGGGCGGCGCCCGCAGCGGCTTCTCGAACTTCGGTCTGAACAAGATCGATGTCGCGGCACCGGGTAGCTCGATCCTGTCCACCATCCCGGGCGGTGGCTACGGCAAGAAGAGCGGTACGTCGATGGCGTCGCCGCACGTCGCCGGCGTCGCAGCGCTGGTCAAGTCGGCCCACCCGTGGTTCGGCCCGCTGCAGATCGAGGCCGCCCTGCGCAAGCAGGCCGACGACACCGCGTGCCCGGCCGTCGTCGACGCCCGCTGCACCGGTACGACGAAGAACAACGCGTTCTTCGGTGAAGGCAACGTCGACGCACTGGACGCTGTCAAGCGCGGCTGGTAACTCCCTGATCGGAGTGGGGGTCTCCCGCCCGGGACCCCCACTCACTCATTCCAGACTGATCAGAACGATGCCGGCCACGACTACCGCGGCCGCGATGGCGCGCTTCGGTCCGAAGCGCTCGCCGAAGAACACGGCGCCGATGATCGCGCCGAAGATGATGCTGGTCTCGCGCAGTGCGGCCACCTCTGCCAGCGTGCCCCGGGTCTGTGCCCACAACACCAGCCCGTACGCCGCCATCGACACGACGCCCCCGGTGAGCCCGGACAGCACAGCCCGCCGTGGCTGGCGCATGACGGCGGTCCCCCGCCAGGCGATCACAATCAAGGGCAGGACGAACCCCTGCACCATGAAGCCCCAGCCCAGGTAGGTCAGCACCGGCATCCGGTGCACGGCCAGCCCGTCGACCACCGTGTAGGCCGCAATCGTCAGCCCGGTGCCGGTCGCCGCCGCGAGTGCGGGCACCTGGCGCCGACCGGGCCGCCCGATGAAGACCAGCGCGATCAGCCCGGCCGACACCAGCAGAACGCCGATCAGGACACCCACGGCCAGCGTCTGGTGCAGCACCACGACTGACACCACGGCAACGACCCAGGGCGACGTACCGCGGGCCAGTGGATACATCTGACTGAACTGCCCTAGCTGGTACGACGCCAGCAGTCCGCCGAAGTACGTGATGTGCAGAACCGCCGACGCTGCGATGAACCCCCAGGTGTCAGCCGGCGGCAAACCCTGCACGAGCACCAGCACGGCCCCGATGACTCCGGTGGCCAGCGCCAGCCACGCCATCCCAGCCGCCCGGTCGGCGGCACCATGCGCCATCGCGTTCCACGTCGCGTGCAACACCGCCGCGCCCAGCACCACCAGGATGACCACCACGGCTCTACCTTCTCACAAGGCCGGGATTGGTCCGGACCAATATCTCAGTACCCGCCACCGCCGGCGTCTCCACCACCGCCACCATCGTGCCCACCGCCACCGTGGCCGCCGCCATCGTGCCCGCCACCGAAGTCGCCGCCGCTGTGCCCGCCACTCCAGCCCCCGCCCCACGCGGCACCGCTGGAATCCGCCTGGGCATCGAACGACCCCAACGCGATGTAGCTGGCCCCGGCGCCGGCCGCGAAGTACCCACGCCCGTACGGCGCGATCGCAGCGCCGGCTTCCCAGTACGGAACGCGCCGGCTGCCGATCATCACGTACCGGACCTCGGGCTCGTCGCCCGCCTTCAGCCGAGCCGCGTCCTGTGCACACGCCGGAACCTTGCGTGTCCCACGGGCCGGCTGGTTCCACAGCACATCAGTCGTCGACGGCCCATGCTGCGGATTGAAGAAGCACGGCACCCGCCGCTCCGGCACAGGCTCACCCGCGACCCGTGCGCGAACGCAGACGATCGCATAGCGCCCGGTCGCCAACGCATCGGTGACCGCGCTGATCCCATCGGCTCCCTTGACACCACCGACCGCCCGCTGCGCGGCCTCATAAGCGTCGAGCCCACGCTGGTAGTCGAGCCGCGTCTCCGCATCCAACTCCCGCCCCTCCACCACGGCGCCGAGCCGCGTGAGCTCCTCGCCGAGCAGCGTCACATCCTCGTCCGCCAGCTTCTTGACCTGCTCCAGCTCAGCAGCATCACCCCGCTGAGCCGCCCGCCGATCCCACAGGTACCGGCCGGCAACGGCCAGTCCGCCCCCACCAAGCAACGCCAGCAACCAGGTCATGAACCGACGATACGGTTCGGCGGAGTCAGCGCGATCGGGATGACCTAACCCTGCAATCCGGTGAACTACTTCAGGCAGGTGACCTCGGGGGTGAGCCAGTCGGCGTGGTCGTAGTCGACTGAGCCGGCGGAGTCGAGGCGGAGCTCGAGGGTGGTGACGTTGGTGAGGTTGGCGGTAAGAGGGATGGCTCCGCCTGCACCGGTGGCGTCGGCTTGAGCCAGGCGGGTGTTGTCACCCCAGACTTCGAAGTGGACCTGACCGCGGTCACCGACCTCGTCGTCAATACCGACGGCGACAGCGAGGCTTGAGCAGCGCTTGCCCAGGTGGAAGGTGATGGAACCATTGGCGTGCGCGCCTAGACCGGACCGGTAGATAGTGCCGGCCACGGTGAGGGGCTTGCCGTCTCCAGCGGGCTGCTCACCGTTGGAGCGGTTGCGCTCGACTGGGCCCCAGCCGTTGGTCATGGCGGTCCAGGGGCGGTCAGCCAGCTTGGACTTACCTGCGGGCGGCGGTGTGCCGACACAGGTGAGCTCCGGCGCGAGCCAGTCGGCATGGTCGAAGTCAGGCGAGCCCTTCGGGTCCACAACCAGCTCCACAACCTGTACGCCGGTCAGGTCGGCGTTGAGCGTGATGGCGCCACCTGCTCCGGTTGCGGTGGCTTGAGCGAGCCGGGTGCCGTCAGCCCAGATCTCGAACTGCACCTCACCCTTGTCGCCGACCTCATCGTCGATACCGGCCTTAGTGGTCAGCGTGGTGCACTGCGCGTCCAGGAAGTAGCCGATGCGCCCAGGTGCGTGCGTACCAAGGCCTTTCGGGTACACCGTCCCTGCGACGGTCAACGGCTTGCCGTCACCGGCCGCCTGCTCACCAACACTCATGTTGCGCTCAGCAGGTCCCCAGCCGTTGTCTGCGTAGACCCAGGTCCCGTCGGAGAGCGTCGTACGGCCTATTGCTGGTGGGTTGGCCACTACGAACCGGCCGGCGCCAGAGCCAGTCTGCGCGTTGCCGCTCCACGTCCAGCTCGCACTGGTGCTCAGAGCGACCGGTCCGAGTGCTGGCTGGTTCGCTGCGAGATGCCAGGTCACCGATCCGGTCTGGCCGGCACCAACAGTGCCCAGCTGCGTCGGGCCGTCCGGAGTGGCCGTCCACGCGGCCGGTGCGGTCAGGGAAATCTGCGCGCCGGTCACAGCGCTTGCGCCGTCGTTGTGCAGCTGGGTTTTGACGTCGACGCGACCTGCTGTCGACACGTAAGCCTTCGTCGGTACCGCCTCGACCACAATCATCGGAGCGACATCCGCTGCAGCACCAGGAGTCACCCGGAACATCGCCGCGTCATGCGCGCCGACCTGCGCACGCACATTGCCCGTCGAAGACCGAACCGCGTTACTCCACAACTCTTTCACCGTGTACGCCGATGATGCGGGCAACCCGAGCGCAGATGCCGTCGTACCGATGGTGGCGACGTTCGGCGACCGGTTGAACAGGACGACCGCGGCCGAGCCGTCGGAGAGCTTCTTCGACCACACCTCGATGTCACCGTCATCGCGGAGCTTGGCACCCTGCCGACCGGCCCAGTCCTGGTTGACCGCCACCACATCGGGGTCGGTGAGCAGGTCGCGAGTCGACGCAGGCATCGAGCGAATATCGTTACCTGCAACGAGCGGCGAGTTCATGATCGACCACAAGCTCATGTGCGCGCGACTCTCGGCGTACGTGAGGCCGCTGTTGCCGACCTCCAGCATGTCGGGGTCGTTCCACGCATTCGGGCCCGAGTACTGCTCCAGTCCGACCTGCTGGTCGAGCAGCGACATCACGCTCGACCAGTTGTTGGCGATGTCGCCAGTGGTGCGCCACATGTGACCACCCGCGTTGGCACCCCACAGCCACGGCTGGTTCTGACCCCACTCGCAGATGCTGTAGAGGATCGGTCGGCCGGTGGCCTGCAGTGCGTCGGCCATGGTCTTGTAGCGCGTGGTGGCCGGGATGCCGTTCTGCTCACCGCAGTTGTCGTACTTGAGGAGGTCGACGCCCCAGCTTGCCCACGATTGCGCATCTGCCGTCTCGTGCCCCAGGCTGGCCGGCAGCCCTTGGCACGTGTGCGAACCAGCCGACGAGTAGATGCCGAGCTTGAGACCGCGCGCATGCACGTAGTCGGCAATAGCCTTGATACCGCTCGGGAAACGCACTGGGTCAGCCTGCAGACGGCCGTTCCCATCACGTTGCGGCGCCATCCAGCAGTCGTCGATGTTCACGTACTTGTACCCGGCGGCCGCCATCCCGGACGACACCATCGCGTCAGCGGTATCGCGGATCAGTGACTCGTTGATGTCACAGGCGAACGTGTTCCAGCTGTTCCAGCCCATCGGCGGGGTGGGCGCGAGATCCGGCTTCGCCTCGGCGTGGGCCTGCGCGGTCGTCGGAACGACCACGGCACACAACACCAGGCTGAGGAAGGACGCGAGCAGGCGGCGGCGCATGACGAACTCCATCCGTGGGTGGGGCGGCACTCACTGCGATGGAACGTACACCTGGCGTGACCGGCAGACAAGACATGAAGCGCCAGAAACCAACAACGTCCGACAACGGCCAGGGCTCCGGCAACCGAGCAAGCGGTTGCCGGAGCCTGGCTCTCAACTCAGCTCAGGTTCAGGCTCGTGTCGTCGACGACGAACGAGGTCTGCAGGGAGCTGTCTTCGGTACCGGTGAAGGTGATGGTGAACGTCGAGCCCGCGAGGGCCGAGACGTCGAGGGACCGCAGGGTGTACCCGACGGCCTTGTTGAGGTTGGAGTAGGTGGCCAAGGTGGTGGAGCCCGCCTTCACCGTCAGCTTGTCGTACTGGACCGTGGTGGTGGTCTCAGCCGAGTCGATGTGCAGGTAGAAGGACAGGGTTCCGTGACAGCCGGCCGCGATGGTGACGGACTGGCTCAGCGTGTCGGTGTGAGTCGTCCCGTAGCCATCGAGCCACGCCTTCTTCGTACCGCCGTGAGCCGGCTGACCGGAGGAGGTGGTGATCACTCCGGACGTGGCCGTCCACGGTGGCGCGGTGGCGGACTCGAAGCCCGGGTTGCCGAGCAGCTGACCGGTGCAGCCTCCGCCGCCACCGGTGACGGTGAACGTGAAGGAGGTGCTGCCGGAACCGCCGGCACTCGCAGTCGCCGTCGCGGTGACATTGAAGGTTCCTGCGGCGGTCGGCGTACCGGAGATGGTTCCGGTCGAGGAGCCGATCGTCACGCCACCCGGCAGGCCGGTGGCCGACCAGGTGTACGGCGCAGTGCCGCCGGTGGCCGACAGCGTGAACGACGCGATCGCCGTACCAACGACGCCGGACTTGTTGCCCGGGTTGCCGACTGTGACTCCACCAGTGCTGCCACAGGTCGGGTCAGCCGTCTGCGCCGGAACGCTCACCGCGTCCCACGCCGCCTTGACGGTGTTGAACTCGGTGCAGCTACCCGGGTAGAGGTTCTTGGCCGCGGTCAGCGTCCAGGTGCGGTACTTCAGGTACGAGCTGCTGCTCGTCTTCATCAGCATCGCGTTGTACATGATCTTCATGGCCTTCTGGATGCCCAGGCCGGTCACCGTCGAGCTGTTGCAGGTCGGCACGCTCGGGCTGCCGCCACTGCCCTGGGACAGCAGGGTGAACCAGTGGTTGCCCGGTCCGGCCGCCGCGTGCACCTCGGTGCCAGGGATCGAGCTCGAGTAGCAGTTGGGGTCGCCGAGCGCCGACGGGTTGTACATGTTCCGGATCGGCCCACTGCCGACCAGGTTGACCTCTTCGCCTACCAGGAAGTCCGGCGGGTCGTACGACGCGCCCTGGTTGCTGTAGAACTCGGTGGCCGCACCGAACGTATCGGCGACGAACTCCTGCGTGCCCGCTCCCGAGATGCCGCCCGGGGTGTGGTCGTCGATGCCGTGGCCCATCTCGTGTGCCAGGACGTCGATCGAGCCGATCCAGGCACCGGCGGTGTTCTTGCCGATCTGGACCTGCGTGCCGTCGTAGTACGCGTTCTGGTCGTTCAGGCCGACGCGGATCGGCCAGGCGCCACCGTTACCGTCCATGCCGTTGCGGCCGAGCCAGTCGGTGAGCATCTTCTTCTCGGTCTGCGCGGCGAAGAGCGCGTCGACGCAGCCGGTCTCCTTGCTGGTCCCGACGCCGTTGCCCCAGACGTCGTCCGGACCGCTGAAGGTCTGGTTGTTCGCCGCGTCCTGGCAGGACAGGTTCGTCGTACCGGGGTCCTTCATGGTGAAGGTGCTGCCGGACTGCGTCGTCGCCAGGGGCAGCGGCGCAGGCCCGCTGTAGGCACCCGTACCGGTGCCGGCCATCACGTGCTCCTTGGTACCGAGCACCTTGCCGCTGGCAGCGTCGACGTACACGGACAGACTCGACGGCTGCTTGCCATTGCTGCCGGTGACGCGAGACTGCCACGCCAGCTTGGGCGTACTTCCGAGTGCGTACACGGCAAGCGTCGGCGTCGTGCTGGAGGTGACCGTCTTCAGCTGCTTGGTGGCGGTCACCTTGGCAGCCGCGGCGCTGATGCCGGCCTTGGTCGCGAGTTCGGGAATCGTTGTGGTCTGCGCGACCGAGGTCGCCTTCACGGTGCCCTGCGCGTCGGTGACGACGACGAAGTCACCGCCGATGACGGGCAGGCCCTTGAACGTGCGCTCGTACGGGACGTACTGCAGCCCGGACGGCTCGGAGATGACTGGCCGGACGACGAAGCCGTCGCTCTTGCCGGCGTGAATTCCGGCGGGACGGTCCGCCACCAACGACGCCGCGGACTGGGCCGCGAACGTCTTCGACTGGGCCTGTGACGGCCGCGGCGGTGGCGCCGCACTCGGCACGGCACTGGAGGCCGTGGTCCCCAACGCGGCAGCTGTAGCTACCGAGAGGCTGAGGATCGCAAGAACGGTGGCGGGCTTACGGGAACGCTGAAACAAGACCATCGGGTGTGGTCCCTTCGCGAAAATGGTGCTGGGCGAAATCGCGCCGTGCCGGGCCTGCAGGCAGGTGCACCACCTCCGCCTGGACCGCTCCGGCTCCCCACCCCGGCGTACCGCCTCTCCCCTTTTCCATTCATCGCCGATGGAGCGCGCAGACGGACACTAGGCCCGGGAAAATTCCCCGGCAAGGCGCGGAAATGCCGCTGACACCAACACGCCAAGTGGCCACGTTGTCACCCTCCGGACACCGTTTTCCCGTGCCCCTAGGACAGGACAAACCAGCCGGCCTTGAGCACGATTCAGTCGTTTGCACGGCCGGTTCATGACTGACGGGTGCTCAAAGCAGGGTCGGGCTAGCCCTCAGATGACGATCGGCGCGACCGCGTGGGCGGCCGCGCCGAAGGCGCACAAGGAAGAGTCGCCGCCGGAGGCGGTGTCCTTTGTGTTCAGAACATCAAAGCTCGGGCGGGGTCTTCGAGGATGCCGGCTACGTCGGCGAGGAAGATGGAGCCCTTTTCGCCGTCGATGAGGCGGTGGTCGAAGGAGAGGGCCAGGGTGGTGACCCAGCGGGGGAC
The DNA here is from genome assembly GCF_004349055.1 of Kribbella antibiotica. GTDB lineage: Bacteria > Actinomycetota > Actinomycetes > Propionibacteriales > Kribbellaceae > Kribbella > Kribbella antibiotica. Next base: position 34,362 of record NZ_SMKX01000056.1, read on the forward strand.
GATCTCGTCGTTGACTACCCAGGGCATCTTGCGGACGGCGCCGAAAGCGAGGATCGCGGCTTCGCCGGGATTGATGATCGGGGTACCCGCGTCGACGCCGAAGACGCCGACGTTGGTGATCGTGAACGAACCGCCGGCCTGGTCGGCCGGTGAGGTCTTGCCCTCGCGGGCGGTGGCGACCAGGTTGCCCAGCGCGGCACACAGCTCCGGCAGGGTCAGGGTGTCGGCGTTCTTGATGTTCGGGACGATCAAGCCACGCGGGGTGGCCGCCGCGATGCCGAGGTTGAAGGCACCCTTGTAGACGATCTCCTGGGCTGCCTCGTCCCAGGCTGCGTTGATGATCGGCGTACGGCGAGCCGCGAGCGTGACAGCCTTGGCGACGAGCAGCAATGGCGAGACCCGCAGATCGCGGAACGCCTTGTCCTTCTTGAGTCGCTCGACCAGGTCCATCGTGGCGCTGACGTCCACGGTGATCCACTCGGTCACGTGCGGCGCACTGAAAGCACTGGCCACCATCGCCTGTGCCATCACCTTCTGCACACCCTTGACCGGCACCCGAGTGTCCTCGCGCCCACTAACCACAGGCGCAGCCGCGTACGACGGAGCTGCCGGAGCCGCAGTCGTATGCCCCTCGACGTCCGAACGCGTGACGATTCCGCCGGGACCAGACGCCGTCACCGTGGCGATGTCGATGCCCAGATCCTTGGCCAGCTTGCGAACCGGAGGCTTGGCCAAGACATGCACCGAAACTCCGTTGCTCACAGCAACAACTGGTGCAGCAGGAGCCGGAGCGACCACAACCGGAGCAGGAGCAGGCTGAACCGCGACTGGAGCAGCCGGAGCACCACCCTTGCGGGGGCGGCGCTTGGCTTCGGTAGCTCGCGGGCCATAGCCGACAAGGTTCGCCGTACGGCCGCTGTCCGCAGGCTCGTCCGCCACGGCGGCCGGCTCCGGCGCATCAGTCAGTACGGCGATGATCGGCGTACCGACGTCGACCGTCTGCCCCTCCGGCACCAGCAACTCGTGAACGGTGCCGGCGAACGGGACCGGGAGCTCCACCAGGGACTTCGCGGTCTCGATCTCGACGATGGTCTCGTTGAGTTTGACCGTATCGCCGGGTTTGACCTTCCAGCTGACGATCTCGGCCTCGACGAGGCCTTCGCCGACGTCGGGGAGGTTGAAGCGTTGGATGGCCATCAGTACCCCATCACCCGGTCGACACCATCGAGGACCCGGTCCAGATCCGGCAGGTACTCCTCCTCCATCCGCGACGGCGGGTAGGGGGTGTCGTAGCCGGTGACGCGCAGGACCGGCGCCTCCAGGTGGTAGAAGCACTCCTCGGTCACCCGCGCGGCAATCTCCGAGCCGGCGCCGAACGAGAGCGTGGCCTCGTGCACCACGACCGCGCGCCGGGTCTTCTTCACCGAAGCAAAGATCGTCTCCAGGTCGAACGGCGAGATGCTCCGCAGGTCGACGACCTCGAGGTTGCGACCGTCCTGAGCCGCGACCTCGGCGGCCTGCAGGCAGGTCTTCACCATCGGGCCGTAACAGAAGATGGTCGCGTCGGTGCCTTCGCGAAGCACCTTCGCCTGGTGCAGCTTGAGCGCCGGCGGGACGGACTCGTCCAGCTCGGCCTTCTCGTGGTAGCGCCGCTTCGGCTCGAAGAAGATCACCGGGTCGTCGGAGGAGATCGCCTGCTGGATCATCCAGTACGCGTCGACCGGGTCGCCACAGGTGACGACCTTCAGCCCGTTGACGTGCGCGAACAGCGTCTCCGGGGACTCCGAGTGGTGCTCGACCGCGCCGATGCCACCGCCGTACGGGATGCGGATCACGACGGGCATCTTGATCTTGCCCATGGAGCGGTAGTGCATCTTCGCGACCTGGTTGATGATCTGGTCGTACGCCGGGAAGACGAACCCGTCGAACTGGATCTCGCAGACGGGCCGGTAGCCGCGCATCGCGAGACCGACCGCCGTACCGATGATGCCGGACTCGGCCAGCGGGGTGTCGATCACCCGGTCCTCACCGAAGTCCTTCTGCAGACCTTCGGTAATTCGGAAAACCCCACCGAGCTTGCCGATGTCCTCGCCCATCATGATGACCTTGGGGTCGGCCTCCATCGCGGCCCGCAGACCGGCGTTGATGGCCTTGCCGAGAGTGGTCTTCGCCATCGCTCAGCCCTCCCCTTCGAACGACGCCGCGTAGGCGGCGTACTGGTCACGCTGCTGGGCCAGCTGCGGCGTCTCCTCGACGTACACGTGCTGGAAGAAGTCGGTCATCTGCGGCTCCGGCAGCGCCAGGCAGCCGGCCCGGAGCTCGGCCGCGATCTTGTCGGCCTCGGCCTCGACCTCTTCGAAGAAGTCATGGTCGACCCCGGCATGCCGGGTCAGGTAGGCGTGCACCCGCTCGATCGGGTCCTTGAGCTTCCAGTGCTCGAGGTCCTCGGACAGCCGGTACTTCGTCGGGTCGTCAGAGGTGGTGTGCGCACCCATCCGGTACGTGTAGGCCTCGACCAGCGTCGGGCCACTGCCCTCGCGAGCCCGCTTCAGCGCCTGCTGAGTGACCGCATAAGTTGCCAGTACGTCGTTGCCGTCGACGCGGACACCGGGGAATCCGAACCCGGCGGCGCGCTGGTACAGCGGGATCCGGGTCTGCCGTTCGATCGGCTCCGAGATCGCCCACTGGTTGTTCTGGCAGAAGAAGACGACGGGTGCGTTGAAGACCGAGGCGTAGATGAAGGCCTCGTTCACGTCGCCCTGGCTGCTGGCGCCGTCGCCGAAGTAGGCGATCGTCGCCTCGCCTGTGTCCGCATCACCAACTGCATGATCTCGCTGCTGGCCCATCGCATACCCGGTCGCGTGCAGCGTCTGGGCGCCGATCACGATCGTGTAGAGCGCGAAGTTGTTGTCCTTCGGGTCCCAGGCACCCTGGTCGACACCGCGGAACAGACCGAGCAGGTTCAGCGGGTTGACGCCCTGACAGAAGGCGACACCGTGCTCGCGGTAGGTCGGGAAGACCATGTCCTTCTTGTTCAGTGCACGGCCGGAGCCGATCTGCGCGGCCTCCTGGCCGAGCAGGGACGCCCACAACCCGAGCTCACCCTGACGCTGCAGGGCGGTCGCCTCGGTGTCGATCCGGCGCACCAGAGTCATGTCCCGGTAGAAGCCCTTGATCGCTTCGTCGTCGAGCTCGAACGAGTAGTCCGGGTTGTCGACGCGCTCACCTTCGGGCGTCAGCAGCTGGACGTACTCCACCTCTTCGGGTGGCTGGGACGGACTGGGCACCTCGACGGGTGCGAAAACTTCCGGGGGAGTCCCCGGCACCGACTCACTCAACATGCACTCCTCGGGTTCGAGCGCGGGATCGCCGCGACCGCAACGTTGCACGGGCCCGGCCTTTCCGCCGGGTGAGGCTTCGCAGGCAGGACCGCATGGATCCAGGGGTTGATGCACACCACTTGCGGCACACCGTACCGAGCAGTTGCCTGATGCGCTAACAGTCTGGACGCTCGCGGGTACGGCCGTACCGAAATCGGTCTCGACACGAGACACCAGTCCACCCACTGGTACGGTTTTTCGCCTCCTTGCGCCGTACCTGAGCGCGAACTGCGCCAATGTGACATGCGCCACCCGTCGTTTGACCCCTGGCAGGAAAACCCTTGTCTCTCGTACTGTAAGCACCATCAACTACAGATGCCCCTGACATCTTGAAGGAGACCCGATGGCCGCTCCGGCTGCTGCGCCGATCACCGAAGGCCGTACGGCGTCGAGCGCGATGATCTGGTCGGCGCTCGCGATCGTGTACGTCGTCTGGGGCTCGACGTACCTGGGGATCCGGGTCGTGGTCGAGGCGGAGATGCCGCCGATGCTGAGCATGGCGGCTCGCTTCCTGGTGGCCGGCACTCTCCTGGCCCTGATCCTCGGACTGAAGTCGGGCTGGCGCCGGCTGCGGATCACCCGCCGCGAGGCGTTCGGTGCCGCCGTCGTCGGTCTCCTCTTACTTGCCTTCGGCAATGGCGCGGTCGCGATCGCGGAACAGACAGTGCCTTCCGGGCTCGCTGCGCTACTCGTTGCCGCGACGCCGCTGTGATTGATGGCACTCCGCGTCGGCGGCGGCGAACGGCCGCGCGCGCTGACCTGGGTCGGCGTCCTGATCGGGTTCGCCGGCGTCGCCGTACTGGCGTTGTCCGGTGGTGACACGACGGCGAAGCCGCTGTCGATCGCGCTGATTATCTTCGGCACGATCTCGTGGGCGACGGGCTCCCGCTTCTCGCCGCGGCTCGGGCTCCCGAAGGATCCGCTGGTCACTGCTCTGTACGAGATGCTCTTCGGCGGTACGGCGATGGTCCTGCTCGGGGTCATCCGCGGCGAACCCGGCCGCCTGCACCTGGACCGGATCCACGGCAGCGGGTGGATCGCGCTCGCCTATCTCGTGGTCTTCGGGTCGCTGCTGGCCTACTCGGCGTACTCGTTCCTGCTCGCCAACGCGCCGATCTCGCTGATCGGGACCTATGCGTACGTGAACCCGGCGGTCGCCGTACTGCTCGGGTGGCTGATCCTCAGCGAGCCGCTGACCTGGCGACTGCTGGCCGGGGGCGCGGTGATCATCAGCGGCGTCGCGCTGGTCGTCACGGCCGAGCGCCGGCCGCGAGCCTCGCAACGCTCCTAGAGGACAGCGCTTCTAGGGAGAAAGGAAGAACCCGGGCCCCTAAGGACCCGGGTCTCCCACCGCTGCCGATGCGCGCGGCAGCGGGCCAAAGTGCCGGGTCGTCGCGCCCTGCCCCGAAAAAACACGGCGCGAAACTCCGGCAATAGTTCCGACGATTCCGATTCATCGTGGTATTGCCCATTCGACGGCCACCGAGCCCATCGACAACAATCTTCCGAATCACCGAATGTTTCCGTCACCCGCGCTGACTCAACGATGAAGACAGGGGCCGGTTACGGCCGACCCCGATACAACTTCCGCACGGTCCTGCAACCTGACGATCTCTCATGAATTGCCTGGTCAGGGGCGGATTAGCTGTTGCGTCAAGGAACTCATCACCTAGCCCCTATGGGTTTCGGGGATATTTCAGGCGGGATGTCAATAGCTGACAAAAAAGTTTGTAACCGGGCCTGTCAGGTGTCGTTACCTCTAAGACGATCCCGTCAAACCCGAAAGGAATACCGGCACAATGCAGGTAACTCGTAAGATCGCCGCCGCCGCGGCCGTGGCGACTGTCGCCACCCTCGGCCTCGCCACCGTCGTCAGCGCCAACATGCTCGACGGCGCGTCGCAGGGCACCGACCTGGCCAACCAGGTCTCCTCTGTCTCCAAGGGCGGCGACGTTGCCAAGGGCTACGGCCACGGTGGCGACAAGGTCTGGTACTTCGTGAAGCGTGACGGCGGCCTCGTCGGCGTCAAGGGCAACTCGGTCGGCCCGTTCCAGGCCTGCGACAACAAGGCCGCCCTGAACGGCATCGGCGTCGCCGCTGTTGGTGACGACGTCCTGGCCCTCATCGGCATTGGCCACAACTCGCAGACCATCACCGCTGTCAAGACCTGCGAGCAGGACACCACGCAGAGCAACGGCAAGTGGTACCGCGTGAGCGACGACGTCGTCGGCGTCTCCGGGAACAGCGTTGGCCCGTTCCAGGCGTGCCACAACGACCTGGCCTTCTCCGGAATCGGCGTTGCCGGCGCCGTTGACACCATCGGTGCGGCCCTGGGCCTCGGCAGCAACCAGGCAGCCATCGACTCGCTGAAGACCTGCGAGCAGAGCACCACGCAGAGCAACGGCTGATCTTCACCGATCAGCTATGCAACAACTGACCCTCCCTGGTCAGTGATGCAGGACCCGAACGAGTCCCCTCGGTGGGGTGACTGATTCGGAAAGCAGTATCAGCGGCGCCGGGAGAAAGCCTCACTCCTCCCGGCGCCGCACTTTTGTTCCCGGCCCTTGTCCCAGCGAGGGCCGGTTTTCTTTGTCTACTTCTTCCAGTTGCAGGCGACGCCGAGGAACAGGTCGTTCGCCTCGCGCTCACCGATGCTGACCCGGACGCCCTCACCGGGAAACGGACGAATCGACACTCCCTCGGCCTGAACCGCGGCCGTGAAGTCGAGCGTCTCCTCGCCCAGATCCATCCAGACGAAGTTCGTCTGCGTCTCCGGCACCCGCCAGCCTGCGGCGCGCAGCGCCTCCACGACCCGGGTCCGCTCGACAACGAGCTCCTCGACCCGCGCCAGCAGCTCATCCTCAGCCTGCAGCGAGGCCAGCGCAGCAGCCTGCGCGATGGAGCTGACCCCGAACGGCAGCGCACACTTGCGGATCGCGGTCACCACCGACTCATGGCCGATCGCGTACCCGATCCGGAAGCCGGCCAGTCCGTAAGCCTTCGAGAACGTCCGCAGTACGACGACGTTCGGGTGATCGCGGTAGACGTCGACCCCGTCGACCACCTCCGGGTCCCGGACGAACTCCCGGTACGCCTCGTCGAGCACGATCAGCACGTTGGACGGGACCGCTTCGACAAACGCGAGCAACTCGTCGCGATGAACCACGAGGCCGGTCGGATTGTTCGGCGTACAGACGATGACGACCTTCGTCCGGTCGGTGATCGCCGCTTCCATCGCCTTGAAGTCGAGCCGGGCATCGTCGGTCAGCGGGACCTGAACGGACGTCGCGCCGGTCAGCTGGACGGCGATCGGGTACGCCTCGAACGAGCGCCAGGCGTAGACAACCTCATCACCATGGGTGACCACAGCCTGCAGCAAGTGGTAGAGCAGCGCGACCGAGCCGGTGGCGAGGGCGAAGTCTTCGACCGGCACCTTGAACCGCTCCGACAGCGTCTCCAGCAGGTCGACCGCACCCATGTCCGGGTAGCGATTCATGTGCTGCGCCGCATCGGTCGCGGCCGCCAGCACGCCCGGCAACGGCGGGTACGGGTTCTCGTTACTGGACAACTTGTACGACGGTTTGCCGTCGGAGGCCGCGGGCGGACGGCCGGGCGTGTAAGCCGCAACGTCGTCCAGGCAGCCGCGGAAGCGCACGCTATTGTCAGGAGTCATAGCCGCAGGTTAGTCCTGGCACTCGCCTCCGGCCAGACCCTGATCAGGAGTGTGACGAGAGCCGTATTGCGCACCGGAAGACTTCCCTGCACACTGACTGATTGTCGGACAATCAGTCATTCTGGGAGGGTTCATGGGTCAGCCGCTGGAGTGGGGTCGTCGCTATCTGATGGTCCGCCCGGACCACTTCCGGATCGACTACGTCATCAATCCGTACATGTCGACCCAGGACCAGCCGGACCCTGAGCTCGCGCTGAAGCAGTGGGACGCGCTGCAGCAGGCGATCGTCGACGCCGGCGGCGAGGTCGAGGTGCTGGCCCAGCGGCCGGACTCCCCCGACATGGTCTACGCGATGAACCTCGGCCTGGCCACGGCCGAAGGCCGCGCGATGCTCTCGCACATGCGCTTCGAGCCGCGGCGCAAGGAGTCCCTGACTGCCGCCGACTGGTTCGTCGGCCACGGCTTCGACCTCGACCGGACCGGCAGCGACGACGTCGGGCCCCACTTCGAGTCCGGTGACGCGTTCGTCTTCGGCGACAGTCTGGTCGTCGGGTACGGACCGCGCTCCGAGGCCGAGGCGCTCAAGCACCTGGCGACCCAGTGGGACATCCGGGTCCGCGGCCTGCGGATCGCGCACGAAGGCATGTACCACCTCGACCTGCCGTTCTGCCCGGTCGACAGTACGACGGCGATGATCTACCCGCCGGCGTTCGATGCCGCGAGCCAGACCGAGCTGGCCGGCATCGTGCCGAACCCGATCGTGCTCACCGACGAAGAGGCGTTCGCCTTCAGCGGCAACTCGCTCGTCGTCAACGAGACGATCATCATGCCGGCCTGCTCACCGCGGCTGCACGACATCTTCACCGGGATGGGCCTGCGCGTCGTACTGGTCGATCTGAGTGAGTTCCACAAGGGCGGCGGCTCGGCCCGCTGCATGACCAACCCGCTCGACTTCCCGCTGACCGCGATCACCGCGGCCGGCGGCGAGCTGCACCTGCCGGTCTGAGCTACTACTTCGTGACGCTGTAGATGATGTCCAGGGTGGCGGGATCCGTCCCGTCCTCCTGGATCCATTGCAGCGCCTTGTCCTTCCCGTCGGCCGTCCAGGTCTCCACGGTGACCGAGATGGCCTCCGGGTTCTTCGGGTCGGACTTCGAGTTGGTGTAGTTCACCTCGTAGCCGGCACCGATGTAGGGCAGCCGCAGCAGGATGGGATACCGCTGCACCAGCCGGTCCTGGGTCTGGTCGTACTGGCGGCCGGCCTCGGCCTCCAGCTCGAGCTCCTGGTCCGGGTTGTTCCGGGCCCAGTCGCGCCCTTCGGAGCTGTTCGCGTAGAGGTACATCTTGATCGCGAGCTCGTCGCCACTCCCGCCCTTGATGGTTGTGGAGTAGGTCTGGAAGCCACGCCGCTCGCCGGTCAGGGTGTGGGTACCCGACTTGATCTTGACCTCGCCGTTGGCGTTCACCGGCTGACCGTCCACGGTCAGCGTCAGGTCGTTCGGGATCGAGGTGACAGTGACGGTGACTCCCTTGTCCCGGAACAGCAGGAAGCCGCCGAACAGCACGATGACGACGCCGAGCACGACGGCGCCGATCAGCATGGTCCGCCCGTTCTGGTTCTCCATGTGCTGCTTCTCCTCAAGCCTTCGGTTCGGCCGGCGGGCCCGCTGGGGTCGGCGGCGCCTTCAGCCGGAAGACCCAGAACTGGCCACCGACGGCGTACAGGTGCCCGGCCTCCGGCACGTGGCCGTAGAGCGAGGCTGCGGCCGCGTTGTAGCCCTTACCCTCGGCTCCCCACGGACCGACGTACAGATAGGTGTGGCCAGGCCCGTTCAGGATGTCACCCGGCTTCATCCCGCCAGGCGGCACGGCGTGCCAGAAGTCGTACTTGCCGGAGTTCTGCATGTAGTCGAACTGCACGCCGGTCGAGACCTTCGGGAATTTCGGGTCCGCGCCGCTCATGTGCATCACGGTCGCGACGAACCGGCCGCAGTCGGTGTAGGCGCGCAGACCGCCCGGGTCGTTGTACTGCTTCATCGCGGCGACATACTCGGGCTTCGCCACCGTCGCGTCCGACGCGTTCGTGCCGAGGCCGTCGTGCCCGTCGGTGGGCCAGGCCAGCTTCATCGCGACCGCGGCGATGTTGCCGCTGCCCGCCGAACAGCTGGTGGCCGGGCCGGACCCAGGCACGCCGGTGCCGCCCTTGTACAGCTCGAACACCTTGCGGGCCGAGGTCTTCCGCACCCCGTACGTCGGTGCGTTCGGGTTCTCGTGACCGGCGAAGCGCTCGTACAAATGGCCGAACGCGTAGGCCGCGTCCTCCGGCGTGGTGGCCGCGTGCAGGCCCTGACCTGCGGCCTTCTCCGGTGAGACGGTCTCGCCGGCGAGCTGCCGGCGCAGGAAGTCGAGCTGGTAGGCGAGCGTCTCGATCTGCTCGTAGGGCACGCCACCCTTGCGCGAGTTCGAGATGATCTTGCTGGCCGGTGTCCACTGGACGATGCCCCAGCCGAGCGAGTTGCCCTCGGCGTCCTTGGCCTTGGTCTGCACGGTCTCGGCGGTGTTCTGCAGCCGCATCGGCTTCACCGCGGACTCGTGGATCATGTTGCCGACGATGCCGGCGGCCTGCTCCTTGGTGTATCCGCTGGAGACGAAGTAGTTGAACGCCTGCTGCTGCTCGTTACTGCCGACCAGAGGCCCGCCGGCACCACAGCCACAGTCGCCGCTGTCGCCACTGGGACCGGTGGCCTCGTCGCCGAAGGAGTCCACCCCGGGGTCGATGGCAACGAGCTTGCCTTCGCCCTTTTCGTTCCCCTCCGCGACCCAGAGCGCGAAATGCAGGTGCGGGCCTTTGGCGCCGTCCGCCTCGTCGCCGGAGCCGGAGGTGCCGATCTGGTCGCCGCGGGCCACCTTGGTGCCGACCTTGGCGGTCAGATCGGTGAAGTACTGGTAGCGGTACTGGACACCCTTCTCGTGCTCGATCCAGATCTCGTTGTCGGCGTTCTTGATCACCGTCCCGGAGTCCACCGCGACCACCGGGGACTTCAGCGGGACGTTGAAGTCGAGGCCCTCGTGCTTGTCCTTCTTGAAGGGCACGTCGACCTTCTGCGAGGTCGTCGGCCAGGAGAACGCCTTGCCGCCGCCACTCGGCGGGCCACAGTCGCTGGCGTCGGCCGGGAGACTCATCAGGCTGCCGACCATCAGCGCCACGACGATGATCAGTGGCAGAAAGACCGTCACCAGCACACCGCCCAGGATCAGCGGACCTTTGTTCTCCATCCTGGTCTCCTCGCGGTGTCGGGGCGGCAACTACACCGCAGATCCTCCCCTAAATCGAGGTCATCGTGTCGTGAGTTATCCACAGGTTGCCGCATCCACCGTGCCGCACGCGACAATGGCGGCGGATTGGAAGAGAATCTACCTATGTACGAACGGCTGCGGGTAGACCGCTCGACCACCGTGGACCGGGTGGTCGACGCGCTGCGCTCCGCGCTGTTCGCCGGCGACCTCGAGCCCGGTACGCCGCTGCGCGAGCAGCCGCTGGCCGAGGCACTGGGCGTCGCCCGCAGTACTGTCCGCGAGGCGATGACGATGCTGGTCACCGAGGGGCTCGCGATCCGCGAGCCGAACAAGGGTGTCAGCGTCGCGATCCTGCACCCGGCCGCGGTGGCCGATATCTGCAACGCCCGGTTCGTCCTCGAATCGGCCGGGGTTCGGGCCTGGTTCGACGCCGACGACCTGGCCCGCGAGCGCGTCCGCAAGGCGATGCGGACCTTCGCCGCGACCGCCCAGGACGGCGCCGACCCCGAAGCGATGACCGAGACCCACCTGGCCATCCACCGCAGCCTGGTCGCACTGACCGGCAGCGAGCGCCTGATCGCCACCCAGGACTCGATCACCGGTGAAGCCCGGCTCGCCCTGGCCCGGGTCGATGCCCTCCGCCAGGACGCCCGGCAGCAGGTCGCCTCGCACCGCAAGCTGATCCGGCTGCTGGAGCGCGGCGACCTCGACGAGTGCGTCGAGGAGCTCCGCCGCCACCTGGCCGGCGCCGAAGAGTCCCTGCTCGAGGCCATCGCCACCCCTTCACGCGACGCTACTTAAGCGGGATCGGCCCAGTCGGTGTTGGGGAGCAGCGGATACCAACCCGGGCGGGCCGGATCCCGGTCGTACGGATAGTTGCCGAGTTCGCGGTAGAGAGCGGCGTACTCGGCGAGTTTGTCCCGGTCGAGCTCGACGCCGAGCCCGGGCCCGGCTGGTACGGCGATCGCCCCGTCGACGTACGGAAGCTTGCCTCCGGCAATGATGTCGTCGCGCAGATGGTGATAGTGCGCGTCGGCCGCGAAGGAAAGATTCGGTACGACGGCGCCCAGCTGCAGCATCGTTGCCAGCTGGATGCCGAGTTCGCCGGACGAGTGCACGGCGATGCCGAGCTGGAAGGTCTCGCAGACACCGGCCGCTTTCACACACGCACGAATACCGCCCCAGAAGGTGGTGTCCAGCAGAATGACATCGACCGCCGGGTCGCGGACGTTGGCGGCCAGCTGCTCGAAGTTGACCACAACCGTGTTGGTAGCAAGGGGAATCCGGGTCTTCTCGCGGACGCGGCGCATCCCGTTGAGGCCCCAGGTCGGGTCCTCGAGGTAGTCGTTGTCGAGGTCTTCGATCGCGCGGGCGAAGCGGATCGCCTCCTCGACGCTGAACGCACCGTTCGGGTCGAAGCGGACTCTGTGCCCGGGGAACGCTTCGGCCAGCGCGCGGAAGCAATCCCGCTCGTAGTCCGGTGGGAACACTCCGCCCTTGAGCTTGTGCACGCTGAAGCCGTGCTGATCGACCAGCTGTTTTGCATGGGCGACCAACTGGTCAGCAGTGCGGATCTCACCGGTGCCGTCCTCGTTGGCATGCCTGAAGAACAGGTAGCTCGCGAACGGCACCCGGTCGCGCACTTTGCCGCCCAGCAACTCATGCACCGGTACGCCGAGTGCCCGGCCCTGCAGGTCGAGACAAGCGAACTCGATCGCCGCCAGCAGTTGCGTGCGGTTGTTATAGAGGCTCGCCGTCGGGTTGGCGAGCATCCAGCGCAACGCCTCGGTCCTGGCAGGGTCATGGCCGACCAGGTAGGGCTTGAGCCCTTGGATGGCATCCTCGGCGCTCTGGCCGCCGCCACCCAGTTCACCTAGGCCGATCAGACCGTTGTCAGCCTCAACCTCGACCACCGTCCGGACGAACCGCCCCCAGTGCGCGCCGTTGCTGTGCCGCAGCGGCGCCTCCAGCGGGACAGTCACCGTGGTCGCCCGGATATCAACGATTTTCATTGAGCACCTTCAGAACGCCGTCCAGGTGCGCACGGGTCAACTGCTCAGCCAGTACGGCGTCGCCAGCCCGGACCGCGGCCAGAATCGCCCGATGCTCGGCCAGGTCGGTCTCCCGGTCACCGTGGATGATTTGGATCTCCAACTGCTCGCGGACGTTCACTACTGTCACCGACTCGACCACCTCGGCCAGCGTCGCGTTCCCGGACGCCTGCGCCAGGGCGCGATGGAAGTCCATGTTTGTCGCTGTCAGCCGGTCGTGGTCGCCTGCTGCGATCAGCTCCGCGGCTTTGGCGAGATGTTCGTCCAGCCGAGCCAGTGCGGCTTCACTGCGCATTTGAGCAGCCAGTGCGGCGATCGGCGGCTCCAGCAGCGCCCTGGCCTGCACCAACTCGACCAGTCGCTCGGCTGTCGGCTTGAGCGCGAGCGGGTTCGCCAGAACGAGCCTTCCGACGTTAGGACCGACGTACACGCCGGAACCGTGCCGGAGCGCGACCGCACCGGTCGCCTCGAGCCGGCGCAACGCTTCCCGCACCGTCGGTACGGCGACCTGGAACCGCGCGGCGAGCGCCCGCACCGACTCGAACGGGTCGCCGGGCGCGAGCTTCCGATCGGCGATCAACTCCAGCATCGATGAGGCGAGATCGTCAAGCAGACTGCGGCGGATGACGGCTGGCATGTAATTGATCTGATCACTTGGTCATTTTCGTGTCAATACTTCAGGGTCGACTCAGGGCGTGTACGGAGCGTGCGGCAACCAGGTGAGTGGAAGGATCAAGACATGAAGAATCTGATCATCCGGCTGCTCGCCAACGCGGTCGCCCTGGCCATCGCCGCCTGGCTCGTCGGCGGCATCACCCTCGAGGGTGCGACCAGGAGCAAGCAGATCGTGACGCTGCTGATCGTCGCCGCGATCTTCGGCATCGTGAACGCGATCGTGAAGCCGATCGTCAAGCTGGTGTCCCTGCCGCTGCTGATCCTGACGCTGGGGCTGCTCACCTTCGTCATCAACGCCGCGATGCTGGCGCTCACCTCGTGGATCACCGGCAAGCTCGACGTCCAGTTCCACGTCGCCGGCTTCTGGCCCGCACTCTGGGGCGCCCTGATCATCAGCGTCGTCGGCATGATCATCAACGCCGTCCTGCCCGACAAGGCCGAACTGCGCTGAGGTTCGTAGAGGTCGTGTGCACCGGCAACATCTGCCGGTCACCGATCGGCGAAGTCGTGCTGCGCGCGAAACTCGCCGAGGCCGGGATCGACGACGTCACCGTCACCAGCTCCGGTACCGGCGGCTGGCACGAAGGCGACCCGATGGACTCCCGCGCTCGGGCTGCCTTACGACGACACGGGTACGACGGCCGGTCGCACCGTGCGCGTGAGTTTCGGCGCGAGTGGTTCGGGGATCGCGATCTCGTTCTCGCGATGGATTCCGGTCATCTGGCTGCGCTGAACCGCCAGGCTCGCGGGCTTGGCGACGTACCGATCGAGCTGTTCGCGGAGGCCGACGTACCGGATCCGTATTACGGCGAGGATGCCGGTTTCGATGCTGTGCTGCTGCAGATCGAAACCGCCGCTGATGGGTGGGTTGCTCGCCTTCGTGCGTGATGGTTGCTCGCCGCTCCGGACAGGCCGGGCACGTTGTCTGTGGCTGGTCGCCGCGGCGGCCGCGTTACATAAAGAGCTTGGCTGAGCCCGGCGCAGGGTTGAGGTACTGGCGAGGCCGGTGATCGCGCTCGCGCCGATTGAGGTGCTCGCTATGGTTGCGGCCGGTAGTGGGGATGCCTTGAACGTGACCCTCCGCTGTGGTGAAAAGCGCTGGCAAGGAGGCGTGAGGTGCTGCCGCGCCCGGCTGGACTCGCCGACCCTCACTACGCGTGAACTTTTCGGCGTATAGAGGCTGTTGCAGAATCGGCGTGGTGTTGGACTGTAACCCGGTGGGTGTTCGATTATTGGGTATGGCGAATGCGTATCGGCTGGTTGATCGTGGTCAGGGGTTCTTGTTGCCGCCGGACATGTCTGA
>NZ_SMKX01000057.1 GCF_004349055.1 Kribbella antibiotica
GTACCCCAAGGACCCGGAACCCGCCCACCCGACGCGCCAGTCAGGCCCAACTCACACACAAACCGTCAAAACCGCCCAAACAAGACATCGGAAGACGCGCCGGGACCCCATTAAAAAGTAGCGCTTTTCATTACAACGACTCAGACAACTGGTCGAGATCCCTACGTACGGGTCCAGAAATTGGAATGCGTGACCACCACCATCCACGTATCTCAGATTCATCGCCACTGAGCCCGATAACGACGCGGTCCTTATCTTCTTCTGTATATGAAAGAAATTTTGAATCTACCTCACTGAGTGCAATTAGAAAATTCTTCGCCTCACCCTCAGGGACCAACTCAAGTCCCCGGGCGACGAAATCCCGAAGGAAGTCGGCAGCAACCAAGTCATGCGCACCCCAGACAGACCTGTCCGAATCGGGAAGTTCGAACTCCTTCTCGATCCGAGTCACATGCTCGTACCATCCAAGCAGTAGCGTGACCAGATCCAACATTTGCGCTGGCGCGACGCTGACAACAGTTCGCCCAAGGCGGTCCGCTTCAGCCGCGCCCAGGTGGCGACATAACCAATTACGCGATTCAACGTGTGACATTACCTCATCTTTCCGGGTAGTAGGCTGTCGATTTCCATGGCTTATCCCAGTTGACAATGACACGAACGCCACCATGGTCAAATCGAGATGAATTCTGCCCTGGCAACTGATGCGGTCCAGCTTGCCTCAACGTGGTCTCCACCTGCGCCGGCGAAGGCCTTCCCATTGCCGGGTTTCCCCCACCCGTGTGCCCGTGCACAAATTGAGTGATCTCATCCAAGGAATAGTCGCTATCGTGGAAGATTTGCCCGCCAAGCTGATCACCATTCGTACCGCCATGCGGAACCTTGCAATTCGGTCCCGTGTTGTGGACGAGTACCGGCGCGGTTCCTGCCAGCACATGATACGTGTGGATATCGGCTACCGTCAGGTTATAGGCGGGCGCCCGATGAGCCGTTCTCGCCACGAGCCCGGCGACCAGGACAGCGCGCCCGGTGACGCTGAGGAGCTTTTCGCCGGACGATAGTTCGTCGGCGCGTTCGTAGCGGCCATCGGTTACTGACCAGAAGGGGTGGTCTTCGGTTGTGGTGACCTTGCCGCCGGCGACCACAAGGTCTGTCAGGGTGTCGTCGTGTACCCACACCTGCAGGACTGTCTTGCCTGCTTGTTCGCCCGATTCGGGGTCGGTCGCGAGGACTTTGTCTCCAGGTCTGATCTGCTCGATGGGTTTGCGGGTTCCATCGGCCATTAGGACTGCGGTTGCGCCTGCAAAGCTACATCCAACTCCTCTGAATTTGGCCCACGCGGACGTGAACTTGGCTCCGAGACCAGTACCTCCGTGACCGGCTGTATTTCTAGCGGCTGCGGCAAGGGTGGAGGCTAGCTTGCCGCCACCCTTGGTGCCGACTAAGGCTTCACTGAGCATAAAGGAGACTCGACCGGTTGCTCTGGACTTTTCACCTGCCGCCCAGTCTTGTTTGACCGGGTCCACCATGGCATCCCAGAGAGACTTGGGGTCACGCACGACCGTTTTCACGATGTTGACCTGTGCGGAGCAGTCGAGCAGCGCGTAGCACTGGAAGCTCATCTGGCTGCTTGCAACAAAGCCTTTTACCGTGTCGAGGCCCTGTGCGCCCATGCCTGCCTGGTAGTCGAGGAAGGCGTTCTTGCCGCGGTCGAGGTTGTGGGCAACCTTGCCGACGAAGCCACGGAAGCCGGTAGCGTGGTGGTTGTCGTTGCCACCGCCTCCGTTGCTGCCGCCGTTGTCGCCGCCGCTATCACCGTCGTTGGTACCACCATCATCGTCGGGCTCGGTGGTGGTAGGGGCAGGGCCGGTGGGGCACGGACCTGAGCAGCTGGTGCCGCCGCCTGTTTCCTCGCGTTCCTGAAGGCCAGTGGGGTCGGACACCGTCGCAGGATTGTTGGACCCATACGTGTAGCCGAGCATTTGGTGCGGATCGGTTGTATCCATCAAGGCGTCGACGCTGATGAAGCGGCCGATACCGGGGTCGTACTCGCGGGCGCCGATGTGGGTCAGGCCGGTGAGTTTGTCTTCGGGTTTGCCCAGGAATCCATGCTCGTTGGGCCACGTGACTGGTTCGGGGCCGCGGCGTACTCCGAAAGGGTTGGTGTAGCGCTTGGTGACGGCCAAGGTCTTGGAGTCGACCGCGACGCTGGAGGTGCCGTGGTGATCGGGAACGAGCCACTTGAGGTCGGTCGCACTCGATCGGACGGCGACCACCTGATTGTTGATCGAGTACTCGCGCTTCGATGTGACCGTCTTCGTGGCCTTGTCGAGAGTCAACTCCAAAGAGCCGACATAGAGGATCGTTTCACTCGGGCTCTTACGCAGGACGAGTCCGCCGTCGGCGTCGTAGATGTACGAAGTGTCGCCTGCCACGTTCTCGAGCTTCTGCAGCTTGTTCTCGGCGTTCCATGTCAATGCCTGAACGCCGCTGTCCGGGTCTGGCCGCTGTGTAGTGTTTCCACCCGCGTCATAGGCATAGCTAGCGATCGGTCGCGGCGCCGCACCGGTCGTGGTGATGGACTTCAGCGAATGCGGCTGCGCCGTGTTGTAGGCATAGGTCGCCGTCGTGTTGCCTGCAGAAGTGTGGTCGGTCTCGGTCTGCCGGAGACCGTTGGGAGTGAAGGTCCACGACTGCCAGTACGGCGCTGGTCCACCAAGCCCGGCGACGGACGGCGCTGCGGCGCAATCCGCGTTCCTGGGCGACCAGGCCTCGGTCAACCGGGCGTGGCCGTCGTACTTGTAGCACTGGGCGTCGCCGTCGACCTTGTTGTCGTCCTTCAACAGATTGCCGGCCTGGTCGTAGGCGTAGTGATGATTGGAGAACGTCGCGACATCGCCCGACTCACTCGACAGAAGCCGGCGTGTCCCTTGCTCGAACTCGTTGAGGATGTCCATGTTCTCCGCAGTGCCGAGCTCATAGCGTTGCGGGTCACCGAGATCGGTGTACTGGACTTCGTTCGTATAGGTCGCGTCGCCACTCTTCATCGAGATCGGCTGCCCGAGCTCGTTGTACGTGTAGTACAGCTTCTCGTTGCTCAGCGTGCCGCGGCCAGGGACAGCCGTGAAGTCGATCGTCTCCGCATCGGGCCGGTAACCGGTCGCCGTCGTGTAGGTCCCGGCGAGTTCCTTCCCTTCGGACTCCGGGATGACCAGGTGGGTCTCCTTCGGCTTGTAGAGCTGGTTCCGATCGACGATCCGGGACCTGTACACCGGACCTGCCTTGCCTACCGTGTATCGACTGCTCTGATAGAGCTGGCCGAGATTGCCGGACAGGTCGTAGTCCCAGCTCAGTCGCAGGTTCGCGTCTGTCTTCGCCCCCTCGTGAACGCTGACCTTACGATCGAGATTGTCGTAGCTGGTGATGAGCTTCTTCTGGTTTGCATTGGTCAGCGCGATGAGCCGGTCAGCGTTGTCGTACTCGTAGGCGGTCGTACCGGAATCAGGGTCGGTCGAGCTGATCTTGCGGCCGACAAGGTCATAGTCATAGGTCCAGGTCGCTCCTGCGGTGGTGAACTTCGCGACCTTGCCGCTCGTGTCGTAGGTGTACTTGCTCGCAATGTAGTCCGCTGTCACCGCCGAGCCGTTGTACTCACGCCGCTCGATCACGCGACCGCGTGAGTCCTTGATCTCCGATGTGGCCGGAGCCCCCTTTGGCGGCAGGGTCGTAACGATGTCGCCGCCGTAGATGGTTCGCGTCGACCACTGGGGAACGGCTGCCGATGCATAGGTGGATTCCGTCGGGCGCCCGGCACCGTCATAGGTCAGCAGGGTCTGATTCGGAACTGCGGTGTCGAGAACAACAGCGAGGTTGCCCGAGGGCGCGGCAGAGTTCCAGAGGTCGTTGTTGTGCAAGACCGGCAGACCACGAGTGTTGTACTTCGTTTCGCTGATCAGGCGGCCGCCGTTGGGAGCGACCGATTGCACCTGCCGGCTGCGCAGGAGTGAATCGTAGATGGCGTAGCCGGACAGATAGCCGTCGGCGGAGGTATTCAGGTCGTCAGTGCGCACGTACGACGGAGCCGTTGCTGACAGGTTGTACGCGTAGCGCATATTGGGAAGCTTGTTCTCAGCCTTGGGCTGGTTCGGCAGCCAAACGGCCGTCAGCCGCCCAAGCGCGTCGTACTCCAGGTCAGTGATCTTCTTGTTCGGATCTGTCTCTTGAGCCTTACTGCCCCATTCCGGGCGGTAGGTGGTCTTGGTCTCGAGTTTGGGGCTGTTGGGATTGGCCGGATTGATCGGCGGCGACCAAGTCGTCGTCTCCTGCAGAGGACCGCTACCGGCCGGCACGTAAGCCGTCCGGGAAGTGCGTTCCAAGGAGTCAGTTACCGCAGTCGGCCTGCCAAGGGCGTCATACGTCGTTGTGGCAATGGTCTGGTAGCTCGGTGCCCCGCCCGAGGTGTAGCCGGTCGCCCGCTCAACCGTGCGTAGCTCACCCTTGGTCGGAGCTTGACCGAATGAACCCTCGTCGTAAATTTTTCGCAGGTCCGAGATGAATCTGCTCTGTGGCGGGTTGGCGGACTCCTCGTCACAGCGGCCCTTCGAGACCACGGCCCGCGAAACCAGGTTTCGCAGTCCGGTCGTCGCGTTCTTTGCGTAGGAGGTGACGGTGCAGAACGGGTCAGACTTGCCCGGCTCGCCGAGGTCCTCGGACGTGGCTGGGAGACCGGTGTCGGTGTCGTACGTCGTCGTTGCCTTGTTCAGCAGAACCGGACGGCCGCCGTCACGGGGTATCCGAGCTGTCACGGTGGACGGCTTGACGAGGTTCGCGCGCCTGATGATTCTCTTCGCGACCGGGACAGTGGTCGGGTCGACCGTCTGTTCTGCGGTCTCGTGGACCCAGTAGTCGGTCACTGAGCCGGAGATCTGGGTGTTGCTGTCGATGGCCGCATAGGTGATCGCCTCCCGGACGAGGCCCGCAAGCTCTGGCGCGTCGACCGCCGAGCCTTCTTGGGTGTCGGGAATCGACACCGACTTGCGATCGCCGTTGGCATTTGACCAGTCGCCATTCATCCCGCGGAAGTATGAAGTCACTGTTCTCGACTTCGGGCCTTCGGCCGCCGGGTCTCCAGAGCTGGTCGTGACAGTCCGGAAGCCGCGCCATTCGGACCAGGTACGTTCCTTCGGGGGAACCAATGGGTTCTCCGAGTAGTGCCACGCACCGCCACCGCCGTAGGTGTAGTTGGTCACGACCGGATCGGCGCCTCCGGTCACGTCGTTGACCCTGATCTGGGTGACGACATTCCGGTGGAACCAGTCGTCCATCTCCGCCGACTGCGGCGGTTGCCAGCGCACGGGATAACAGCGCAACGCATTGCTGGCCGCAGATGCCGGCATCTTGCCTGGATCGGAGTTGGTCTTGGCGCGGCACTCCGGCTGCGCGTAATTCACGGTGATCTGAGCACCTGTCTCGGTCCAGATCGTACCGACCCGGAGTTTCCGGAGCGGTGAGATGCCGTCGTTGACCGAGTCGACCCGGTTCGAGAGGCCGAACTCCTTGAACGTAACGGTTAAGGGGGACGCAGCGGCTCCCTGAGCTCGTCCCGTATGGGTTACCGATTTCAACCACAGGGCGCTGCCCGACACCTCGTCGCCGGAAGCCAGGAAGTCTTGGGTCAACTTCCAGTGATCGACGTCATGCGTGAAGACCCCCGTCAGCACCTTGGTGGTGACCTCCTCAAGTCGACGACGCGAGAAGAACGACGGTCCCACCTTTGTGCAGGTTGCACCGGCAGCACAGATCTGGTCGAAGGGCACGTCCGGCCAGCGATGCTTCGTGGCACTCGTCAATGACGCACAGTCCTGCAGGCACCGCTCCTGGGTGCCGAACACAACCTGCATCGGCGCGTTCGAGGACATGGAATCTTTGTGCTGGCCGTACAGAATCTTCGTCGGATACCCACCCCGCACATACGGCTTCGAAGCCTTCGTGTCACCGTTCTTTGCGTAGTAGTTGATCTCTTTGTCGTACCACAGCGTCATCGTGTTGCCGTGTGTGTCCTCGACGTAGTCCAGATTCCAGCGCCAGGCCTGGTTGTCGCAGAATGAACTGGCGAAGCCCGCTGCGGAGTTGCATGGTTCGCCGCTACCGTTCCCTGCAACCGGAACCGTCCAGACCGAGTTGGTCGCCGGGACGTCCTTTCCCGGCAGAACGTCGTCACGGCCGAAGTGGTACTTGGTGCCGTCGGCGGTGGTGACCACCCACGACTCGTTGTCGTTGTCGCCGTTGCCGGTCGGATTGACGACCTTGTCGATCCTCGATCCGTCGTCGTTCTTGAGCCGCCAGCCGTTGGCGCCCTTGACCAGTTCACCGCCCTGGCCGTTGAGCGCAAGGGTCGCGTTCTCGTACTTCCAGCAGAAGTCGTACTTACCCGCCTGGCCATCGTCGTTGCACGACACGTACTTGCGTTCGATGTAGGACTGACTCAGATCGAATCCTTCACCGATCCAGGACGGCTGGCTGTTCGATGCCGCGGTACGGCCGTCGACGGACTGCGCCGAATAGTCGATCGAGAGGCTCGGAGCAGGGCCGGCCGGAGCCGGCGGGACACGCAGCGGGTAGTTCCAGGTGAAGTCACCACTGTTCCGTCCAGCCGACCACGACGCGGAAGGCGACAGGGCGGTCGCCCCATAGTCGCCGCTGCTCGATTCGGACGCCGCGGTCACGGCCATTACTCGCTCGTCGGCTCCGAGCGAGACCGGCGCGCTGAGCGTCTTCTGCTGTTGGTGGTTGACCGAGCCGGTGACGGGACTCGGAGTCGAACACCCAGCTTTTGCCGGTGTCGTCAGAACACATCTGGGGAGTGATACCAGCTGAAGTCGCGATGCCCAGTCACCGCCGCCGGCCTGCGCGAAAGCCGAGTAGTCGACCGTCAACTCGGCCTGCGATTCCCCCGATCGCCCATCCGCACGGGCAACGGTGAGCAGAAACCCGGAGACGTCTGCGGCGTCCGCCTTCGAACGGTCGAGGACCTTAAGGCGCGCAGCGCCGGGCGCGAGAGCGCCAACCTTTGCCCGATCGGCCCGAGCACTCAAACGAACCGCGCCAGTGGACCCGGGCGCCTTCAGAACGCCCGAGGCTCCAGACAGTTGGACAGTACGATCGCTTGCCTCGGGCCAGGTTGGCGGCTGTGGAGCCGGACCGGCGCGCATCGCCGATGCTCGCTCGTCCTCGGACTTCTTAGCCGCAGCCGTGTCCATCGGGTGGACCTTTGCGTCCTTCCGATCCGCCAGCGCAGGCGGCGCGGAACCTTGTGTATCGGCTCGCGCGCTGGTGTCCTGGGCCGTCAGCACCGTTGTTAGCAGCGCGGCCGCCGAGACCACGAAGACAACACCTCTGAGTCGTTTCGACATCTCGATCTCCTATCAGCCGGCCGGCGTCGAGCAGCCGTTGCCGCTGAGCTCGGGGAATTCTCTGCAGACTGCGCTGTCGGTCAGCGGTCCGACGTACATCCGAAGTTCGTCGATGAGACCTGCGAATTCGGTTGCAGCGGCACGCCCCTTGCCGACAACCGTGTTGCCCAGGCGGTAGGGCGACGTGTGGTCCCGATCTCCGTCGGCTTTCACCTGGTTGTTCGCAGTGAGGGTGATCCGGCCCAGCCGATCCTGGTTCGCCCAACCTGGTCGGTTCGCGTCGTACGTTGCGACGAGAAGCTGCCACTCGGTCGACACGACCTCATGGAGGGCCTTGGCGGTTGCCGGTGGATCTTCACCTGCTCCGTCGGCACGCGCCCGGGTGAACTTCCACTCTCCTTGGAAGCCGTCGTCACCCGGATCCCATTCCAGCCGCCAGGCATCCCGGTCGACGCCTGCCTGACGTGCGATCACCGCGGGCTTCGACGGATCGGAGAGCTTGACCCAGACGGCAACCGAGAATGTCGTCCCAGCGTCAACAAGAGGGCGCGGCAGCGAAAGCGCCTCGCCGGGCGCACCGCTGAATCGAAGTACTCGTCCGCGATCATCGTCTTCGACGAACGCCGTGGATTGATCGCTGCTCGCACCAAATCCGGACATCACCATGTTGGCGCCGTAGACCGACTCTTCGGTACGCCACACCTGATCTGCGCCTTGGGAGGCGCCGTCGAGCCGCCAACGGGCAGCCTGACTGACGACGGCCGCTGAGTCTGCTTGAACGTTCGTCAGACTCATGACAGCCGCGTCGCTCATCGCCCGGTTCCAGATCTGGACCCGGTCGATCGAACCGGGGAACCGGTTCTTGAAGACGTCGTTGTACTGCCCTCTGCCGACGCTGATCGGTCCCGCTGCCTTCCAGGCCTTGTCGGCCGGAAAGGCGACGTCGCCCTGCGACTGAAGGCGCCCATTGACGTAAAGCTGTATCCGGTCGGTCGCCCTGTCGTAGACGCCCGTCAGATGCGTCCACGCGCCGAGGACCGCCGGCTCTTCGGATGAAGCCTTCACAATCGCCGGGTTCATCGCGTCTGTGGCCATCCGTTGGAACACCCATTGTTTGGCCGTAGCCGAATAAGTGAGTTGGAAAGCACTTGCGACATTGCCCGCCGCACTGACGACAACCGCATCAGCAGGTGTCCACAGACGGACCCAGGCCGACACGGTGAAGCTCTTCGATGTGTCGACCGTCGTTGTCGGTGTCTCGGCATAGTCGTTCACACCATCGAGGCGGATGGAATTTCCATCGCGGCCTGCGTCGTCGAACGCCCCGCCACCGGACACGGTCAGCGGGTGAGCAGGAGTCGCCTTATCGGCAGCTGTCGTCCCGGTGCCGTCATCGAACGACCAGTCGCTCACCGGCGGGGCAGCGCTCTGAACGTTGATCACGAACGACGCCGGCTTGCCGACGTGTCCCGCTGGGTCATAGCTGACGACGGTCAGCCGGTTCCTGTTGCCCTGTGGCGGAATCAGAACCTTCGTCGGTATGCGTCCGCTGACTGAACGATGGGCTTCACCGTCAAACCAATATTCATGGCGGACTACATCCGGTGCTTCCCTTCGAAGGTGAAGCTGACGCCCTCGCCAAACGGGGCCACCTCTTCGCAGGTGGACGGGGCATTGTGGCAGTTCGGCACATCGCGAGTGCCGTACTTTGCCGTGACAACCGGCGGCGGTGGAGCGTCTCTGTCGACTTTGAAGAAGCACGGCCCTCGGTATTCGGAGACAAGAGTCTCGCCACCAGGAATCGGATAGACCGTTCGGGCTCGATAGTGATAGGTCGCGCCGTCGAGAAAGATCTTTGCTGCGTCCGTGTTCGGGATCGAGATTTTCTGGACCGTACCCGGCAGGTCGGGGCCAAGCCTCCTGGACCAGTGCAGGCGCCCGGTACTCGAAAAAATCTCGAGGTCGGATTGGAGTCGAGCGTTGGGCTCGTTGACGCGGCCTTGCAGGATGGGCTCGACCGCGAACTGGATATTGAAGGATCCGACGTTCACCGGGTCGGCAGCGGTGTCGCAACCCGTCGCGGGATCGGTGAGACCCAGCTGGCGGGGAACGTCTGGCGGCGTCACGTAGGAAATGCGAAGGACACTGTCGGACTTGAATTGCTTCCAGGCAAGGCCGTCTTTTTCATCGGTGGCACGGAGCCGGAAGGTCGCGGTCCCGTAGCCGTTCGCGGCAGTATCGGCGATCGCAGGTGTCACGTCGAACTCCACGTACCCATCCGGACAGGCTGAGCTGTAACCCTTGGCGAAGCTCTGGCTTCCGGCCTCCATCTGCACACCAGGCTGGTTGTTCCAGGTCGTGCGCGTCGTGATGGTAGTTGTGCGGCTGACAGTGACCGACTTCTTCTCGCAACTGGCGGAGTGTGTCTCGTAGGTCTTCATGACCGCTTCGGTAATCTTCTTGCCACGGAACTGAGCCGTGTCGTACTGGAAGAACGAGCGGACGATCTTGTGCTGCTCGTAGGACTCGTAACCGACACCAAGACTGTGGCTGGTATTGAAGAACGAGGTGGTCGGGTAGAGCTCCCAGGCAGCTGCCCAGGCAGTGCGTCCGACAGGCTTCGTCTCCGGATCCAGGACGACGGGGTAGACAGTCGAGGAGGCCTTGAGCAGTTCGGCGTTGGGGATCATTGTCAGGCCGCTCTCGTCTCCGCGCAGCTCCATCTCGGAGGCGTGAGCACCTGCAGGCCCGTCCTCCACCAGCTGAGCTGACTTACGCGGTACGACGGCCTTTCCTTGCGGACTGGACTTCGCGGAATCCCACATGACCGCGTCCCCCGCCGTCAGAACCAGCCGTCCGTCAGCAGCGACGTAGGCCGGGCCTTCGGGGCGGTTCGTCCGCAGTGACAGACCTTCGGTCTCGACCGGGAAATGAATCGACTTCAGAGCGGGGTCGGAACCCGCCTCGCGGGTCTTCACGACCAGGTTGTAGCTGAAACCTTCAGACGTTGCGTCCAGGACGAGGTCCACGCCTTGCAGAACCTCGGCGTACGTTGCGGTCGAGCCGTTGAGGGTCGGCCGCGGGAGGGTCCAGGGCGAGTTCAGCGTCCAGGTTCCATCCGGGACGCCCGTCGTCCCGATCCGGCCCGCGCCACCGCCGGAGAGTGAAATCTCGGATGCTGCAGCCTTTGGGCCGACCGTCCCATCGGAACGGAACTCCAGTGTGGTGTCGATCGTATGCCAAGCACCGTCGCGCTTGACCCGAACCGGACCGTTCGACGTCTCCGCAGTGAAGGAACCGTTCGCGTTAGCGAACGTCTGCGAGGTCTCCGTGGTGAGATTGGCGATCTCGACCGGCGACCCGCTCGTGGCAGCGAACTTGGCGGCTTCTGCGCTGTCTCGCCCGACCTTCGAGACTGGTGGAGGTGGGGCCGCAGCAGCCGGGAGGGCGTGCAGACCTGTGGCCAAGACGGCCAATGCTGTTAGTACGGCTGCTGAAGCTCTGGCGCCACTTAGGCGCGCCAAAGCAGCACGAGATCCCCGCGTCACGTTCCCCACCCCACTGTTGTTCGTTTTCCCGAGATTGCTAACTCTGGGTCTTTCTGGCGGTCACCACCAGCGACAACCCATACAAACGACCCATACAAATGCGGTTCGCTGAAGGTGTTGGGTTGCACGCGTGGCTGTGTGGTTCCCTCCCCAGGGCGGCAGCGAGTCATCCTGCCGCCCGGAGACGGAACGTGTCCATCAAATTGCACTAAGTTGCAGAACCCGGGGCCGTGCGGTGAGTGGTCGGGCTATTCGTCTGGGGAGTGCGAGTCCAGCCAAGATGCTGCTTGGATAAGGAGTTGTGGGCGGGACCTTTTCAGGTAGCTGGTGCTGAGTTCGGCTTGTGGCGTGCCGAGGGCTCGGGCCAGGGCTGCGAGCGCTACCCGTTGGTCGACTTCGCCGCCAAGCGCCTTGGTGCAGGCGTTGAAGACGGACTGGAACAGGGTGCGGTCGCGGTTGTGTCGTAGGTACTCGCCAGCAGCCGATAGGGCTACCTGCTGTACGTCCCCGTCGGTGTCCCAATCGACGCCTGCGACGAATCGGCGGAGGTCGCTGAGGTATTGGTCAGACTTGCCCCAGAACGTGCATAGCGTTTGTAGCGCGAGCCGAGCCAGCATTGGGTCTTCTTGGCAGTCGAGGAAGGAGGCGACGAGCGATTCGTGTCTCGTCGCCCCTGTTCTGCCGACGACATACAGCAAGCGGTACGTCGACTCCCCCGGCGCCTCGCTCTTCAGCCGTTGAACGACCTCGTCGACATCAGCCGTTGACAAGCTTCCGTCTTTGGCACGGGCAACGAGTTGCTGAACAGGCAAGGCACTCGGGTTCATCGGAATCAGGCTCTCATCATCTAGCGCCCGCAGCGGTCTGGGTCGGGGTAGTCGGCGCAGAGCTTGGTGGGTGAGAGTTCGCCTACGTAGAGGCGGAGGTCGTCTAGGCGGCCGGCGAAGGGGGCGCCGGTAGAGCCGGGTTTGCCTAGGACGGTGGAGCCGTCGCGGCGGGCTGCGGTGAGGTAGGCGTTGTCCAGGGGGAAGCCATCCAGGGAGACTCGGATCTCGCCTACCGGGTCGCCTAGGGCGTTGGTGCCTTGGG
This sequence comes from Kribbella antibiotica, assembly GCF_004349055.1. GTDB lineage: Bacteria > Actinomycetota > Actinomycetes > Propionibacteriales > Kribbellaceae > Kribbella > Kribbella antibiotica. Next base: position 12,047 of record NZ_SMKX01000057.1, read on the forward strand.
CGGTGTATTCGCCGGTAAGGAGGTGCCAGTCGCCTGGTGGGGTTGATTCGCGGTCGGCGGCGCCGATGGCGATGGCTTCGGTGGTGCCGTTGCCGTTTGCTCGGCTGAAGGACCAGCGGGTGGAGTATTCGTCGCCGGGGTCGTAGGAGAGACGCCAGGTGTCTTTGGTGGTGGTGCCTTGGCGAACGATTGTGGCCGGCTTGGTCGGGTCTGCGAGCTTGACCCAGACTGCGACGGCGAAGCTGGTGCTGGCGTCGACTGTTGGGCGGCTGAGGCTCACGTTTTCGCGGGTGGCGCCGGTGAGTTCGAGGACCTTGCCGTGGTCCGGGTCGTCGACGAAGGCCTGGGACTGATCGGAGCCGCGGAAGCCGGAGACGGTCAGGTCTGCGGCGCGGATTCGGTCCGGCGAACGCCAGACCTGGTCACTGCCGCGCAGGGCTGTGTCGAGGGGCCAGTACGACGCCTCGCCGGTCGCGACCCGGTCGTTGACGCGCGGGTTCTGCAGGGCGAAGAGCTCCTCTGGCTGCAGTACGCGCTGCCAGATCTGCAGGTGGTCGAGAGATCCTGCGAAGTTGCCGCCGGTCACGCCGCCCAGGAGGCCGCGCCCGACGGTCAGGGCGCCGGTTGCCTTCCAGGCGTTGGCGGCCGGGGATGCGGTCTCCTGCTGGAGCCGGCCGTTGACGAACAGCTTCAGCGTTCCAGAGGGGGCGTCGTACGTCGCAAACAGGTGTGACCACGTGCCGTTGACGGGTGCTTCTTTCGACGAAGCCTTGTAGAGCGTCGGGTTGGGAACGTCGGCTGCCGAGCGCGCGAAGACCCAGCGCTTGCTCGCCGGGTCGTAGCCAAGACCGGCGGCGCTGCTCTTCGTACCGTTGACGGCGGCTACCACCCCGAGCTTGGTCGCACTCGTGGGGCGCACCCATGCGGAGATCGAGAAGCTCTGCGAGGTGTCGACCACGGACTCGGTCGCCGAGGCGTAATCGTCGGCGCCGTCGAGCACCAATGCACCGTTGATGCGTCCGGTCGACTCGAAGGCGGCGCCGGACAAGGTCAGCGGGTGAGCGAGCCCTGGGCCGTCGACTGCCGTCGTACCGCTGCCGTCGTCGAATGTCCAGGAGCCGACCGGGCCGGGCCGCGGGGCGATGTTCAGCACGAAACGCGTGTCATCGCTGAACTGGCCGATCGAGTTGATGCTCTGCACGTTGAGCGTCGTGAAGCCGGAGTCCGGAGCCTCCAGGTCGATCGTCACCGTCGATCCGTCGGCCGAGCCGCGGTTCCCGCTGCCCGTCCACCGGTACGTGTAGCTGGCGACATCGGGCGAGGCCGGCTTGAAGGTAAAGGTGATCTTCTCGCCTAGGCGGGCGACCTTCGCGCAGGTCGTCTGGGTCTCGCAGTTCGTGAGTGGAGTGCCTTGGTACGTCGCTGTGACGTCGGGCGGAGCTGGACGATCAGTCATTGCTGCTGTTGCTGTGGGCAACGCAGCGGCGACCAGCGCCAGCGCGGCAACGAATGGCACGAGCAGGCGGCGTGCGTGTTTCATGTGGTCCCTCCCCAGGGCGGATTCAAACCAACGGGCCATCTTGCCGCCGCGGGGCGGAGGGCGTCTATGAAATTGCACTTAGTTGCAGAGGGGCAGGGCTGGACACTTCGTCGCGATAGGTTTCGGGCATGGGTCCTGACGTACGGGTGGTTTATCGGAAGTTCGACGAGAGCCTGCACTGGCACTCATGGCTGGAGTTTCTGGGGGAGGACGAGTACGGCGTTTGGTTGGGTGGGCGCGTGGGGGCTGTGTCGCAGCGGGGTGAGGGACTCAAGCTGACGGCCGAAGAGGCGCATGTGCAGTTGTTCCCCCGCGACAAGTGGTTCACGGCGATCTTCAATGATGCGCCGCGGATGACGGAGATCTACTGCGATATCACTACGCCGGTGGAGTTCTCCGAGGATCGCGTGACGATGATCGATCTGGATCTGGACGTCATCAAGCGGCGCGACGGGACCGTGCTCGTGGACGACGAGGACGAGTTCGCGGAGCACCAGGTGAAGTACGGGTATCCGGCCGACATCATCAAGCAGGCGCAGGCTTCTTGTGACTGGCTGGTGCAGGCGGTGGCGAACGACGAGCCGTTCACCACCGTCTACAAGACCTACTTGGATATGGTCCGGTAGCTGACCGTCGTGTTCTTGAGGAGCAGGGCGCCGGGCAGCGGGGCGCGTTGGCCGGCGTACATGTCGGCGATCGGCGAGACCGTCAGGTAGAGGTTCTGCCCGGCTGGTACGTCGACGGCGATCGCAGGCAGTTCGATCGTACGGCGGACTCCGTGGGCTGCTCGTTTTTCGCGGAGCGGCAGGGTGTTGTTCTGGATGACGCGGGCGGTGAGCGGGCTGGTGCCGACGCTGAGGGCCAGGTACGCCGGGGTGCGCGGGACGATCGTGTAGACGTTCGCGGAGACGCGCGGCGTACCGGCGACGGTGAGCGGGCCGGCGGCGATCTTGACGTTGACGGGGATGCCCACGCCGGTCGGGGTGGCGATCTTCCCCAAAGAACGAGTGGTGTTGGCAGCGAGGGTTCGTTGCGTGAGGCAACGGCCGTTGGCGGTGGACAGGTGGTACTGCCCGAAGCCGGTGAGTCCGGTGGATTGACCCAACAGCTGAAGACGCAGGAACCGCAGAGCGAGGTCGGCGAAGTTCGGGGAGCCCAGGGCGATCGAGCAGGGGTCGCCGGAGGTCCCGTACCCAGGCGGTACGACGGCCGGTAGCGCGTGCCCGCCGTTGTGGCCAACGAGCATCGACAAAGAACGGGCCCGCGGGGTGAGGGTGCGGTCGAAGTTCGAGAGCCCCTCGTTGAGGTTGAAGAGGTTGTCCGTGATGCCCTGCTGGAACAGCACAGGGATGTCCAACCGGCGGCCCTGGGCGACGTGCCAGGCGGGTCCATTGTGAGCGAAGAACTTGGTGAGCTCGCGGCCGGCCTTGCCGGGCGGCCAGGCGCCGGTGGCGATCAGGGTCGCCCAGGACTTGCCGATGGCGGGCGGCAGGTTCTTGCCGCCGCTGGCGAAGAGGATGCCCAGCCAGATGGTCCGTGCGGCTTCGGAGGGGGCGAGGGAGCGCTTGAGATCCCACCAGGTGATCTCGGGGGCGAGCGCGTCGAAGCGGGTCCGCCCGAAGTCGCGGATCTCCGTGAAGGCACCGGCGAGCTGGTAGCCACCGCCGTACGAGCCGCCGATGGCGCCGATCAGCGGGTCGCCGGGTCGTTGCTTGGTCACCCAGTTCAGCGAGGCGACGAAGTCGATCAGCTTGATGACGTCCTGGCCCTCGTAGTCCGGGTTCATGACATGGGCGACGCCGCCGCTCTCACCGAAGCTGCGCTGGTCGAAGCTCAGGATGCCGAAGCCGGCGTCGAGGTGCGCCCGGAACTGCCGGATGTCCGTGGTCCGCGAACCGCCCCAGCCGTGGCTGCTGAACAGCAGCGGCACGGTGTGGCCAGAAGACGCCACCGCAGGCTTGAAGAGCGTGTAGCAAATCTTCACCGGCGCAGAAGTACCTGGCTCGGGGACCGACGCAACACAGCCGGTGGTCACGGTGTCCTCAGCAGGAGCCGCGGCGGCAGCGGGCGCGGGGACAAGCACCGCGCCAAAGAACAAGAGGGCGGAGGCAACGGAGACGGTACGACGCATGTGCTCACTCCCCGTGATGGGCGAATCTCGCTCCGCACACGCTAGACGACGGTGGCCAAGCTCGCCAGCGTTAGTCTCGGCACACTTCGCCGTGGCGAGCTGAGAGACTATCCACCGTGCATATCGCGATCGAGATCGTTGCCCTCGTCGCCGTGGTGGCGGGCGGGGCCGCGCTGGCTCGGCGGATCGGGTTGTCGGCTCCCCTGCTGCTTGTAGTGATCGGCGTCGCCGCGTCCTATCTGCCGTTCGTCCCCCGCGTCGAACTGGAACCCGAAGTCGTCCTGGTCGGGTTCCTGCCCCCGCTGCTGTACTCCGCGGCGATCAAGACCAGCCTGGTCGACTTCACCAAGCACCGGCGATCGATCGGCCTGCTGTCGGTCGGCCTGGTCGCGTTCACTGCGGTCGGGGTCGGCCTGGTCACCTGGTGGCTGCTCAACCTGGTCGCCGGGTCCCAGGGCTACGAACCGCTCCCCCTGTGGGCCGCGTTCGCGATCGGCGCCGTCATCGCGCCCCCGGACGCGGTCGCCGCGACGGCGATCGCGAAGAAGGTGGGACTCCCCCGGCGGGTCGTCACGATCCTCGAGGGCGAGAGCCTCGTCAACGACGCGACCGCCCTGGTCATTCTCCGTACGGCGATCGGCGCGGCGCTCGTCGTACCGACCGTGCTCCATGTCGGCCTCGACTTCCTTCGCGCGGCCGGTGGCGGGATCGTGGTCGGCCTGGTCGTGGCGATCGTGCTGGCCAAGATCCGCAAGCGGTTCACCGACCCGGTGCTCGACACCACACTCAGTTTGACCGCGCCGTTCATCGCGTACGTCGCGGCCGAGAACCACACGATCCACGCGTCCGGCGTACTGGCCGTGGTCGTCTGCGGCCTGATCCTCGGCCACAAGGCCCCGATCATCCAGTCGGCGAAGTCGCGGATCTCGGAGCGGACCAACTGGCGCACCTTCCAGTTCCTGCTGGAGAACACTGTCTTCCTGCTGATCGGTCTGCAGACCCGGTGGATCCTCGACGACCTCGCCGAGAGCCCGCTCCCGGGCTGGCTGATTGCTCTCACGACGGTCGCGGTCTTCCTGGCCACCATCCTGCTCCGCCCGATCTGGGTCATCCCGACGACCTACCTGTCGCGTCGCATCCTCGGCCGGTCCCGCCCCGGCCCGGTCTCCTTCGGCGCCTTGGTCGTCGTCTGCTGGGCCGGAATGCGCGGCGTGGTCACGCTGGCCGCCGTCTTCACCCTGCCCGAGGACACACCCCACCGCGAGGTGCTGGTCTTCATCGCGCTCGCAGTCACCGGTGGCACGCTCCTGCTCAACGGCTCCACACTCCCCTGGCTGGTACGGCGTCTGCAGCTGCCAGGACCGGACCCCGCAGAGGACGCGCTGCAGGAGGCCGCCGTACTGCAGGGTGCGCATCGGGCCGCGATCGAGAAGCTGGATGAGCTCGCCACGCCTAACGACCCCGAGGCCGTGCTTGCGCTTTTGCGTCAGCGCGGCGAGTCCCGCGCGCTGGCTGCATGGGAGCGGTTGGGGCGTCCGGAGTCGGAGTACGAGACGCCGAGTGAGGCCTATCGACGACTGCGGATGGCCATGCTGAACGCCGAGCGCTCGCACATCCTCAAGGTTCGCGATGCCGGTCTGGTTGCCGATGAGGTCCTTCAGCGGGCCCAGTCGGTGCTCGACATCGAGGAATCGATCCTGGACCGCGAGGACGACGACGATGTCGGCGGCCAGTCCGATGACCTCCGTCCGCCGGCCTCGGCGGGTGGCGGCTGCGATCACCTCGTCCAGGCCCCGTCCGTAGTGGCGCCGAACACGCCCGACGGCTGCGAGGAGTGCCTGGCCGAAGGCGGCAGCTGGGTGCACCTGCGGCTCTGCCTGGGCTGCGGCCACGTCGGGTGCTGCGACTCGTCGGAGGCCAAGCACGCGAGCAAGCACTACGACGAGACCAAGCACCCCGTGATGCGGAGCTTCGAGCCGGGCGAGAACTGGCGCTGGTGCTTCCAGGACGAGGTGCTCGGCTGATGGCGGACTGTCTGTTCTGCGCCATCATCGCCGGTACGACGCCTGCGCACATCGTCCTGGAGACGCCGGAGGTGGTCGGCTTCCTCGACATCCGCCCGGTGTTCAAGGGGCACACGCTGATCGTGCCGCGCGAGCACGTGCCGACCATGGTCGAGCTGTCCGATGAGCTGACGGTCCCACTCTTCGGTACGGCGCGCTCGGTCGCAGCAGCCGTCCGTACGGCGTATGACGCGCAGGGCTCGTTCGTTGCCGTCAACAACGTGGTGTCGCAGTCCGTCCCCCACCTCCACGTGCATGTCGTGCCGCGGACGAAGGGGGACGGACTACGCGGATTCTTCTGGCCGCGCACGAAGTACGCCGACGACGCGGAGGCCGCCGAGTACGCCGCCAAGCTGCGAGCTGTGCTCTAGGGGCGAACTGTCTCCCAGGCGACTGTGTCGTCGACCGAGAACGCACGGGCGGCTGGCGCCGGCGGGGTCTCGCCGGTCAGGTGCAGACCGGGCTTGCGGTCCTCGATCGTGAACTGGGCGCGCGTGAACGCCTCCGCGTCGTGGTCACGGACCGTCCGCAGGGTGCGGAAGTCGGCGACCATCGACTCACGGGTGATCGTCGTGTTCACGTAGCCCCGAAGGTTGTTCTGGAACCGCAGGTGCGGATTCCACTTCAGCCACGGGTGCGCCGTCGTACCGGAATCGCTGCCGTCACCGCCGGTCGTGATCGACGAGCACACCAGCTCCGATCCGACCGCCGGTGCAGACGGGTCGTCGTAGTTGAGCTTCAGATCCGACGCCCAGTGCGCGTGGACGTCGCCAGTCAGTACGACGGCATTGCGCACCCGCGCGTCCACCCAGCCGCGGGTGATCCGGTCGCGGGAGGCGACGTACCCGTCCCAGGAGTCCATCGAGGTCACCTTCAGCGGGCCCGCGTTGTTGTCGCGCTGCGCGAAGAACACCTGCTGCCCGAGGATGTCCCAGCGCGCCTCGGACCGGCGGAAGCCGTCGATCAGCCACTTCTCCTGCCGCTCCCCCGTGATCGACCGCTTCGGGTCGACCGCCGCCGGGCAGTCCTTGTAGCCGTCGCCGCAGCCCTGGTCGTCGCGGTACTGCCGGGTGTCGAGCATGTGGAACGTTGCCAGCTCACCCCACTTCACCCGCCGGTACAGCTGCATGTCGATCCCGCGCGGCTTCGACGACGCTCTCAGCGGCATGTTCTCGTAGTACGCCTGGAAGGCCGCTGCCCGCCGTTCGAGGAACCCTTCCTCCGGCTTCTCCGGTGTCTCGTCGGCCCAGTTGTTGTCGAGTTCGTGGTCGTCCCAGACGACCAGCCACGGCGCTACCGCGTGCGCGGCCTGCAGGTCCGGGTCCGCCTTGTACTGCGCGTGCCGCTGCCGGTACGACGCCAGGTCCGTCGTCTCGGGTCCGTCGTGATCACGCACGTTGCCGCCGGGCGCGACGTACGTGTTCTTCGTGTACTCGTACTGGTAGTCGCCCAGGTGCAGCACCAGATCCGGCCGGTCCTCGGCCAGCCGCCGGTACGCCGTGAAGTAGCCGTGCTCGAACTGCGAACAGGACACGAACGCCATGGCGAGCTCACGCGGCGTGGTCCCGCGGGCCGGCGCGGTCAGCGTGCGGCCTGCGGGCGTGAGGTGACCCTCGCTACGGAACCGGTAGTAGTACTCGCGCCCCGGGTGCAGCCCGGAGACGGTGACGTGGACGGCGTGCGCATGCTCTGGTCGCGCCACCGCGACACCGGCCCGCACGACGTGGTGGAAGCGCTGGTCGGTGGCTACCTGCCACTGCACGGCGTACGCGCGGTTTGGCATCCCGCCGAGACCATCGGGTGCGGTCGGATCGACGGCGAGGCGGGTCCAGAGCACAAACCCGTCCGGCCACGGGTCGCCGCTGGCGATCCCGAGGGTGAACGGGTTTTGCCGGACCGGCGTCGCCGCCGCAGTGGCCGGAGTTGTGAGGCCGGCGACCACCGCGCTGGACGCCAGACCGGCTATCAGGACTGATCTTCGCGAAGTCTCCATGCGCCGAACGCTTCCCACCGTGGGAAGCCTGCGGTTGGACAGGACTTTAAGACTGGCTGAAGACGGGCTCCGAGGATGTGGTGCAAAGGGGGTCGTGATGCGGTGGATGCTGCTTGCTACAGGACTGGTACTGGTTACGTCCTGTACGACGGGGACAGGCAGCCCACCGTCATCGGCGCCCTCGGAGCTGCGCGTGATCGTCACCCTGGCCGGTGCCTTCCGGCCTGAGGGTGATCTGGGGGATCAGGCGCGCGCCGCACAGCGCAAGGCGATCAGTACGGCGCAGGACGCCGTACTGGCGGAGGTTCCGCACGCCCGGGTGATCCGGCGCTACGACGCCGTCCCGCAGTTGGCCCTGGGGTCGACGCGGCCGGTCTCGAGCGGCTGCGGCAGTCACCGCGGGTCGCCGCTGTGCAGGAGGACACCGCCCAGCAGTCCGGCTGAGGCGTCACCACATCCATGGGGGAATCACGATGCATGTCCGAAGACTGTTCGTTGCCCTGGCCTTGGCCGGGTTGGCAGCGGGCATCACGCAAGTGCCGGCTCACGCGGAGTCAGGCGAGACGACTCGCGTGATCGTGCAGGTCGATCACATCAGCGACAAGCAGCAGGTGCTCGACAATATCGATCAGGGCAACGCCGAGCAGAACCGCACGTACCGGTCGTTCCCGTTGCTCGCGCTCGATGCCGACAAGGCAGCGCTGGCCGAGCTCGCGGCCGATCCGAACGTGGTCTCGATCCAGCCCGACAAGGTCGGTTCGCCGTCGCTGGCCGAGAGCATCCCGTTCATCCACGCCGACCGCGTTCAGCAGCTCGGCTTCACCGGCGCCGGTCAGACGGTCGCGATCCTGGACACCGGGATCGACCGCGACCACCCGTTCTTCGGCAGCCGGATCGTCTCCGAGGCCTGCTACTCCAGCACCGACGGCAGCGCCAACGAGGTCTCACTGTGCCCGAACGGCACAGCCAGTCAGACCGGCGCCGGATCAGCCGATGCCGAGACTGCCCAGTGCCTCAACGGTACGGCGAACATCTGCCGCCACGGCACGCATGTCGCCGGGATCGCAGCCGGTGCCGGAACCGGCGTGACCGGTGCCCCTGGCAACGGGGTCGCACCGGGCGCGAACATCATCGCGATCCAGATCTACCACCGCAGCAACGTCGGCTGTGACGGCAATGCACCCTGCGCACAGTTCTACTACTCGGACTTCATCGCGGGCATGCAGCGCATCTACGACCTCCGCAACGACTTCACGATCGCCTCGGCGAACCTCAGCGGCGGTGACGACAGCAATCACACCACGACCTGTGACGGCAGCTCGACGAAGGCCTCGATCGACCTGCTGCTCTCGGCCGGGATCACCACCACCATCTCCGCCGGCAACGAGTCGCACCCGAACGGCGTCGGTGAACCGGGATGCGTGTCCACCGCCGTCACAGTCGGCGCGATCGATGCCGATGCCAGTGGCAACGAAGTCGACAGCCCCGCCAGCTACTCGAACCGTGGTCCGCTGCTCGACGTCTTCGCACCCGGTACGTCGATCCGCGCCTCGGTCCCGGATGACGCCTGGGCGAATCTCAGCGGCACGTCGATGGCGGCTCCGCATGTCGCCGGGGCGATCGCTGGTCTGCGGCACGCGTATCCCAACGCGACTGCGGCGACGCTGCTCGGCTATCTGCGGGACACGGGCGTCGACATCACCTACGCGACCAGCCCGACCACGAACGCAACCACGCCGCGGATCGACCTGCTCGCGGCGCTGCAGCAGGGCAACAACCCGCCGACCATCGGCGCCGACAACGGGACGGTGACGGTCAACGAGGGCACGACTGCGAACAACGCAGGTGGCTTCAGCGATCCCGAGGGCAAGACCGTGGCGCTGACCGCTTCCAGCGGCAACGTGACCAACGTCGGCGGGGGTCGGTGGGCTTGGAGTTCGACGACGAGTGATGGCCCGACGCAGAGTCGCGACGTGACGATCACTGCGACCGACGACAAGGGTGAGACGGCGACGACGACGTTCCATCTGACCGTCAACAACGTTGCCCCGAGCATCGGTATCGCTCCGGGACAGCCGGGCACGGTTGCCGAGGGCACGTCGTACGGGGTGCAGGCGACGTACACGGATCCGGGCTCGCTCGATACGCACTCGGCCAAGATCGAGTGGGGCGATGGAACGACGACCACCCCGGCGGCAGCCGCGGGTCAGGTCAACGGTAGCCATGTGTATGCGGACAACGGCAACTACACCGTCAAGGTCACCGTGACCGACGATGACGGTGGCACCAGCTCGGCGTCGTTCCCAGTTGCCGTCAGCAACGTGGCGCCGGCCGTGACGATCGACCCGGCGCAGGTGAAGACCATCACCGAGGGCTCGACCCTCAACGCGAAGGCGTCGTTCGTCGATCCAGGCTCGGCCGACACGCACACGGCGAGCATCGACTGGGGTTTCGGCGCTCCGACGACTGGTTCATTGCTGATGACAACCGTCACCGGAAGCCGCGCATACGGCGACAACGGCTCGTTCACCGTTGGGGTGAAGGTGACCGACGACGACGGTGGCACCGGTACGGCGACCTTCCCGGTGACCGTGACCAACGTGGCACCGACCGCGGTGATCGACGAATCCGGCGCGACGGTGGTGAACGGCGTACCGACGTTCATCGCGCACAGTGGGCAGCCGGTCAGCTTCAAGGGCCGGTCGACCGATCCAGGCAGTGACGACCTGGCCTTGAGCTGGAGCTTCGGCGCGACGACCAACTACCTGGTCAACCCGCCGGGGACCGACCCGGCGAGCAGCCCGAGTCTGCAGCCGCGCGATGTGACGGATGCGAAGCCGCACACGTTCGGATCGGCGTGCAACTACGACGTGGGCTTCACTGCGCGGGACGACGACGGTGGTTCGAGTGCGGACTCGGCCAAGGTCGTTGTGCAGGGCAACGCGCATCTGACCAGGATCGCGCCGCTGTGGTTCCTGCAGACCCGTGCCGGGCTGCGGATCCCGCCGGTCGATCTGCCGGTCAGCACGGTCAACTGCTACCTGCAGGTGGCGCAGCACATGAGCCCGGTCTTGTCCGAGGCGCGTGACGTCTCGACGATGGCCAAGGCGAACGCCGTACTCAACATCCAGCTGCTGAACCCGAAGGCCGAGTTCGACCGGCAGGCGCTCACCGCCTGGCTGAACTTCGCCGACGGTTCGTTCGACCTCGGCAGCCGGGTCGACACCAACCTGGACCTGCGGCTGGACAGCACGTTCGGCGCCGTCATGGCCCAGGCCGAGGCGATCCGCCTCAACCCGGCGTCGACCAGCAACCAGATCCGGCAGCAGACCCTGCTGCTGGAGAAGCTCAACACGCTGGGCTTCTAGCGGTCGAGCCGGTCCAAGGCGCGCTCGGCCGCGGCGCGGACCCGGGGTACCTCGTCGTCTACCAAGGCGACGAGGTACTCCACCAGGTCGCTCAGTTCGTGTTTGGCGATGACTCGGGCGACGTGTTCGCGGACGCGCCAGGCCGGGTCATCGGCGGCCGCGGCCAGCGCCTCGGCCGCGTCGTCGCGCCAGGCGTAGAGAAGAACTCGGGCGGCCCAGACGCGGATCCAGTAGTAGTTCACCGGATCGACGGGTGCTGCCCAGCCACCGGGGTTCGCAGAGCCGGTGAGTGCGACCAGCTTCGGCAGGTCCGCGCCGTACGCGTCCTCCCCCGGTATCTCGCCGGTAAGGAACGCGACTGCCCAGTCGACAACCGTGTCCTCGCCGTGCGCGGCGCAAGCGGCCGCCACTACCTCCCGCGGATGCGCCCGGACTGTCGCCATGGGCTCAGTAAATCAGGCCAACAGCCGGGCCCAGTCGTCCAGTTCCCGCAGGATTCGCGGCAGGTGCTCGGCGGAGTCAAAGAGCGAACGGGTGCAGAACGCGACCTGCTCCGCGCTTTCATCGCGGTGCCCCAGGGCCACCCACAAACACCAGGCGGTGAAGCTGAGATGCCCGATGAGCAGGCCCCCGAACGCGGTCGCGTCGGCGGGGCCGGCCGGGCCCCCGGCGTCGCGGTAGGACCCGATCAGGGCGCGGATGATCCGGGGGTCACCGCCTGCGATGCTCCGCTCGTCGGGGGCGGCCAGGCGGACCGCGTTGCTCGCCGCGTCCCACCACGCGACGTCGGCGGTCGCCGACTCCCAGTCGATCAGCACCAGTCCGCTCGGAGTGGCGAGAATGTTGGCCGGGGCCGCGTCCCCGTGAGTCATCGTCAGCGCCGGGCGGTTCCGCAGCGCCTCGGCGACCAGGTCGGCTGAGTCCTCCACCACCCCGAGCACGGCATGGGCGGCGCGGGCCAGCGCGGGGTCGGCCTTACTTTCAGCCTCGCGCACCCAGCCGCGCCACTCGTCCAACGGGAAGACCGACGACGCATCGGCGTCCTCGTCGACCGCCACGTCCAGCTGAGCGATCCGGGCCAGCACGCCGCCTAGCCAGGTAGCCAGCTCTTCGTCGGGGACGCGCGCTTCCCGCAGATCGCGGCCCTCGACCCACTCGGTCACCCGGGCGAGCTCGCCGTCAGAGTCCGGCGGCGCATACCAGAAACCCACACTCGGCTCAGGCGGTTGGACGGGCTGCGCCATCGGGATGCCGGCCGCTGCGGCCGCGCTCTCCAGCCGGTGCACAGTCCAGGCCTTCCCGCGCTGCCACGTGGAGAGGTCGAGGCGGCCCGCCGAGCCGAGGCGGTCGTGCTTGACGACCCAACGCCCGTTCGTCGTCGACACGACTCGGGTGACGGCGGGGCGGTCGCCGTTGGCCAGCGGGCGGTCCTCCAGGACGGACCCGAGTCCGAACGCGTCGGCGACCTGTACGGCGTTGAGCGGCATCCGGGGAGTGTGCCACGCACTGTGCTCGGGGAGCGATGCAATTTCGGCGTGCAGTTTTGACCTGAGACGCCGCGCATACTGCCGGACATGGACCAGGTATGACCTCGTCGCCCAGCCCACCCGAGGATGCTTTCCGGGAGCTCTTCGCGCAGAACTTCCGGGAGCTGCTCGGTTATGCGCTCCGCCGTTGCGGCTCCCCCGATGACGCCGCCGACGTCGTGGCCGACACCATGCTGGTCGCATGGCGCCGGTTCGACCAGGTGCCGACCGACGGTACGGCACGACTCTGGCTGTACGGCGTCGCTCGCCGCGTGCTCGCGAATCATCGGCGCGGGGCCCAGCGCCGCGACCGGCTCGGCGAACGACTGCGCGTGGAACTGCAGGACGTCGTACCGGATCATGCCGGCGACGTCGAGGCCAACGCGGTGGTCATGGCAGCGATGGCGGGACTGAGTGAAACCGACCGGGAGCTCATCATGCTGACCACGTGGGAGAACCTGAACCCGCAGGAGGCAGCCGTGGTGCTCGACGTACCGGCCCGGGTGGTGCGGACGCGGCTGCATCGGGCGCGCGGGCGGCTGCGGAATCTCCTCGGAGACGCCTACGGCGATCGCGGACATGAACGGGAAGAACGAACCCTGCGACCAGTTCAGGAGAAGCGATGAACGACCGCGAACTCGACCGGCTGATCGCGCGGGCCAACCCGTACGGCGACGACACGGTCCGGCAGTTGCCGACCGGCGGCGCCGAGTCCGATCTGCTGGAGGACATCTTGACCACCACCGAACCCGCCACCCGGCTGCACCCGGGCCGGCGCCGCCGACTCACCATCGGCGTTGCCGCTGCGGTCAGCATTGCCGCTGCTGTCGCGGTCGTCGGAGCCGTGCTCCCGAAGGACAGTCCGGTCGCGCCGTTCGTCGCGCCGCAGTCGGCGTACGCCGCAGAGGTCCGGGCGATCGCCGAGGCCAACGAGCGGATCCTGATCAACGACCCGGCCTGGAAGATCACCGTGGTCGACGAGTTCACCAAGGACCGCGGCGAGATGAAGTTCGCCAACGGTGACGAGACCTTCCAGATCACCTGGTATCCGGCCAAGGACTACAAGCTGATCCACAAGGACCGCGTCGACGCGAGCTCCAAGCACGAGCCGGCGCAGGTGCTCGGTCAGCAGGGCACGTTCTTCCTGGCCAAGGGCAGCACCTCGGACTTCTCGGTGCTGCTGCCGCCGAAGGGTGCACCGTTCGTCGAGCTCCGCACCTACGCCGGCACCCAGGAGGCGTTCCAGGCGTTGCTGACCAAGCTGAAGCAGGTCGATGTCGAGACCTGGCTGAACGCGATGCCGGAGACCGTCGTACGGCCGGAGAAGGTCCGCGCAGCGGTGGACGAGATGCTCACCGAGGTCACCGTCCCGAAGGGCTTCAAGACAGCACCGTTGTACAAGGCAACGGTCATCGAGCGTTACCAGCTCGGCGCCCGGGTCACCGGCGCGGCGTCCTGCGCCTGGCTCGATCAGTGGACCGCGGCGCGGAAGTCCGGTGACAAAGCCAAGGCTGCTGAGGCCGTGACGGCCATGCAAGGCAGCAAGTCATGGAAGATCCTGAAGGAGATGGATGCCGCGGGCGACTACCCCGAGAGCATCTGGAACTACGCCGACGAGATCGCCGGCAAGAAGGCCCCGGAGTCCAAGTCCGGTATCCCGGCCGACGGCTACCAGGACGGCCTCGGCTGCCGCTGAACGTGGAGAAGGGCCGACCGGATTACAGCCCGGTCGGCCCTTCTGTTTGTCTGGATCAGTTGGCGATCAGGGACCGCAGCACGTACTGCAGGATGCCGCCGTTGCGGTAGTAGTCCGCCTCACCAGGCGTGTCGATGCGGACGACCGCGTCGAACTCCTTGACCGAGCCGTCGGTCCCGGTCACGGTGACGTGAACGGTGCTCGGGATCGTGCCGTCGTTCAGCACGGTGACGCCGCTGAAGTCGAAGGTCTCCTCGCCGGTCAGGCCGAGCGACTCCGCGCTCTCGCCCTCCGGGTACTGCAGCGGGAGGACGCCCATGCCGATCAGGTTCGACCGGTGGATGCGCTCGAACGACTCCGTGATCACGGCGCGGACGCCGAGGAGCGCCGTACCCTTGGCGGCCCAGTCGCGCGACGAGCCCGAGCCGTACTCCTTGCCGGCCAGGATGACCAGCGGCGTACCGGCTTCGATGTAGGACTCCGAAGCCTCGTAGATGCTCGTTACCGGGGCGTCGTCCTTGGTGAAGTCGCGGGTGAAGCCGCCCTCGGTGCCCGGTGCGATCTGGTTGCGCAGCCGGATGTTGGCGAAGGTGCCCCGGATCATCACCTCGTGGTTGCCACGACGCGAGCCGTACGAGTTGTAGTCCTTGCGGTCGACACCGTGCTCGGCCAGGTACTTGCCGGCGGGACCGTCGGCCTTGATCGAACCGGCCGGGGAGATGTGGTCGGTGGTGACCGAGTCGCCCAGCTTGGCCAGCACGCGGGCGCCGGCGATGTCGGTGACCGGCGACGGCTCCTTGGCCATGCCGTCGAAGTACGGAGGCTTGCGCACGTACGTCGAGTCGGCATCCCAGTCGAAGACCTTGCCCTCGGGCGTCGGCAGCGACTGCCAGCGCTCGTCACCGGCGAAGACGTCGGCGTAGTCCTTGGTGAACATCTCGCGGTTGATCGACGTCGAGATGACCTTGTCGACATCCTCGGCGGCCGGCCAGATGTCCTTCAGGAACACGTCGTTGCCGTCCGTGTCCTGACCCAGCGCGTCGGTCTCGAAGTCGAAGTCCATCGTGCCGGCCAGCGCGTACGCGATCACCAGCGGCGGCGACGCCAGGTAGTTCATCTTCACGTCCGGGTTGATCCGGCCCTCGAAGTTCCGGTTGCCGGACAGCACCGAGACGACGGCGAGATCGGCCGCCTGGACGCCGGCCGATACCTCCTCGGGCAGCGGGCCCGAGTTACCGATACAGGTCGTGCAGCCGTAACCGACCAGGTGGAAGCCGAGCTTCTCCAGGTACGGCGTGACGCCGGCCTTCTCGTAGTAGTCGGTGACGACCTTCGAGCCCGGGGCCAGTGACGTCTTGACCCACGGCTTGCTGGTCAGGCCCTTGTCGACCGCGTTCTTCGCAAGCAGCGCCGCGGCGAGCATGACGGAGGGGTTCGACGTGTTGGTGCAGGAGGTGATGCTCGCGATCACGACGTGGCCGTGGTCGAGCTCGGTCTCCTGACCGTTCAGCGTGATCTTGGTCTTCTTGGTCGGCCGGTCGGCCTTCTGCGGCGCGGTGTGCGGGTTGTCGTCGACGTGACCGTGCCCGTTCGGTGCGTCGCTGGCCGGGAAGCTCCCGGTCTCCGACGGGTCGACGTCGAGCTCCTCGGTCGCGTAGTCGCCGAGCACGCCGCGGAACGACTCCTTGGCCTTGCTCAGCTCGATCCGGTCCTGCGGACGCTTCGGGCCGGCGATCGACGGCACGACGGTCGACAGGTCCAGCTCGAGGTACTCGGAGAACCGCGGCTCGATCGCCGGGTTGTGCCAGAGACCCTGCTCCTTGGCGTACGCCTCGACCAGCGCGACCTCCTGGTCACCGCGGCCGGTCAGCCGCAGGTAGTCCAGCGTGATGTCGTCGATCGGGAACATCGCGGCCGTGGAGCCGAACTCCGGGCTCATGTTGCCGATGGTCGCGCGGTTGGCCAGCGGAACCGCGCCGACACCCTCGCCGTAGAACTCGACGAACTTGCCGACGACGCCGTGCTTGCGCAGCATCTGGGTGATCGTCAGGACGACGTCCGTCGCGGTCACGCCGGTCGGCACTGCGCCGGAGAGCTTGAAGCCGACGACCCGCGGGATCAGCATGCTGACCGGCTGGCCGAGCATCGCGGCCTCGGCCTCGATACCACCGACGCCCCAGCCCAGCACACCAAGGCCGTTGACCATGGTGGTGTGGCTGTCGGTACCGACACAGGTGTCCGGGTAGGCCTGACCGTTGCGGACCATGACCGTGCGGGCCAGGTGCTCGATGTTGACCTGGTGCACGATGCCGGTGCCCGGCGGGACGACCTTGAACTCGTCGAACGCGGTCTGGCCCCAGCGCAGGAACTGGTAGCGCTCACGGTTGCGCTGGTACTCCAGCTCGACGTTGCGCTCGAAGGCGTCCTGCCGGCCGAAGACGTCGATGACGACCGAGTGGTCGATGACCAGCTCGGCCGGCGCCAGCGGGTTGATCTTGGTCGGGTCACCCCCGAGCTCGACCACCGCCTCGCGCATGGTGGCCAGGTCGACCACACACGGCACACCGGTGAAGTCCTGCATGATCACTCGGGCCGGGGTGAACTGGATCTCCGTGTCCGGAGCCGCGTTCTGGTCCCAGCTGCCGAGCTTGCGGATGTGGTCGGCGGTGATGTTCGCGCCGTCCTCGGTCCGCAGCAGGTTCTCCAGCAGCACCTTGAGGGAGTAGGGCAGCGTCTCCGCCCCCTCGATACCCGCCAACCTGAAGATCTCGTACGACTGTCCGTTGACCTCGAGTGCCCCCTGGGCACCGAAGCTGTCGACGCTCGCCATCAACCTGCTCCTCTATCCGGTCCAGTTCCGCTGGGGCCCATCCTCCCGGGCCCCCGGCCCGGCCACGAGGTCAGGTAAACCTAACTTCATGGCGGGGAAGTCTCTCGACATCAAGATACATGACGTCGAGCCACTTTTCGAGTTCGAGCTAGGAGACCTGCGGCAGTACGTCCGACGCGATCAGGTCGAGGTGGTCGAGGTCGTTCAGGTCCATGATCTGCAGGTAGTAGTGGCTGCAGCCGGCCTCGGCGAAACGACCGAGCTGGTCGACGACCTGGTCCGGGGTTCCGCCGACACCATGGGCCTTCAGCTCGTCCAGCGTCCAGCCGACCGCCTCGGCACGACGCTTGACCTCGGCGTCGTCCTTGCCGACAACCACGCGGTGCGCGGCGGACAGAATCAGCGAGTCTGTGGCGCGACCGATCGCCGTACAGGCTGCTTGGGCGCGGTCGAAGAGGACCTTGGTGTCCTCGACGGTCTTGAAGCCGGCGTTGAACTCGGTCGCGTACTTGGCGGTGAGCTCCGGGGTGCGCTTCTTGCCGGCGCCACCGATGATGATCGGCGGGTGCGGCTGCTGGATCGGCTTCGGGAGGGCCGGGGAGTCGCTGAGCTGGTACTGCTTGCCGTCGAACGCGTACTTCTCCCCCACCGGCGTGTCCCACAGCCCGGTGATCACCTCGAGCTGCTCCTCCAGCAGGTCGAACCGGCCCGGCGTGTCCGGGAAATCCAGCCCGTACGCCGCGTGCTCCGCCTCGAACCAGCCCGCGCCGAGCCCAAGCTCCGCCCGGCCGCCGCTCATCTGGTCGACCTGGGCGACGGTGATCGCGAGGACGCCGGGGTGCCGGAAGGTGACCGGGCTGACGAGGGTGCCGAGCTTGATCCGGCTGGTCTCACGGGCCAGTCCGGCGAGCGTGATCCAAGCATCGGTCGGGCCCGGCAGGCCGTCCCCATCGCCCATCACGAGGTAGTGGTCGGAACGGAAGAACGCGTCGAAACCGTTCTCCTCGGTCTTGCGCGCGACGGCGAGAATCTCGTCGTACGACGCGCCCTGCTGGGGCTCGGTGAAGATCCTGAGAAGCATGGGAGAACGCTATCTCGCGTTCGTATACAACTTCTCCACATACGACGGTTGCCACTGCGGGTCGCGCGCGGTCAGGCGTCGAGCCAAGTTGCCGATGTCGAGGCGCTCCTCGACCGGGGTGTCCCACCACTCGGGAACCTGGTCGTACCAACGGTCGATCCGCAACGTGCGGCCGGCCGCGTCGAGTCTCGCGAAGAGCCAGCCGCCCTGCTCTTGGGCCTCGGTCAGCCAGAGGTCGCCGAGGAGTCCGCTGAGCTTGTCGGCGGCGAATTCCTCGCTGTCGACGTTCGGCGGCTCGAGGTCGAACCGGTACGACGGGTTCTGGGGGTCGAGGACCTGCACCTGAATCGTGAAACCGGAGGGCACAATCGCGGTTCGCGCTCGGCACCAGGCGTGCAGGGCGGCGAAGGCCGCGGAATCCTTGGGCCGCGGGCGGCGGCGTTCAGGCTCGGCCCGCATGGCCTCTTCGAGCGACCCCGGCACCAGCTCCACGCCAGGGCTATCGGAGCCGACGAGGCCGAGGCCCGGGATGGACATCCCGGTTAGCGGCACCTGGGGGGTCTGTTCGGGTTCATCGAACACGGCCGGGATCACGCCGGTTGGCTCGTCAGAGTCCTCGGGCCATTCCTCGGCACGCGGCGCTTCGGCGTAGTGGGCGCGGTCGTCCTGTTCGTTGTGCGCCACTGCCTCGGCGTAGTGGGGTTGTTCTTCTGGTTCGTTCTGCTCAGCCTGCGCGCTCTCGGCCGGCTGGGACTGCGCTGCCGACTGAGCGTCGTCGTACTGAGCGCGGTCGTCCTGGTCGCCGTGGGCGGCCTGCTGAGCTTCGCGGGGAGCCTCGGCGTACTGAGCGTGTCCGTCGGGCTCGGGCTGGGCGTGCTGTTGCGTCGATGCCTCAGCGCGGTCCTCGTCGCGCGTGAGGGCATCCGAGGCCCCGGTGGGCTGCCACTGGTGCTCGAACGGCTCAGCTTCAGCCACGCTCGCATCGACCGCAGCAAACACACCGGTCGGCTCGTCATCCCCCAACTCAGGCGAGCTCGCGGGAGCAGGCTCCGCATCCGCCCAAGGGGACGGATCCCCCGGAGCCGGCGTCGGATCCGGCTCGGGCGCCGGCTCAGGCTCAGGCGACACCGGCTCGGGTTCAGGCTCTGGGGCAGGCTCCGGCTCCGGAGTCGGAGTCGGTTCAGGACCCGGGTACGGCGAGGGCCGCGGATCGGGCTCGGGGCTCGGGTACGGGGTCGGCCGCGGGTCCGGCTCGGGCCCAGGGAACGGCGTCGGCTCCGGCGACGGAGTCGGCTCGGGGCTCGGGAACGGCGAGGGCCGCGGGTCCGGCTCGGGCCCAGGGAACGGCGTCGGCTCCGGCGACGGAGTCGGCTCGGGAGTCGGGTACGGCGTCGGCCGCGGGTCCGGCTCAGGGCCCGGGAACGGTGTCGGCTGGGGGCCCGGTGTCGGGTCTGGGGTTGGTGAGGGATACGGATCCGGGGACGGGTGTGGCGTGGGCGCCGGATGCGGATCCGTGGGCTGCGGCCAGGGCGCTGGGTTGGGCTGGGGCCAGGGTTGCGACTGGGACTGAGGGTCAACCTGAGCTTCAGGGTGCTGCTCGGTCGAGGCTTCGAGGATCGCAGGGATCTCAGCCGTCTCATCGTCGAGCAAGTCGTCCTGCGCAGCACCCGGAGCGAACGGGCTTCCGGCAATGGGCTCTGCGGCCGGTGCGAACGGGGGCGCGAACGGGCTCGTGGAGGACTCAGCCTGGTTCGGCGCGAACGGGCTACCGGATTGCTGCGGCTCGAAGGGAGCGCCGACTTGCTGTGGTTCCGGGGAGCTTGCCGGCGGCTCGGTGGGGGTCGGGGCGCTCGGCTGGGCGAAGGGCGACGGGCCGGAGAAGGAATCAGCTACGGCGGCGATCTCGGCGGTCGGAGCGTCGTCGTCGTCCTCGGCGAAGGCCGGACTGGACTCAACGCTCGCGTGATCGAGAGCTGAGGTGCCGGAGTACTCGTCAGCCGCCGGAGACTCGTCGCGGGCAGCAGCCGCCGCGTGCTGATCCGCGGGAGCAGATGCCTGCTGACTCGCGGGAGCGGGTGCTGGCTGGTTGGTGTCGGCTGGCGGGGACTCGACCCACTCACCGTTGACCCAGCCAGGCCCGTCCCACGTCCCGTCCGCCCGCGCCGGAGCAGATGCGGCCTGCTCGGGTGGTGCGAACGGCGAATAGGCGGCAGTCGCCTCCGGGTCCGCCGGGGCGAACGGCGAGTACGCAGCCGCGATCGGATCGGCAGCAATCGGTGCGCGCTCAGCGGTCGCATCCGGGTCGACACGCGGACGCTCGGCCGTCGCATCATCATCGGACGGCGCGAACGGGGAGTGCGCCGCAGTCGCCTCCGGATCCGCCGGAGCGAACGGCGAGTACGCAGCCGTCGCGTTCGGGTCGACACGCGGGCTCTCAGCGGTGGCGTCGTCGAAGGGGATTGGCTCGGACCAGGCGGGTTGTTCCGCGGTC
This sequence comes from Kribbella antibiotica, assembly GCF_004349055.1. GTDB lineage: Bacteria > Actinomycetota > Actinomycetes > Propionibacteriales > Kribbellaceae > Kribbella > Kribbella antibiotica. The sequence goes on from NZ_SMKX01000057.1 coordinate 32,766, forward strand.
TCGAAGTCTTGGTCGGGAGTTGTGGCGGCGGGGGCGTCGGCGAAAAGGCTGGCGTAGAAGTCGTCGCCTTCGTGGCGGCCGTCGCCTACGCGTGGGGGCTCGGAGGAGGGCAGCCGGTTGTACGGGAGGCCGTTGTCAGGGACATCAGCCGGCACGTAGGAGCCGGGAGCCGGAGCAGCGGGCTGAGCGACCGGTGCGGCGGCGGGCTCATCCGGCTTGCGGCGGCGGAGCCAGCCCTGCTTCTTGCCGACGACGCCATAGTCCTCGTACGGCGCCTCCTCGCGACCGAAGGGCACCTGCTCGTACGACGCCGGTTGGCCGGTCTGGATCGGCGTACCGCCGGTGTCCGTGGCGATCGGCTGGCCGGTGAACGGGCTGATTCCGGGCGGGACGACAAAGGATTCCTCGTCGTCGGCCCCCGGGCGGCCCTCGCGTACTCCAGTCACGTCAGGCTCAACGACCGAACCACCACCCGCGTCAGGCGCAACCGGAAAATTTTCCGGGACCGCAACCTGCGGAGCCGGTACGGCGACCACTGGCGGCGTGTAAACCGGCACTCCAGCCGGCGGAGTGTCGTCGTCCTCAACCGGCGCGCCCGGGGTGAACACCCGAGCCGCACCCACCCCAGCAGCGATATCCGGCTGGGCCGGCGACCGCGGATTGATGTTGAACGGCGCGAAGAACGCCGCCAGCGCCTCAGCCGTGATCGCACCGCCGGTCCGGATCAGCGCAACGCCGTACGGGAGTAGTTCGTCGAGCCCACCGAGGTAGTCGGCCCACTCGGCGACCCACTCGATCATTTCGCGGGCGGAGTCCTCCTCGGAGGTGATCCAGCCGCCGATCTGCAGGAACCCGTCGGACACCGGCTCCCACGGGTCGCCCTGGTAGCCAGCGCGCGCCCAGGTCCCGTTGAAGGCTCCGTAGACGAACCCCAGCTCCCCCGCCGCGAGGCGCTGCCGCACCTCAGGCTGGCCAATCCACTCCGGCGAGCCGGCGAGCAGATCGGACCCAGCGGTCTGACTGTGCTGCGTCTGGTAGCCGAACAGGACCGCCCGGCCGTCACCCAGCCGCTGCAGGCGCAGGATGGAGCCGGTCTCGTCCTGGTGGTAGTACCCGTCGACGTCCGCATACCACCGGCGGTCGAAACCGGTGGCGTGGGACACGGCGGCCAGCGCGCTCCAGCGAGCGCGCAACTCCTCCGGGTCGTCGAGGTCAACGAGCGGCATTCAGGTCTCCAGCGCATTGGAATCCAGAGCCTCGAACGCTACCCCGAGACGGAAAGACCCACCACTCAGCTGTCCACAGGCTGCAAAACGGCCACGCATTCGATGTGGTGTGTCATCCCGAACAGGTCGAACGCCCGCAGTGATGCGATCCCGTAGCCGAGCCGCGCGAACGTCTTCAGGTCCCGCGCCAACGCGGCCGGGTCGCACGCCACATACGCGATCCGACGCGGCGTGAGCGCAGCAATCCGCCGTACGACGTCCTTGCCGGCACCTGTCCGGGGCGGATCCAGCACGACCAGGTCGACGTGCTCGAGCCCCTTACCGACCGCGATGTTGAGGATTCGGTCCACGTCGCCTGCCTCGAGCGTCACGCCCGGCAGGTCGTGCAGGTTGCGGCGAGCGTTCTTCACCGCGTCCTTGTCGCCCTCCACCGCGAGCACGCTGCACCCAGCCTCCGCCAGGAAGGCCGCAAACAGCCCCACGCCGGAGTACAGGTCCAGAGCCGTCTCACCGGCCGCAGGCACCAGTCCGCTCAGCACAGCGTCCACCAGGGTCTCCGGAGCGGCCGGATGCACCTGCCAGAACCCACCGGCCTCCACCCGGAACCGCCGGTTCCGCACGACCTCCACAACACGCCCAGCAGGCGCAGAGTCCGTGACCACCGCAGTCTTGCCCTCAGAGGACACAACGGCCTGCACCGACGCCACATCCGGCCAGCGCTGCGACAGCACGTCCGGAGTCCCCGGGTGGGCGATCAGGCAGTTGTCGATCTGAATCAGGTCATGGGACCGGTGCGCACGCATCCCCGGTCGGCCGTCCACAACGGCGTACCGCTGTCGGGTCCGCCAGCCGAGCCCCTCATCCCCTGGCGACTCCATCACCACGGTCCGCTCGATCCCACCGATCCGCCGCAGCGTGTCCGAGACCACGGTGGCCTTCAGCCGACGCTGCTCGACGATGTTGGCGTGCTGGAAGTCGCAGCCACCACACAGCCCAGGCCCGGCGTACGGGCACGGTGGCTCGATCCGCTGCGGTGACGGCGTCAGCACCTGTACGGCGTCCGCCCGCAGGTACTTGGCGGTCTGCTCGGTCACCCGGGCATGCACCAGCTCGCCAGGAAGCGCATGCCGAACGAAGACGACCTGACCCTCGTACCGGGCCACACAGTGGCCACCGTGCGCCACCGGTCCTACTTCGAGCTCGACTACTGACCCGACGATGTTCTCGGGTGCGTTCTCGGCTGTCACCGATCTCCTGACGACTTGCGGGCTCCCCGACGTACCTGTCCGGCCACCCGTTCTTCCCGGTCCTGCCGCTCCTCCGCCACCTGCGACGAGATCAGCTGGTACGGAACGGATGTCACCATCACACCAGGTGTGAACAAGAGCCGGCCCTTGAGGCGCAGTGCGCTCTGGTTGTGCAGCACGTGTTCCCACCAGCGTCCGACCACGTATTCGGGGATGTAGACCATCACCACGTCGCGCGGCGACTGCCGCCGGATGTCCCGCACGTACTGCAGGATCGGCCGGGTGATCTCCCGGTACGGCGATGCCAGTCGCTTCAGCGGGATCGGAATCCCCATCCGGTCCCACTCGGCCTGCAGTACGTCGGACTCCTCGCGGTCGACGTCCACCGTGACCGCCTCGACGGTGTACGGCCGGGACGCCTTGGCGAAGGCCAGTGCGCGCAGAGTCGGCTTATGCAGCTTGGAGACCAGCACGATCGCGTGCACCCGGGACGGGAGCATCAGCGTCTCGTCACTGTCCACAGCCGTCTGCCGACCGACCGTGTCGTAGTGCCGGCGGATGCCCTTCATCATCAGGAACAGCACCGCCATCGCGATGATCGCGATGTAGGCACCGTGAGTGAACTTGGTCAGCAGGACGATCACGAGCACGGTGGCGGTCAGCGTCAGGCCGACCGTGTTGATCACCCGGGACCGGACCATCTGCCCGCGCTTGGCGGAGTCCGTCTCGCTCTTCAGGTGCCGGGTCCAGTGCCGGATCATGCCGAACTGGCTGAGCGTGAAGCTGACGAACACCCCGACGATGTACAGCTGGATCAGCTTGGTGACCTGGGCGTCGAACGCGATGATCAGGCCGATCGCGGCCAGCGCCAGCAGGATGATGCCGTTGCTGTAGGCCAGCCGATCGCCGCGGGTGTGCAGCTGGCGCGGCAGGAAGCCGTCCTTGGCCAGGATCGAGCCGAGCACCGGGAAGCCGTTGAAGGCCGTGTTCGCGGCCAGCACGAGGATCAGCATGGTCGCGCCGATCACCAGGTAGAACCCGGGCGGGAAGTTCGAGAAGACCGAGTCGGCGATCTGGGCGATCACCGTCTTCTGCACGTAGCCGGTCCCGACCGGCTGGCCGTCGGGACCGAGCAGCTGCGTCGCCGGGTCCTCGGCGAACCGCAGCCGGATCTTGTCGGCCAGGAACAGGATGCTCATCAGCATCGTGACCGCGATCGTTCCGAGCAGCAGCAGCGTGGTCGCCGCGTTCTTGCTCTTCGGCTTCCGGAACGCCGGTACGCCGTTGCTGATCGCCTCGACGCCGGTCAGCGCCGCACATCCGGAGGAGAACGCCCTGGCCAGCAGGAAGACCGCAGCTAGCCCGTTGAAGACCTCATGCCCTGGTTCCGGCCGGACCTGGAAGTGCGAGCTCTCGGCCATCGGCAGGTCGCCGAAGGCGTACCGGATCACGCCCCAGAGCGCCATACCGATCACTGCGGCCATGAAGACGTACGTGGGGATGGCGAAGAAGGCACCGGATTCGCGGACGCCGCGCAGGTTCATCGCGGTCAGCAGCAGGACCAGCCCGACCCCGATCGGGACCTCGTGGCCGGCCAGGAACGGGAGCGCGGACTTCGCGTTCTGCACTCCCGACGAGATCGACACGGCCACGGTCAGCACGTAGTCGACCATCAGCGCACTGGCCACGGTCAGGCCGGCCGTCGGGCCGATGTTGACGGTGGCCACCTCGTAGTCGCCACCGCCGGACGGGTAGGCGTGCACGTTCTGCCGGTACGACGCGACCACGACGAGCATCACGAACGCGACCAGCAGGCCGATCTTCCAGGAGAAGCTGTAGGCGGCCAGACCGGCCAGCGAGAGGGTGAGGAAGATTTCGTCAGGTGCGTAGGCGACCGAGGACAGAGCGTCACTGGCGAACACCGGAAGGGCGAGCCGCTTGGGCAAAAGCGTCTCACCCAGCTGGGTGCTGCGCAGTTTGCGACCGAGCAGCAGCCGTTTTCCGATATCGCCGAGAGCGGGAGTCACACGGAGATGTTAGAGCTACCCCCGGTCTCCTGTAGCGTCTAACCCTGCCGAACCGACAGAGCGGCCCCTCGTGGGGCGGGGAGTGATCAGCGAGTGCACGTCGTCATCATGGGGTGCGGCCGCGTCGGGTCGACGCTGGCCAGAACCCTGGAGAAGCGTGGCCACACGGTCGCGATCATCGACCAGTCCGCGGACTCGTTCCGCCGCCTGAGCCCGAACTTCACCGGTCGCACGGTCGAAGGGATGGGTTTCGACCGCGAGGTGCTGATCGAGGCCGGGATCGAGGGCGCCGAGGCGTTCGCGGCGGTCTCGAACGGCGACAACTCGAACATCCTGGCCGCGCGTGTCGCCCGGGAGAACTTCGGGATCGGCAACGTCGTGGCCCGGATCTATGACCCGGGCCGGGCCGAGGTCTACCAGCGGCTCGGTATCCCCACGGTCGGCACGGTCCGCTGGACCGTCGACCAGATGATGCGCCGGCTGCTGCCCGAGGGCTCCGAGCCGGAGTGGCGCGACCCGTCGGCCACGGTCCGGCTCGCCGAGGTGCACGTGCACGCCGGCTGGGTCGGGCGGCTGGCCTTCGACATCGAGACGGCCACCGGGGCGCGGGTCGCGTTCCTGACCCGGCTCGGCGAGGGCGTGCTGCCCAAGGCCGACACGGTCATCCAGGAGGGCGACCTGGTCCACGTCGTGATGCTGGAGCGGGACGCCGCCGCGATCGAGTCCCAGCTCGGCACCAAGCCTGAGGAGCTGTGATGCGGGTAGCCATCGCGGGGGCCGGCCAGGTCGGCCGGTCGATCGCCAGCGAACTGCTGGACAACGGTCACGAGGTCCTGCTGATCGACAAGGACCCGCGGGCGATCAAGGCCGAGTCGGTGCCGCGCGCAGAGTGGCTGCTGGCCGATGCCTGCGAGCTGTCGTCGCTGGAGGAGGCTGCGTTGCAGCGCTGCCAGGTGGCGATCGCCAGTACCGGCGACGACAAGGTCAACCTGGTCGTCTCGCTGCTTGCCAAGACCGAGTTCGGCGTCCCGCGAACCGTGGCCCGGGTCAACCACCCGCGCAACGAGTGGATGTTCAACGAGGCCTGGGGTGTGGACGTCTCGGTCTCGACCCCGCGCATCATGTCCGCGCTGGTCGAGGAGGCTGTCTCGGTCGGTGACCTGGTCCGCCTCTTCACCTTCCGCCAGGGCGACGCCAACCTCGTGGAGCTCACCCTCCCCGAGGACTCCCCCATGATCGGCCGCCGGGTCGGCGACATCGACTGGCCGCTCGACACCGCCCTCGTGGTGATCCTGCGCGAGGGCCGGGTGCTGCGCCCGGAGCCGGACGGCACCCTGGAGCTGAACGACGAACTCCTGTTCGTCGCGGCGGACGAGACCGAGGAGCAGCTCGAAGACATGCTCTCCCCGCACCACCACCGCCGGAACAGCAACAGAAACAAGAACGACAACAGCTAACGGCCTGAGTTAGATATCAGGCCCGAAGGACCCGCTCAGCTTTCGCGAGCGGGTTCTTCTTTCTTGTCCTCGGCCGGCACCGGCGGGGGCGGCTGGGTGCCCTTCAGCAGGTGGGTGAAGTTCTCTTTGACCTCGTCCCACTTGTCCTCGGGCATCGAACCCCGCAGTACGGCGTACGCCGCCCAGAGCGTCAAGGCGTAGAACGGCAGACCGAGCGCGATCTTGGCGACACCAAGCGCACTCACGCTGTCGGTGAGGTAGAGCGGGACCATGACCGCGAGCCGGATCCCGACCTGCGCGGTGAACACCATCGTCACCCGGTTCAGCGCTCGGTAGAGCACCTCGTCCCGGCGCCATTCCAGCCAGGTCTGCGTGATGGCGCCGTACAGGAGACCGAACAGCGGGTACCGCGTGATCAGCGTGATCGCGTAGAGCACGAAGAAGCACGAGTTCAGGATGATGCCGGGCAGGAAGACGTCCTCGGCCTGACCGGTGCGGGACGCGGTGAAGGCCGAGATGCCGACGCCGACGAAACCACCGATCACGTTCGCGATCGGCTTCTTCTGGATCAGCCGGATCAGGCCGACCAGTCCGGCCGCCGAGAGCGCGACGATCAGCGCGAGCTTCAGGTCGTGGTCACTGAACGCGTAGACCACGGTGAACGCGATCCAGGGCAGGCCGATGTCGACCAGCATGCCGACCCAGCCGAGGACCTGCTTGGTGGTGCTCTTGGGCGGGGTGACCTCGGTGTCAGCCATGCGCGGCCGTCGGACGCAGCTCGTAGCGCGGGTTGAACATCACCCGGTCGCCGTCGACGACCCCGATCCGGCCCGAAGCGGTCAGCTCCGAGCCCGGGTGGATCCCCGCGATCTTGCGCCGGCCCAGCCAGACCAGTTTCACGGTGCCGGTGCCGTCGTACAACTCACCCTCCAAGGCCGGTACGCCGCCGCGCGGGCTGAACGTGATCGTCCGCAACGTGCCGTACAGCGTCACGACCTCGCGGTCGCGGCAGCCGGTGATCGACCGCGCGCCACAGTCGTGCGCGTAGTCGCGAAGGACCTCTGCATCCTGCTGGTCCCGGTCCCCGGCCAGCCCACGGAAGGCCCGCCGGAACAGGCCGGCGGGTTTGTCGCTACCCATAACGATGATTGTAGTCCGGCTACGCTTCTTCGGCCTCGCCGACGATGGGCTCCGCGCCCTCGGGCAGCCGCAGCGGCAGCGACTCACGCACAGCCATCGGCTCGTCACCGCGGACGACGATCACCTGACGCAGGGTCTCCTCCAGCGGCGGCGCGACCTCCGGGTCGACCGCGGCGCGGCCGAGGATGGTGGCGCGCAGCAGCCAGCGCGGTCCGTCGATACCGACGACACGCGAGGTCTGGCTGTAGATCTTGCCGTCCGGGTCCTCGACCGGAACGACCAGCACCAGCTCGGTGCCGAACGCGGTCTCGGTCTCGGTGGCGGTGCCGCCCATCCGGGTCGCCTCGCCGGCGATCTCCTCGCGGACCTCGTCCCAGATGCCGCTGCGCTTCGGCGCCGCGAAGGCGCGCAGCTCCAGCGCCGACTCCTCGACGACCAGCAGGATCGCCTGGACGACCCCGGACTCCTCGTCGACCTGCAGCCGCAGCTCCATGCCCGGCAGGCCGCTGATGACGAGCGCGCCGAGGTCGATCCGGTCCTCCGCCTCGAGCAGCTCCGGCTCCACCTCGGTCGAGTCGAACGGGCCCTCGGCGCGGGGACCGGCCGTCTCAGCGGCGGTCTCGGTCTCGAGCTCTTCGTTCTTGCCCTTACGGCGGAAAATCACGGTACTTGCCTACTTCCTGAGTCGTTTCCTGCAGCGGCGGTAGTCTTCCGCATTCGTGGTGTCACCCGTCGCACCTGATCAGCGTGTCACAGTGCCGAAGCCGCCGGTCGAGCCGTATCCACTCATCCCACGGTCGGATCCGGGCAGGGTGGTCACCTCGACGAACTTCGCCTTCTCCACCTGCTGAACGACCAGCTGCGCGATTCTGTCCCCGCGCTTCAGCGTCACTTCGGTGTGCGGATCCAGATTGATCAGGCAGACCTTGATCTCGCCGCGGTAGCCCGCATCCACGGTGCCCGGCGCGTTCACGATCGACACACCGTGTTTGGCCGCGAGTCCGGACCGCGGGTGCACGAGGGCGACGTACCCGTCCTGCAGGGCGATCGCGATGCCTGTGCCGACGATGCCGCGCTCGCCGGGTTTCAGGGTGATGTCGGAGACCGCCACCAGGTCCGCACCGGCATCGCCGGGATGTGCGTACGCCGGAATCGGCAGGTCAGGGTCGAGTCGCTGGATGAGAACCTCGGTCACGAGAGGCGACCCTACCGACGCTCTCCGATCGGCTGCATGCCAGGCTGGTCACGTGGGTGAATATCGCGAGCGACTGAGCGTGCCGGTGTCCTGGTGGATCATTTCCGCCGCCGCCATTGTGACCTTGTTCGGCATCACGGCGATCCCAGTTGGCCTGCTGGCCGGCGTGATCGTCGGTGCCGTCGCGCTACTGGTCCTGCTCGTCCTCCTCCTCCGGTACGGCGCCGCCCGCGTCGAGGTGGATGCCGAACACCTGCATGCCGGCCGAGCAGTCATCGAGCGAGCTCATCTGGGCGCTGCCGAGGCTCTGACCGGCGAGGCCGCGCGGAACGCGTTCGGCCGCGACTGTGACCCCAAGGCCTTCCTGCTGCTGCGCAGCTACGCGCCCGGCGCAGTCCGGGTCGCCATCACCGATCCGACCGACCCAGCGCCGTACTGGGTGCTCGCCACGCGCCACCCGGAGCGATTGGCAGCGGCTCTGAGCGGGCACAGCGTGACAAGATCCTGACTGTCAGGCAATTCGCTTAGGAGGGCATCTCGTGGTCGGAGCCAAGATCGGCTGGAGGCTGGTGCAGACCGCCTTCTCGCTCGCAGTAGGCATCGCCGCCAGCAAGGCGGTCAGTAGCGCCTGGAAGCTCGGCTCGGGCGGTAAGCCGCCGAAGAAGGGCCAGGGCAGCTACGCCGAGGTCGCCGCTTGGGCGGCCGCCAGTGCGGCGGTCACCGCCGTGGCGACAGTGTTCGCCGAGCGGCAGGCAGCGTCGTACTACCTGAAGTCCACCGGACATCCCCCGCCCGGCTGGGAACAGGACGCAACGGTCCGCAGCGGGCTCGTGAAGAGCCTCGGCAAGGACTGATTCGGCAGCGCTGTTTCAGACACGACAACGGGACCGTCCCCTCGCGGGGACAGTCCCGTTCGTGCCTTGTCGTGCGAAGAAGAGGGCGCTGGGTCAGGCTGCGCAGTCGCGGCAGACCAGTTGGCCCTTCTTCGTCTCTGCAAGCTGGCTGCGGTGGTGCACCAGGAAGCAGCTCGAACATGTGAACTCGTCGGCCTGGCGTGGCAGCACCCGCACTGCCAGCTCTTCGTGACTCAGGTCGGCACCGGGCAGCTCGAAACTCTCGGCCGCCTCCGCCTCGTCCTCGTCGACCTTGCCGGAGTTCTTGTCGTGACGGCGAGTCTTCAGTTCCTCGATCGACTCTTCGGAAGCGTCTTCGTCCGTCTTGCGCGGGGCGTCGTAATCAGTCGCCATGGTGTTCCCTGCCCTCTTCGTACCCGTGGTGTTGCCTTGCTGAGCCCTTGAACGGGTGGAGCGGCCGAGAAATTCCGCGCTGAGGTACAGCGCCGAACGTTTCGTCCCCCGAAACCCTTGACAGCCAGGCCGAGAGCGGCAACTTCCGCTCCCGAGGACGGGATTGTGCCCTATCGAAGGCACCTCGCGCGCACCGGGGTCCAAGTTGTGACCCGCGTGTCGCCGTTATTGTCAGGACCGAACAATTGAATGCTCATTACTGCGCAGTTTGAGCAGTAATGAACACTCAACTGCAATCAAGCGCGCAAGGGGTCTGCCTCGGCCAGCAGGTCGTGGAACGTGTCGAACAGCTCAGGCGCGGCCGCAATCGACATCTCCGGCGAGACCGGCTCCCCGTGCAGGCCGCCGACCCTCGCGCCGGCCTCGGAGGCGATCAGGGCGCCGGCGCCGTAGTCCCACGGGTTCAGACCGCGCTCGTAGACCGCGTCCAACCGGCCGCAGGCGACGTAGCAGAGGTCGATCGCGCCGACCCCGATCCGCCGGATGTCACGAATCTTCGCGATCAGGTGCGCGACCACCTCGGCCTGGACCTGGCGCCGTACCGGGTCGTAGCCGAAGCCGGTACCGACCAGGGCCTGCGGGAGCTCGGAGCAGTTCGACGCCTGGATCGGCTTGCCGTCGAGGAACGCGCCGCCACCGAGAGTCGCCGTGAAGACCTCACCCTTGGGCGCATCCACGACCACCCCGGCAACCGTCGTACCGTCGACCTCGACAGCGATGGAGACCGCGTACGTCGGGTGGTCGTAGAGGTAGTTGACCGTGCCGTCGATCGGGTCCACGACCCAGCGCACGCCGCTGGTGCCGACCACGTCGTCGCCCTCCTCGCCGAGGAACGAGTCGTCCGGCCGGGCCTGCAGGACCCGGGCCCGGATCAGCTCCTCGGACTCCCGGTCGACCGCGGTCACCACATCGGTGATCGTGCTCTTGGTGTCGGCGACCGTGATGGTCCCCCGGCGCCGCTCGACGATCAGCGCCGCAGCTTCCTCGGCGACCGTCACGGCGAGCTTCAAGAGGTCTTGGGGGTTCATACAGGTTCCTTCGCAAGGGTCGGTCGGCGCAGGGCCGGACAGCAGTCGGGGCGGCAGTTGTCCCAGGCCACGCCGAGCTTGCCGACGCAGGGCCGCGCCGGCTGCCCGCCGCGCTCGGCGGCGGCCCGCTCGACGACCAGGTCGCGCAGCATGGTGACGAATCGCTCATCGGTGCCGGGCGTCGCGGCCCGAGCCATCGGCAGCCCGAGCTTGTCCGCGGTCGCGGCGGCCTCGGTGTCGAGGTCGTAGATGACCTCCATGTGGTCGCTCACGAACCCGATCGGCACGACGGCCACCCCGGGGACCCCGTCGGCGGCCAGCGCCTCCAGGTGGTCGTTCACGTCCGGCTCAAGCCATGGCATCTGCGGCGGCCCGGAGCGCGAGCAGTAGACCAGGTCAGTACGCCGGGCCTGTCCAGTACGGCGCTCCAGCGCCGCATCGATCTCCGCAGCCACATCCAGGTGCCAGTCGACGTACCCGTTGCCGTTCGGACCGCTGGTGTCGTTCATCGCGTTCGGGATCGAGTGGGTGACGTACGCGACCGCACTGCCCTCAGGCAGCGTGCTCAGTGCGTCTGCCGTCGATTCGACGAACGAGCCGACGAAGCCCGGGTGGTTCGCGTAGTGGCGCAGCTTGTCCAGCCGCGGCGCGTTCGGGACCTGGCGAACGGCGTCTTCGAGGTTCTCGCGGTACTGCCGACAGCCCGAGTACGACGGGTAGGCGGCCGTGACGATCACCACGGCACGCTGGATGCCGTCGGCAGCCATCTCGCGCAGCGTGTCGGTCAGGTACGGCGCCCAGTTCCGGTTACCCCAGTAGATCGGGAGCTCGAGGCCGGCCTGTTCGAACGACTCCCGCAGCGCGGCCAGCAGCGCGCGATTCTGGTCGTTGATCGGACTCTTGCCGCCGAACGAGTAGTAGTGCTCGCCGACTTCCTTCAGCCGCTCGTCGGGGATCCCCCGGCCCCGGGTGACGTTCTGCAGGAACGGCAGCACGTCTTCGGGCTTCTCGGGTCCCCCGAAGGACAGCAGGAGGACGGCGTCGTACGGGGCAGCATCTGTGGTACCGACGGGCATGCCTCCAGTCTGGCAGCCGGACGGAAATGGTGGTGCGCGGGGCCGGGCGTCGATGTAAAGACTTAGTTCCTGGGGGGCTAAGGTGCAACTGCCATGCTTAAGCCTTACGTGTACCTGCTGCGTCGTCCGGGCGCCGGTGCTTTCTTCAGCGCCGCGCTGGTCGCGCGGATGCCGATCTCGATGACCGGGCTCGGCATCGTGATCCTGATCGCGCGCGAAAGCGGGTCGTACGGCCTGGCTGGTGCGGTCTCCGGTGTCGCCGTCATCGCAGGTGCGGTGACCGGGCCGATCCAAGGCCGCTTGGTCGACCGCTTCGGGCAGCGGCTGCTGCTGATCGTCGGCTCGCTGGTCTGCACAGTCGGCCTCGCCGCCTTGCTCATCGCGGTCAAGGCCGATGCGCCGACCTGGCTCCTGTACGTGTTGGCGTTCGTTGCCGGTGGCACCCGTCCGCAGGTCGGCTCGTTCGTCCGGGCCCGCTGGAACCACCTGCTCGGCCGCGGCCGAGCGCTCCAGACCGCGTTCGCGCTGGAAGCAGTCGGCGACGAGGTCGTCTTCATCGTCGGCCCGGTCCTGGTCACCCTGCTCGCCACCGAACTCAGCCCGTACGCCGGCCTGGCCGTGGCCGGCGTCCTCGGCGTGGCCGGCGGCTTGTGGCTCGCGTTCCTGCGCGACTCCGACCCGCCCGGCCGCGGTAAAGCGAACGGCCACGAGAAGGCGCCGATGCCCTGGGTGTCGATCGCGCTGCTGAGCCTGATCGGTCTGGGGCTCGGCGCGACACTCGGCGGGGCCGAGGTCATCACTGTCGCGTTCGCCACCGAAAAGGGTCAGGCGAGCATGGCGGGCGTCGTACTGGCCGTTTGGGCGTTCGGCAGTCTGCTGGCCGGTCTCTGGTACGGCTCGGTGCACTGGCGCGCCCCGGTCGAGCGGCGGCTGCTGATCGGGACCATCGTGCTCGCGATCACCCTGGCGCCACTCCCCTGGGTCGACAGCGTCTGGCTGCTCGGTGTCGTGCTCTTCGGCTGCGGCATGACGCTCGCCCCGACCATGGTCGCGGTCACCGCCTGCGTCGAGGAATGGGTCCCACCCGAACGCCTCACCGAGGCACTCACCTGGACCGTCACCGGAATCCTCCTCGGCGTAGCCCCAGGAAACGCCGCCGCCGGCCACGCAGTGGACCTCTGGGGCCCTTCCGACGCCTTCTGGGTCCCCTTTGCCGTCGGCATCGCCTGTGCCCTCATAGCCGCCGTCTCCATCGCCTTCGCCCGGCCGAAAACAACGTTCGCCCACAACTAGAATTTGCATCTCCTCCTAGGGGAGATGTGAGGGTTCCGGGCATGGACCACTCGATCGGTGAGTTAGCGCTCCGAGCCGGTGTCACGGTCAAAGCCGTGCGCTACTACTCGGACCTCGGCCTGCTCGATTCCTGGCGCACCACGTCCGGGCATCGCAGGTACGACGAGGATGCGCTGGATCGCCTCGAGCTGATCCGGCAGCTGCGGGCACTGGGCATCGACGTACCGACTGTCCGGGCCGTGCTGACCGGCCAACGCACCCTTTCCGAGGTGGCCACCGCACACGCCGAGGCGCTCGGGGTGCAGATCCGCACCCTGCAGGTCCGGCAGGCAGTGCTGCGCGTGGTCGCCCAACGACCCGAGGAGATCGATCAGATGTCTGACCTGACCCCGTCCGACGAGAGCCGTCGCGCGCTCATCACCGACTTCCTGGACGCCGTCATCGGCGACGACCCCGAGCTGCAAGGTGTCCGGCAGACACTGACGCCGGAGCTTCCCGACGACGCCACCGACCACCAGCTGTGTGCCTGGCTCGACCTGACCGTTCTCATGCAGGACGAAGCCTTCCGCGAGACCGTCCGGCAGATGGTGGCCGACTGGCGTACCGACGAGCTCCGGCCCGATGTCGTCTCGACGCTGCGCCAACGCGTCGCCCCTGCGCTCGCGGCCGCCCTCGACCCGGCCTCACCAGAGGCCCGGGTCCTGATCGCCGAGATCACCGCCGAGTATGCAGCCCGCGTCGGCCGGCCCGCTGATGATCAGCTACGGATCCGACTGAGCAAACTCCTCGGTACGGCGGGCGACCCGCGCTGGCACCGCTACCTGCGGCTGCTCGCGGCCGTGAACGGGTGGGACGACCCCGAGCCGCTGCAACCGATCTACGACTGGACCCGCGCAGCTCTGGAACATGTCGGCTAGTGGCTGCGGGGCAGAGGTGCGTTCCAGCCGCGGCGGATGGCGAGCAGGCGGATGGCGAAGCAGGTGAGCACTGCGACGTATGAGACCCAGATGGCGTCGTAGTCGAGTGCCGCAGCGACCACGACGATGGTGGCGCCGAGGAAGGCTGGCGTGGCGTAGATCTCACGCCGCAGTACGACGGGCACGCGACCGCTGAGCAGATCTCGGATGACGCCGCCGCCGATGCCGGAGATGGTGCCGAGCAGGGCGGCGGACAACGGCGACAAGCCGTACGCCATCGCCTTCTGCGCTCCGGTGACGCAGAACAGGCCAAGGCCGGCCGCGTCGAAGATGTTGACCAGCCGCTCGAGCCGCTCGATCCCGGGATGCAGGAAGAAGGTGATCAGCCCGGCGACGATCGGGACGACCAAGTAGCGCCAGTCCTTGAGGGCGGCCGGTGGCGTCGCACCGATCAGCACGTCGCGGATGAACCCACCCCCGAGCCCGGTCACCAACGCCAGCACCTGGATCCCGAACACGTCCAGCTGCTTTCGCACCCCGACCAGCGCTCCGGTGATCCCGAACACGAAGATGCCGACCAGGTCCAGTACGTGCAAAGCCACAGTCGCACGGTATTCCAGTTCCGCCGGCAGACCGCGCGGACACCCTGAGGCATCCGCGCGGCCGCTCCGATCAGCAGGGGCGAACCGTGAAGACCGGGCTCAGGTCTCTGACCTCGTGCGGCACCTGCCCCGCAGTCCCGAAGGAGTAGAGGTGGTTGCCACTCGCGCCGTACATGCTGACGAGTGCGCCACCGGTCTGGTTGTTCTTCAGCCCGCCCTGGCCGTACGCCTCCGACAGGCGGTACGTGGTGCACGCGTACATGTCGAAGACCCGCCAGTTGCCGCCCGGCTCGTTCCACACGGCCAGGCAGGCCCGGCCGGACCGGCAGTTGTAGTCGCCGAAGGCGTTACGCGCGACGAAGGTCGTGCGCTCCGGGGCCGGCGACATCCCCGGCGTCCCGGCCAGCACCGCGGCGGGCTGCGCGACAACCGCGGGAGCCTCCTTCGCCGCAGCCTGCAACGACCCACCGGCCAGCGCCATCCCCAGTGCCGCCAGCGTGATGCCGATCGTGCGTCCCTTGTGCATATCCCAACCTCTCCACAGCAGCTCGGTTCGAAATTCCGCTGCGATGGTAAAGGCTCGGAGTCCAACTCCGCGCGACCCTTCGATCTGGATCGAAACCTGTCCGGGTTGCCCATCGGTGGCGATAACCACGCGCGCCGCCGAGGACCGGCGTTCTATCGTCAGACCATGAGCGGCCCACCTGACGTCGACTACCGGGACACGTCCCTGCGCCCCGCCTGGGACGCGCTTCCGCCGGCCCTGCGCGCAGCACTGACAGTTGCCCTAGGCAATGAGATCGCGAGCGTCGGTCCGTCGGTCCGGTCCGGCTTCACCGGCGGCTTCGCGGCACCGGCCGAGCTCGTCGGCGGCCGTCGAATCTTCATCAAGGCCTCCGCCGACGACCTGCACTCGTACGACGCCTACCAGCGCGAAGCCGAGGTGGTCCCGCAGCTCCCGCCCGAGGCACACGCACCAGCCATTCTCGCCACGGTGCACCTCCCCGCGCCCACTGTGATCGGTGAACGAGATGAGCGTGCTGCCGCCCGCCCACCC
>NZ_SMKX01000058.1 GCF_004349055.1 Kribbella antibiotica
GGGTGGGTGCAGACGTGGTCCCGCAGCGAGTCGACCGACAGATCCAATTGAAGACCCGAAGTCAGTGAGTGGGTGAGTCAGGAAGACCGCTGCGGGACCACGCCAACCATTCTCACTGTGAGTGGGGGCGGTCCGCTCTCCGTAGACTGGGCGGGTGCCGTCAACGTTGCCCGAGGGGGAGGTTGCGCCCCAGGACGGGGCGTTGCCGGATGCCGCAGTCCGTGAGGCGGCCGACCGCCCGTTCGGCTTCTACCTGCACGTGCCGTTCTGCGCGTCCCGGTGTGGCTACTGCGACTTCAACACCTACACCGCCAAGGAGCTCGGCGGCGGTGGCTCGCAGGCGTCGTACGCGGAGACTGCGATCGGCGAGGTCCGGCTCGCGCGGAGAGTTCTGAAGGACCTCGACAAGCCGGTCGAGACGGTCTTCTTCGGAGGCGGTACGCCGACGTTGCTCCCGGCCGCTGATCTCGGGGCGATGCTCAAGGCGGTGCGCGACGAGTTCGGTCTCGCGCCGGGCGCCGAGGTCAGTACCGAGGCGAATCCCGAGTCGGTCGATCCGGCGTACCTGGAAGCCTTGCTGGAGGCTGGATTCACCCGGGTGAGCTTCGGGATGCAGAGTGCTTCGTCGCATGTGCTGAAGATTCTCGACCGCCACCACACGCCTGGTCGCGCGTTGCAGGCCGTGAAGGAAGCGACCGCGGCCGGCTTCGAGCACGTGAACCTGGACCTGATCTACGGCACGCCGGGGGAGTCCCTCGAAGACTGGCGTACGTCGCTCGAGTCGGCTCTGTCCGCGGATCCGGATCACGTCAGTGCCTACGCGCTGATCGTCGAGGACGGGACCCAACTGGCGCGCCGGGTCCGGCGCGGTGAGCTGCCGATGCCGGACGACGACGACCTGGCCGACAAGTACGTGCTCGCCGACGACCTGCTCAGCCAGGCCGGCCTGAACTGGTACGAGGTCTCCAACTGGGCCCGCGCCGAGGACGCCCGCTGCCGCCACAACGAGCTCTACTGGCGCGGCGACACCTGGTGGGGCATCGGGCCCGGCGCGCACAGCCACGTCGGTGGTGTCCGCTGGTGGAACGTCAAGCACCCCACCGCGTACGCCGAACGTCTGAACGCCGGCCACAGTCCGGCCCTCGCCCGCGAGCTCCTGGACGACGAGACCCGCCGGATCGAGCGAGTGCTTCTTGAGGTCCGTCTCGCCGCCGGTCTGCCGCTCGACGTCCTCGACGCGCCCGGCCGGGCCGCCGTCGACACGATCGCCACCGACGGCCTCATCACCGTCGCTGACGACCGCCTCACCTTGACCGACCGCGGCCGTCTCCTCGCCGACGCCGTCGTCCGCGATCTTCTGCCCTGAGCACTGTTCCTGGTAACAGGCTGTGAAGAACGTAAAGTTTGAGCGGACGGTAATCGGCGTGGTTCGCAGCGTGATAACGATGCCTGGTATGTACTGACCTAGGTGTTCCGGTACCGGAGAGTAGTCACTGAAGGCTTGACACAGCCGGTGAAAACGCTCGAAACTCAGCTCACTTTCGCGATCCGAGAGCGCTCTCAACTCCGTCCAGTTCCAGGGAGCCATTCCATGCGGCGCAGATTCCGTGCCGGCCACCGCCCTGTCGCAGTCGTGCTCGGTTGCGCCCTCGCCCTGCTGGCTGCCTCCTGCGGCGGCTCGGGCGGATCGGGTAGCTCCGGCGATCAGCCGAAGATCGAGCTGACCATCTCGACCTTCAACGAGTTCGGGTACGACGACCTGTACGACGAGTACATGGCCGAGCACCCGAACATCCGGATCATCGAACGGCACGCCGAGACCGTTGACGCGCACATCAAGAACCTCGACACCAACCTGGCCAGTGGCTCCGGGATGGCCGATATCGAGGCGATGGAGATCGGCTGGATCTACAAGTACCTGGCGCGCGGCGACCAGTTCGTCGACCTGCGCGACTTCGGCGCGAACGACCTGAAGGACCGCTGGCTGGACTGGAAGGTGGCCGGTGCCACCACACAGGACGGCCGGATCATCGGCTACGGCACGGATATCGGCCCGGAGGCGATCTGCTACCGCCGCGACCTGTTCGCCAAGGCGGGGCTGCCGACCGACCGGGTCGAGGTGGCCAAGCTGTTCGCGGACTGGCCGTCGTACTTCGCGACCGGACGCAAGTTCAAGGAGAAGGTGCCGGGCTCGGCCTGGTACAGCTCTGCGGCGCTGACCTGGGAAGCGATGCGGAACCAGCTGATCCAGGCCTACTACTCCAACCAGGACCGCTTCCTCGGCAGCGAGAACCGGCAGCTGAAGAGCACCTGGGACCAGGTGGTGCAGGGCAGTGCGGACGGGCTGTCCGCGCGGCTGCAGGAGTGGAGCGATGCCTGGAACAAGTCGTTCCGGACCGAGGCGTTCGCGACGATCGCCTGCCCGGGCTGGCTGCTCGGTGTCATCCAGGACAACGCGGGAAGCTACGGCAAGGAGAAGTGGGACGTCGCCGATGTCTTCCCCAATGGCGGTGGTAACTGGGGCGGGTCGTACCTGACCGTGCCGAAGCAGTCGTCGCAACAGGCCGAAGCCGCCCGGCTGGCGGCCTGGCTGACCGCGCCGGAGCAGCAGGTCAAGGTGTTCAAGAAGGTCGGTTCGTTCCCCTCGACGGTCGACGCGTACGACGACACCCAGGTGAAGTCGCAGGTCAACGCGTACTTCAACAACGCGCCGGTCGGCCAGATCTTCGTCAACCGGGCCCGGGCCGTGATCCTGAAGCAGCACAAGGGCCCTCGCGAGGGCGAGATCAACCAGGTGTTCAGCGCCGAACTGGCCAAAGTTGACCAAGGCAAGGAGACTCCGCTCAAGGCCTGGAATAGAGCCCTGAACGGCGCCGAACGAGCAGCAAACACCCGATCCAGCGGGTGACGCCAGAAAATAACCCCGGGAAGTAATACGGTGTGAACACACACCAGCCGACACGGGGAGGACCGATGGACGACACGGGTACTCCTACGCTCGAGCAGGTCGCAGCGCTGGCCGGGGTTTCGCGCGCGACCGTGTCACGAGTGGTGAACGGATCGCCGAAGGTGCTGCCGGATACGGTGGCGCTCGTCGAGCGGGCGATCGGTCAGCTCGGCTACGTGCCGAACCGGGCCGCCCGCGCGCTGGTGACCCGGCGGACGGACTCGATCGCGATCGTGGTGCCGGAGCCGGACAGCCGGGTGTTCTCCGACCCCTTCTTCGCCGGGATGCTACGTGGCGTGAGCCGCACGCTGGCCCCGACGTCCTCCCAGATGGTCCTGCTGCTCGAGCCCGCCGAAGGCGACGACCAGCGGTTGCTGCGCTACCTGCGCGGCGGGCACGTCGACGGTGCGGTCATCATCAGCCACCACGGCCGCGACAACGTGCTGCAGGAGCTCGCGCAACTGCCGTTGCCGATCGTGTTCAGCGCCCGCCCGCTAGGGGTCGACGTACCGGTCGCGAGTGTGGACGTGGACAACGTGGCGGGTGCACGGACAGCGGTCGAGCATCTGCTCGGTCTCGGTCGGCGCAAGCTCGGCACGGTCGCCGGGCCGCTCGACATGACGGCCGGGCTGGACCGGCTGACCGGATACCAGGCGGTGATGGGCGAGGCCGGTCTGCCGGAGGCTGTGGCCATTGGCGACTTCACCGCCGATGGTGGCGAGCAGGCCGCGATCCAGTTGCTCGACAAGCATCCCGACCTCGACGGCATCTTCGTGGCGAACGACCTGATGGCCACCGCCGTACTGCGGGTGTTGTCCGAGCGTGGTCGTCGCGTGCCGGCGGATGTTGCGGTGGTCGGTTTCGACGACTCGGTGATGGCGACCACGACGACGCCGAAGCTGACCACGGTTCGCCAGCCGGTGGAGCTGATGGGCGCGCGGCTCGCCGAGATCCTGCTGGCCAAGATCGGTGGCGCCGATCTGCGCAGCCCCGAGGTCTACGGCACCGAGCTGATCATCCGCGAATCCACCTGATCGCCTAGGGCGGGTCGTTCTCGAACAGGAACTGGACCCGCACCGAGTCGTTGAACGGTACGACGACAGTCGTGTTCGACGCCGTCCAGTTCTGCGGGACCAGGAACAACCGGTTCTCGCCGACCACGAGCAACCGCAGCCCGCGGTAGCGATAGTTGAACGTCTGCCCCTTGCCCGACTGGAGCGCGGTCTCCTCCAAGCCCGGCGACCGCAGCGCCAGCTTCTCCTTCGTGTCCAGGATGACTACAGGGAAGCGATCGAGGTTCCGCGCATCGGACTTCGCCAGCCCGCGACCGGAGTACTGCGCGGTCGTAGCGGTCGCCCAGAACGCGGTAGTCACAGTGACGACCGCGAGCAGGACGATCAGCACCCGCGGCGGACGGGAAGCGGGCTCGAGCCGACTGCGCAGGTAGGTGGCGTAGGCGAGCGCCGCCGAGGACAGACCGATCACCACCGGTACGACGAGGGCGTAGTACGGCATCTGCCCTAGCAAGGGATACGTCAGCAACCCGATCACGCCGAGCAGCAGCGCAACGACGATCACCCGCGTCGATCGCCGTACGGCGATTGCTGTCGGGTGGATCGCGTTGTGCACAAGCAGCGCGGCCACCGCGAGCAAGGTGATCACCAGCAGCGGGACGAGCAGCGGCTGCGGACTGCGCATCACGTAGTCCTGCGTACTCAGGCCGATCGTGTCGACGTCGATCCCGAAGTACTCGTACTGCGAACGCGCCGAGACGTACCCGAAGTAGAACAGCAGCGCGCTGATCAGCGTCACCGGCGTGACGATGCCGGCGGCGAAGCTCACCCAACGCTCGGCCTGTGACCGCTCGTCAGCCACCGGTCGGAGTCTCCGGCGTCTCGCTGGGCGCAGGCGTCAACTCGCCAGGAATGAAGAACACAAAGCTGCCCTTGCCAGCAGTCGCTTTGAGATCCGAGCAGTCCTCCTCGGTAGCACACGTCACCTGCGCCGGTACGACGACCTTGACCTCGCTACTGCCGTTGGCGATCTGGCGCGCGCCGACGTAGCAGGAGTCGAGTGAGCCCGCTTTCCACTGCACGTCCTTGCACGGTCTGCGGTCCTTGCAGATGCTGTCGTCGAGCTGGAAGATTCCCTCCGGCTCGAGGTGGACGGGCCCGAGATCAACCGTCGTGCCTTCCTTCAATTCGACACCTGTCAAGGAGACTGCGGCACACTGCTCGACCCCGGCCTCGTCGGGCGCACCGCCGACAGGTGCCGTCGCGAGCCCGAAGCCAGGTTTCTTCTCCTCAGGCTGCGAGCTCTCCGGATCAGTAGGCTCCGGCGCCGGTTCGTCGCTCGTCAGAACCGGTTCAGTTGGCGCCGCACCAGGCGGATCGTTGCTCGAAGTCCCCGAGCACCCCACGACCAGTAATAGGATCACAAGCACCGTCGAAATCGCGCGCATTCCAGCCACCCCCTCCCAGGATGCGCCTTCCGGAAGGTGCACGCCAGGGCACAGTTTCGTTCACTCTCCGCTGTTGCAATCGTTTCTTTGTGTGACCATGGTGGTAGCTGTGAGGCAAAGGTTGTATCTGGTGGCTCCACGCCTACTGCGCAGCACTCAGCACGGCACCTCGCCGCACTGGTGCAAAGGGCAAGATGCTCCGCATCTAACCCTTCACCCCAGCGCGCCGATGCACCGCACCGAGCACTTGCTCGCTACGGCGTGGAGCCACCAGACACAACCTAGGGGGAAGTAATGAGTGAACACGAGATCCGGATCGCGCTGGTTCTCAACGGTGGTGTGAGTTTGGCCGTCTGGATGGGCGGTGTGACGCACGAGCTGGACCTGATCCGGCGTGCGTCCGGGTCCGGGGCCGCGCCCGGTCCGCAGCCGTACGACGCGGTGCTGGCGGAGCGCTGGCGTGAGCTCTGTCAGCGTGGTGACGAGCGACGGCGCGTTGTCATCGACGTGATTGCCGGTACGAGCGCCGGTGGGCTGAACGGTTCCTTGCTGGCGACCGCGATCTCGAACGGGTCGACGCTCGACCCGGGTGGCTCGGACGGGCCGTGGTTGCGGCAGAAGTGGGTCGGGCTCGGAGCGCTCGAGGTCGGCAAGCTCGTGCCGTCGGCGGGAAAGAAGTCGACCTCGGTGCTGGACGGCAACTACTTCCTGCAGGAGCTGGAGAGCCTGCTGAAGGGCGTTGCGGACGCGGGCGAGACAGCAGCCGAGGAGCCGGTCACGCTCTTCGTCACGGCGTCCGGTCTCGGCGTGCAGCAGTTCGAGGCGCGGGATGCGGCCGGCCAGCGATTCGTCGTACCGGATCATCGGTATCTGTTTGCCTTCACCAGTGAGAACGCGGCGAAGTACGACGAGAAGACCCGGTCGTTCGCAGTCAAGGAAACCAATGCGCTGAAGGACACCAAACTGCTGGCGCGTGCCGCGCGGGCGAGCGCGTCGTTCCCGGCCGCGTTCGGGCCGGTGCTGGAGACGCCGCGGCTGGCGTCGTCGCCGCCAAGGATGCAGCCGACAACGGCCGAGTCCGGTGCCTGGCTGGTTGACGGCGGGGTGCTCGACAACGCGCCGTTCGGGCCGGTGCTCGACGTGGTCGCGCGGCGCCCGGTCGCCGGACGAGCGAGCAGATACGTCCTGTACGTCGTACCGTCCGCCGGGATCGGTAGTGCGTCGACGGCGTTGCCCGAGGCGAAGGAGCCGAGTTGGCGGGTGGCCGCGTTGTCAGCCGTGCAGTTCCCGCGCGAGGTGGATTTCCGCTCCGACGTCGAGCAGCTCGAACGCTTGCTGCTGGAGGCGGACGCGTCCTGGTCGGACACCCAGCGGCTCTTCGATCGTTGCATGGAGCAACCAGCTGATCGGGAGCGGTTGCATGCGGCGGCGCAGGCGTTGCAACCGACGTACTCGCGCGGCCGGGCCGCCGGCGGTGTCTGGGAGGCCGTGACGATCGCGAGCCACGACCAGTCGACCGTGCTCGATGCGGCCTCGGCGTTGTCCGAGACCGAGATCGACGAGATCCTCGCGACCGCACATCCGTGGGTGCCGGATCCGGATGGCGGGATCAAGCCGCTGCAGCAGAACGGCGAGGCCCGCTGGGTGTGGGGGACGGGTGCTGCCGAGCGCGTGATCCGGTTGATCCTGCGCTCGTTGCGCAACCGGATCAGCACAGCTCCGGAAGTAGAGCTCCCCGAGCTTGAACGGCGGCTGCAGGCGACGAGTGACTGTCTGCTCAAGGCTCAGGCTGTGCGCGACGCGTTGACCGACCAGCTCACCACAGCGGATCTCGACCTGCGACCGGCCGGTGGCGCCGAGGCGGTTGCGGTCGGGCTGACCGACATCTTCGAGGACCTGCAGATCCAGGAGGCGCTCGGCGCCGCTTTCGCTGAGCTGGTCGCGGTGATCGGCTGGAATCTTGTCGAGACCGCGCTGGAAGTGGAGATCGTCTCGCGCTGTACGTCGGCGCGGACGCCGCAGCAGCGCAGTGCGCCG
The DNA here is from genome assembly GCF_004349055.1 of Kribbella antibiotica. Lineage (GTDB taxonomy): Bacteria > Actinomycetota > Actinomycetes > Propionibacteriales > Kribbellaceae > Kribbella > Kribbella antibiotica. The sequence goes on from NZ_SMKX01000058.1 coordinate 7,446, forward strand.
TTCCAGTTCCTCCGGCTCGGACCGGACATTCCCTTGACCCTGCTGGATGATCTCCCGGCCGGCTCGATTGCGGATGACCTGAAGGACCGCATCCTCTACGGGAGTCAGGTCGGCCATTTCGGTGCGTTCGGCGCAGCGGACTGGCGGCGCTGGGACTGGCTGATGGGTCGCCTGCACTGCGTGGCGCACCTTGGCACGATGCTCGGCGCGGACGCGGACTGGATCCGCGAGACACAACGCCAGGTGCTGCAGGCCGAGGACTGGAAGCCGCAGGCGGTCGCGGATCGGATTCAGCGGCTGGCCGAGGACTTCCCGGCCGATGCCGGGCTCGGTGCGCTGTCGACGATGCGCGACGAGCTGAACCAATCAGCCGAGGGCCGGGCGACGACCAAGGGCCTCGCCGACCGGATGGTCGATGTCTCCAGCGGCCTCGGACCCCAGGTGGGCAACGCGGTCAAGGCGATGGCCGGCCGCAAGCACCAGCCAGGCTCGTGGTTGCTGCGGACCGCGCGCTGGTTCACCGAGCCGGCCCGCGAGACCGTCTGGGGCCGAATGGTGCGCGGCGCCAAGCTGACCCCGGCCAAGCGTCCGCTGCTGTTCGAACCATGGATGCCGCTGGCCGCAGTCGGGCTCGGCGTGATCCTGCTGCTCGTGGCCGATTCCGTCGATACGGTCGGGATCCGGATCCTGGCCGCCGTACTAGCCGGGGTGGCGCTGGCGTCCGGAGTGCTGCTCGGCGCGCTGACCTATTACGTCCGGCGAGCGCGCCGGACGATCCGGGCCTGGATCGAGAAGCGGCTGCCGGAGATCAGTCCAGAGTCACGAAATCGATGAGCTCCTCGACCCGGCCGAGCAGGCTCGGGTCGAGGTCGGAGAAGTTCTTCACCTTGGACAGCATGTGCTGCCAGGCCGCGGCGACGTCGGCCTGGTCGGTGGCCGGCCAGCCGAACGACTGCAGCACACCTTTCTTCCAGTCCTGGCCGTGCGGAATCCGCGGCCAGGCCTTGATGCCGACCGTGGCCGGTTTGATCGCCTCCCAGACGTCGATGAACGGATGCCCGACGATCCGCACGTACCGGTTGTCGATCTGGGCGGCGATCTTCGATTCCTTGGAGCCCTCGACCAGGTGGTCGACCAGGACGCCGAGCCGGCGGCCGGGGGCGGGCTGGAAGCGGTTCACGATCTCGGGCAGGTCGTCGATACCGCCGAGGTACTCGACGACGACGCCCTCGATCCGCAGGTCGTCACCCCAGACCTTCTCGACCAGCTCCGCGTCATGGCGGCCCTCGACGTAGATCCGGCTGGCCCGGGCCACCCTGGCCCGGACATTGTCGACCGCGACCGAACCGGACGCCGTACGGGTCTTCTTGGCCGGGCCCGCCTTCTTCGGTGGTTGCAGGCTGACCGGCTTGCCATCCAGCCAGAAGCCCGGACCCGTCGGGTACGTGCGGACCTGGCCGTGCCGGTCCTCGAGATCGACCACGCCGTGCTCCCAGCGCACGATCGCGCCGACGAATCCGGACGTGGGTTCCTCGACCACCATGCCCTTCTCCATCGCGACCTCGACGGTCCGCCCGTTCTTGGGCTTGCGCCAGTCCCCACTCAGTACGTCGTTTCCATACCGATCAGCCACGCCCCAACCGTACCGGCTTGCTGAGCAGCAAGTAGGTAACGAAACCGGCCACCAGGCCGACGATCCAGGAGTAGTCGTACAAGGGCTTGAGGAACGGGATCAGGCCGTCAGCGGGGAAGGGGCCGGCGCCTGGGTTCGAGTACGCGCCGCCGACCGCGAGGAGCGAGCCGAAGATCGTGGCGACGACAGCGCGCCAGTTCCAGCCGGCTGAGTACCAGTAGCGGCCGGACGACTTGTAGAGGTCGGGCAGCACCAGCGCCGTACGGTCCAGGAACCAGTAGCCGGCGATCAGGACACCGGCGACCGAGGCGAGCAGGCCGCCGTAGAAGGACAGCCAGACGAAGATGTAGATCGACGGGTCGGAGATCAGTCGCCACGGCTGGATCACGACGCCGATGACACCGGTGAGCAGACCGGCGGTGCGGAAGGTCAGCCAGCGCGGCAACGCGTTAGCGAAGTCGTACGACGGGCTGACGACGTTGGCCGCCACATTGCAGGACATGGTGGCGAGGATCGCCATGATCAACCCGATCGTGACGACCACCGGGTTCTCGAACCGCCGGGTCAGCTCGACCGGGTCCCAGATCGCCGAACCGTAGACGATCACGGTGCCCGAGGTGGTGATGATCGAGACCAGCGCGATGAACGACATCGTCGTCGGCAGGCCGATGATCTGCCCGATCACCTGCTGGCGCTGGCCTTTGCCGAACCGGGTGAAGTCCGGCATGTTCAGGCTGAGCGTCGCCCAGAACGCGATCATGCCCATCAGCGACGGCGCGAAGATCGTCCAGAAGTCGGAGCCCCAGCCGAGCTTCGACGGCTGCGACAGGATCGGGCCGAAGCCACCGGCCTTGACCAGGATCGCGATCATCAGCGCCAGGAACGCCACCGTGACCAGCGGTGCCGCCCAGTTCTCGAACCGGCGCAGTCCCTCGATCCCGCGCCAGATCAGGGCCATCTGCAGCAGCCAGAAGAGGCCGAAGCTGAGCCACATCGTCCACGGATGACCGCCGACCGCGGACGCGTCGGTCCAGCCCTTGCCGAACAGTTCACCGGCGATCACGTAGATCGCCTGACCGCCGATCCAGGTCTGGATACCGAACCAGCCGCAGGCGACGAACGCCCGCAGCAGCGCCGGGAAGTTCGCGCCGCGGACGCCGTAGAAGGCGCGCGCGAAGACCGGGAACGGGATGCCGTACTTGGTGCCCGCATGGCTGTTCAGCAACAGCGGGACCAGCACGATCAGGTTCCCCAGTGTGATCGTGAGGAAGGCCTGCAGCCAGTTCATCCCGAGTGTGACGAGCCCCGCGGCCAGCAGGTAGCTCGGGATGTTGTGAGCCATCCCCATCCACAAGGCGGCGTAGTTGTACGTCGTCCAGTTCCGCTCCGGCAGCCTCGTCGGAGCGAGCTCCGCGTTGCCGTACGGACTGTTCGCGACCGCATCCGGATCGGTCAGTTCGACCCGGCCGTCCGGATGTGTCGTCTGCTCAGTGGTGGTGGCCATGGATCAAGTTGCCCCTTTCACCGAACGTGTGTCAACGAGTAACTACTACTTCACCAGACGCAAGGTGAGCGGGTACTTGTACGGCAGGCCCTTGCTGGCGGCAATGGTGGCGAGAATCGCGAACACCAGTGCGGCGGCCCAGACGGCGAAGAACGTCAGGAAGCCGATGAACACCACCATCAGGATCGACGAGGCGATGTACCCGATGGTGACGGTGATCTGGAAGTTCAGCGACTCGACGGCGTGTGCGCGCACCATCGGCGACTTCTCGCCCTGGACGAGCAGCACGACCAGCGGCGCGATGAACCCGGCCACGATCGTGAGGATGTGCGCCAGCAGCGCCCAGGTGCGCTCGTCCTGCGGGCTCAGCGGCTGCGGCTGGTACGGCTGCTGCTGGCTCTGTGACTGCTGGAAGGCCGGCGGCGGCTGGAACTGCTGGCCGGCCGGCGGAACGTAGTTGTTCTGCGGCGGCGGGTTGTAGCTCGGCGGTTCAGTGTTCTGCGGCTCGGTGTTCTGCGGTTCGGTCATGCCGAGAACGGTAAGGCTCTCAGGTATACCGATGGTCAAGTTGTGGCGTCGATCGTGCACCTGTGCACGATCGAGCGCTCAGCTCGGCCCGAGCAGCGGGATCGTCGGCCGCCGCGGCGGTCCGAGAACTTCATACGCTCGCTTGATCGCGTCCTGCAGTTCGGCCGCATCCCACGGCCAGCCGTCCTGGTGCTCAAGGGCTTTCTCGAGCGACGTCCCCGCATGGTGCAGGTCGGAGATCACGTTGGCGACCTGGCCGAGCTCTGCGGACTGGTTGGTCGCGAACGCCGCGTCGACCACTGCGCCATGACCCGGTACGACGGTCGCGCCCTTCGGCATCGTCCCGATGACCCGCTCCAGCGTGTCCGGCCACTCGAGCGGGAACGAGTCGTCGCCGTACTGCGGGGGCTGTGACTCCTCGATCAGGTCGCCGAGGAAGAACACATTCACATCCGGTACGACGGCCACCGCGTCGCCGGCGGTGTGTCCGTTGCCCAGGTACAGCAGCTCGACCCGTCGATCACCAAGGTCGATCACCTTCGCGACCGCGAACGACTCGGCCTTCAAGTCGATCGCCGCGATCGTGTTCTCGTGCGCGTAGGCGGTCGCCTCCGCGAACACGCTGTTCCCGTTCACGTGGTCGTAGTGCGAGTGCGTGTTGACGACCCACCGCACCGGCTGGTCGGTCACCTCACGAATGTGCCCGAGCAGTTCCTCGGCCTCTTCGGTCGTGGCGCGGGTGTCGATCACCAACGCGCCACCGCTTCCGACGACCAACCCGATGTTCAGGTCCAACTCGTCGTACCGCCGCACCCAGCACCTGTCGCCCAGCTCAACCCACATGCCGACGACCCTACTTGCCGATCACATCGCCTCTGGTCACCTGGTCCTTGCCCAGCCCGCGCAGGAGCAGACCGACGTTGTCGCCGGCGTTCGCCACGGTCGTGGTCTTCCGGAACATCTCGATGCCGTCGATCTGGGTCTGCAGCAGGACCTGGCCGGCCCGGGTGACCACCACCTCGTCACCGACCGTCGCGCTGCCGGACAGCACCCGCCCGGTCACCACAGTGCCGCGGCCGGTGATCGAGAAGACGTCCTCGATCGCCATCCCGAACGGGCCGGACGGCACGACATCCTGCGGCCGATCCGGCACGGAGTCCTGTGGGGTCTTCCAAAACTTCCAGCTCATGGGCCGACCCTAGACCGTGACGGGGACAGAAGCTTAAGGTCGATTTGCGAATCTTCCGGTGGTTGCTACGAAACTTTCGCTCCGTTGAATTGTTGAAAGGTGGTTGATGTGACGACACGACGCGCGCTGGTGGTGCGGGGTGGCTGGGACGGGCATGTGCCGGTCGAGGCGACCGAACTGTTCATTCCGTACCTGAAGGAGAACGGGTACGACGTCACCACGTCGGAGAGCACCGAGAGCTACCTGGATCTCGACGGGGTCGACCTGGTGCTGCAGTGCGTGTCGATGGGGGAGACGAAGCCGGAGCACATCAAGAGCCTGGCCGACGCGATCCGTGGCGGGACCGGGTTCGCCGGCTGGCACGGCGGGATCGTGGACTCGTTCCGGGAGAACACCGACTACAGCTTCATCACTGGTGGGCAGTTCATCTCGCACCCGCACAACTTCACCGACTACCGCGTCGAGGTGGTCGCAGAGCACCCGATCGTCGAGGGCATCACGCATTTCGACGTGCACACCGAGCAGTACTACCTGCACGTGGACCCGACCAACGACGTACTGGCCACCACCACTCTCGCCTCGCACCCGGACTTCCCGTGGATCGAGGGGGCCGTGATGCCGGCGGTCTGGACGCGTACGTGGGGCGAGGGGCGCGTGTTCGTCTGCACAGTCGGTCACAAGCTCGACGACTTCGACGTACCCGAGGTGCGCACGATCATCGAGCGGGGGCTGCTGTGGGCGAGCAAGTGACCCGCGTCGGCATCGTCGGCACTGGAGTCATCTCCGGTACCTACCTGGACCACCTGGCCAAGCTCCCCGGTGTCGAGGTGGTCGCAGTGGCCGACCTGGACCTCGCCCGGGCCCAGGCCGTCGCCACGGACAGCGTCCGCGCGCTCTCGCCGGATGACCTGTACGCCGCTGACGACGTCGACATCGTGGTGAACCTGACCATCCCGGCAGCCCACGCCGCCGTGCACCAGGCCGCACTGGCTGCGGGCAAGCACGTGTACGGCGAGAAGCCGTTGGCCATGGACCGTGCTGAGGCCGAGCCGCTGCTCAAGTACGCCGCTGCGAACGACCTGCGCATCGGCTGCGCACCCGACACCGTCCTGGGCACCGGCACTCAGACGGCTCGCGCAGTGATCGACCGTGGCGACATTGGCACCCCACATGCGGCCACTGCCTTCATGGTCACGCCCGGCCACGAGCTGTGGCACCCGGCGCCCGAGTTCTACTACCAGCCCGGCGGCGGTCCGGTCCTCGACATGGGCCCGTACTACATCACCAGCCTGGTCACCCTCCTAGGACCCGTACGGCGGGTAACCGCGCGAGCGGGCCAGTCAAAGCAGGAGCGGATGATCCACACCGGCCCCCGCGCTGGGACCGTGTTCCCGGTCGAGGTGCCGACGCACGTGACCGGCGTACTGGAGCATGAGTCCGGTGCCCTGACCACTGTGCTGATGTCCTTCGACGTGTGGGCCGGCCGGCTCCCGCGGATCGAGGTGCACGGCACCGACGGCAGTCTGTCCGTTCCGGACCCCAACGGCTTCGACGGAGCGGTCGAGCTCGTCACGGCGGCGCAGCGGGAGTGGACCGAGGTGCCAACAGCCGGTGGGTACGCCGGAGCGGGTCGGGGTGTTGGTGTCGCGGACATGGCCCGGGCTTTGCGCAACGGCGAACCGCACCGCGCGAATGGTGAGCTGGCCTACCACGTGCTCGACGTACTGGAGTCTTTTATCGACTCCGCCGTACAGGATCAGCCTCTTGATGTGGCCAGTACAGTGACGCGCCCCGCAGCCGTTCCATTGGGAGCGACGCCGGACACCGCCTAGACTGGCACTCTGACTTTGTGAGTGCCAAGCAATAGCGGCGGAGCTGGGAGAGGGTGGTGCGCGTGCTGGACGAGCGCAAGTTGGATGTGCTCCGCGCCATCGTCGAGGACTACGTGGCCACCCACGAGCCGGTCGGCTCGAAGACTCTGGTCGACCGGCACAACCTCGGCGTCTCCCCGGCCACCGTGCGCAACGACATGGCCGCGCTGGAGGAGGAGGGGTACATCACCCAGCCCCACACCAGCGCCGGCCGGATCCCGACCGATGCCGGCTACCGGCTGTTCGTCGACAAGCTCAGCACCGTCAAGACGCTGTCCGCGGCCGAGAAGAAGGCCATCACGTCCTTCCTCGGCGGCGCAGTCGACCTGGACGACGTGGTCAAGCGGACCGTCCGGCTGCTGGCCCAGATCACCCGCCAGGTCGCGATCGTGCAGTATCCGTCGCTCAACCGGTCGAGCGTTCGGCACATCGAGGTCGTCACGATGACCCCGAGCCGGCTGCTCCTGGTGCTGATCACCAGCAACGGCCGGGTCGAGCAGCGGATCGTGGAGCTGCCGCACGAGATCGACGAGCAGCTCGTCGCCGACCTGCGCTCGCGGCTGAACACGGCGATGACCGGCCAGCGCATGACCGAGGCGACCACCTCGCTGGCCAACGTCACCGACAGCTTCGCGCCGGCTGACCGGCCGCAGGTGGCCGCGATCGTCACCACCCTGCTCGAAGCCTTCACCGACGAGATGGGTGAGCAGCGGATCGCCGTCGGCGGCGCCGCCAACCTGACCCGGTACGGCGACGACTTCGAGCGGAACGTGAAGCCCGTGCTGGAGGCGCTGGAGGAGCACGTCATCCTGCTCAAGCTCCTCGGCGAGGCGACCCACCCGCAGACCCTGACCGTCCGCATCGGCCACGAGAACCCGTTCGAGGAGATGGCGACCACCTCGGTGATCGCCACCGGTTACGGCTCGAAGTCGGAGTCGCTGGCCACCCTCGGCATCGTCGGCCCGACGCACATGGACTACCCGAGCACGATGGGCGCCGTACGGGCCGTCGCGCGGTACGTCAGCCAGATCCTGGCTGAATCATGACGAATCTGAAGAATTCCACCAACCCTTGGTCTGGAGTATGAGCACCGATTACTACGCCGTCCTGGGCGTCAGCCGTGACGCTTCAGCGGAAGAGATCAAGAAGGCGTACCGCAAGCTGGCACGCCAATACCACCCGGACGTCAACGACTCCGAGGACGCGCACCACAAGTTCCAGGAGATCGGCCGCGCGTTCCAGGTGCTGAGCGATCCGCAGAAGCGGCAGATGCACGACCTCGGCGGCGATCCGTTCGCGTCCGCCGGTGGTGGCGCCGGCGGATTCCCCGGCGGTCAGGCGTTCACGTTCACCGACATCATGGACGCGTTCTTCGGCCAGACCGGTGGGGCGACCCGCGGTCCGCGGCCGCGCACGCGCCGTGGCCAGGACGCACTGATCCCGCTGCGGATCGATCTGGCCGAGGCGGCCTTCGGGACGACTCGCGAGCTCAAGGTCGACACCGCGGTGCTGTGCCCGACCTGTTCGGGTTCCGGCGCGAATGCCGGCTCTGAGCCGGTCACCTGCGAGATCTGCCACGGCCGTGGCGAGGTGACGCACACGCAGCGCTCGTTCCTCGGCGAGGTGCGCACGATGCGTCCCTGCCCGACCTGTCGCGGCTTCGGCACGACCATCCCGAACCCGTGCGTCGAGTGCGCCGGTGACGGCCGCGTCCGCTCCCGCCGTACCGTCACCGTCAAGATTCCCGGCGGCGTCGACTCCGGCACCCGCGTCCAGCTGTCCGGCCAGGGCGAGGTCGGCCCCGGCGGTGGCCCGGCCGGCGACCTGTACGTCGAGATCGAGGTCGAGCAGCACGAGGTCTTCACCCGCAACGGCGACGACCTGCACTGCACGGTCACGCTGCCGATGACGGCGGCCGCTCTCGGGACGACGATCGACCTGCCGACGCTGGAGGGCGAGACCACCCCGCTGGAGATCCGCCCCGGCACCCAGTCCGGTACGGCGCACACCCTGACCGCGCGCGGTGTTCCGCGACTGCGGCACGCGGGTCGCGGCGACCTGATCGTCCAGATCATCGTCGAGACCCCGACCAAGCTCGACGACAGCCAGATCGAGATGCTCAAGCAGCTCGCCACGGCTCGCGGCGAGGAGCGTCCGCACGGCCAGATCCAGGCCGCCCACAAGGGCGTCTTCGGCCGGCTTCGCGACGCGTTCGGCCCACACTAAAGGCGGCGTACCAACGATGGGTGTTGCGGTCTTCTTCGCCGCCGAGCTCGACGGCGAAGAACTGACGCTGGACGGCGCCGAGGGCCGGCACGCTGCCGTCGTACGGCGGATCGGTCCCGGCGAACGCATCCGCCTGACCGACGGCCGTGGTGCCTGGGCCGAGGGCCCGGTCGCCACCGCCACGAAGACCGGCCTGACCATCACAGTCGACCACCGCGGCACCGAACCGCAGCCCGCGCCCCGACTAGTCGTCGTACAGGCCTTACCCAAGGGCGAGCGCGCCGAACTCGCCGTAGAGATGCTGACCGAGGTAGGCGCCGACGTCATCGTCCCGTGGAACGCCGAGCGCAGCCAGTTCCGCAACAACCCCGAGCGCTCCGCGAAGACCCTCGCCAAATGGCAGGCCTGGGCCTTCGAAGCCAGCAAACAGTCCCGCCGCTCCTGGTTCGCCGAAGTAGCCCCCATCGCCACCACCCCCGAAATCGCCAACCTCCTCCAGAACGCCGCAGTCCCAGCAGTCCTCCACGAGGAAGCAACCGCCTCCCTGGCCGCCCTCGACGTCCCACCCACCGGCGACATCGTCATAGTCATCGGCCCCGAAGGCGGCATAGCCCCCACCGAACTAACCACCTTCGCCGTAGAACCAGTCCGCCTAGGCACCACAGTCCTCCGCACCTCAACCGCCGGCGTAGCCGCCGCCTCAGCCCTCCTCGCCCGCTCCCGCTGGATGAGGTAGCTCACCCACCCGTGCAGGTCGCGCGTGGAGCGGCAGCCTTACCCGCCCGGGCCGGCGGTGGCGCAGGCGGTGCCGCCCGCTGAGGTTGTCAGCGGCCACAGGTGCCGGGCTTCGGTGGGCACACTATTCGCGGCCGCCGGTGCGCTGGTGATCGATGCCTTCGGCAACCGGATAGATGGCAAAAGCTGCAATGTCCCCAGGAGCAGTACGCGATGCGTTGGACGATGGCGAGCGGTCGTATCTCCCCGTCGTCGCGTTGCTGCCAGCAACGATTTGCACCTTGTTGCAATGCCGCAGGGGCCAGATCAGGGTCCTCTTGTCGATACATTGGTTGCTCATCGTCCCTGCACGAGAGCGAGCAGCAATGTTTCACCGGATCGCATCGTCGGCCGCAGTACTTTTCCTGGCGGCTACCAGTCTGGCCGTGACTGCGGCACCGAGCGAGGCCGCAGTCCTGTATCCCGGTCGCTACAACCGGGTGACCAACTGCTACAAGGGCATCATCGACAAGCCCGCCCTCATGGCTGCCGAAGCGTTCTGCAAAGGCATGGGTGACGGTAGCTATTTCTCGATCTACAAGACCGCCAAGGGCGACAAGTACAACGACTTTTCGGCGAGCCGCTTCAACCGTGTCGGCAACTGCTACCAGGCCATCCTCAGCGACGATTTCCTCAGGATCACCAAGCACTACTGCCGTCTGATCGGCGGGAAGTACGAACAGTTCTCATCAGAGGGCCCCTACACGGGCTAGGCGCTGGCCCGGCAGGCCGGCGGTCAGCGGACTACCTCGACGGTTTTGGAGTCCAGGTCGCTGATGCTGCCGTCCTCGGCGGAGACCAGGTAGGCCTCGATCTGCCAGAGGCCGGGCTTGAGGTCGAGGGGGAAGCTGAAGCCTGAGGACTTCTGGCCTTCGTCGGTGTTGACCGTGCTGGCTACGACTTGGCGGCTCTTCAGGTTGGTGGCGCGGTAGTTGACGGTTGTTTCGAACGCTGTTGCCAGGCCTTGCACGGTGATTGGGCTGGTGACGAGCATTCCTTCGGTGGGGGACTCGATCGAGACGAGGGCCTGGACGTCGGCGGCCTGGGCGCGGTTGAGCGGGCCGCTGGTGTCGATCTGGCCGAAGAGGGGGACGCCGGAGCGGCCGCGGTAGGTGACCTGGACCGGGTGGTTGCCGGCGCCGAGTGCGCCTTGGACGGTGTAGATCAGTTGCTGCGCGGAGAGTGCGGCAGTGACCTCGTCGGCCTTGGTCTGCGGGAACTCTTTGAAGTCGACGGTGACGATCCCGTCGTTCTGGGTCACCGAGCTGACCTGGGCACCCTTCCAGAACGACCGGTAGTCATAGTCGTTCGGCTGCTGGGTGGTCATGATGCGGACTGCCTCGAAGGCTGGGCGGCCGCTGATCTTGGACCAGGTCCGGTAGAGGCGGATCGTCGACCGGGCCGACAGGGTCGGCTTCGTCGATGCCTTCGCGGCGTCCTTGCCTGCGATCGCGTCTCCCAGCCAGTAGACGGGAACGGTCTTGGCGTCCGCTGACGGCTCGCGGAGGCCGGTCTTGGGGACAGCTGTGGTGCTTGGCTTGGCGTTGGTCGGCGGTTGCGTCGGGGCCTTGGTCGGTTCGCTCCGGGGGGTGTCGGGAGCGCCGCTGGCGGAGGCTGTGGTGCCTGGGGCGCCGGCTACGGCGTCGCCTTCGTTGGCGGTGTTGAGGTTGCCGTTGAAGACGGTGAAGGCGCCGACTGCGGCTGCGGTGCCGACGGCGGCCAGGCCCGCGGTGACCACCCACGGTCGGCGCACGACAGGACGCCGTACGGCGTGGGCTCGGTTCAGGATCTCCGGGAGGGCATCGGTGGGCTCGACCCGGTTGGCCTCGTCAGCCAGAGATCGGCGCATCAGTTCGTCGAACGGGTCGTCGTTGTTCATAGGTTCTGCTCCAGCACCTGGCGCAGCGACTTGCTCGCTCGCGCAGCATGGCTCTTGACCGATCCCCGGCTGATGCCCATCGTGTCGGCGATCTCCGCCTCGGACAGGTCACCGTAGTACCGCAGCACCATCACGGTGCGCTGCTTCTCCGGCAAGGTGCGCATTGCTTCGATGACCCGGTCGGTCTCGGCGGTCCGCAGCGCGGCCTGCTCGGCGCTGGGCTCGTCCGGCAGCGACCGGGGCATGTGCTTGTCGACGACCACCAGGTGGCGCTGGCGGGAGCGGGTCCGGTTCACCACTGCGGTGCGTAAGTAGGCGAGTGCCTTGTGCGGGTCGCGCAGCCGGTGCCAGCGGCCGTGCATCGCGACGAACGCGTCCTGCACGATCTCCTCCGCCGTTCCGGTGTCACGCAGCAGCAAGGCGGCGAGGCGAACCAACGACGTGTAGTGCGCCGTGTAGACAGCCGTCAGCGCCTCGTCGGCATTCCACGAGGACTCATGTGTCACGCACTCTTCGTACACCACCGCAGGTTGTGCCACACAACAGAGACGCGAAGGCCTCGTCCCAGGTTGACAACAGGTCCGGATGAACCTCGCCGATGACACGCTCTGTGCATGAAGCAGCACGGAGACGGTCACTGGTGCGGTCACCGGGACATCACGTACGCCGCTGTCGGGCGGCTGTACGACCGGATGCAGCGCGACGGTCTGAGCCGCCAGGAGTACTCCGAGCAGCTCGACAAGGCGCAGGCATACCAGGACCGCCCACTGGGTGCGGGCGTGATCAAGAACTTCGCCGGCTCCGGCAGACCCTTCGTGTACGCCGGGATCGGGCCGACCGGACACTCGGCGTACGCGAATCCTGACGTTCAGCGAGCACACTTCATGGCCGACCCGTACCGCCGTGGTGCCGACAACCTGCAGTCGAACACCGAGTACCTGTTCACGGAGCTGGCCGCTGCCCAGGCTGCTTCGGAGCCGCGGGAGGAGATGCTGCATCTCGGGGCGGCTGTGCATGCGTTGCAGGACAGCTACTCCGGCGCGCATGCCTGGCGAGAGCTCTCCGTGTACGACGGTGATCCCACTGCGCGAGTCCAGTCGTTGCATGTGTTCACGCCGGGACATGTGATTGGGCTGGACGAGGAGCGGAATACCCACGCGGACGAGTTCGACTCACCACCGGCCCGGTCCGGGTCCACGCTGGCCGCGGTTGAGGCGACGTACCGGATGTTGCGGGTCTATGAGGTGAACCGGGACAAGCCGCCGCAGGAGGCCGAGTTGGCCCGGCGGGAGGCGCTGGGCGAGCTGGTCCGGCCGGGGGAGAACGTGACGGTGAATCTGCACCCGACCCCGGAGTGGACCGCAGAGCGGGACCAGCGGCTGGCGCTGGAGCAGGCTGGTCCGGGGGCTCAGCAGTCGGGCGAATTAGGGCAGTTGCGGGGCGTGCTGGCGGGTCAGGCCACCCCTGGTAGCGGGGTTCAAGTGCCGGCCGAACGGGCTGCTCGGGGCGTGTCCCGGGAAATTGGCAGTGAGGGTGTCCGCCGGGACGGCTAGCATGGACAGATCACCACACTTGTTCTTTAGTCACAGTCTTGGAGGAAGAGCCTGTCCAGGCCACGCAGTATCGAACCGGAGGCGCGCGCAACCGCCGCCGCCCCGCAGACGTCGCACAAGATCGTCGTGCCGACTAGCATCGACATGGTGGCCCTGCTCGGAGCCCGGGACGAGTTCCTCCGCATCATCGAGAAGGAGTTCGCCGCCGACATCCTGGTCCGCGGCAACGAGATCACGCTGACCGGTGAGCCCGCCGAACTGGCGCTGGCCGAGCGGCTTCTCGACGAGCTCGTCGTGGTGATCCGGACCGGGCACGGCCTGACGGCCGACTCGGTCGAGCGAAGCATCGCGATGATCAAGCAGGCGACCGGCGAGAGCCCGGCCGACGTCCTGACCCAGAACATCCTGTCCAGCCGCGGCCGCACCATCCGGCCGAAGACGCTGAACCAGAAGCGCTACGTCGACGCCATCGACAAGAACACGATCGTGTTCGGCATCGGTCCGGCCGGTACGGGCAAGACCTACCTCGCCGTCGCCAAGGCGGTCCAGGCGCTGCAGGCCAAAGAGGTCAGCCGGATCATCCTGACCCGCCCGGCCGTCGAGGCCGGTGAGCGGCTCGGCTTCCTGCCCGGCACGCTCTCGGAGAAGATCGACCCCTACCTGCGCCCGCTGTACGACGCCCTGCACGACATGCTCGACCCGGAGTCGATCCCGCGGCTGCTGACCGCCGGCACCATCGAGATCGCGCCGCTCGCATATATGCGGGGAAGGACCCTTAACAACGCTTACATCATCTTGGACGAGGCGCAGAACACCTCGGCGGAACAGATGAAGATGTTCCTCACCCGGCTCGGCTTCGGCTCCAAGATGGTCGTCACCGGTGACGTCACCCAGGTCGACCTGCCGACCGGGACGAACTCGGGACTGAAGGTCGTCCAGGACATCCTCGAAGGCGTCCAGGACCTGGAGTTCTGCCGGCTCACCTCGCACGACGTGGTCCGGCACAAGCTGGTCGGCCGGATCGTCTCGGCGTACGAGAACTACGAAGAACAACGGAGCACTGAGCACCAACGATGAACGTTGAAGTGAACAACGAGTCCGGCGTCGAGATCGACGGTGGCGGACTGATGCGGCTGAGCCGGTTCGTGATGTCGTCGCTGCGGCTGCACCCGGAGTGCGAGTTGTCGATCAAGCTGGTCGACGAGGACACGATGGCCAGGTATCACGTCGAGTTCCTGGATCTGCCAGGCCCGACCGACGTGATGTCCTGGCCGATGGACGAGCTGCGGCCCGGTGGCGACGGCGGTGACGACGCCGATCTGCCGCTCGGGCATCTCGGCGACATCGCGCTGTGCCCGACCGTGGCCGCTGCCCAGGGCGCCAAGGCCGGCCACGGGACGTGGGCCGAGCTGGAGCTGCTGACTGTGCACGGCATCCTGCACCTGCTCGGGTACGACCACGCCGAACCGGCCGAGAAGGCCGAGATGTGGGACATCCAGGGCCGGCTGCTGGAAGCCTGGCGCGCGCCGGGGAACCGGCTCGAGGGGCAGTGACGTTGCCGTGAGCTCCACTGACCTGGTTCTCCTGGTCGTTGCGGTGGTGCTCGTCCTGCTCGCCGGCCTGTTGGCCGGCGCGGAGGCGGCGCTGTCGTCGTACTCGAAGGTCCGCGCCAACGAGCAGGTCGAGCAGGGCAACCTGCGCGCTGTTCGGCTGCTGGCTCTGCTCTCGGACGCCCCGCGCTACCTGAACTCGCTGCTGCTGCTCCGGCTGATCTGCGAGATCACCGCGATCGTGCTCGTCACCCAGGCGCTGTCGGAGCTCTTCCAGGTCACCTGGGAGCACATCCTGATCACCGCCGTCGTGATGGTGCTGATCTCGTACGTGATCATCGGGGTCGCTCCGCGCACTCTCGGCCGGCAGCACTCGGACCGGTTCGCGATCGTGTCGGCCGGTCCGGTGATGGCGCTGACCCGCGTCCTCGGGCCGCTGCCGAAGCTGCTGATCCTGATCGGCAACGCGCTCACCCCCGGCAAGGGATTCGCCGAGGGGCCGTTCGCGACCGAGGCCGAGCTGCGCGCGCTGGTCGACTACGCGGAGAAGTCCGCGGTGATCGAGTCCGGCGAGCGGCAGATGATCCACTCGGTCTTCGAGCTCGGCGACACCATCGTCCGCGAGGTGATGGTGCCGCGGACCGACATGGTCTACATCGAGAAGCACAAGAAGCTGCGCCAGCTCATCTCCCTGGCGCTGCGCTCGGGCTACTCGCGGATCCCGGTGATCGGCGAGTCCCTCGACGACATCCTCGGGGTCGTCTACCTCAAGGACGTGATGCGTCGCGTCTACGACAACGCCTCGGCCGAGTCGACCGAGCGGGTCGAGTCAGTGATGCGGGCCTGTATGTACGTGCCCGACTCCAAGCCGGTCGACGAACTGCTGCGCGAGATGCAGGCCGCCCGGATCCACCTGGCGATCGTCGTCGACGAGTACGGCGGTACGGCGGGCCTGGCCGCGATCGAGGACATCCTCGAGGAGATCGTCGGTGAGATCACCGACGAGTACGACGAGGACCCGGACTCGGTGCAGGAGCTGTCCGACGGCGCCTTCCGGGTCTCGAGCCGGTTCCCGATCGACGAGCTCGGCGAACTGTTCGGCGTACCGCTGGACGACGACGACGTCGACACCGTCGGCGGTCTGATGGCCAAGCTGCTCGGCAAGGTCCCGATCCCCGGCGCCGAGGTCGAGATCGCCGGCCTGTCGCTGACTGCGGAGCGGCCGTCCGGCCGCCGTAACCAGGTCGGTACTGTGCTCGTGCGCCGCGAAGAACCCGTCGCCGGCCGCACAGACTCGAACCACCAGCACGCCTAGGAGCGTCAAGTTGTCAGATCTTTCGGCGGAGGACGCCAAACTCGTCACGCTCGCCCGGGCCGCTCGCGCCCGGACCCGCGCGGCCGAGGGAGCCGCGGTCCGTGATTCCGACGGCCGGACGTACTCGGCGTGCACGGTTGCGCTCGACACCGTCGACCTGACGGCGCTGCAGCTCGCGGTCGCGATGGCCTTGGCCTCCGGTGTGAAGGGCCTCGAAGCGGCTGCGGTCGTGACCGAGGCGGATACTGCTGACATCAACGTCGTACGGCACTTCGCCGGCGCCGCTATACCGGTCGTCGTGGCCGATCCGACCGGAGAGGTCCGCAATGTCATCAACACCTGAGGGCTCGAGCAAGGCCAAGGGGCGCCCGGCCCAGGCCAAGGGCAAGGCCGATCGGCCGGCGCCCGCGCCTGCACCCACCCAGCAGCCGACCGGATTCAAGTCCGGCTTCGCGTGCTTCGTGGGCCGCCCCAACGCCGGTAAGTCGACGCTCACCAACGCCCTCGTCGGCCAGAAGATCGTCATCACCTCGTCGAAGCCGCAGACCACGCGGCACGCCGTACGGGGCATTGTGCACCGGCCGGATTCGCAGCTGATCCTGGTCGACACCCCCGGTCTGCACAAGCCGCGCACCCTGCTCGGTCAACGACTGAATGACCTGGTCAAGAGCACCTGGGCCGAGGTCGACGTGATCGGCATCTGCCTGCCGGCCAGCGACAAGATCGGCCCGGGCGACCGCTTCCTGGTCGCCGAGGCGGCCAAGGTCGCCAAGACCCCGAAGGTCGCGCTCGCCACCAAGGCGGATCTGGTCGAGCCCGAGCGGATGCTCGAGCACCTGACCCAGATCCAGGAGCTGGGGGAGGCGGCTGGGATCGAATGGGCCGCGATCATCCCGGTGTCGGCGACGTCCGGCTTCCAGGTCGACCTGGTCACCGACGAGCTGATCCAGCTGCTGCCCGACGGTTTCGCGCTCTACCCGGACGGCGACATCACCGACGAGCCGGAGGAGACCCTGGTCGCGGAGCTGATTCGCGAGGCCGCGCTGGAGGGCGTTCGCGACGAGCTGCCGCACTCGATCGCCGTCACCATCGACGAGATGGGCCTGCGCGAGGACCGTCCCGAGGACAAGCCGCTGCTCGACATCTACGCGAACATCTACCTCGAGCGCGACAGCCAGAAGGGCATCGTGATCGGCCACAAGGGCGCCCGCCTGCGCGAGGTCGGTGCTGAGGCGCGCCGCCAGATCGAGGCGCTGCTCGGGACGCCGGTCTATCTCGACCTGCACGTGAAGATCGCCAAGAACTGGCAGACCGACGCCAAGCACCTGCGCAAGCTGGGATTCTGATCAGGTCACGCGTTCGCCCGGCGGGGTGAACGCGGCGAGCAAGGTCGCGGTGATGTAGCCCGCGGCCTCGCCCGAGCTGAGCCGGCCGGCCTGGATCTCACCCGCCGCGCCGTGCATCACGTTGTGCATCACGCTGACCAGCCAGGACACCGGCAGGTCCGAACGGAACACGCCCTCGGACCGTCCACGCTCGAGCAGCTTCTCTACCCGTGCCATCGGGTCGGCGTGCAACTCACGCACGCGACCGGGCGGCAACGTGTCCAGGGCGGCAACCAGCAGAGCGGCGTACCGGTCCACCAGGTGCCAGCTCGACTCGACGAGCCGGGCCAGCGCCTCGCGCGGGTCGCCGGTCAGGCCGACCTGGGACAGCGACTGTTCGCCCACCTCGATCGCGTGCACGAAGACCGCGTCGACCAGCTCCGCCCGCGAGGGGAAGTGACCGTACAGCGTCACTCGCCCGACCCCGGCCTCCTTCGCGATCTCCGACGTACTCGCGGCCGGATTCCGGCTGAGGCACTCCGTCGCCGCGGCCAGGATCGCGGCGATGTTGCGCTGCGCGTCGGCCCGTTTGGTCACGCCCATGCCCTCCTCTTGTCGAACACCACTGTTCGAGTTACGGTATCAAATATAACTCGTACAGCACTGTTCGATTTGAGGAAGGAATCATGACCGAACCCAACCCGCTGCGGTGGCGACTCCTGGGGCTGCTCGCCGTCGCGCAGTTCATGCTGATCCTCGATGTCACCGTGGTGGCGATCGCGCTGCCCACGATCGAGACCGACCTCGGCCTGCGCCGGGAAACCCTGACCTGGGTGGTGAGCGCGTACACGCTGATGTTCGGCGGCCTGATGTTGCTCGGCGGCCGGGCGGCCGACCTGTTCGGCTCCCGGCGGGTCGTCCTGACCGGCCTGCTGATTTTCACCGCGGCATCGCTCGCCACCGGCCTGGCCGACGGCCCCGAGTTGCTGATCGCCGGGCGGATCGCGCAGGGCGTCGGCGCCGCGATCCTGTCCCCGGCCGCGCTTTCGGTCGTCACCAAGACCTTCGACGGCAAGGAGCGCAACAAGGCCCTCGGCATCTGGTCCGCGATGGGCGGTGCGGGTTCGGCCATCGGCGTACTGCTCGGTGGCGTGCTCACCGCCGGCCCCGGCTGGCCGTGGGTCTTCTACGTCAACGTGCCGATCGGTCTGATCGTTTTCGCGCTGCTGCTCCGGATGCTGCCGGCCGATCGCCCGGGCACCCAGCAGGGCCGCCTCGACGTACCGGGTGCGTTGCTCGTCACGGCCGGGACCGGCGCTGCAATCTACGCGTTGGTCAACGCCGGTGACCGTGGCTGGCTGTCCGCCGCCACGCTCGGCACACTCGGCGGCGCGATCGTCCTGTACGGCGTCTTCGCCGCGGTGCAGCGGTCGGTCCGGTCACCGTTGATGGACCTGCGCATCCTCACCCGCCGCACCGTCGCAGCAGGTGCCTTCATGATCCTTGTCGCGACCGCGCTGATGATCGCGATGTTCTTCCTCGGCTCGTTCTACCTCCAGCACTTCCAGCAGTACGGCGCCCTGCGCACCGGCCTGCTGTTCCTCCCGGTCGCGGTTGCCGCGATTGTCGGCGCGCAAGCCGCGGGCCGGCTGGTGGGAACGGCTGGTGCCAGGCTGGTCGCGACCGTCGGCTTCATGGTCGCCGCACTCGGACTGGCTGCTCCCGCGATCTGGGATGGTGCTGCGGTGATCGTGATCGGCATGACGGTGGGGACGATCGGGGTCGGAGCGGCATTCGTCGCCGCGTCGACGACGACGTTCGCCCAGGTCGACTACCGCGAGGCCGGGCTGGCGTCCGGGATCCTGAGCACCTTCCACGAGTTCGGCGCCTCCCTCGGCGTTGCCGTGGTGTCCAGCGTGGCGGCGGCCAGTCTGGCCGGGACGGTGAGTACCGGGTTCGCTCGCGGGTTCACGTTCGCCGCAATCACCGCCGTGGTGGCGGCTGTTCTCGCGCTGGTCGTCGTACCGGCGTTGAAGCCTGCGGCCGGAGAGGTGCACAGTGCCCACTGAGATCAGGCGAGCCGCGGTGGCGGACGCCGACACCGTGCTGACGCTGCTGCTGGAGCCGATATTCTTGGGCGTCCAGCCAACACCCGCGCAAGGAGCCCTGCATGTCGGCACCGGAGCTGCTCTACCCGGGCTACGCCGCCCTGACCGGGCCCAACGCGGCTTTCGCGGAGTCCCGCGGGAACGTCGTCCGCTATCTGCCCGAGGTGGCGCCGTTCCTGGCGCTCCCTCCGGAGCCGACCGAGCAGGACTGGGCCGACGCGGCCACCCTGCTCGGCCCCGGTACGACGGGCGCGATCATGAGCCCTGACTTCGTGCTGCCGGAGTCGTTCAAGCTGGATCAGCAGTTCGACCTGGTCCAGTTCGTGGCGCCCGAGGGGCTGGCTGCGGCTGACGACGAGGCCGTCGCGCTGACAGCAGACGACGTACCGGAGATGGTCGCCCTGGTCGCACTGACCGACCCGGGGCCGTTCCGCACCCGCACGATCGAGCTCGGCCCGTACCTCGGCATCCGCCGCAACGGCGAGCTGATCGCGATGGCCGGCGTCCGGCAGACACTTCCGTCGTACGCCGAGATCAGCGCGGTCTGCACGCATCCCGACCACCGTGGCCAGGGTCTTGCCCGCCGGCTGATCCGGGCGATCGCGGGAGAAATCACCGCGACCGGCCGGACCCCGTTCCTGCACACGGGCGGCACGAATGTCACCGCCCAGCGCCTCTACACCGCGATGGGCTTCACCGTCAGCAACCGCATGAAGGTCACCATCATCGAGGCGGTCTGAGCTACAGCTTCTTCTGGTAGTCGAAGTCGCGCGCGATGATGCGGTAGTTCAGTTGCTCGTTGATGCCGATCATGTGGTTGTTGGACTCCGCGTTCCAGGTGTCGATCGACTTCACCTCGGGAGCGGACTCGCGCAGCCACAGCAGTAGGTCGGCCTTCACCAGGGCGCCGAGCCGGTGGCCGCGGTGGTCGCGAGACACTGCGGTGTCGTGCTGCCAGGCGATCCACGGCCGCTCGCCGTCGACCGCGATCAGGGTGTGGCCGGCGAGCTTGCCGGTCGCCTTCTCGCGAGCGACCACCCGGTACGTCGTCATGTCGCTGCTGCGCTGAGCCTCTTCGTAGTCGCGCAGCCGCTGCGTGCTGTAGACGTCGTCCTCGATGTCGAGGTCGTCGGTCGGCGCATCGTTGATCGACTCGGTCACCGCGACCATGTCCTCGAGCATTTCCTCCGGCAGGGCACCGTTGAGCCGAAGCAGCTCGTAGCCGGTCGACGCCTCGGCGGCCTTGTCATACAGAGCCTGTACGACGTCCCAGTCCAGACCAGTCAGGTCTTGGCGGCGCTGAACCTCGATCGCCTTGCGCTCGTAGCCGTGTTTGGCGGCGAACGCCTCGCAGGCCACGGACTCGTGTGCTCCGGAACCGACGGTGTCCTTACCCGCGTCGGCGGCCAGCTTCTCGAAGTACTGGACCAGCTCCGAGCCGATGCCCCGGCGGCGATGGTCGGGATGGACTTCGACGCCGAACCAGCCCTGGTTGAGGTTCTCCCACTTGGGCCAGTGCACGTTCAGCATGCCGATCAGGGTGCCGTCGGCGTCCCGCGCCAGGTACTCGTGACTGGGGTTCAGGTCCCAGCCGTAGCGCAGCCCGTTCGCCACGCCCTTGGGGGTCGGCAGGATCTGCTCGGGGCTGTCGACCTTCGCGACAGCGGTCAGCAGCGCGACGACCTCGATACAGCCGGCTTCGTCGTCCGGCGAAAGTCTGGTGATGTCCACACCCCCCAGACTGACGCCCGCGTCCCGGCCGCGCGACCGATTTATTTCCGATCTTTTCCTTCAGTTGGGTGTCGGCATCCCGTAGGCGTGTTCGACGGTCATCGAGAACAGCAGACGCTTGTCCTGCACCATCACGGCGCGGTACTCGTCCCAGTCCGGGTGCTCGCCCGATCCCTTGCGGTAGTAGTCGACGAGCTCGTCGACCGTAGCGTCGTTCGGGTCGGCGGCAACCGGCGTGAGCTCGGCCTTGCCTTCCAAGACGATGTACGCGCGGCCGCCGTCCTCATTGATGTAGACGCTGGCCCGTGGATCGCGGCGCAGGTTCTTGGTCTTGACCCGGTCGTCGGTCATCGAGATGCGGACCTGTTCGCCGTCGTACACATAGGTGATGTTCGACAGTTGCGGCCGGCCGTCACGCTTGAGCGTGACGAGAACGCCGAGGCCGGTGGTGCCGATCCGTTCGAGAAGGGAAGTCATATCGAGAAGCCTAGATACTCAAGTGCACTTGAAGGCAACCTGTCGCGGCGCGGTTCGTCACGCTCTGTGTCTCGCCGAGTGAGACCCCCGGTTCGACGGTCCGGGATGGTTGTGCATAGACTCGCGGACACTATGCGGCACCAGCTTCTCCTCCTTCGCTGCCGCGGCGAGGCCTGATCAGGCCGGTTCCCTCGCCGCGGGGTTTCGTCGTTCGCCGGTCGTCTTCTTTACGACCCAGCTGACACATCTCCCGAGGAGAACCCGTGGCACCGCAGAACCAGCCTCAGCCTGTACAGCAGCCTTCCGGCATGCCGATTCACCGCTACTCCGCGTTCCCGCCGATCGATCTGCCGGACCGCACCTGGCCGGCCAAGTCCGTCGCCAAGACGCCGCGCTGGCTGTCCACCGACCTCCGCGACGGCAACCAGGCGCTGGTCGAGCCGATGTCGCCGGCCCGCAAGCGCCGGATGTTCGACCTGCTGGTGAAGATGGGCTACAAGGAGATCGAGGTCGGTTTCCCGAGCGCCAGCCAGTACGACTTCGACTTCGTCCGCAGCCTGATCGAGGGCGACGCGATCCCGGACGACGTGACGATCTCGGTGCTGACCCAGGCGCGCGAAGAGCTGATCGAGCGGACCGTGCAGTCGCTGCAGGGTTCGCCGAAGGCGACCATCCACCTGTACAACGCGACCGCGCCGCTGTTCCGCCGGGTCGTCTTCAATGTGGACAAGGCCGAGTGCCTGAACATCGCCGTCCGCGGTACCGAGACCGTGATGAAGTACGCCGACGACATCCTCGGCGACTGCCAGTTCGGCTACCAGTACAGCCCGGAGATCTTCACGGGCACCGAGCTGCAGTTCGCGCTGGAGGTCTGCGAGGCCGTCAGCGACCAGTGGCAGCCGGCCGAGGGCCGCGAGATCATCCTGAACCTGCCGGCCACCGTCGAGATGTCCACCCCGAACGTGTACGCCGACCAGATCGAGTGGTTCGGCCGCAACCTGACCCGGCGTGAGTTCAGCACGATCAGCCTGCACCCCCACAACGACCGCGGTACGGCGGTCGCTGCCACCGAGCTGGCCCTGATGGCCGGCGGTGACCGGGTCGAGGGTTGTCTGTTCGGCCACGGTGAGCGGACCGGCAACGTCGACCTGGTGACGCTGGGCATGAACCTGTTCAGCCAGGGCATCGACCCGCAGATCGACTTCGCCGACATCGACGAGATCCGCCGTACGGTCGAGTACTGCACGCAGATGCGCGTTCCCGAACGCCAGCCGTACGCCGGTGACCTGGTCTACACCGCCTTCTCCGGATCGCACCAGGACGCGATCAAGAAGGGCCTGGAGGCCCTGGAGAAGCAGGCCGCCGCCGAGGGCATCCCGGTCCGCGACATCCACTGGGAAGCGCCGTACCTGCCGATCGACCCGAAGGATGTCGGCCGGTCGTACGAGGCCGTCATCCGGGTCAACTCGCAGTCCGGCAAGGGCGGCATCGCCTACATGATGAAGTCCGAGCACCGCCTCGACCTGCCGCGCCGCCTGCAGATCGAGTTCAGCCGCGTCGTCCAGCAGTTCACCGACGCCGAGGGCGGCGAGGTCGGCCCCCAGCAGCTGTGGGACATCTTCGCGGCCGAATACCTGACCCCCGGCAAGCTGTCGCTGCTGACCGTCAACTCCACCTCCGGCGAGGGCGTCAGCGACCACCTCGGCGTACAGGTCTACTCCAACGGCGTCCCCCACGAGCTGACCGGCGAGGGCAACGGCCCAGTGTCCGCGTTCGTCGACGCCATCAAGCCCCTGAAGTACGACGTACGGGTGCTGGACTACCACGAGCACGCTCTCTCAGCCGGCGGCGACGCCCTGGCCGCCGCCTACGTCGAGT
Source organism: Kribbella antibiotica (assembly GCF_004349055.1). GTDB lineage: Bacteria > Actinomycetota > Actinomycetes > Propionibacteriales > Kribbellaceae > Kribbella > Kribbella antibiotica. The sequence goes on from NZ_SMKX01000058.1 coordinate 30,987, forward strand.
GCGAGGTAGGCGACGACGTCTTCTGGGGCGTAGGCCGCGACGCCAACATCCTCACCGCGTCGCTGAAGGCGGTCGTCTCCGCGATCAACCGCGCCACGCGCTAAGGATCCGAGCCGACCATACCTCAAGGTATGGTCGGCTCATGGTCAAGCCTGTGGATGTGATCGAGAGACCGGTTGGGATGCCCTGGTCCTGGGGTGCGACGGACCAGGAGATCGCGGCGGACTACCCCTGTAGCGGTCGTCTGAGCGGTCCGGTCATCGCGCTCCACCGGGCAATAGATGTCGCCGCCTCGGCCGAGGTGACCTTCCGCTGGCTCTGCCAGCTCAAGCACGGGACGTACAGCTATCGCCTGCTGGGTGGCGGTCCCAGGGTGCTCACTCCCGGCGCCGACGAGCTCGCCCTAGGACAGCAACTGATGATCTTTCAGCTGGTCGACTTCCTGCCCGGCGAGCACCTCACCGGTGAAATACAGCCGGAGCTGGTCAGCCGGTACGGCGCCCTGACCTGCACCTACGCGGTTCGTCCAACCGGCGACTCGTCATGCCGGATCGTGGTCCGGATCGAGATCGCCGTGCCGACCCCGGCTCGCCGGCTGAGCGCGCTCGCACTCGCCTGGGGTGACCTGGTGATGATGCGCAAACAGCTTCGCGTCCTCCGGCAGCTGGCAGAGTCGTCATGAAAGCAGTCGATGAGTGGGTCTACGTGGTGACGGACGTCGAACTCGACGGCCCGTGGATCGGCGTCAACTCCATGCGCTCGTTCGCCTCGGTGGCGGTCTCCCTCAATGGGACCGAGCACGGCCGGTTCGAGGCCGTGCTGGAGCCGCTGCCGGGGACGGCGCCGGATGCGAAGACACTGGCCTGGTTCGCGGAGCAGCCAGGCGCGTGGGAGGCCGCTACTAGTGACCCAGAGCCCATCCCGGACGTCATGGCTCGCTATGTCGACTGGCTCAAGGCGCTGCCCTGGCCGCGAACGTTCGCGGCCAGTCCGATGTCGCTCGACGGTCCCTGGATCGACTACTACCTCCGCCGCTTCACCCGGTATGGCGTCAGGCAGGGCCCGCGAGAGGAATCCAGGGTCTTTGCCGGCGGCGGCCTGTGCATCACCAGCTATGCCGCGGCCGTGACCGGTAGGCCGGTCGCGGAGGTTGGGCCTGACACTTTGCCGAGTGCGTGGTTCGGCGAGATCGAGCACACGCACAAGGCCATCGACGACGCCCTCGGCTACGCCAATCTGCTGATCGAGCTGGCTAGCCGCGCGACTGGCTGACGGTTCAACCATTGCGCGCTGCGCAGTGATCCAGCACACACCGTGGCAGGATCATCGCGCAGTGCGTTTGTCTGCTCACGATTCGGTGTCTGTGTCTTCTGGTTGGACGAAACCGTTGACTTGGTGCCTGCGGCTGCGCAAACTAGCGCCACTGTGCGCAGATCAATGCAAGAGATCGTGCGTTAGCCAGGTCCTTAGTCAGCTCGTCGGCGGTCTTCGATGGAGGTGAGCAGTGAGCGGTGCGGTCGAGACACCTGCCCCCCAGCTGATCGAAGGGCCGGTGGACGAACCGAGACCTCCGGCAGTGAAGCGGTTCCTGAGCGCCTGGCTGGTTCGTAGGCTGGCGAAGGCGCTCCTGACGATCTTCCTGGTCTCGACGCTGACGTTCTTCCTGGTCCGGCTGCTGCCGGGCAACCCGGTCGACACGTACATCCAGACGCAGATCGCGCAGACCGGCATCTCGTACGCCGACGCTGCGGCCCAGGCGCAGAACCTGTTCTCGCTGGACCCGGACGAGCCGCTGATCCTGCAGTACGTGACCTACATGGGCAACCTGGTGCAGGGCGACTTCGGAGTCTCACTGCTCTCACCCGGTACGACGGTCGCCCAGGTCATCCAGACCTACTTGCCATGGACCCTGTTCTCGGTCGGTATCGCGCAGATCCTGAGCTTCGTGCTCGGGGTCATCGCCGGCATGATCATGGCCTACCGTCGCGAAAGCTGGATCGACCACCTGCTCACGTCGATCGGCTCGCTGCTGCACGCGATCCCGAACTACATCGTCGCGATCCTGATCGTGGTCTTCCTCGGCGTGAAACTGCAGGTCTTCAACCTCACCGAAGCCCGCGGTTCCTATACACCAGGCGTCGAACCATCATTCAGCCTCAGCTTCCTCAACGACATCCTGTACCACGCGACGCTGCCGATCCTGGCGTATCTGCTGACCACCGTCGGCTCCTGGGCGCTGGTGATGAAGTCGTCCACCGTGGAGACCCTCGGCGAGGACTACGTCACGGTCGCCCGAGCTCGCGGCCTGACCGACAACCGGATCCGCTCCGGGTACGTCGGACGCAACGCCGTACTGCCGCTGTTCAGCCAGCTCGCGGTGTCGCTCGGCTTCGTGGTCGGCGGCTCGATCTTCGTGGAGAAGATCTTCGGCTACCAGGGCATCGGGTTCAGCCTCTACAACGCCGTCTCCGGCCGTGACTATCCCGTCCTGCAAGGCATCTTCCTGGTGGTCACGATCTCCGTAGTCGTGGCCAACCTGCTCGCCGACGTCCTCTACAGCCGGCTGGATCCGCGGATCCGGGTCGGCGGGAAGGCCAAGGGGTAACGGCCATGGCGACCGAAACTGTCACCTCAGGTGCCCTGGCCGCGATCGGGACGACGGGAGTCTCCCGGTTCTCCGGGATCCTGAGTTCGTTGCGCCGCAGCCCGGCCGGCTTCATCGGCTTCATCATCGTGGCGCTGCTCGTCCTGATCACCACGATCGGGCCGATCTTCACGCCCACACTCGAGCCGAACATCAAGGAGATCCTGCTGCCGTCGGGATCACCAGGGCATCTGCTCGGGACCGACAACGAGGGCAAGGACGTCCTGATCCAGATGATCGACGGCGGCCGGTCCGTCATCTTCATCGGATTCGTCGCAGCAGCGATCTCCACCGCCCTGGCCATCGCGCTCGGGTCGCTGGCCGCGTACCTCGGCGGTTGGGTCGACTCCGTGGTTGTCACGCTGGCAGACGTCGTACTGACTGTGCCGCAGATCGTGTTGCTCGCCGTCCTCGGTGCACTCTTCAAGCTGGACTCACCGCTGTTGCTCGCGCTGTTGGTCGGTGGTTTGTCCTGGCCAGTGCTGACCCGCGCGGTGCGCTCCCAAGTGCTCTCACTGAAAGAACGTGAGTTCGTCGAGGCGGCCCGGCTGCTCGACCTCGGGACCCCGCGGGTGGTGTTCGTCGAGATCCTGCCGAACATGGCCAGCTTCATCCTGATGAACTTCATGATCGGGGTCACGAACGCGATCTACTCGCTCGTCGGCCTGTACCTGCTCGGCCTCGCGCCACTGACCGGATCGAACTGGGGCATCATGCTGAACCGCGCCTGGATCGCCGGCGCGATCTTCAACGACGCCAGCCTCGGCTTCATCCTGAGTCCGGTCGTCGCCATCACGCTGCTCCTGCTCGGTCTGGTCATGATGACCAGGTCGCTCGAGGAGATCCTCAACCCCCGCCTCCGGGACCGGTGATCGCCATGACGACAACGTCCCCTGGAGCCGCGCGCGCAACTCGTGGCGGCAGCGGCAAACCCCTCCTCTCGATCCGCGACTTCAAGGTCGAGTACCGAACCGGCTCCGGTACGACGGTGCAAGCGGTCCGCGGTGTCGACCTCGACCTCTATCCAGGCGAGAGTCTGGCGCTGGTCGGCGAGAGCGGTTGCGGCAAGACCACGTTCGGGCTCGGCCTGTTGCGACTGCTGCCGCGTCTCGGGCACGCGTCCGGCCAGGTCACCTTCAACCGCGGTGACGGGACCGAGATCGACGTACTGGGTCTTGATGGTCGTGATCTGCGGCAGTTCCGGTGGCGGGATGCCGCGATGGTGTTCCAGGGCGCGATGAACGCGTTCAACCCGGTGCTGAAGATCCGCGGGCACATGCACGACACGATGCGCGCGCACACCAAGGCGACCAAGCAGGAGATCGAAGAGCGCGCGGCCGAGTTGCTGCGGCTCGTCCGGCTCGAGCCTGAGCGCGTGATGGACTCGTATCCGCACGAGCTCTCCGGTGGCATGCGGCAGCGCGTACTGATCGCGATGAGCCTGCTGCTGGAGCCCGAGGTGCTGATCCTCGACGAGCCGACTACGGCCCTCGACATCCTCACCCAGCGCTCGGTGGTCGACGTACTGCATGAGGTACGTGAGCGGCTCGGCTTCTCGATGATCTTCATCTCGCACGACCTGTCGCTGGCCGCCGAGCTAGCCGACCGGGTCGCCACCATGTACGCCGGCCGCATCATCGAGACCGGTGGTGTCCGCGACATGTTCTACAAGCCGCGGCATCCGTACACGCTCGGTCTGATCAAGGCCGTGCCGCCGATCGTCGGCGACCTGCCGGACCTCGAGTCGATCCCGGGCGGACCGCCGAGCTTGGCCAATCTGCCGAAGGGCTGCGCGTTTCACCCGCGCTGCAAGTTCGCCACGGACGAATGCCAGGAGGTGGATCCGCCGTTGATCCCGATCACCGACGAGCCGGGTGACGCCCACGACGTCGCCTGCATCCACTCGGACGAGGTCCACCTGGAGCGGAGGACGGCCTCATGACTGCTGTCTCGGAAAGCCCCGCCGTACAAGGCGAAGGTGGTAAGCCGTTGATGACGCTGGACGGCGTCAGCCAGGTGTTCGACACCAAGGCCGGCCCGATCCGCGCGGTCGACCAGGCCAACCTGTCGATCAACCCGGGCGAGGTGCTCTGCCTGGTAGGGGAGAGCGGCTCGGGCAAGACCACGGCGGCCCGCATGGCGGCCGGACTGACCCGGCCGAGCGGCGGTCAGGTCACGTACGACGGCCAGGACATCTGGTCGCTGAAGAAGAACGACTTCAAGGATTTCCGGCGCAGCGTCCAGTACGTCCACCAGGACCCTTACGCGTCGCTGAACCCGACCCGGACGATCCAGCAGACGCTCACCGCGCCGCTGCTCAAGCACGGTGTGGTGAAGGGCAAGCAGGCCGCCGCCGAGCGTGCGTACGAGCTGCTCACCAAGGTCGATCTGACGCCACCGGAGAACTACCTCTCGAAATACCCGCACCAGCTATCTGGTGGCCAAAGGCAACGAGTTGCGGTCGCCCGCGCGCTGACGCTGGACCCGAAGATCATCATCGCCGACGAGTCGACGTCGATGCTCGACGTGTCGATCCGGATCAGTGTGCTGGCGATGCTGGGCCGGTTGCGCGACGACCTCGGCGTCGGGTTCCTGTTCATCACCCACGACCTCGCGATCGCGAAGTACTTCGGTTGGCGTGGCCGGACCGCGGTGATGTACCTCGGCCGGATCGTCGAGTTCGGCCCGACCCCGCGGATCATCAACGCCCCGACGCACCCGTACACGCGGGCGCTGATCGACGCGATCCCGGAGCCAGATCCCGATCTGACCCGGACCAAGAACGCGGAATCCCTGCGCAGCCTGGAGATTCCGAGCCTGGCGCACCTGCCGTCGGGCTGCGCGTTTCACCCCCGGTGCGGTCAGTTCGAGGAGGGGTTGTGCGACGGCAAGGTCCCGCAGCTCGTCCAGATCCGGCCGGGACAGTCAGCCGCCTGTCACGTGGTTGCGCGCGACGGCGCCGATGAGCCGGCGGCCTGATGCCCCCGGAGCTGGGGCGGATGGCGCTCGGCTGGGCCGCATTCCTGGTCCTGGCCGCCGGTGTCCTGCTGCTCTCGCTCACCCCCGGTACGCCGGAGTTCGTCGTCACGCTGCTCACGTTGTTCTTGGGCCTGTTCCTGGGCCTGATCGTCGTCGCCGCCGCAGTCTGGACCAGGCGCCGTACGAAGCGGGAAGAAGGCCAGTAATCAACCAGCACCACTGACCCACGCGACGTGCGTGGGGCCAGGATCAGGAAAGGACCGCGAGGATGAGTCCCACCGGCAACAACGAGTCCGCGGCACGGGCCCGGACGAACGACGTCTCCCGCCGTAACGTGCTCCAGCTGTTCGGTTTCGCCGGTCTCGGCGCCGCCGGGCTGGGCTCGACCGTGGCGTGCTCACCGAGCAAGCCCACCGCCGAAGGCGGCGCCGGCGGCGACAAGGAGTTCCACGGCGCGTACCCGTACCAGCTGCCGCCGAAGGGCCACTTCAACCTGGCCGCCGGTGTCACCGACGGCGTCCAGGCGGCCAACAGCCCGTACAACGACCTGGTCTATCCCAGCGGCGGCCTGTACTACTGGGCCGACAAGAAGTGGGAATACATGCTGGCCGAGTCCGGCACGCTGGACGAGAAGGCGAGCACCTACACCCTCAAGCTGCGCTCCGGCCTGACCTGGAGCGACGGTACGCCGCTGACCAGCAAGGACGTCGTCGCGACCTTCAACCTGCACTGGCTGATGCGCCAGCAGTCCTGGACCTTCCTGTCCGACATCAAGGCCACCGACGACACCACGATCGTCTTCTCGATCGGTACGCCGTCGACCGTGCTCGAGCGGTACATCATGCGCGCCCCGATCCTGCCCGCGGCCGTGTACGGCGAGTGGGCGACCAAGGCCGAGACGCTGCGCAAGGCCAAGGGCAGCCTGGACGACGGCGAGGGCAAGACCCTCAACGGTGACTTCCAGAAGTTCCGCCCGGAGAACCCGATCGTGTCCGGCCCGTTCAACTACGACGTCAAGTCCATGACGAACTCGCAGATGACGCTGGTCAAGAACCCCAAGGGCCTGTTCGCCGACAAGATCGGCTTCACCAAGGTCGTGCTCTACAACGGTGAGACCTCCGACATCACCCCGACCGTAATGGACAAGTCGGTCGACTACGCGACCCACGGCTTCGCAGTGGCGAGCGAGAAGTCCCTGCAGAGCAACGGGTTCCGGATCCTCCGGCCGCCGGTGTACTCCGGTCCCGCGCTGGTCTTCAACTACACCACGCACCCCGAGTTCGCCGATGTCCGGGTCCGGCAGGCGATCGCCTACATCCTGGACCGCAACGAGAACGGCACCATCGCGCTCGGCGAGTCCGGCAAGGCCTGCAAGTTCATGGCCGGCTTCTCCGACCAGACGGTCCCGGACTGGGTATCGGACGCGGACCAGAAGAAGCTGCAGCCGTACGAGAAGGACTTCGCGAAGGCCACCCAGCTGCTCACCGCCGCTGGCTGGAAGAAGTCCGGCGACAAGTGGCAGACCCCGGCCGGTAAGCCCGCGGCGTACGACATCAAGTTCCCGACCGAGTTCGCCGACTGGAACCCCGCCGCCACCAACGCGGCCGACCAGCTGACGAAGTTCGGCTTCAACATCACCAAGCGCGGGATCACCTTCACCCAGCTGAGCCCCGACGTACTGGAGGGCAAGTTCGACCTCGCCATCCAGAGCTGGGGCGCCTCGTCGCACCCGCACCCGTACTTCTCGTTCGTCCAGGACCTCTACGCCTTCAACTACGTGACGGCCGCGAACTCCGGCGGTAAGGGCATGAACTTCCCGCTCAAGCAGAAGATCTCCACCGGCGACATCGACCTGAAGGCCGTCGTCGACAAGTCCGCCCAGGGCCTGGATCTCGAAGAGCAGAAGAAGAACGTCACCGCCGCGGCGCTGGCCTTCAACGAACTGCTCCCGATCATCCCGCTCTGGGAGCGCTACGGAAACAACCCCGCCCTCGAAGGCAAACGAGTGGCGAAGTTCCCCGCCGACGACGACCCGATCCTGAAGAACGCCCCGTACGCCGACAACTTCGTCATCATGGGCATGTACTCCGGCAAGGTCGCACCGGTTTAATCGTTCGCTTCTGACCCGGATGTTTGGTTGGGTCGGTCGGGTGATCACCGTGCGCGAGATCGACCCGGCCGACCCTGTTCTGTTCGATGCCTGGTACGACGCCCTCCATGCGGGCGCTGTCGAGGGCCGTGAGGCAGCGGTGATCGAAGGGCGCGAGGCGCTCGGGGGTTCGCTGCGCAGAGGCTCACCGGTGAAGGCGCGGATCCCTATCGCTGCCTTTGACGGCGATAGGGTCGTCGGCGCGCTGCTGTTCGAGTACCGGCTGGCCGACAACCTGGACAGCGTGTCGGTCGAGATCGACGTACCTGTGGAGCATCGGCGGCGCGGGGTCGGTACGGCGTTGTGGCAGTGGGCTGTGACCCGGGCCGCGCAGCTCGGGCGGACGATCTTCCAGACCGAACTCGGCGTACCGTCCGAGCCGTATTCCGGCGCGGAGTTCGCGGCGCGGCTTGGTTTCGTCGTCGAGCACGTCGAGGATCACCTCGTCGTTCAGCTCCCGTACGACGAGGAGCGGTTGGCCGGGCTGCGTGCGTCGGCGGGCGTTCTTGAGGGGTACACGCTGACTTCGTGGGCAGGGGTTTGCCCGCCTGAGCACCTCCAGGCGTACGCCGACCTGCACACGGCGATGGATAACGACGTACCGACCGGCGGGATGACCCGTGAGACGGTGCCGTGGACCGTCGAGAAGCTGGAGGCGAGTGAGCAGCGGACCGATCGCAGCTACCTCGCGCTGGTCACGATGGTGCACACCGAAGCCGGTGACCCGGCCGGGTACACGCTGATGTACGTCCCGCGCACCAATCCGGTCGATGTCCAGCAGGATGACACGCTCGTCCTTCGCGACCACCGCGGTCACAACCTCGGCACTCATCTGAAGCTGGCAAACCTTGACCAGCTTGCCAGACACCGCACCACGCAGACGTACCTGCACACGTGGACGGCGCTCTCCAACACCGCTATGCAGAAGGTCAACGCCCGCTTCGGTTTCTACACCGTCGAGCAGAACCAGGAGCTGGAGCTCACCCGCCCCAACCTCCGTCCCGCTGCGCGCGGTGTCATCGTTGACCCGGCCGACCGCATCCTGCTGGTCCGCTTCGAGTTCCCCGACGGCCCGCTCTGGGCGACGCCGGGTGGCGGGCTGGAGCCGACCGAGTCGCTGCTCGAAGGGCTACGTCGCGAGCTCACCGAAGAGGTCGGCTTGTCGCTCGAGGCCGACCCGCCGCACGTCTGGCACCAGGAAGTAGTTGCCGAAGGCCACGCTGATGGCTTCGACGGTGTCATCAACGACTACTTCCTCATCCGTACGCCGGAGTTCGAGCCGGCAGGAACTTTCACGGCCGATGAGCTCGCCGCCGAGAATGTTCACGAGCAGCGCTGGTGGACCCTCGACGAACTCCGTGCCCACGAAGGACGCTTCGCTCCCAGCAACCTCCCGACGCTCCTCGCAGACCTGCTCCACACCGGCCCACCCACGATCCCGCTGTCGTTGGGCCTGTGAGAACGCTGTGCGAACCGTGTGAGAAGACCCCCGCCCCGTTGGGCTTCGCCGTACCGTCATTGCTGTGAGCACTCGACATAGCGATGACTGGTACGTCCCCGTCCACCCCGCCGGCGGCGTCGGCTGCACCCTCCAAACCGGCCACCTCCCCAATGGCCGGCGCGTAGGCATCGCCTTCACCACCCTCACCCATCTCCACACCGCCTGCGGCCCGCACCACGAATACCTCCGCACCACCGAGCCGTCCCTCCGCGAAGCCCTGGAACCTCTCGGAATCACGCGAATCCAGCTGGACCCGCACCGAGTCGTCGCCGAGCTAGCCGTCGCCAGCTAGAGGCGGCGGACCCAGGTGAGGCGGCCTTCGTCCATGACCGCGTGGCCGTCGGCGGCTTCGGCGACGGTGGGGTCATGGGTGGCGATGATGACGGCGGCGCCTTGGTCTGCTTGGGTTTGGAGGAGGGCGAGGACGCGTTCGCGGTTGGTGCTGTCGAGTTCGCTGGTGGACTCGTCGGCGAGGACGGCGCGGCCACGTTGGGCGATGCCGCGGGCAACGGCGACGCGTTGTTGCTCACCGCCGGACAGCTCCTCGACCAGATGGTCGCCGCTCTCCGCGAGCCCGACCGCCGCCAGCGCTTTCTCAACGACGACCTGGGTTTCGTCCGGGTCGTTGCCGTTGGCCAGCAACGGGATAGTGAGGTTCTCGCGGGCGGTGAGTACGCGCGCGAGCCCGTTACCCTGCGGGATCAGTACGACGCCATGCGCGGCCGCGGCCGGTCGTTCGGTGATCACCAGCCCGTCGACCTCGACTGTTCCGGTGAGAACGTCGACCGCACCGGCGATTGCCCAGAGCAACGAACTCTTGCCCGCCCCGGACGGCCCGCTGACCGCAAGCACGAACCCCGGCGGTACGTCGAACGACACATCGTCGACGGCGACCAGATCGCCGTACGCGACTGTGATGTTCTTGACCTGGATCATGAAGACCCCTCCTGATCCACCGGGCTGAGCCGGACCTGACCGTCCTCGATCGTCACCTGTACCAACGTCCCGGCCGGCAACAACTCTGCGACATGCGGAGGCAGCGGCAACGACCCGTCGGTCGCAACCACGGCGTACTCCTCACCCGACCGCCCCTCAGCAGCAATCCGCCCGTCGCGAATCGTGATCGTCCGGGGGAGCGCCGCCGCGACTTCAGGGTCGTGCGTGATCAACAGAACCGTCATACCGGTCCGGTGGTTGATCGTGCGGATCGCGGCCAGCACCTCGTCACGCGCGTGGTGATCGAGCTGGCTCGTCGGCTCATCCGCCAGCAGCAGCCCCGGCATCGTCGCGATCCCCACCGCCACCGCGCACAACTGCACCTGCCCCGGCGTCAGCGCCGTCAACGCGACGGAGGCGTGCTCCCGCAGCCCAACCAGCTCCAGTACGTCGATCGGCGCCGGCACCTCACGATCCCGCGGCGCCGCCTGTTGCGCGTACCGCACGTTGTCGAGCGGCGACAGATATGGAATCAGATTCCGCCCAGCCCCCTGCAGCACGATCCCGACATCGCCGGACCGCATCCGATCCAGCTCAGCCTCGGTCATCGTCGCGAGGTTGTGCTCGCCGATCTGCAGCCGCCCAGCGCTAGGTGTCAGCAGCCCACCACATAGCTGCAGCAGCGTCGATTTCCCAGCACCAGAAGGGCCGAGGAGCCCGACCAGCTCACCCGGACGCACGGTGATCCCGATGCCAGAGAGCGCGGCCACGTCATGCCCGTGCGCGCGATAGATATGCACCAGGCCGGTCGTACTGATCGCCAGTCCGCTCATGTCAGCTCCTCCCGGATCCGGCTGTACGACGCTCTCCGGTTCACCCCGGTACCGAGCAGCAACGTCACCACCGCGAGCACGATCGTCCCGCCCGCCCACAACCCAATCGCGACCGGCCAGTTCGTGGACAACTCCAGTGGATACGGCCCGCCAGTGTCCGCGAACAGGGGGATGAGCGGGAGCGCGATCTGCGCACCAATCACCCCACACGCCGACCCCAGCAGCACGGCCAACGCGACCGGCCCGGTCTGCTCCCACCGAGCCGCCCGCCCGGTGAGCGGAGCCGGTACGCCGGTGATCCGCAGGCTCGCGTAGTCCTGCGCCCGCGACCGCCACGACGTCACCACAGTCAGCAGCAGTACGACGATCGCCAGCGCCCACGCTGCGATGCCGACCACCGGGGTCAGCTGCAACGTCAGTGCGCTGGCCGAACGCCCGTACGACGCGATGCGCTCCGACCGCACATCGGACAGTTCGACGCTGTACCCGGCCTTGCTGAACGCGGCCGTGAGTTGGTCGACTCGGGCCAGCCCCGCATCGTTCAGCCACAACTCGAAGTCGGTGGCGAACTCGTCGAGTCCGCCGCCGAGGCGTCGTACCGTCTCGAGATCGACGACCGCGGTCCGGTCGGGGTAGCGGTTCACCGGACCGGTGGAATTGCTCAGCTTGCTGACGAACATCGGCGTACCGTCACTTGCCGGGCTGGTCGTGGTCCCCTCCGCGTAACGGAACTCCGGTGTGATCACTGCCGGCACTGTCGTCGGAACGGTCCCGAACTGCAGGAACTGTTCGTCGCTGAAGCTTTTCACCGACAGCGTGAGCAGACCGCCGGCCTTGGCCGTGATGCTGCCCGCATCACCGCCGAGGTGCTCGACGCCCTTCCAGTCGGTCGCCGTTCCGAGCGTCAGCGATGGCTGGGTCTCGGTGGAAACCTTGCTGATGGCAACGTTGGCCGATACCCCGCCCTGGTCGAGGACCTCGCGGCCGAAGCCCAGCTGGAGCAGCTGGCAACCACCCAGGCAGTCGACGGACGCAGTCAGCGCGACCGGCTGTTTGGTTGTCAACGGCAACGGCGGGAACGAGACCAGGTAGCGGCTGCCGTTGCGCAGGCTCACGACGCTCGCCCGGAGGACGAGTGAACGCGCCGGATCGTAGTCGGGACCGCCCTTGAGCGGATTCTCCAACTGCTGCACGGAACTGATGGCCGCGGTCATGGTCAGCTTCGAGCTACGGAATTCGATCGGCTTGATCGCCGGCGCGGCCAGCGCCTGCCACCCGGCCGGGTCGGTCAGCTGATCGCCACGGTAGGCCACGCGGCGGAAACTCTCCGGCTCGATCATCATTGTCTTCAGAGAATCCGGCGCCGGCGGTCGCGACATCACCACCGGGGTGAACCACTGCCGCTGCGGGTCGATCTGGTTGATCGCCTTGGTGAAGTCGCCGAGGGAGAGCCCGTTTGTCCGTAGTACCGCTTGCGCCCCGACCTCGTATCCGGCGCGGGTCTCGCGGTTGTGGTCGCCGACCGATGCGGCCTGGCCGGCGAAGGCGAGCAGACCGCCCGCGACCGCGACCGCGGCAACGATCCGGGTGACGGCCGGCCGCCGGGAGATCTGCAGCGCTCCGAGGGCGAGTCCCAACCGCCCGCTGCGGGCGGCCCGGCGGCTGATCAGTCCGGCCGTCGGGAGCAGCAGATGCGCGAAGGTCAGGCCGACTGCCAGGGAGAGGAGTGCAGGGGTGAGGACGGGGAGCGGACCGCGGCCGTCGCCGGTCGCGGCCGCGGCGAGCCCGGCGACCGCGAAGACGATGATGCAGAGGTCGACGATGCCGACCGCCCAACCGCGTCCGCGCGGCGGAACCCGGCGCAGCAGGCTCGAGATCGTCTGCCGGACACCGCCCCGGACCTGGAGGATCACCACGAGCAGCCCGATGACGATCGCCAGGACAAGCGCCGCCGGTACGGTCCACGGGAGTTCCAGCGGGGCGCCGTACCGGAGCCAGGTCGCCCGCGCGATCAGGAGCAGACCGAAGCCGGTCGCGACTCCGGTGAGGGTGCCGATCAGCACCGGGATTCCCAATTCGGTGATCAGGCTGCGCGCCGTACGGCGGGCTGACGTACCGCGGAGTCGCGACAGGGCGATCTCCGGGCGACGCTGATCGACCACGGCGCCGAGCGCGAGCGCCAGGACGACGACGCCGAACAGCGCGACCTGGACCATCACCAGCGGGATGATCGTGCGGCCCTGTGAGCGCTGGTTCTGGATCTGGTCGATGACCGTGGACAGCGACGAAGTGTTCTCGGCGTTGAGCCCGAGCTGGGTGGCGTTCCCGTTGACCGTGTCGGTCGCGTCCTGGAGCCGGGCGAGGTCGTCGATCCGCGCGACCCCGGGGATGACGCGGGTGTCGGAGGAGAACCGGGGCGCCCAGGTCTTGCCGGTGAACGTCGAAAGGTCGGCGAAGAAGTGATCCGTGCTGCCGGCGTCCAGGTCGGACGGCGAGCGGGAATGGCCGGTCGGATACTGCCCGAACCAGTACTCGCCGCGCGCCTGCAGCGGCCGGTAGAAGCCCACGACAGTCAACTGGGCGCCACCGTCGAAGTTGTCCGACGGCTTGCCCTGGACCGACGATCCGACCGTGAAGTCCCAGGTCGTCTTGTCCGCGATGGAGGCGATCACCTCGTTGGGCCGCTGCGGGCAGCGGCCCTCGACCACGGTCAGTTGCGCACAGTAACCGTCGCGCCACACCAGCGTGCCGGCCACCGAAGGCTCCTTCGGGATCATCGTCGGCACGCGCCAGGTCAGGGTGCTGCGCATCCCGTGCACCGGGGGAGTAAAGAGCGCCTTGAGATCGGCCGGGACCAAAGCGTCGAGCGACTTCGGATCGCCTTCAGCACTGCCACCGACGGTTTCGACCCCAGTCTGCGACGACAGCTTCCAGGCAGCCGGTATGGCCTGACTGGTCAGCGTTTCGGTCATCACCGTTTGCTCGACCGCGCGCGAGAACCACGGTGCGAACACCGCACAGGTCCCGATCAACAAGCTGATCCCGGCCAGAACCAAGGCCTGGGCCCAGCGATAACGCAGCGCTCTGCGCAGAAACATCAGCCACCCCCAGCGTCGTACTTCGGTGTGAACATACGGAAAGTGACGGCCACGGTGGTGGAACCCGGAAAAATGTCACGGAGTCGTTGCCTGGTCAGATTCTTCGGGTGCTGTGGGGTGCGGACGGTGGCAGCGGTAGGTTCGGACCATGAGTGAATCCCACCTCGGTGACCTGACCGTCTCCCGCCTCGGCCTCGGCTGTATGGGGATGTCCCAGTCGTACGGCGTGACGTCGGACGAGACCGAATCGATCGCGACCGTGCACGCGGCGATCGACGCCGGCTGCACCTTCCTGGACACTGCCGACATCTACGGCAACGGTGCCAACGAGTCGCTGATCGGCCGCGCAATCGCCGGCCGGCGCGATGAGGTGGTGCTGGCGACCAAGTTCGGCTTCCGGCCGCAGGCCGGTGCCGCGATGCCGACCGGGGTCGACGGCAGCCCGTCGTACGCGGTCTCGGCTCTGGATGCCTCGTTGCAGCGGCTCGGCGTTGACCACGTGGACCTCTGGTACCTGCATCGGCGCGATCCGAAGGTGCCGATCGAGGAGACGGTGGGGGCAATGGCTTCCCAGGTTGAGGCGGGGAAGGTTCGGTACCTGGGACTTTCCGAGGTGAACGGCGACACGGTGCGGGCCGCGCACGCGGTGCACCCGATTACCGCCGTACAGAGTGAGTGGTCGCTGTGGACGCGTGACCCGGAGACCGTCGTACTGCCGACACTGCGTGAGCTGGGGATCGGGTTCGTGCCGTTCAGCCCACTGGGGCGCGGGTTCCTCACCGGTCAACTGAAGTCGCCGGACGATTTCGAGCCGGACGACGCGCGGCGCGGGCTGCCGCGGTTCAGCGGAGAGAACTTCCAGCGCAACTTGGACCTGGTCGCCAAGGTCGAGGAGCTGGCCGCCTCTCGCGGTATCGCCGCCGGCCAGCTGGCCCTGGCCTGGTTGCTTGCTCAGGGCAATGACATCGTTCCGATCCCGGGGACGAAGCGCCGTAAGTACCTGGCGGAAAACCTTGGTGCGCTCGACGTTTCGCTGACTGCCTCCGAGCTGACCGCGTTGAACGAAGCCTTCCCGCCGGATCTCGACGTGGCGGGGGAGCGGTACGCCGCCGGTGGCATGGACCTGGTGGGCAAATGATCGCGCTGACAGGCTCGACCGGCCAGCTCGGCTCCCGGATCGCGCAGTTGCTGGCGTCGGGTGGCGTGCCGCAGCGGCTGGTTGTCCGCGACGCGTCCCGGGCTCCGTCGTTGCCGGGGGCCACGGTTGCCGTTGCCGCTTATGGCGAACATGCCGCGCTGCTTGATGCGCTCGACGGTATCGACACCTTGATGTTGCTGAGCGCAACGGAATCGGCTGACCGGGTTTCCTTGCATAAGGCAACCGTTGATGCGGCGGTCGCGGCCGGCGTCAAGCGGATCGTCTATACCTCCTTTGCCGGCGCTGCTGCGGACGCGACCTTCACGTTCGCTCGCGACCACTGGCACACCGAGCAGCACATCCGCAGTACGGGCGTTGACTTCACGTTCCTCCGCGACAACCTCTACCTCGACTTCATCCCCGGCTTCGTCGGCGAGGACGGCGCCATCCGCGGCCCCGCGGGCGACGGCCGGGTTGCCGCGGTTGCCCGCGACGACGTCGCCGCGGTAGCCGCTGCAGTTCTGACGAGCGACGGCCACGCAGGCGCGACGTACGACCTCACGGGTCCGGCCGCCTTCACGCTCGCCGAAGCAGCCGCCGTACTGGCTGCTGCCTGGGACCGACCGGTCCGCTACGAGCCCGAAACCCTCGACGAGGCCTACCGCTCCCGCGAGTCCTACGGCGCCGCCTCCTGGGAGGTCGCCGGCTGGGTCACCTCCTACGCCGCCATCGCATCCGGCGAACTAAGCCACGTCTCCACCGCCGTCGCCGACCTCACCGGCCGCCCACCTTTGGGCCTGCAGCAGCTTGTCGGTCCTGAGTGAGAGACTGTCCACGTGCCGCTCTACCGGGATGAGGCGATCGTTCTGCGCACCCACAAACTGGGTGAAGCAGACCGCATCGCCACGCTCCTGACCCGAGCCAACGGCAAGGTCCGCGCCGTAGTCAAAGGCGTCCGCCGTACGTCGTCCCGCTTCGGCGCCCGCCTCGAGCCCTTCAGCCACGTAGACCTCCAGCTGGCCACCGGCCGCACCCTCGACGTAGTCACCCAAGCCGTCTCCATCTCCGCCTACGGCGAAGGCATAGTCAACGACTACGCCCGCTACACCACCGGCACAGTCCTCCTGGAGACCACCGACCGCCTGGTAGTAGAAGAAAAAGAACCAGCCACCCAGCACCACCTACTCCTGGCCAGCGCCCTCCGCGTCCTCTCCAAAGGCGAACGAGAACCAGCCCTGGTCCTGGACTCGTTCCTCTTAAGAGCCCTAGCCATCTCCGGCTACGCCCCCTCCTTCGGCGACTGCGCCCGCTGCGGGGAAGAAGGCCCCCACCGAGCCTTCAACCCCACCTCCGGCGGCGTAGTCTGCGCCGCCTGCC
>NZ_SMKX01000059.1 GCF_004349055.1 Kribbella antibiotica
CTACAGTCACCCGTGTCTCAGCGACCGACCCGAGTCCGAAGACACGATCCGGCTGCGTAAGCCTTAGAGGGTGATCAGGAGGTCCGGCCGCTTCCGCGTCCTGCACTCGCTCCCAACAAGAAGAACAATACTGATGTTCACCCGCTAGATGCAAATCGGTTTCCGGTGCCCTGAATCACAGGGCTGTAATTTGCTTCCGGCAACCTACTTGTGGGACTGCAGCACCCCGGCGAACGAACGCTTCCCACGGCGCAGCACCAGCAGGCCACCAGGCAGCAGATCGTCAGCACCGGGCACGTACTCGGCGTCCTTCACCTTCTCGTTGTTCAGGTACCCGCCACCTTCGGCCACCGTCCGGCGCGCAGCCGACTTGCTGGCCACCAGACCTGACTTCACGAGCAGATCGCCGTACGTCGGCATCGGTTCGCCGGCGCCGAGTTCTACGTGCGGTGCTTCGCGTAGTGCGGCCCGCAAGGTGTCGCCGTCCAACGCGGCAAGCTCCCCCTGGCCGAAGAGCGCCTTCGACGCCTCCTGCACCCCTCTGGTGTCAGCCTCACTGTGCACCAGCGTGGTGACGTCCTCTGCAAGCACTCGCTGCGCTTCCCGCGCATGCGGTCGCTCGGCGGTTGCCAGCTCGAGCTCCGCGATCTCCTCCGGCGTACGGAAGGTGTAGTACCGCACTAGCTGCATCACGTCGCGGTCGTCGGTGTTGAACCAGAACTGGTAGAAGGCGTACGGCGAAGTCAGCTCCCGGTCCAGCCACACTGTGCCGGACTCCGTCTTGCCGAACTTCGTACCGTCGGCCTTGGTCACGAGCGGGGTGGCCAGCGCGTGCGCCTTGCCAGAGTCGGAACGTCGGATCAGCTCCACTCCGGCAGTCAGGTTCCCCCACTGGTCACTACCGCCGGTCTGCAGCGTGCAGCCGTGGCGACGGTAGAGCTCCAGGTAGTCCAGCGACTGGAGCAGCACGTAGCTGAACTCCGTGTAGCTGATCCCCTGCTCCAACCGGGCCTTCACTACCTCGCGCCCGAGCATCCGATTCACCGGGAAGTGCTTCCCGATGTCGCGCAGGAAGTCGAGAGTGTTGAGGTCCTTGGTCCAGTCGTAGTTGTTGACCATCCGGGCCGGGTTCGGCAGCGACTCGTCGAAGTCGATGAACTTCTCCACCTGAGCGCGCACCCGCTCGACCCACTGCTGCACGAGGTCCTTCGGGTTCAGCACCCGCTCGGAGCTCTCCTTGGGGTCACCGATCAGTCCGGTGGCACCGCCGACCAGACCGATCGGGTTGTGACCGGCCAGCTGAAGCCGGCGCAACGTCAGCAGCTGCAGCAGGTTGCCCATGTGCAGGCTGGGTGCTGTGGGGTCGAAGCCGACATACGAGGTGATCGGTCCCTCGGCCATGGAGGCGCGCAGCGCCTCCGGATCGGTCGAGTGCGCGATCAGGCCGCGGCTCTCCAGGTCGTCAAGCACCTGGGTACGGCGTGCAGTCCCGCTGTCGGTCACTTCATCTCCTCGAGTACGTCGGTACACCCCAAGTGTCCTGTACGGCGAGGAGCTGGGGCTAACTGGGTTCTGGGCGCGCGAGGATGTCGCGCAGCTGCGGCCGGAGTGCATGGCCGTCCGGCCCCTGCACCGTGGCAGCCGTCGGCCGGTGCGGATGGTGCGCACCGGGGTCCTGGTTCGGCACGGGCAGACCGTGCGACAGCACCTGCTCGGCCGGGGTCAGCTGGCGGATGCCGATCGCTCGCACGTGATCCGGGTGTGACTGCGCAAAATCGCCGTACAGCTGGGGGTCGTGCTGGCCGTCGTCACCGACGAGCACCCAGCGCACGTCCGGGAACTCGCGAGCCAGCCGGCGCAGTGCGGTCCGCTTGTGCTCCTGACCGCTGCGGAACCAGCCGGTGTTGGTCGGACCCCAGTCCGTCATCAGCAACGGGCCGAGTGGGTACCCGTGGCGAGAGAGGAAGCGGGTCAGCGTCGGTGCGATGTTCCAGGCACCGGTGGAGAGGTAGAAGATCGGTGCGCCCGGGTGGTCGACCAGGAGCTCCTGGTACATCTCCGCCATCCCCGGGACGACGCGGCGCGCCTGCTCCTCGCGGACGAAGGTGTTCCAGGCGGCGATCAGCGGCCGCGGGAGCATCGTCAGGATGACGGTGTCGTCGATATCGCTGACCAGACCGAACTTTGCGTTCGGATCGGGGACGAAGATGCTCGCTCGGGCCTGCCGCTCACCGTGCACGCCCAGGTTGATCTCGTGCCACCCCGGCGGCAGCACCACCGGCACGATCAGGTCGACGAGACCACCGCGATCGGTGACGGCGTCGAACGTCTGCCCGTCGACCGTCACGGTCACTGCGACCTTGACCGCGGGTGCGGTGACGAAGACTCGCCAGCCACGCACCACCTGATCCTCGTCGAACCGCGGCTGATTGTGCGGGTCCCGGCCCAGTACGACGCGGGCCATCACCCGGACGAACTCCGTGGTGCCGTAACCGACCTGCGGGATGATCCGCTCGCGCCACCCGCGGCGCCGGAGAATCGCCTGCACCCCGATGTTGAACCAGTCCTCGAGACGGGATGCGTAGTGCGGGCGGGCCATACCCGAAACCTACCCGCAGGCGGGGCCGCTATGCGCCCCGGAGCTGGCCTCTGGACAGACCTTTACCGAACTGTCGGTGCCAGCGTCTACCGTCTTCGCATGACTCAGACCACTGCTGCTGTCGGGATGACCTTCCCCCGGACCTACCCCGCCGCTCTGGTGACCGATGTGGCCCGGCGGCTCGAGGCTGGTGGAGCTGACGAACTGTGGATCATCGAGGACTGCTTCTACACCTCCGGTCCGTCCCTGGTGGCGGCTGCGCTGGCGTCGACCGAACGGTTGACCGTTGGACTCGGGATCGTGCCGGCGGTGGCGCGGACTGCCGCGGTGACGGCGATGGAGTTCGCGACGCTGGATGCGCTGGCGCCGGGGCGTTTCCTGCCGGGGATCGGGCACGGGGTGCAGGAGTGGATGGGGCAGATGGGCGTGCGGCCGAAGTCGCCGCTCACTGCGCTCGACGAGGTGACGACCACGGTCACCCGGCTGCTGGCTGGGGAGAGCGTGAGCTTCGAGGGCAAGGTCGTGCAGTTGCGGGACGTGAAGCTTGAGGCGCCGCCGGCGGTCGCACCGCCGATTCTGCTGGGTGTGCAGGGGCCGAAGTCGATGGCGCTGGCCGGCCGGGTCGCTGGTGGACTGGTGCTGGCCGAGGGGGCCAGTGCCGCGTATGTGAGGCAGTCGCTGAAGCTGGCGGGGAACCCGGAGGGTTTCGTGGTCGCTGCGTTCACTTCGCTGTGTATCCGGGAGGACCGCAAATCGGCCTACGAGTGGACCGCGCCGTGGATCGGGTGGCAGCTGAGCGCGAAGAACCCAGGGCTGACCGCGTTGCCGTTCTACGAGGAGCTGCAGAAGCTGTTCGACGAGTCGGGTGAGGCGGGGCTGGTCGGGATGCCGCGTGAGTGGTGGACCGCGCTCGGTGCGATCGGGACGATCGAGGACGCGGTTGAGCACGTGGAGCAACTGGAGGCTGCTGGGGTGCACCACATCAGCTTGTGCCCGGACCCGGAGGTGGAGCACGGGCTGCCGCAGCTGGAGTTCGTGGTCGAGCTGGCGAACCGCTAGGTACGACGCTTGGGGACGTGCGGGCGGTAGGGCGAGACGGTGGGGTCGTCGGGGATCCAGAACCGCCACGGCCAGTCCGGGGCCTCGCGAAGACCCACGCGCGGCCCGGCGGACGGCGTACCGGCGAAGCCCGGGCCGTCGAGGAGGCGGACCGGGGAGTCCCTCGCCAGCAGGTCAACCGCGTTCTGCTCCCGGTTGATGCCAAGAGCAACGCACAACCGAGCAGGCCCGCGTGCCAGGTCCCGGTCCTTGGCGACAGCCCGGCGCGTGCGGGCCAGCTCCACTCCCTCGATGACTTCGCCTGCTCGGAGAAGCACTGCGGACGGGGTGCCGGCTGGGCCGGTTACTACGTTCATGCAGAAGTGCATGCCGTAGGTGAAGTAGACGTAGAGGTGGCCGGGCGGGCCGAACATGACGGCGTTGCGTGGGGTTTCGCCGCGGTAGGCGTGCGAGCCGGGGTCGTTGGGGCCGTCGTAGGCCTCTACCTCGGTGATGCGGACGGCGACTGTGCCCTCGGCCGTGGTGTGGCGGAAGACTGCGCCGAGCAGCAGCGGGGCTACGTCGAGGACGGGCCCCGCCAGCTGCTTGCGGCGCATCAGGACAGACGCGTGGTGTGCTGCGCGGCGCGAGCGTGCAGTTCGGCCAGCTGGTGGGTGACCTGGTCGAGCGACGTACCGCCGCGGGTGTTGCGGGAGGCCAGTGAGCCTTCGACGGTCAGGACCTCACGGACGGCCGGAGTGAGCAGCGGGGAGATGGTGGCGAGGTCCTCGTCGGAGAGGTCCCACAGCTCGATGCCACGCTTCTCGCACTCCTGCACACAGGCGCCGGCCAGCTCGTGGGCGATCCGGAACGGGACCTGCTGGCGGACCAGCCACTCGGCGATGTCGGTGGCGAGCGAGAAGCCCTGCGGGGCCAGCTCCTCCAACCGGGCAGTGTTGAAGCGCAGCGTCCGGATCATGCCGGAGAACGCGGGCAGCAGGACCTCGAGAGTGTCGATGGAGTCGAAGACCGGCTCCTTGTCCTCCTGCAGGTCGCGGTTGTAGGCCAGCGGCTGCGCCTTCAGGGTCGCGAGCAGACCGGCGAGGTTGCCGATCAGCCGACCGGCTTTACCGCGGGCGAGCTCGGCGATATCCGGATTCTTCTTCTGCGGCATGATGCTCGAGCCGGTCGAGAACGCGTCGTCCAGCTCGACGAAACCGAACTCCTTCGTCGCCCAGATGATCACCTCTTCGGCCTGCCGGGACAGGTCGATCCCGATCTGCGCGGTGACGAACGCGAACTCCGCCACGAAGTCACGGGCCGCCGTACCGTCGATCGAGTTGGCCGAGGAGTTGGTGAAGCCGAGCTCGGTCGCGACGTACTGCGGGTCCAGCCCGAGTGAGCTGCCGGCCAGAGCACCCGACCCGTACGGCGAATCGGCCGCCACGCGGGCGTCCCAGTCGGCGAGCCGGTCCAGGTCGCGGACCAGCGGCCAGGCGTGCGCGAGCAGGTGGTGCGAGAGCAGGACCGGCTGCGCGTGCTGCAAGTGAGTGCGGCCAGGCATCGCTACGCCGAGGTGCTTCTCGGCCTGGTCAGCCAGCGTGTTCACCTGGTCCAGGACCAGGCGGGCGACGATGCGGCCGTGCTCACGCAGGTAGCTCTTGAACAGCGTGGCGACCTGGTCGTTGCGGGAGCGGCCGGCACGCAGCCGTCCGCCCAGCTCGGCCCCGAGGCGCTCCAGCAGCCCACGCTCCAGCGCGGTGTGCACGTCCTCGTCGTCCTCAGCCGGCAGGAACGCACCGCTGAGGACATCGGCCAGCAGACTGTCCAGCCCAGCCAGCATCGAGTCCAGGTCCGCGTCGGTCAGCAGCCCCGCTCGGTGCAGCACCTTCGCGTGGGCCTTGGACCCCGCGATGTCGTACGGCGCCAGTCGCCAGTCGAAATGGGTCGACTTGCTCAACGCCGCCAACGCGTCGGCCGGACCGCCCGCGAACCGTCCGCCCCACAGGGCCGCACTCTCTCCTGAACTCACAGAGTCATCCTCTCAGTCACTTACTGAAAACCTTCCGCCAGGTATCGGCCGTCGGTACGTCGTAGGTCCGGCTGAAGCCGCAGGCCCAGCCGATCGGGTACTTCAGCGCCTTGCCGGTGCGCGAGTCCACCGAGGCACCCGAGATCAGCAGCCGGTCGCCGATCTCGTAACCCACCTGGTCTTCGAGCTGCACCTGCCCATTCGGTCCGCCGAGCATCTGCACAGTCACCTGCTGAGGGCTACGCCCCGGGCGGTACCACTCGTGCACCTGGAAGGTCACCGCCCAGTAGTAGGCCGTCCGGGGGATCTGGACGGCGGACAGCACGGTGCCGTCGAAGCCGAAGCCCCTCTTCTGCAGCTCCTTGGGGTAGCTGGCGACGCACAAGGGGGACTTGTCCTGGTTCTCCAAGGGTCTGCTCGGCGGGTAGGTGGAGACGGAGGGAGTCGTGGATGGGGCGACAGGGAGCGCGGTGGGGGTGTTGGACTGCTGGAGTGCGACTACGCCGATCACGGCAGCCGTGGCGGTCGCTGCGAGGGCTGGGACCAGGACACGGCGACCCACAGTGCGGCGGGGGTTGCGGGTTGCAGCTTGTTCGACGCGCTGGGCCGCATGGGCGAGCACCTCAGGTGAGGGCGGCGGGACCTTGCCAGCGGACTGCAGGGTGGTCCAGTTGTCGTCGTTCATCGGTCGGCCTCCTGTCGGGTGGTTTCGTCCACTACTTGGGCCGAACCGGAGAGGCGTTCGTCCATGCGTTGTCTGGCGCGGTGCAGTCGAGAGCGGGCGGTACCTGCGGGGATGCCGAGAACCTGGGCGGCTTCGGTCGGGGTGAGGTTCTCCCAGGCGACCAGGAGCAGCAGTTCGCGTTCGGCTGCTGGCAGCGAGCGGAGGCCTTCGCGGAGTTGCGGTGCGAGGGCTGCGGCGTCCAGGCGTGCGTCTACCGCCGCTGTCTCGTCGGTGGGGCGATCGATACCGATGACGCGCGCCATGGTGCTGCGGAGGCGGTGCTTGCGGTAGTAGCCGTGCAGGACGTGGCGGGCGACGCCGAAGAGCCACGCCCGCGGCGTACCGATATCAGGGTCGAATCCGGACCGGCCGCCGTACGCAGCGACCCACACATCACCCAAGAGGTCGTCTGCCACCCCGTCCGTCGTACGGCGGGTCAGGTAGGCGTGGATGTCCGGTCCGTTCCGTTCCACCTGTGCCGCGAACCAGTCGTCCATCCCGTGTCCCCCTTCGCCGGTCTACCGTCGCCTGCTACTTGGCGCGAACCGGCGGGAGCGTTCGCCTGGGGGTGTCGCCTGGCTCCGCGCCGTAGCGAGCATGTGCTCGGTGCGGTGCATCGGTGTGCTGGAGGGGAGGCCTCGATGCTTTTCCATCGTGGCCTTTCCTCCAGTGCGGCGAGGTGCCGTGCCGAGTGCAGCGCAGTAGGCGTGGAGGCAGGCGACACCCCCTGACTACCTGGGCTCGCGAGCAGCCAGCGACAGGAGGCGGGCAGCGAGCGCGTCTCCCCCGGTCGGGTTGCGGCTGACGATCATGACGGTGTCGTCGCCGGCGATGGTGCCGAGAACGTCGTCCAGTCCCACGTGGTCGATCGCCGACGCGAGGTACTGGGCCGCTCCCGGCGGGGTTCGCAGGATGACCAGGTTGGCGCTGCCCTCTGCTGACACCAGCAACTCGTTCGCGACGCGGGCCAGCCGGGCCTCGAACGCTGCCGCCTCACCAGCACGCGGCGTCCGGTCACCGCCCTCCCCCGGTACGGCGTACACCTGCTGACCGGAGGAGTCGCGGACCTTGACCGCTCCGATCTCCACCAGATCGCGGGAGAGCGTGGCCTGGCCGACAACCAGCCCGGACGCCGACAGCAGGTCAGCCAGCTCGGTCTGGGACCGCACCGGCTGTCGGCCGAGCAGATCAACGATGCGCTGCTGACGTGCGGTCTTGGTGGTCGGAACGGCGATACTCATGAATCAAAGCTCCTAGCTAGCAGCCACGACAGCAACGCCTTCTGCGCATGGAGCCGGTTCTCTGCCTCATCCCACACAACCGATTGCGGCCCGTCCAGGACTGCAGCCTCGATCTCTTTCCCTCGGTACGCGGGGAGACAGTGCAGGACGATCGCATCGTCCTTGGCCTTCGCGACTAGCTGCTCAGTCACCGCATACGGCACGAACGGCGCTTCCCGCTCAGCTGCCTCGGCCTCCTGGCCCATCGACACCCAGGTGTCGGTCGCGACCACATCGGCACCGTCGATCGCGGCGTACGGGTCGTCGGTCCACGCGACCGAGCCACCGGTCTCGGTTGCGATCTCGACGGCGCGAGCGAGGATCGCTGCGTCCGGCTGGAAGTCGACAGGTGAGGCGACGACCACGTGCATGCCTGCGGTCGCTCCGCCGAGCAGGTACGAGTGGGCCATGTTGTTGGCGCCGTCGCCGTAGTAGACGAGCTTCAGCCCGGCTGTCGCGCCCTTGTGCTGCCGGATGGTGAGCAGGTCGGCGAGGATCTGGCAGGGGTGGAACTCGTCGGTCAGCGCGTTGATCACTGGGACCCGCGAGGCACCGGCCATCTCGTCGATGCGCTCCTGCCCGGCGGTCCGCCAGACGATCGCCGCGACCTGCCGGTCAAGCACGCGGGCAGTGTCGGCGATCGGCTCGCCACGGCCCATCTGGGAGCTCTGTGCGTCGATGATGAGCGGCGAACCGCCGAGCTCGGCGATGCCGACCGCGAACGAGATGCGCGTCCGGGTCGAGGCCTTGTCGAAGATCACCGCGACCGACTTCGGCCCGGCCAGCGGCTGGTGCCCGTGCCGATCCTCGGTCAACTGCTGCGCCAGTGTCAGGACCTCGTCCTGCTCCACCGGGCTGAGGTCGTCGTCCCGCAAGAAGTGGCGGACTGTCATGAGGCCTCCGAACCTGGACTGGGGAGCGCGGGGAGGGAAGGGGCGGAGTGGCGGACGCCTGCCCCAGGCAGCGCGGTCATGGGAGCTCCACCTGGTCCAACAACCCGGGCAGGGCGGCGACGAAGCTGTCGGCGTCAGCCTTGCTCAGGATGTACGGCGGCGCCAGCCGCAGCGCGTTCGGGATCGGGTTGTTGATGACGAAACCGGCCTCCAGCGCGAGCGCCGTGACCTGGTCCGACACCGGCTGGGTCAGCTCGATCGCGAGCAGCAGTCCACGACCGCGGACCCCGGCGATCAGCGGGTGGTCGAGGGCGATCAGCGACGACGCGAGATGGTTGCCGACGGCATTGACCTGGGCGAGCAGTCCGTCCCGCTCGATCACCGTCAGCACCGCGAGCCCGGCGATGGCCGCGATCGGGTTCCCACCGAACGTCGTACCGTGGTTGCCCGGCTGCAGTAGATCCGCGGCCGCCCCGAGGCCGATGCAGGCGCCGATCGGGATGCCTGCGCCGAGCCCCTTGGCCAGCGTCACGATATCCGGCGTGATGCCCTCGGGCTGGAACGCGAACCACGTGCCGGTCCGGCCGACGCCGGTCTGGATCTCGTCGAGCCACAGCAGTGCGCCGTGCTGGGAGGTGATCCGCCGCGCCGCCTGCAGGTAGCCGTCCGGCGGCACGACGACGCCGTTCTCCCCCTGGATGGGTTCGAGAACCACCGCCGCCGTCTCGTCGTCGACCGCGGCCGCGAGCGCGGCAGCATCGCCGTACGGGACGAAGGTGACGTCACCCGGCAGCGGTGCGAAGGCCTCCCGGTACGCCGGCTTCCAGGTCACCGCGAGGGCTCCCATCGTGCGGCCGTGGAAGGCGCCGATGGTGGAGACGATCTTGGTCCGGCCGGTCCGCCGGGTGATCTTGAAGGCCGCCTCGTTCGCCTCGGTGCCGGAGTTCGTGAAGAACACCTTGCCCGGGGCATCGAAGAGACCGAGCAGTTTCTCGGCCAGCGCGATCTGCGGTGCGGAGGCGAAGAAGTTCGAGACGTGGCCGAGGGTGGCAAGCTGCGAGGTGACGGCCGAGACCACGAACGGGTGCGCGTGGCCGAGGCAGTTCACCGCGAGGCCGCCGAGCAGGTCGAGGTACTTGTTGCCGTCGGCATCCCACAGGTAGGCGCCTTCGCCGCGGATCAGCACCCGCTTCGGCGCCCCGAACGTGTTCATCAACGCACCGGTGTAGCGCTCGGTCAGCGCAGCCTGCGTGCCGTCGACAGTGAGGAGCTCGGTCATGAAGGGATCACCTGGGTTCCACTTCCGGCGTCGGTGAAGATTTCCAGCAGCAACGAGTGCGGGACGCGACCATCGATCACGGTCGCGCGAGAGACGCCGGACTGCACGGCGCGCAGGCAGGCCTCCATCTTGGGGACCATCCCGGAGGCGAGCGACGGCAGCAGCTCGGCGAGCTCGGCCGCATCGATCTGGGTGATGATCTCGTCGCTCTCCGGCCAGTTGCGGTACAGGCCCGCAACATCGGTCAGTACGACGAGCTTCGAAGCGCCGAGGGCGACCGCGAGCGCAGAGGCAGCGGTGTCGGCGTTCACGTTGTGCGCCAGACCGTCCTCGTCCGGGGCGATCGTGGAGACGACCGGGATCCGGCCGGCGTCAATCAGGTCGATCACGGCCTCCGGACGGACGTCGACGACGTCACCGACCAGACCGATGTCGACCGACTCACCGTCGATCATCGCGCCGCGCCGCTCGGCCGTGAACAGACCGGCATCCTCACCGGACATGCCGACGGCGAACGGACCATGCGCGTTCAGCAGACCGACAAGTTCGCGACCGACCTTGCCCACCAGGACCATGCCGACCACGTCCATGGTCTCGGGCGTAGTCACCCGGAGACCGCCGCGGAACTCGCTGTCGATCCCGAGCCGCTTCAGCATGTCGCTGATCTGCGGTCCACCACCGTGAACCACGACGACCCGGACACCGCAGTGCCGCAGGAACACGATGTCGGAGGCGAACGCCTGCTTCAGCTCGTCGTCGACCATCGCGTTCCCGCCGTACTTCACGACGATCGTCTTGCCGTGGAACTCCTTCAGCCACGGCAACGCTTCAGTCAGTACGGCGGCCTTCTCGACCGCTGCTGCGTGAGTTGTCGTCATGAGGAGTAGGCCGAGTTCTCTTCGACGTAGGCGTGCGAGAGGTCCGTGGTGAGGACGGTCGCGGACGCGGGGCCGGCGTGCAGGTCGATCACGACGTCGATCTCGAGGCCGCTGATATCGGCCTCGGAGCGGTCGACGCCCTTGCCGCCGGCGATGCAGATCGCGGCGCCGTTCAGGGTGATGTCGAGCAGCGCCGGGTCGAACGCGGTGGGTGCGTTGCCGACGGCCATCGCGATCCGGCCCCAGTTCGGGTCCGAGGCGAAGAAGGCGGTCTTGCAGAGGTTGTCCTGGGCCACGATCTTCGCGGCGGCCAGGGCCTCGGCCTCGGTCGCGGCGTTCTGCACGGTGATGCTGACGTGCTTGGTGACGCCCTCGGCATCGGCCTGCAGTTGCTTGACGAGGTCGGCAGCGAGCGCAGTCAGGGCCGCTTCGAACTCGTCCGGGCTCACTGTGACGCCGGATGCCCCCGAGCTGAGGAGAAGCACGGTGTCGTTGGTCGACGTACCGCCGTCGACGTCGAGGCGGTTGAACGTCTTGCCGACCGCGTTCCGCAGAGCGTGGTCGAGATGCGGCTGATCCAGTACGGCGTCGGTCGTGATGACGCTGAGCATCGTGGCCATGTTCGGTGCGCACATGCCGGCACCCTTGGCGAACCCGCCGATGCTCCAGCCGCCCGCGTGGGTCAGCGCGGCCTGCTTCGGCACGTTGTCGGTCGTCATGACCGCAGTGGCGGCGTCGAGACCGGCATCCGGACCATAGGCCAGCGCAGCGACTGCCTGGTCGATACCGCCGAGCACCTTGTCCATCGGAAGCCGCTCACCGATCAGACCGGTCGAGCAGACGCCGATCTCGGCCGCACCGACGTTGAGAACCTCAGCCAGCTTCTCTGCGGTCTTGTGCGTGTCCTGGAAGCCCTCTGGTCCGGTGCACGCGTTCGCACCGCCAGAGTTGAGCACTACTGCTTTGAGCTTGCCTGCGCTGAGCACCTGCTGTGACCACAGCACCGGTGCGGCCTTCACCTTGTTGGTGGTGAAGACGCCGGCGGCGACGTCATGCGGTCCTTCGTTGACGACGAGGGTCAGGTCGGGCTTGCCTGCTGGCTTGATCCCCGCAATCACCCCGGCCGCGCGGAAGCCGGCCGGCGCGGTCACTCCGGCGCTCCGATCGACTTGGGTGGCGGAGGTGACGGCGGCAGTCATGGCGCTACTCCTACTAGAGGCAGGGCCGTGGTCTCGTCGAGACCGAGGGCCAGGTTCATGCACTGCACGGCGCCGCCGGCAGTGCCCTTGGTGAGGTTGTCCATTGCGGCCACAACCACTAGGCGGCCGACGCGCTCGTCGAGAGTGACCTGCAACTGCACGGTGTTCGCACCGAGCGTGGCCTGGGTCTGCGGCCACTGGCCCTCGGGGAGCAGGTGGATGAACGGCTCGTCGCCATACGCGTCTTCGTAGGCCTTGCGGATCGTCGCCAGGTCGGTGCCTGCGGTGACCGGTGCGCTGCAGGTCGCGAGGATGCCCCGCGACATCGGCACCAGGACCGGGGTGAACGAGACGTTCACCGGACCATCGGCGTACGGGGTGAGGTTCTGCTCGATCTCCGGGGTGTGGCGGTGGGTGCCGCCGACGCCATACGCGGTGGCCGAGCCCATGATCTCCGAACCGAGCAGGTGTGCTTTCGGAGCCTTGCCGGCGCCGGATGTGCCGCTGACGGCGACCACGTTGAGCTGCGTCGCGTCGACGAGCCCACGCTGGACGGCGGGCAGCAGGGCGAGTGAGGAGACGGTCGGGTAGCAACCCGGTACGGCGACTCGGTGCGAACCGCGGAGCTTGTCCCGCTGACCGGGTAGCTCCGGGAGCCCGTACGGCCACGAGCCTGCATACTCACCGCCGTAGAACTCCACCCACGCCTCGGCCTCGGTCAGCCGGAAGTCCGCGCCGCAGTCGATCACGGTGACGTCCTCGCCGAGCTGCTCGGCGAGTCCGGCGGACTGTCCATGCGGCAACGCCAGGAACACCACGTCGTGACCGGCAAGTTGCTCCGCCGAGGTCTCGACCAGGATGCGCCCGGCCAGCGGCACGAGATGCGGGTGATGCGCTCCGAGCGCCGTACCGGCGTTCCCGCCGGCGGTGAGGGCACCGATCTCCACCGCCGGATGCGAACTCAGCAACCGCAGCAGCTCGCCCCCCGCATAGCCACTGGCTCCGGCCACCGCCACCTTCACGCTCATATGAATGAGTATGCCATGCCATGGAAAAATATCCAAGGAATACTCACCCGCTTCAGGTAGAAGCACTCAGGCGCCGCGGGGGTCTTGAGCCCGAGGCTGAGGGCATGAAGAACGGTGTGTACGTCGGCTTGGTCGTGCTCGGGGTGTTGGCGGTGATCGCTCTGGGCGCCGATGAGCGGCCGGAGCCGAAGGTCGGCAATCCGGTGGTGTTCGCGGCGCTGGCGTATGTGCCCTGCGTCCTCCTCGGTGGGCTCGCGGTATTCCAAGGGCGGTCCTGCTGATGACGAACGGCTATGTAGTGCTCCTCGGGTGGAACCTGATCGGTGCCATCGCGGGCTTCAGCTTCCTGACGTCCGAGCACGGGCGGCGGTACGGACATCCCGCGCAGGTTCTCCTCGACGCCGGCCCGTGGGTCGCGCTCGGTGGGCTGGTCGGGGTTGGCTTGGTAGCACTCCTCCATCGCACCAGCATTCCGCCGGTGCTCTGCGGCACGCTTGCGTACGCCGGAGCTGTACTGGTGACGCTGCTCTCGCTGATGGCGTTTGCCATCTATCAGTGGCGCCATGTCACATATGGCGGGGCTGTCGTGTCGGAGTGGTAGGACAGGGCTGTCGAGAGGTGGGTGGAATGGCGGACGAGGCGCTGGCGCGGGAGTTCGACGAGCATCGGGCGGTGCTGCTGGGGGCGGCGTACCGGGTGGTGGGGAGTGCCAGTGACGCCGAGGACATCGTGCAGGAGGCTTGGCTGCGGTGGGCTGGGGTTGCGCATGAGGAGGTGCGGGATGTGCGGGCTTACCTCATCCGCATCACTACGCGTCTCGCTCTGAACCGGCTGCGGCAGCAGAAGGCTCGACGGGAGCAGTACGTCGGGCCCTGGCTGCCGGAACCGATCGTCGAGTGCGAGGGGCCCGAGGCGGCGGTTGAGCTGGCTGACTCGGTCAGTATGGCGATGCTCGTCGTACTGGAGACGCTGTCACCGCTCGAGCGCGCGACGTTTGTCCTGCGTGAGGTGTTCGACCTGCCGTACGACGAGATCGCGGAAACGCTCGGTCGTTCGGAGGCGGCGGTTCGGCAGCTCGCACACCGGGCCCGTGGGCACGTGCATGCGCGGCAGCCGCGGCATCGGGTGGACAAGGCGCGGCACAGCGAGCTGACCATGCAGTTCATAGCAGCGGCCGGCACCGGTGACCTCGCTCAGGTGGTCGCACTGCTGGCACCGGACGCCGTACTGATCAGTGATGGCGGCGGGAAGAAGACTGCGGCGCTGCGGCCGATCTATGGCCCCGAGAAGATCGCTCGCTGGCTGTTCGGCGTCATGAGCTCCAACCCGGGCTTCGAGCTCGTCACAGCTGCTCTGAACGGCGAGCTGGCACTGGTCGCGTACTTCGGCGACGAGCCGGACACAGTCGCCTTCCTGCAGACGTCCGGCGAACTCATCACCGAGCTCTATCTGATCCGCAACCCCGACAAGCTCACGACGGTTCCGGCGCGGCACGCCTTAGAATAAACGCAACTGTGTCGCACTTGGAGGTGCTGTGAAGTACGTGGT
This sequence comes from Kribbella antibiotica, assembly GCF_004349055.1. Lineage (GTDB taxonomy): Bacteria > Actinomycetota > Actinomycetes > Propionibacteriales > Kribbellaceae > Kribbella > Kribbella antibiotica. The sequence goes on from NZ_SMKX01000059.1 coordinate 14,499, forward strand.
GGTGGACTCCGACGACGCGCTCGATCCGGCGGTGCGAGCCGATCTGCTCGACACGTGGGTTGCAGCAACCGACGCGGGTGGCGCAGTCGGCTTCACGGCACCGGCTCCGGTGGAGCAGGTCGCACTAACTCTCGACGAGGCTCTTGGCCGAGTGGCTGCCGGACTCGACCTGCTGGGCGTGCTGCATGACGGCGAGCGGTACGCCGGGATGGGGATCCTGGCGAGCCGTAGCGGCGGCCTGCATTCGCACTGGCGGACTGTGCTGCGGGTGATGGTCCACCCGAAGCACCAGGGCAGTGGGGCCGGACGGGTCCTGATGGAGGGGTTGCGCGGCTCAGCGGTCGACCTGGGTCTGCAGCAACTGCAGCTCACCATCCGCGACGGGCTGGGGCTCGAGAACTTCTACCAGCCTCTCGGCTACCGCGTCGTCGGCCGCCACCCCCGAGCCATCCGCCTCTCCGACACCGACTACCGCGACGAGGTCATGCTCGTCCGCGACCTCTAGGCCGGACCTGTAGGTCAGCGGCGGGAGCGGACCAGGGCTAGAAGCGTCGCGCCCAGCGCGGTCAGGAGTGAGCCCAGCGTCAGCAGGAGCTGGGGCGGTCCTCCTGTTTCGGGGAGCTCGGTCTGGCTTACCAGGCGCAGGGCTGGGCCGGGGTCCGCAGCGATGGTGAAGCGGACTGGGGCTGCGACCGGCGCGGCGCCGGCGCTCGCGTGTTCGTAGGTGAGTTTGGCGGTGCCAGTGAAGCCCTTGGCCGGGCTGAGGCGGATGGTGCCGTCGGGGGTGACTGTCCAGGTGCCGGCTGGGGTGGTCGCGGTGCGGGTGCAGGTGGCTGGGTCTACTCGGAGGCAGATGGGCCCGGAGCCGCCGGTGTCATTGAGGGACGGGTTCACGGCGACCACTCCCCCGGGTGTACCGGTGGCACTGTCTGCTGAGGCTTGTGCAGGACGGGGTGCGTCGACGGTGACATCGAGTAGGGCGCTGGCCGTCGTACCGTTCGCGTCGGCGACTCGGTAAGCGAGGGATCGCGTAGAGCCGATGAAGTCCTTGACCGGGGTGAAGGTGATGACACCGTCCGGGCCGACCGCGAAGACACCCTCGTTGGCCACGGTGACGGTCTTCTTGTCCTTCTCATCACCCGGGTCACGCAGTACGACGCTCGCCGGGGCCAGCGGCGCTGACGGATCACCAGGCCGGTCGTTGCTCAGCACCTCGACACCGACCGCAGTGTCGTAACCAGTCCGCGCACTGTCGTCGCGGACCACCGGCAGGACCGGAGCGACCATCACGCTCAGCGTGGCGCGGGCGCGGTTCCGGTTGCTGTCCTTCACCTCGTAGCCCACCGGCCGCGTGCTCCCGGTGAAGCGCGCCTCCGGAGTGAACGTGACCTTGCCGTCAGCAACGACGTACTCGCCCTGCCCGGCCACTGTGACCTGCTTGACCAGTACGGCGTCCGGACCGATCAGCAGCAGAGTGTCCGCGTCGAGCGTCGCCCCCGGCCCCGGTACGTCGTTGGCGATCGGGTCGATGACCACTGGCAGGTGCTGCTTCGTACGAGCCTGGTCCGCGTGAGCCACCGGCCGCGACTGGACGGTGATCGACACAGTCGCCGTACCGGTCGTTCCGTTGCCGTCGACCACCTGGTAGCCGACCGGAACCGTCGTACCGACGAATCCGCCGGCCGGAGCGAACCTCACTCCACCTGACGGCTGCACTGTGAACAGCCCCTGGCCCTCCACCTCGAGCATCGGCAGCAGGTCACCAGACGCCGGGTCCATCAGCTGCACAGCACCCAGCGGCGCTGACGCATCCCCGGGCTTGTCGTTCGCCAGCACCGGCACAGTCAGCACAGTGTCGTACGGCGTCGTCGCCGCATCGTCGTTGGCGACCGGAGTCACCGGGGTGACCGTCACCGTCATCGTCGACATCGCCTGGTTGCCGCTGGAGTCCTTGACCCGATACGTGATCGACAGCACGCCACGGAACGCCGGTACCGGATCTACTGCGACCCGGCCGGTCGTCTGGTTGACCGTCACGATCCCCTGGCCGGTCAGCGCCGCAGTGCGAACCCAGCTGCGTGTAGTGACCGAGTAGACCTCGACCGAATCCTTCTCCAGCTCCGCGCCAGTCCCGGCACTGTCGTTGTCGAGCGGCTCCAGGGCCAGCGTGACGTTCTGCTTCGTCATCACCGCATCCGGCACCGCCTCGGGTCCCTTGCCTACCGTGAGGAACAGCAAGCCTTCCGCCGTGGTCCCGTTGTCGTCAGCGATCCGGTACGTCGCAGGTGTCGTCACCCCCTGGAAGTCCTTCACCGGGGTGAACGTGATCGCTCCGTCGGCCGTGACGGCGTACGTGCCCTCACCAGCCTGAGTGAACGTCTTCCCGAACCCATCCGCGGTCTTCAACACGACAGAAGCCGGAACCAGCGGCGCTGTCGGATCACCTGGTTTGTCATTGGCCAGTACGTCGACAGTGGTCGGCTGGTTGAACGGGGTGATTGTGGAGTCGTCCAGTGCGACCGGCCAGATCGGTGTGACCGTCATGGTCAACCTAGAGACGGCAGTCGTGCCGTTGGAGTCCGCAACGCGATAAGTCATCGGTGTGGCAGTGCCATGGAAGGCCGGGAGCGGATCGAAGACCACCGTGCCAGTCGGCTGCACGGTGTACGTGCCCTGCTTGGGGACGGTCACGGTCTTCGCATAAACATGCACCGCCTTCGCGCGGCCCTCCGGCCCCAGCAGCTCCACTGTCGCCGGATCGAGCTTCGCATCGGTGCCTGGAATGTCGTTGGACAGCAGGTTCACCGTCACCGCGATGTCCTGCAGCGTCGACGCGCGGTCCGCCACCGCGACCGGCGGGAAGCCGACGGTGATCATCAGCTTGGCCGTCGTCAGCGTCCCGTTCAGGTCGCCGACCTGGTAGCTCAGCGGCGTCCCCGGCCCGCGGAAGTTCGCGCCCGGGTCGTAGCTGACAGCTCCGCCGGTCGCGGTGTAGACGCCTTCGTTCGGGATGCTGGCTGTTGCCTTCAGCAACCCATCGGCCGGATCGGCGAGCAGCAGACTGGTCGGCAGCAGCGGCGCGGTCGGGTCGCCGGGCTTGTCGTTCGCGAGAACCTTGACCGTGACCGGCTTGTCGAACGGTGTCCGCGCCGCGTCATCGGCTGCCACCGGAGTCACCGGCGTGACCGTCACTGCGATCGTCGACCGCGTCACCTGGTCGAACCAGTCCATCACCCGATAGGTCAGCGCAGTCGCCGCACCGGTGAAGCCTGGCAGCGGATCGACCGTGATCGTGCCGTCCGGATTCACCTGGTAGGCAGCCTGCCCCGGAACCTTCACCAGCTTCTTCATCGACCCGTCGGCCGGGTCCAGCACCGCCACGCTGAGCGGATCCAGCCCAGTGCCCCGGCCGGCGCTGTCGTTCGCCAGCGGCTCTACCTCGAACGGGACGTTCTGCTTGCCCGTCGCAGTGTCCGGCTTCGCGGTCGGCGCGGGCGGCTTCGCGACACTCACGGTCAGCTTCGCTACGGCCGTCGTACCGTTGACGTCGGCGACGCTATAGCCGAGTGCTGCGGTCACTCCGACGTAGGACGGCAGTGGGTCGACCAGGACCTCGCCATCCGGCGTCACCGTGTACGTCGCCTCACCGTCGACGACGACTGTGGTCTTCGGCTCCTGTGTCTTCGGGTCGAGCACCCGGACGCTGCTCGGTACCAGCGGGACCGCCGGGTCGCCCGCTGCGTCATTCGACAGCACGCGGACGGTGGCGACAGAGTCGTACGGCGTTGCTGCGCTGTCGTCCGACGCATCGGGTGTCACCTTCGTAACCCGCATGGTCAGGGCCGCGTCACCGATCGCACCGTTGGCGTCGGTCACCTGGTAGGTCACCGGAGTCGCCGTACCGCTGAAGGCAGGCACTGGTTCGAAGAGCACCTTGCCGTCCGACCGCGCGGTGTACTTGCCCTGACCCGGCACCACCAGTGTCGTCACCGGCTCGCTGCGGGTCGGCGGGACCAGGCGGACCGAGTCCGGCCGCAGTGCGGCGCCAGTCGGACCGGGCTTGTCGTTGTCGAGGACCGCTACCACGACCGAACTGCCTTGCAGCGAAGCGATTGTGTCGGGGTTGGCCACTGGCGGCCCTGGTGCGTCAACAGCGACAGTGAACGCAGCCCGCGCCGCTGTACCGTTCTTGTCGAGCACCTGGTAGCTGAGCGACGTACCGACGCCATGGAAGCCGTGGGCCGGCTGGAACGCGATCTTGCCGCCAGCCACGACGTACACGCCCTGGCGTTCGATCGTCACGGTGTCCACGAGAGTGTGCCGGACCGGGTCGACCAGCTTGAGGCTGGTGGGATCAAGCGGCGCATCCGGTGAGCCCGGAAGGTCGTTGTCCAGCACCGGTACGACGGTGTCCGTGTCGAACGCGGTCGACGCCGAGTCACCGTTGGCCACCGGCTGCACCGCCGTCACAGTGACGGTGAGAGCGGACTCCGCCGTCTGAGCGGTCGTATCGGTGACGCGGTAGCCGATGGACGTGCCTACCCCGGTGAATTGCCGCACCGGCACGAAATCAACCGCACCTGTCGGCTTGACGGCGTACTGCCCCTCACCGGCAACCACCACCGTCTTTTTGAACGCGGTGTCGGCCGGATCGCGCAGTACAACCGACCCCGGTACGAGCGTCACGCCCGGAGCCGCCTTGTCGTTGGCCAGCGGCCGGACTGCTGTGCTGACGTTCTGGGGCGTCGTTGCGGTGTCGGGAGTCGCTACCGGCGCAGCCGGGAGAGCCACCGTCACAGTGAGCTTCGCAGTCGCCCTGATTCCGTTGCTGTCGGCCACGCGGTAGCTGACCGGCTTGCCGACCCCGAAGAATCCGGGCACCGGCTCCACAGCGACGGTGCCGTCTGACTTGGCGATGTACTTGGCCTGTCCGACCACACTGAGCAGTACGCCGCACTTGCCGCCGTCCAGCAGGCAGAGCGTGCCCGGCTCGATCGGTGCGGCCGGATCACCAGGCTGGTCGTTGCCGAGCACTTTGACGGTCACATCGGTGTTGAACGCAGTGGCGGCGAGGTCGTCGTGCAGGACCGGCGGAGGCGGCGGCGTGATCTGCAGCAGGTAGTCCTCGACCTCACCAGCATCGGCCGCACCGATCGGTTTCGCGACCGCGTCGTCGTACCCGATCCGCAGCCGCGCGTACGAGGCTCCTGCGGTCGGCTTGGCAAACTTCGGCCAGCTGAGCTTCACCGTCGTCTGCCCGGCGACGAACGCGCCACACGCCTGTTCGTCGGTCTGGAACGCACCATCGCGATCCAGATCGATCCAGGCACACACGCGGCCCGGCTTAGATGCGCCGCTGAGCTTCACCTCAACCCCGTACGATGTAGCGCTCGTCCGCAGTGGTGGGAACATCACCCCGTCGTCAGCCGCATCAGGTGTCGTCGGACCGGTCGTCGCGTTCGCCACCGTCGAGTTGTCCTCGGTGGCGTCCTTGCCCAGTCGCACATCGCTCAGCACCGACCAGGCCGCGCCGTACGTCGCCGGTGCGTCGCCAAAGTCCTCACCAGCCGAGGCCACCACCGAGAACGCATCAGCCGAGGAGGTGGTGTTGAAGGCCGGCAGCTTGGCGTGCTTGGTGAAGTACGCCGTCACATCGAACCGGACTGCGCTCACCACGCCGTTCACTCGCACCGAACCACATGCGGCCGTCGCACCGGCGTCCGGACCCGTACCAGTCTTGTTGTTGATGCAATTCGGACCGGCGTCGTGATTCGCCGCAGTGATGGTGTCGCTGGTGACCGCGAGGTTGTTGCCCACTCCTGCCTTGCTCAGGCTGAGCCCCGGAGTGGTCAGTCGCAGCACGGAGTGCAGCTCGGACTGCGCACTTGGCTTGCCATTGACGGTCTCGGTGACCGCACCGCCAAGCCCAGCCAGATGCAGCACCGGATTGCGTACCGGTCGGCTGAACGCCACCGTCACCGTGCCGCGGTCACCACAGCTCCCAACGGACGCACAGTCGCCAGTGTTGACGAGCAGGTCTTGCGCCGGGGTGGTCCGCGCGATCGGCGGGCTGTACGTCGTTGGCCCGGTCCCCCGGATCCCTGCGGTCGTTTCGTCGAGCAGCTCGGTCCCACCGGTCACAGTGATCGTCTGCCGCAGATCGGAGCCCGGCATCGTCGCGGTCGCCGATTCAGCTTGCTCGAATGGCTTCACCGGCGCCTGATAGGCGAATGTGTCCGCACCTGCCGCTGCCAGCAGCACAGCCGTCAGCAAGCCCACCGCCGCCGGTCGTGTCGCCCGCATGGTGCCCTCCCGAGCAATCACATCTCTGCATGCATCGGCACCGGGGCGGGCGGGCCTGCGCAGACCTAACGGCCAACGCGAACTCCATGTTACGGGTTCGCTACCCTCCGAGGTCGTAGATCGCGACCTTGCCGTTGCTGTGTCGCAACGGCACGAGCTCGGCGAGTTTCGGGGAGACGGTTCCGGCACGCGCATCGGCGTAGAGCCAGCGGACGCCGTACTGGTCGTGGAGTCGTTTCAGCAGCGCCGGAGTGGGGCTAGCGAAGGTCTGCGTGACGAGGGCGACGCGGTCGGGCCACGGCGACGGCTGCTCGGTGTAGCGACGGCCGCCGACACCCTGCGCGGCCATGGCCTCGTTCGTGTAGGCCCAGCCCTCGATAACGGTCCGGCGACCGGCGAGACCGCTGACTAGGTAGCCGCGCGCATCGCACCCGGGCGCCTTCGCATCCACCGGACGGCACCAGGTGTTGGTCGCCACCACATCGGTCGGCGCACTGTTCGCAGCGAGCCAGGCAGCGCTCGACTGCTCATCCGGATAGACCCACTGCTGCGCAGACCGAAAGACCGGCCCGGCTTCAGTGTCACCAGCTATGGCGTTCTGGATGAAGCTCTTGACCGGTGCGAGCGCCAGAAGCACCAGTACGACGACCGCCAGCCGTCTGCTCGCGGTTGCGGCGACCCACCCGGCGGCCGCGATGCTGAACGGCGTTGCGGTGTAGAGGAAGTAGGACTCGCTCACCCCCGGATGATCGATGAACAGGTAGCCGAGCCAGCCGACCACCATCGCTCCGACCAGGAACCAGGCGACCGGATCACGCCGTACGACGAAGAAGCCGGCCAGGGACGCTGACTGAATGAGCAGCACGCTCAGGACCATCACCGCCGTACCGAGCACAGCGCCGTGGACAAGCGACGGGACGAGCAGCCCACCGACCCCGGCTGGAGTGGTGTCACCGGTGAGGCGTTCATAGCCGGGGCTGGTCTTGAGAATGGCCAGGAACTGGATCTGCGAGCCGCTAGTGCTCCCAGCAACTGTGAGGAGAGTGATCGCACCGACAGCAACCAGCAGCGCACCGGCGACAACTAACTTCAGTTGCAGTCTCTTGTAGAGCGCAGCCAGTCCGACCGCGCCGACAAGCACCGGCAACACGGTGGGCTTCGAGCCACCACCCACCACGGCCATAGCAACGACAAGCAGCCAGAGCGAGCGGGGCCCATCGCGGAAGAGCAGCTCGATCAGAAAGATCCCCGCCGCGACGCAGGCGACCAGACCGAACGTCTGCGACGGGCTGAGGAAACTGACCGGTGGATTGAGGTTGATGCTGGTGTCCACGAGCAGGTAGAGCTGCGGCGCCGTGAGAGCTGCAGCCGCGAGCACTCCGGTCCACCATGTGCGACTGACTGTCCGGGCGAGCGTTGCGCAGACCAGCAGTGCCACCACGAGCCATGGCAGCACCCACAGCCGAAACAGCACCACGATCGGGTTGAGCCGAGTGATGTCGACAGCCGCCGCCATGTCCGCGTTCGCAAACCAGTGGTACTCCAGTCGCTCCCCCACGACCTGTGGCAGCTCCGGCGGCACAGCGCGCGTCAGCTCACTCACCATCGACAGGTGATACAGCAGGTCCTGGTAGTACGACGTCGCGTCCGGAGGCGGCACGTGATACCCCATGACACCGCGGATGGTCGCTGCGAGCATTAGCGCCGAGGCAATCGCCAGTCCCCACGTCCAGCGCAGTGGCAGTAGCGAAGGCTGAGCAATACGCCAGCAAGAGCGCAACCGCGGCAGTGCGAAGGCAGCAAGAGTCAGCAGCGGCCAGACAACCAGCCAACGCTGCCAGCCGACCGCAGTGAACAGCGCCCACCCAACGAGCATCCACGCGGCACCGACGATCGCACCGAGGCCGAGGTCCTCAGCCCAGTTGCCGACACTGCGCCAGACAGCACGCAGCAACAGCGTGCCCGGCAGAGCGATCGCCAGCGCGAAGTAGACGCCGTACCGGAGGACATCCAGGGTGTGCAGACCGACGGCAGCGACAAGGAGTGGGAGCAGCCAGGGCAGCGCCCGCCTCACCGGGTACGGACCGGTTCCGCACGCTTCTGGTCTTCGAGACTGTCATAGCCGACCAGGAACTGCGGCCGGCGCTGACTCGACTGGAACAGCCGGGCGACGTACTCGCCGAGCAGCCCCAGGCACAGCAGCTGGATCGCACCGATCACGCTGATCGCCAGGACGGTCGACGTCCAGCCGGGAACGCCGCGGCCGGTCAGCTTGATCACCAGTGCACCGACCACGAACACCGCGGACATCAGACCGCCGAGCAGACCGAGCCAGGTCGCCAGCCGCAACGGCGCGGCCGAGAACGCGGTCACGCTGTCGAAGGCGAGCCGCGTCATCTTGGTCAGGTTGTACTTCGTCGACCCGGCCGCGCGCTGGGCGCGAATGTAGGTCACCTCAGCGCTCGGAAAACCGAGCCACGGGATGACGAGCCGGAAAACCCGACCGTCCTCGGGCAGCGAGTTCACCGCGTCGACCACGCGGCGCGACACCATCCGGAAATCGCCCGCGTCGAACGGGATCTGCTTGCCGACGAGACGGCACATCAGGCGGTAGTACAGCCGCGCGGTGGTCCGCTTCGGCCACGAATCACTCGAGCGATCCGAGCGAACGCCGTACACAACGTCGAGATCGCGCTCGCGCAGGACGTGCAGGAACTCGCCGATCGTCTCGGGCGGATCCTGCAGATCGGCGTCGATGGTGACGACATACTGACCGCGGGCGCCGCGGAAGCCGGCCGACTGCGCGGCCTGGTGACCGCTGTTGCGCAGCAGCCGGATGACGCGCAGCTGCGGCCAGTCCTTCGCCGCCTCCATGAGCAGGGCAGCCGTGTTGTCCCGGCTGCCGTCGTCGATGACGAGCAGCTCGTACGGCAGGCCGAGGCTGTCCAGCAGCGGATGCATCCGCGCGAAGAACATCGGCAGGACGGCTTCCTCGTCGTACATCGGCACCACGACGGTGAGCTCGGGGTCGATGTCCACGCCTGTCTAACGAGCGGGTCCCTGATCTGTTAGTCAGGCGGCGAGATCGCGACTGCCCCGGTACGGCGTGGGTCGCCTACCGCGATGAGGCCTTCGGCCGGATCCCAGAACGCGGCTGCGACACCACCGAAGTACATCGAGTGCGGCGGCATCGGCCGCGACGGCAGATTCGTCGCGCCCGCCAGCGGCAGGTCTTCCTCGTAGTCGACCACGATGTCGTCGCGGACCCGAACGTGCAGCCGCGGATGCTCGACGGCCTCCGCCAGCGGCAGCCCGCCGTGCGTGTAGAGCGCGTAGACCTGCGCGAGCGCGGTCGGGATGCGATCCGAACCAGGCGAGCTGATCGCCAGCACCGCGCCGTCGCTGTCCCGACGCGCCACGCTCGGCGCCATGTTCGAGGTCAGTCGGGTGCCTGGCTTGAGGCTGTGCGGACCGCCGTGCAGCAACTCCTGCTCGCCGAGCGCGTTGTTCAGCCAGATGCCGGTGCCCGGCGTCAGCACGCCGGAGCCGTAGCCGGACGAGACCGTGATCGCGCACGCGTCACCCTCGTCGTCCACCACCGACACCGTCGCCGTACTCGGCGAGGTCAGCGCACGCAGGTCGCCAGCCGAAGCCAACTCGAGCAGCTTCTGCCCTTCAAGCTGGCGAAGGTCTTCCGCATCCAGCTCCGCAAGCCGCCGCCCCAGAACCGCATGCTGTACGTCGACCAGTCGCTCCAGCTCGGCGGGATTCCAGCTGCCGTCGGCCGGGACGCCGTCGAGCAGCGCGAGCATCGCAGCGACTGCGACTCCCCCGACGGCCGGCGGCGGGTTGGTGGCGAGCCGCCATCCGTTCTGCCGGACCATCAGCGCCGGCCGGACGATCGCCTCGTACGCCGCCAGGTCCGCGGCGTTGAGGATGCCTTCGTTCTCGGCCATGTCGCGGATGAGCAGTTGCGCCAGCTCACCGGTGTACAGCGTCTCAGCGCCGTCGCGGGCGATCAGCTGCAGCGCCTCGGCGAGCTCCGGGATGATGACTGTGCTGCCGGCCTTGATGACCGTGCCGTCTTCGTCGTGCACGACGCGGTGGCTCGGCTGGTGCCAGCCGAAGATGATCTCGTGGGTGAAGCCCAGGTAGTAGCCGGACGTCCGGCTGAGCGGGAAGCCGTCACGGGCCACCTCGATCGCGGGCTGAACCACCTCACGCCACGGCGCCTTGCCGGATCGCCGGTGCGCGAGATCGAGCGCCTTCAGACCGCCTGGCGTCGCGACAGAGCCGTGCCCGACAGTGGTCGTCGTACCGCCGCCGTAGTCAGTGGTGATGTCCCAGACCCCGCGGCCGAACGACTCCGGCGGCAGACCACGGCCGGGCATCTCCACCCAGCCGTCGATCGTGACCGCTTCCGACCCCGCAACCTGCAGGGTCACGAAACCGCCGGACGCCGGTGAGACCACGCCGATCTCGTTGACCATCGTGACCAGCGTCGCCGCAATCGCAGCGTCCACCGCGTTGCCGCCCTCAGCAGCAACCCGTACGCCGGCCTCCGCGGCCGCTGCGTTAGGCGCAGCGACCGCGACCCGCGGGTGAGACCCGCTCATCGAAAGTCAGCCCACTCGCTGGACAGCGCCGAAGCGTTCCACCGCGACCTGAACTGCGGCCTGGCGGGCTTCCGCGACCTCGGTGTCCTTCAGCGTCCGGTCCGCGGCGCGGAACCGGAGCGCGAACGCGAGCGACTTCTTGCCTTCGCCGATCTGCTCGCCGGTGTACAGATCGAACAGCCGGATGGACTCCAGCAGCTCCCCCGCACCTTCGGTCAGCGCTGCCTGGACGTCCGCCGCGGCCACGTCGGCCGCCAGGATCAGCGCCACGTCCTCCTTGGCCACCGGGTACGACGAGAACGGCACCGCGGTCACGGTCTCCGGACCAGCCACGATCAGCGCATCCAGATCCAGCTCGACCGCACTCGACCGGCTCGGCAGACCGAACGCCTGACAGACCTTCGGGTGCAGCTCGCCAGCGTGGCCGACCACCTTGCCGTCGACCGAGAACTCTGCGCAGCGACCCGGGTGCCACGGCGCGAGCTCGACGTTCTTCACGGTCGGCTCGACACCGACCACGGACGCGATCAGGCGGGCGATCTGGACCGCGTCGGACCAACCGGCCGGACGGCCCTTGCCCCACCAACCGGTCGGGGTCAGCGCACCGGTCAGCACCACGCCGACATGCAGCGGCTGGTCCGGCAGAGCGTCGTACAGGGATTGGACGTCGCTGTCACTCGGGCGAGCCTCGACCGCCAGCAGCGGCGCGGCCTTCGTCTCGGCCTTGGGCTTGAAGACCAGGCTGGTCTGGAAGACTGCGAGGTCGGTCTGGCCGCGGCCGACGTTGCGCTCGGCCGTCCGCAGCAGGGTCGACAGCAGCGTCGTCTGCATCGACGGCTCTTCGTCGGAGATCGGGTTGGCCAGCTTGACCGTCGCCCGGCGGTCGTCGTCGGCCGGCAGGCCCATCGCGTCGAAGTCGGCGTCGCCGGTGAACGGGTACGACACGACCTCGGTCAGACCGGCACCGACCAGCGCGGTCGCGACTCGGCGACGACGGCGCTGCGACACGGTCAGGCCCTGCCCGCCCGGCGCCGACGGCAGCACCGACGGCACGTTGTCGAACCCGAACAGCCGGATGACCTCTTCGGCGAAGTCGTTGGGGTCCCGCAGATCCGGGCGCCACGAGGGCGGCGTCACGGCCCACAGGCGGGATCCCGTCAGCACATCGCAGCTATTGCTCGACTCGTAGTCCAGTGACGAAGCCTTGACCCCGACAGCAAGCGGCGAGGCAACTGCGTCGTCCGCAGCCGGCTCGACCTTGCAGCCGACTGCCTTCAGGAACTCCATCGCGTCATCGACGGCGATCGGCGCACCCGAGACGCGGGCCGGGTGATCGCCACGGATGACGACCGGCTGCGGCAGCGGGTGGGTGTCGGCAACGGTCTCGTCGGCGAGGATCGTGCCGCCGGCCAGCTCGGCCAGCAGATCCGCCACGCGCTGAGCGGCGTACCGCGGCAGCTGCGGGTCGACCTCGCGCTCGAACCGGCGCGACGCCTCCGACGACAGCTTGTGCCGGCGCGACGAACGCGCGATCACGATCGGGTCGAAGTGCGCGGCCTCGATCACCACGTCGGTGGTCGAGCCGGAGATCTCGGTGGACGCGCCACCCATCACACCGGCGATACCGATCGGGCCGGAGTCGTCGGTGATCAGCAGGTCCTCGGCGTCCAGCTCACGGGTCTGGTCGTCGAGCGTGACCAGCTTCTCGCCGGAGGTGGCCCGCCGCACGACGATGTCGCCGCTCAGCCGGCTCTTGTCGTAGCCGTGAATCGGCTGACCGAGCTCGAGCATCACGTAGTTCGTGACGTCGACACCGATCGAGATCGGCCGCATGCCCGCCGCGAGCAGCCGCTTCTGCAGCCAGCGCGGGGACAACGCCTTCGCGTCGATCCCGGTCACGGTGCGGGTCACAAACGCCGTACAGGCCGTGGCGTCGTCGACGCGCACCGGATAGCCGCCGTCGCCCGAGCCAGTCAGCGTCAAAGCGGCCGGGTCCTTCAGGGGAAGCCCGTACGCCGTGGCGGCCTCGCGGGCGACACCACGGATCGACAGGCAGTACCCGCGATCCGGTGTGACGGCGATGTCGAGCACGTCATCGGTGAGCGACAGCAGCTTGATCGCGTCATCGCCAGGAGTGCCTTCACCAGGCTCCAGTACGACGATGCCGTCCGTACCGTCGTCGCCCAGCCCCAGCTCGGTGCTGGAGCAGATCATCCCGTTGGAGACATGTCCGTAGGTCTTGCGCGCGGAGATGGCGAACCCGCCGGGCAGCACCGCACCCGGGAGCACGACCACGACCAGGTCGCCGACCTCGAAGTTGTGCGCACCGCAGACGACCCACTGCGGCTCGTCCTTGCCGATGTCGAGCGAGCACCAGCGGATGGTCTTGCCGTTCTTCTGCGGCTCGTTCTCGTACGTCAGCACCTTGCCGACCACCAGCGGGCCGGTCAGCTCGGACTCCTCGACGGTCTCCACCTCGAGACCGGCCCGGACCAGCTGCTCCCCGAGGGAACGGCCGGTCACGTCGGCCGGAAGCTCGACGTACTCACGAAGCCACGACAGTGGGACCCGCATCAGATCTCCATCCCGAACTGGCGGCTGAACCGCACATCACCCTCGACCATGTCCCGCATGTCCTCGACGCCGTTGCGGAACATCAGCGTCCGCTCCAGCCCCATTCCGAAGGCAAAACCGGAGTACCGGTCGGTGTCGATGCCACAGGCGCGCAGGACGCGCGGGTTGACCACACCGCAGCCACCCCACTCGATCCAGCCCTCGCTGCCACAGGTGCGGCAGGGGCGGTCCGGGTTGCCGACGGAGGCGCCGCGGCAGACGAAGCACTTCAGGTCGACCTCGGCCGACGGCTCGGTGAACGGGAAGAAGTTCGGCCGCAGGCGCGCTTCGAGCCCCTCACCGAACATCGACACGACGAAGTGGTCGAGCGTGCCCTTGAGGTGCGCGAGCGTGATGCCCTCATCCACAACCAGGCCCTCGACCTGGTAGAAGACCGGCGTGTGGGTCGCATCGAGCTCGTCGGTGCGGAACACGCGGCCCGGGCAGATCACGTAGATCGGGGGCTTGCGGGTCAGCATCGAGCGCGCCTGGACCGGCGAGGTGTGCGTGCGCAGCACCTTGCCCGAACCGGCCGGCTCGACGAAGAACGTGTCCTGCATCTGCCGCGCGGGGTGGTCGGGCTGGAAGTTCAGCGCATCGAAGTTCAGCCACTCGGCCTCGATCTCCGGACCCTCGGCGACATCCCAGCCGAGTGCGGTGAACACGTCCGCGACCTGCTCGGAGATCAGCGACAACGGGTGCCGCGCGCCCAGCTCCGGCGTGTGCCAGGGCAGCGTCACGTCGACCCGCTCGGTGGCGAGCATCCGCTCCTCGTGCTCGGCCTCGAGCACCACGAGCCGCTCCGCGAAGGCGTCGTTGATCGCCTTCCGCGCCGTACCGATCCGCTGACCGGCCTCCTTGCGCGCCGACGGCGGCAGCGCGCCGATCTCCCGGTTCGCCAGCGCGATGGGTGACTTCTCGCCCAGATGCGTCACCTTGGCCGCCTGCAAGGCCGCCAGATCGGCCGCCTCGGTAAACGCCGACAGAGCCTCGTCCCGGGTCCGCTCCAGTGCTTCAGCATGCAATGGAGTCACTTCGACCGGGTCGTACTGAGTGTTAGGACCGGACATGGCTCGCTCTCAATTCGGAACATCTGCGAATTGCAGTCTAGGAAGCCTCGGCCCCAGAGCGTGAATCGGCCGTCTCATCGCCACTCCTGGCACGTTCCGGTCAGCCGCCCCCACCGGGCTGTGACTCTGTGTCTACTGCCGGTATGCGGACTCTGCTGATCAGTACTGCGCTGGCTCTCACCCTGACCGCTGGATCGCTAGCACCAGCAGCTGCGGCAGGCCCTGTCTGGGGTGACTGTCCAGCCACCGACACCATGCCCGAACCACCCGAGCGACTGCAGTGCACGATGCTGACCGTGCCGCTCGACTACAAGAACACGGACGCCGGCACCCTGCAGATTGCCGTCTCGCGACTCAAGGCGACCGATCCGGCCAAGCGCCGTGGTGCACTGCTGCTGAACTTCGGCGGACCGGGTGTCTGGGGGCTCGACGCTCCGCTGGAGATCGAGAAGGACGCGCCGGCGAACCTGCTGGCCGGCTACGACCTGATCGGGTTCGACCCGCGCGGCGTGCAGAAGAGCTCGCCGATCACCTGTGGCCTGGCGGGTGAGCAGACCGACGACATCGCCGTGGCGTACCCCACTCCGAACGGCGACATCTCGCACATCATCCGGGTCGTCCGCGACATCGCCGCCCAGTGCCAGAAGTACAGCGGCAAGGTGATCCCGCACATCACCACGGAGAACACCGCTCGTGACATGGACCGCATCCGCATCGCCCTGGGCGAGCAGAAGATCTCGTACTACGGGACGTCGTACGGCACGTATCTCGGCGCGGTCTACTCATCGCTGTTTCCGAAGCGAACCGATCGCATCGTGCTGGACAGCGTGGTGAACCCGGACACGCTGTGGCGCGGGACGTTGCTGGCGTGGGAGAAGGCCACCGAGGTGCGGTTCGGCGACTTCACTCGGTGGGCAGCGGCCCGGGACACGACGTACGGGCTCGGAGCGACACCGGCCGCCGTACGGACGACGTACCTCGGACTGCTGAAGCAACTGGACGCCAAACCGGCTGAGACGCCGGAAGGGCGGATGGACGGCAACACATTGCGCGAGCGGACTCGTGGACCCGGACTGTACGGGTATGACACCAAGCGTTTCCCAGCGTTGGCTGAGCTCTACAAGGCGATCAAGAACGGTGTCACGACCGCGAAGCGTGCTGCCGCGGATGACACGCTGTACCAGTCCTTCAACGCAGTCTTCTTCTCGATCACCTGCGGTGAGGCGACCTGGCCGAAGTCCATGGCCTTCTACAAGGCAGATGTGCAGCGGTCGATGCGGCAGTACCCGTTGACCGCCGGCAGGACGGCTACACCGACCCCCTGCGCGTTCTGGCCGAACAAGCCGATCCAGCGAGTGCCGCTGGCTGACCATGGGCCGGACAACATCCTGCTGTTGCAGAACCTGCGGGATCCGGCGACGCCGTACCAGGGCGCGCTGGCCATGCGGCGGGCACTGGGCTGGGATCGGACGCGGATGATCACCGTCGATGCCGGTGGTCACGGGAGCTGGCTGCTGACGCCGTCCAGTTGTTCGAACGACGCCACCAGCAATTTCCTGCTAGGCGCTGACCTCCCCGCTGACATCCGCTGCAGTGTCGACGGTGGCGTCGCGCCCCGGTAGGACAAGCAGCGCGACCAGCGCACCGGCTAGTGCTCCGACCAGTCCGACAGTCATGGCAATCGTCATGGCCTCAGTGAACGACTCCCGAGCTGCGGCTGCGAACTCTGATCCCAGAGCGAGGGTCGCGGCGATGGAGTCACGCGCCGCCTCGGGGACTGCGGCGGGGAGGTTGGCTGAGTAGGCGGCGGCCAGGACACTGCCCAGTACGGCGACCGA
Source organism: Kribbella antibiotica (assembly GCF_004349055.1). Classification (GTDB taxonomy): domain Bacteria; phylum Actinomycetota; class Actinomycetes; order Propionibacteriales; family Kribbellaceae; genus Kribbella; species Kribbella antibiotica. Next base: position 30,939 of record NZ_SMKX01000059.1, read on the forward strand.
CAGCGCACCACCGGTTTGCTGGACAGTGTCGTTCATCGCGGAACCCACACCACGGTGCTCGGCTGGGACGGCCTGCATGAGCAGCGTGTACGCCGCTGGTCCGGCCAGACCAGCTCCGATCCCCATCACCATCAGTCCGGCGATCAGCAGGCCGTAGCCGGTGGTCTCGGAGACCTGGGACAGGATCGCGAACGCACCTGCGATCACCGCGAGCCCGATGGCGATCAGCGTCCGGTCGGCGAGCTTCTTACCCAACGTCGCGCCGAGCACGTTGAACACTGTGGCGGCGACGGCGTACGGGATGAGCGCCAGACCGGCCTTCAGCGGGCTGTAGCCGAGCACGAACTGCAGGTACTGCGTCAGCGCGAGCATGAGACCACCTGCGGTGAAGGACAGCAGCACAATCGAGAAGCTGGTCCCGCTGAACCGACGGTCCTTGAACAGCTCGAGCGGAACCATCGGATGCGCACTGCGCTTCTCCCACAGCGCGAATGCCGTCAGCGCAGCCGCGCCGAGGGCCAGCCCGCCCAAGACCTCGGCCGAGCCGAAGCCCTTGGTGGGGATCTCGATGATCGCCCAGACGACCGACGCCATCCCGACAACAGTCAGTACGGCGCCAAGCGGGTCGAGGTTGCGAGCCGGGCCACGGGACTCCGGGATCAGGGTGAGCGTGCCGATGATCGCGACGACGGCGATGGGAACGTTCAGCAGGAAGATCGAGCCCCACCAGAAGTGGTTCAGCAGCACGCCACCCACGGTCGGGCCAGCGATGACGCCGACCATTGCGACCATTGACCACCCAGCCATGGCCTTGCGCTGCTCCTCCGGCGGGAAGACCGTGAAGAGCAGGGAGAGCGTGCTCGGCATCAGCAGCGAGCCGCCGACGCCCATCAGCCCGCGGCAGAGGATCAGCTGCCACGGCGTCTCGGCCAGCGTGGCCAGCATCGACGCGGCCCCGAACAGGACCAGGCCGATCAGCAGCATCTTCCGGCGGCCGAAGCGGTCGGACAGGCTTCCTGCGGTCAGCAGGAGGCCCGCGAAGGCCAGGATGTAGGCGTCGATCACCCATTGGATGTCGGCAGGGGTGGCCCCCAGATCGCGCATCAGCGACGGGATGGCGAGGTTGAGCACGGTGTTGTCGACGACAAGCACCAGCAGGCTCAGACACAGGATCAGCAGGATCCACCAGCGGCGGGGATGTGCGCTTGACTCGAACGGTGTACTAGTCACTCGCACACTGTACGACAAGACTCGTACGGTGTTCCAGTAAGATCTTTGGCGTGACGGAATCGATCTGGACGCGGAAGCTGAAGACCAGCCCAGCGCGCGAGACGCTGACCCGGGAGCAGATCGTCCGGACGGCGCTGGAAACCCTTGACGCCGAGGGCCTGGCCGGCCTCAGCATGCGCAAGCTCGCCGCCAAGCTCGGGTCCGGCGCGACCAGCCTCTACTGGCACGTCCCGACCAAGGACGACCTGATCGATCTGCTGATCGACGAAGTCTGGGGCGAGATCGACATCCCGGAGCCGGAGCTGGCCGGCTGGCGCAGCGGGACACTTCTGTACGCCCACAGCATGCGCTCGACGATCATGCGGCACCCGTGGCTGCCCGAGGTGATGTACACCCGCCCGAGCATGGGCCCGAACGCCATGACCATGGGCACCCGCGGCCTCGCCCTGATCGCCGCGGCCGGCATCACCGGCCGCAATGCCGACTTCGCCCTCGGCACGGTGATGTCCTTCGTCCTCGGCAGCGCCGGCGGCGAGGTCGCCACCCGCGAGATGGCGCGACGAGCCGGTCAGTCCATCGACCAGCTCGCCACGGCAGTCCTCGAATCCACCCAGCACCTCGGCGACACCACCATGCAGGAATCGGCCCGCCGCCGAGCCACCGGCGACATCGACGGCATGTTCTACGACTCCTTCACCTACGGCCTGGAAATCGTCCTCGAAGGAATCGCCGCCCGCATCAAGAACTAAGACCGAACCAGGGTTCCTTGGCCAGCTCCTTCTCCAGGACCTCGCGGTCGCCGGAGTCTGCGACCAGCTCGGTCAGCTGCCGCGCACGCTGGAGTTCGGCACGCGCCTCCGTGACTGCACCGGTCGCGGCGAGGGCTCGAGCCAAGGCTTCGCGAGCGAACGGCTCGTCCCAGTCGGACATCTGCTGGGGGTGCGCCTGAATCAGTTGGAGGCAGCGACGGGCGTGCGGCAGGGCCAGGTCGGCGCGACCGATGCGAGCAGCCACTCGGGCAATCAGGTGCTCACCGCGAGCATGGTTCGCCTCGTTGCCCGCCTCCAACCAGTGCAGGCAGGCGGCATAGGCGCCGTACAGGACGCGTTCCTGGTCGAGCACCGGACTGGTCTCGTCGATCTGGTCGAGCAGGTCCCACGTCTCGTTGTTGAGCTCCACCCCGAAGTACCGGTGCAGCTCGCGCCCCTCCACCAACTCGGTGGCCACCCTCGCCATCAGCTCACCCCAGCTGACCACCCCGTACTCACGGGCCACCGTCAGCTGCGCGTCCCGCAGCGTGAAACTGCCAGCATCCCCGTACGCCGGATGGTGCGCCTGTGCACGCTCAATCGCGTCCGGGCGTCCCTTGCTCACGGCCTTCCGCAGATCCTTGGCCCGCGCGCGCAACTGACTCAAACTCGCCTTGGCAGGCAGCGGCATGGTCGACATGTTGATCCTTCCAGGACAACCCGCTCCGCTGACTCAGGCCGTCCCGAAGGGTTCACCGGCCATCACAAGTTCGCCGTACTCCCAGGTGCACTCAGTGCTTGCCGCGAAGAAGAGGCGCCCTGGCGCGCGCTGCGCCAACCATACCTATAAGTGGATGGGGTTCGTCCAGGCTCGGGCGCCGGTGGCGTCTTCGATGGTGATGCGGCAATGGCCGCCTTCGAAGAGCGCGAGCGGGAGGGTGGCCTCGGTGAGGTCGGTACCTTGGCAGACTTCGGCGCCGGGGTGGCTGCCGGACAGGAGGATCTTGGTGGCGGGTGAGCAGCGGACTGCAACGGTGTCGCCTTCGACCCGTACGTCGTGCAGCTCGGGGCCGGTGCTGGAGTAGAAGTGGCCGGCGATCAGCGCGGCCAGCAGCGCATCCGGCTCGAGGGACTCACTGCGCACCTGCACCCAGGCAGCGCACGGCGGCGGGTCTTGGGGTTGGAGGTGGGCGTCGTCGGCCGCGTACGTCGTGAGGCGGTGGCCGCGGTTCAGCAACACGTCGGTGAGGTGCCAGCTGTCGCCGCGGTTCTCACGGTCGGCGAGGGCGTTGTAGACCTCGACCGAGTGGGCGGCGTCCAGGCTCTCGGCGTCGACGGCTGTCAGGAGTGAGGCTGATGGGTGGGCCATGCCGATGAAGGCGCCGGTGGCGCGGGCTCGGCGGGCCAGCTCGGGGCCGGTTTCGGCAGCGCCGGGTGGCGGGAAATCCAGGGGTAGGCCGGCGGCGATGATGTGCCACTGCTGGCCGGCCTCCGTGCGGGGTGCGTGCAGCTCGGCGCCGATCAGGGTGGTGAAGCCGTCGGAGCGCAGACCCCGGGTATCCGTGATCGGGTAGTCGTACTCCGGGCGGAAGTGGTCGGTGATCGCGACGAAGTCGTAGCCGGCGTCGCGGTAGATGCGCGCGGTTTCGGCCGGGGAAAAGGCACCGTCGGACTCGTTCGAGTGCGTGTGCAGATTGCCGCGCCAGAAGCGGCCGGGGAGGCCGAACGGCAGGTCGCTCATCGGCGTTGGGCGCGGGCCGAGGCGAAGAGGCAGATGGCGGCGGCGGTCGACAGGTTGAGCGACTCGGCGCGGCCGTAGATGGGGACCTTGACGGAGTGGTCGACGAAGGCGTCGAAGCCGTCGGGGAGGCCGTGGGCCTCGTTGCCGAAGAGCCAGACGGTGGGTTTGGCGAGGGTGCCGTCGTCGATGCAGGTGTCCAGGTCGGTGGTGCCGTAGCCGTCGGCGGCCAGGACCTGGAGGCCTTGGGCCCGCCAGGTGGTGGCGGCTGCGGCGAGGTCGGCTTCGACTGTGATCGGCAGGTGGAAGATGCTGCCGACGCTGGCCCGGACGGCCTTCGGATTGTGCGGGTCGACCGACTCCGTGGACAGTACGACGGCATCCGCGCCGGCGGCGTCCGCCGTACGGATCAGGGTGCCGACGTTGCCGGGATCTCTGACCTGGAAGCCGGCGGCGACCAGACGAGCCGTCGGAAGGACCGCTTCCTCGAGCGAAACATCGACGAGGGAACAGACGGCGACGACACCTTGCGAGGTGACCGTCTCGCTGAGCGCCTCGACACCGGCACGATCGACGTCGAACCACGGGACGTCGGCAGCGGCGGCCAGGTCGCGCAGATCGCGATGCCGCGTTGCGACGGAAGGCTCGGCGTACACCTCGAGGACCAGTTCGCGATGCTCGAGAGCTTCGCGGACGGCCTGCGGGCCTTCGGCCAGGAAACGGCCGGTCTTGCGGCGGAACGCACGAGTGGCGAGCCGCCGGGCCTGCTTGATCCGCACGGATTGCGCGGTCAGCAGGACAGGGCTCGCCACTCGATTGCTACGGCTGGGAACGGTAATGCTCAGGCCGAGGCGGCGGGCGCGTTGACGTCGGCCGGCAGCGCGGCCTTGGCCAGCTGCACGATCGCGGAGAACGCGGCCGGGTCGTTGACGGCCATGTCGGCGAGGATCTTGCGGTCCACGTCGATCTCGGCCAGGTGCAGACCCTGGATGAAACGGTTGTACGTCAGGTCCTCGGCGCGGACCGCAGCGTTGATGCGCTGGATCCACAGCTTGCGGAAGTCGCCCTTGCGCGCCTTGCGGTCGCGGTAGGCGTAGACGAGCGAGTGGGTGACCTGCTCCTTGGCCTTGCGGTACAGGCGCGAGCGCTGGCCGCGGTAACCGCTGGCCTGCTCGAGTACGACCCGGCGCTTCTTGTGGGCGTTGACTGCCCGCTTCACGCGTGCCATGAGGTGTTACTCCTTGGTTCTGCGCCGCGACCGGGCTGGGCCGGTACGGCGGATGTTCGGGGGAAGGGCCACGAGGCCCCGCGAGGCGGGAGCCTCAGATACCGAGAAGCTTCTTGGCCTTCTTGGCGAACGACGGTGCGACCTCGACCGTGCCGCTCAGCCGGCGCTTGCGCTTCGACGACTTCGCCTCGGCGAGGTGGCGAACACCGGTCTGCTCGCGGCGCAGCTTGCCCGAGCCCGTGACGCGGACGCGCTTCTTCATCCCCGAGTGGGTCTTCATCTTCGGCATGGCTTGTGAACTCCTGAATCGTTCTTTCGTTGACTCGAACTCGGTGTGTGGTGCTCCGGCTGCTACCGCGGCCGGAGCGATCCGTCACTCCGGGTCGAGGTTGTCTGCCGGACCCTTCGGCTTCTTCGTGGCACCGGCGGCGATCTCGGCCTCGTGCGCCGCAACCTGCTCGGCGCGTTCGACGCGCTCCGCTTCCAGTTCGGCCTCTCGCTCGGCCTGCTTCTTCGCCTTCTCGGCATCCACGTCCACGCGCGCTTCGGACTTCTTCTTGTGAGGTCCGAGAACCATGATCATGTTCCGGCCGTCCTGGCGGGCGTTCGACTCCACGAAGCCGAGCTCGCTGACGTCCTCGGCCAGCCGCTGCAGCAGCCGGAAGCCGAGCTCCGGGCGCGACTGCTCGCGACCACGGAACATGATGGTGATCTTGACCTTGTCCCCGGCACGGAGGAAGCGGACGACGTGACCCTTCTTGGTCTCGTAGTCGTGCGGGTCGATCTTCGGCCGCAGCTTCATCTCTTTGATGACGGTGTTGGTCTGGTTCCGGCGGGACTCGCGCGCCTTCTGCGCGGTCTCGTACTTGTACTTGCCGAAATCCATCAGCTTGCAGACCGGCGGGCGTGCCGTGGCTGCAACCTCGACCAGGTCGAGATCGGCTTCCTGTGCCAACCGCAGTGCGTCTTCGATCCGGACGATGCCTACCTGCTCACCGTTCGGTCCGACCAGCCGCACCTCGGGAACGCGGATGCGCTCGTTGACGCGCAGTTCAATGGTGATGGGTCCTCCTGGGTTGTTCTGATTCCGGTACCACCTCTTCGCCGCTCGAGGTCTCCTCAAGAAACGACGAAGGCCTCCGTGCGACTAACACACGAAGGCCCCAACTCCCACTAGCACTGTCCCTGATCCACAACTACCAACCACAACTACTGCTGGTACGCCGTACGATCGCCAAGACCGGAGTCTCGGCGTGACCGGGACCCGCCGACTGTTCATCGACTGGGTGGGAGGTGGCCCTCCGCTTGGATCCAACCACCGGAGCTTCACGAGTATTCCACCCATGGGGCACCGCCGGACCAGATCGGTCGCTGTGTAACAGTAACACCATGACCGACGACGTCTCCACTCCGCAGCTTGCAACCGCCTCCCGCGACATCGCCGAGGTGCCCAGCGTGGAGATCATCTCGACGGCCGCCCTGCACCTGCTGAGCGCAGCCGCCGTCAACCTCGGCCTGGCCGAGGACCTGCCCGACCACAAGGACCTCGACGAGGCCCGCTCGCTGATCGACGCGCTCGCCGGCCTGCTCGACGCGGCCGCACCGTCCCTGGGTCACCACCACGCAGCTCCGCTCCGCGACGGCCTCCGTTCACTGCAGCTCGCCTTCAAGGAAGCCTCCAGTATTCCCGACGAGCCCGGGGCCGGCCCCGGTGAGAAGTACACCGGGGCCGTTTACCCCTCCGCTGCCCACTGACCGCAGTCAGGCGCGGACGGCGAGACCTGTGCGCAGGAGAAGACTGACCAGCTCCAGCGCTTCGGTCTCATCGAGTTCGAGGGCCTGCCCCGTCCAGGGGGTTGAGGAGTCGGCGGTGAGGAGCTCGGCGACTACTCGGGCGGGGGCGTTCTCGAACTCGACAATGGAGTCGCCGAGGTGAACTCGGAGACGGCCGTCGGCCGTCCAGTCGACACCGGCCGCCGACTCGGCGACCGTACGGACCTGCGTGTCCAGAGTGGGCGCAGGCAAGAAGTTGTCCATCGGGTGCCGGCTGGACTCCAGTGAGAACCGCCGGTAGGTGTCAGCCAGCTCGGAGTTCTCTGCAGGCTGTTCCGACAGCGCACTGAAATGCTCGGCCAGCAGCTTGGTCGTAGTGGCCAGTGCCTCGGCGCGCAGGTCGGCAGAGCGACCGAAGCCCCACGGCAGCTCGGCACGGAAGGCCCGCTCCGAGCCGAGCGCCCGGATCAGCTCCCCCGCCAGCCAGTACGGCGTCAGTGTCGGGAACGAGAAGCTGACGTGCAGCGAGTGGTCGTCGGTCGCGAACCCGTTGTGGATCCAGCCGCGCGGAATCCACAGGCTGTCGCCGGGCTCAAGCATCACCTCGAGGAACGGCGTACCGGTCTTGAGGCGGTCCCACTCGGCTTCGGTCACCTTGGAGCCGTCCCACGGCTGGTTCTCCAGCGGGTCGTTGTAGACCGGCGCATGCAGCTGCCAGGTCTTGCTGCCAGCGGTCTGCACGATCAGCACCGAGTGGGTGTCGTAGTGGTGCGCGAAACCCTGGCTGCCGGATGGAGTGAGGTAGGCGTTCGCACTGATCGGCAGTCCGGTCTCGTGGCTGAGCCGACGGCACAGGTCGCCGATCGGCTTCCACGTGCGGTGCAGCGACTCGAGCACAGTGGTCGCACCTGCTCCGATGTACGCCGAGACCTTCGTTGTGCGCACTACCTCCGCGAAACCGGGCTGGATCGGCTGACCGGCCCAGGTGTACGCCGCGGGTGCGACGCGCTGGCCGTCCTTCACCATGCTCACCATCTGGCGCTGCAGCGAGCCGTGGTCGATCAGCTCGCCCACTGCGGCCAGGCCGAAGTCGAGTGTGGAGGAGCCGCGCCAGGCGACCGCCTCGGTCGGTGGGTGGTCCAGGAAGTCAGCTGCATCAGGAATCAGGCTGGAAAGGGCTTCGGTACGCATGTTCTGGTCTCCTCACACCACTACCGGACGGGATGCCACCGGTTCAGGTGACAGTTGGGCCCGGACCGGCCGGGCCAGAGTGAACAGGACGGCACCCGCCAGCGCGGCGGCCATCACGCCGTACGCCGGGCCTGGCCCGTGGTACTGCATCAGCCAGCCCATGACGAGGGTGCTGACCGGGTAGAACAGTGAGCCGACCAGCGTCATGGTGCTCTGGGCCCGCGCCATCATCGAGTCGTCAATGACGTCGTAGACCTGCGCAGTCATCGCGATGATGAGGACCGGAGCGGTCGCGCCAAGCAGTGCGAGCGCACCAACCACCACAGGCATCGACGGCACGATGGCCACTGCCGTGACTGCCCCAGCCACCACCAGTCCGCCAACCACCACAGCCCGGAACGCGCCTGTCGCAACCAGCTTCGGTGCGATCAGTGATCCGAGCAGTGCGCCCGCAGCAACGACTGCAGACATCGCACCGATCACCGCGGCCGGTGTCTCCAGACTGACCAGCATCGGCACCATTCCGAAGAACGCTGCGGCCGTAGCGAAGTTCAGCACCGCGGACCAGATCGTCAGCGTTCGCAGGAAGGGCTGGGTGAACACGTACCTCAGCCCCGCCCACATGTCTGTGGTCAGCCGTTCTTTCGAGGCATTCCGACCACCGAGGCCGGCCGAGATCCGGTAGACCAGGTAGGTGCACAGTACGAAGGTGACCGCGTTGATCGCGAACGGGATCCAGTGCGCGACGGCGTACAGTCCACCGCCGACCGCCGGGCCCAGGAGACTGGCGGCGTACGAGCGAGACTCGTTCAGGGAAACGGCTTTCGTGATGTCGTCCGGTCGGACCAGGTGTCGCAGTGCGGCGGCCAGCGACGGGTTGTAGATCGAACTGACCAGACCGTCGACCACACCGACGATGACGAGCGGCCAGACCGACGCGACACCGGTGAAGACCGCTACTGCCAGCACAGCCCACAACACTGCGCGGATCAGGTCGACCAGGATCATCACTCGGCGCCGGTCCCATCGGTCGGCGAGTGCACCGGCTGGGAGCCGGGCCACGTTCAGCACTATCAGCCGGACCGTGAGCAACGCACCGGCCCAGAGGACCGACCCTGTCAGATCCAGCACCAGCAGCGGGATGCACACGTCACTAACGCGCGCACCCAGCGCTGTCAGCGCCTGACCCCACCAGAACCGGCTGAAATCCCGGTTGTCACGTAGCAACTCGGTCCGGGAAGTCATGCTGCTGCAATCAGGTTTCGCCACTGCCCAGCGATCACAGCAGCGGTTCGCACCGGGGGCGGCATCGCCTTACTGGGCTCGAATTCGCCGCTCCATAGCGTGAGTACCTCAGTGTCCTCAGGAGACACCACGACCACGTCCTGCTCTCGCAGCGAACGGACCGCCTGCTGGGTGGTGCGCGCCTGCCACATCCGCGGGTTCATGTGCGGGAACACGATCCGCGGTGCCGGAGTGGCCAACATCGCGGTCAGTGCGGGCGACGACGCCAGTCCGAGCGCAGCCGAGACCAGGAAGTTCGCTGAGCACGGTGCGACCACGAAAAGCCTGGCCTGGTTGGCGAAAGCGACCGGGTTCACCACCGGTCCGTGCGGCTCGATCACCTCGTCAGCGATCAGCGCAACCGCCGACGGCTGCACGAAGGTCAGCGACGAGTGCGTGAGCATCACCGACAGCGGTCCGCTCACCTCACGACGCCAGTGCGCCAAGTGCGACACCAGGTCCAGCGCAGCGCTCGCACCGGTGCACACAACAGCCAGACGATCACCCGGCATGGCTAAGCACCCCCGCCGGCCGACCGAAGCGTACGTCGAGCGTGTCGCCACCGTTCTGCAACCGGTGCAGCGTCATCGCGACACCAGCACTGCCGGACGCGACATCGCAGCTCTGCCGCATCAGTCCGTCACCAGGGAAGCCTGTTCCGGATGCATCCTCACAACGCAGTGAGGTGATCTGTTCAACCAGTCTGCCGATCGTCTCGTCCACAGTGGCCGCATCGTCCGGCAGTGCTGCCTTGGCTTCGAGCAGGAACTCGATGAGCCCGCTCATCCCGGCGAAGTACCCGGGGTTCACCGTGAACGGCATCCCGACACCCCGCACGATCGACCAGAGCGGATCGACCAGCGTCTCGTCACCAGTCAGTCGCAGGTGATGCGCGACGGCCAGGCCGACACCGGAGCCACCACGGACGACGTACGGCTCAAAAGGCGAGCTGCCCGTGTAGGCACCGAATCCGATACCCCCGTTGAACCGCGGCCGCCCCTGCGCCAGGTCGAAGCCGAGCGCCCGGCGTCCCATCTTCACCAGGAACGAGTCGCCAACAGCGACCCCCAGCTCAGTCAGGTACGTCGCTACTCCCGCCGAACCGTGCATCAGCCCAAGCGGATGCGGATCCGCCTGCTGCCACCACAACCCGGTGCCGTCATCAGAGGCGCTGTCGATGAGCCGGTCGGCAATCGCTCGCGCCTGGTCGAGGTGCTCCGATGAACCGGTCAGCCGGTGTGCGTACAGCTGCGCAACGCCTACACCGGCCAGTCCGGTCGCCAGTCCGCCGCGCTTGTCGCCACTGAGCGCCTCAGCCGTCGCACCGGCCAGTAGACCGCGGTCGTCGAGGCCTAGCTCCAGCAATGCGAGTCCGATGCCGGCACGACCGACGTACAGGCCCATCGGTAGCGGGCGGTTCTCATCGAGCCGTGCGACCAGCCAGTCCGTGCACTCTGCATCCACCGAACCGTCCAGCAGGTGCAGCGCACGCAGTACGCCAGCAGCGCCGTACGCGAGTGAGAGCGTGTTGCTCTGGAACTGCTCCGGGTGGCCCGGGAACAACCTGTCCCGTCGCTCCGGAGTCGCAGCCGCCCGCAGACCGCGGAGGGTGTCTGCCAGCAGGTCCGCCGGCTCCTCCGTTACCTCCGGCAGACCGAGACGCTCCGGCAGGCCGCTGAGGGGGATGTCGAGCTGACGGGAGGTGACCGCAAGGGCCCGGCTGAACGCCTCAGGGCGGAAGGCGAGCAGGGCGTTGCGGGGCATGACCGTCGCGGCTTCGATCGCGTCGACGCCGTACGCGAGGTACGCCGCGTCACTCCCCCAGGCGGCCGTTCCCGGCTCGGGGGCGAAACCACTGGTGCGTGGGTACTGCGCAGGGTCCGATCCGACCGGGCGGCAGGCCTCGAAGTCGACCAGCCGCACCGTCTCGTCGTCGTCGATCATGATGTTCGTGAGCGAGACATCGGAGTACACGATGCCGTGCTCAAGACAGGTCGCCAGTGCGGTCCGGATCTGCTCCAGGATCGTCTGTGCGCGGGCCGGGTAAGACGGGTCCGGCTTGCCAACAGCGAACGGGTGGTTGCGGGACAGCCAGACCTGCATGGTGATTCCAGGCACCTTGGACTGCACCAGGAAGGTGTGCTCCCACACTGTCACCAGCTCTACGCCGTCCGGTGCAACACCGGTGCCTGAGAGCTTCTGAAGGTAGTCGTACTCGCGCTGCAACCGCTCCGGCGCATCTGAGCCGTCCGGCGCGAAGGCGGTGTGCGGACGCGCCTCCTTCAGCACGTACTCCGCCCCGTCCGGACCGGTCGCCAGATAGACGCCGCCGGCCGGCGAGTGCCGCAGTACCGACTTGATCTTGTAGCGCTTGAGCAGACCGGTCGGGTCAGCCGGCGGAGCGTCAACTGCGGCCGGTACGGCGAACGGGTCCTCAGCAACCCAGGAGGGCAGGGTGAACGTGGGGGTGCGGGAGTCGTTCCACGGCTTACCGTCGGGTCCGGTGACCACAGAGCTCGGGTAGCCGTCGTCATCGATGCCAGGGGGCTTGCGGAAGGTGCCGTAGCGGTACTGCACCACATCGCTGCCCGGGTACCGGCGGTCGGTCAGAACGTGCGCACCGTGCAGGTCGCCGAGCCGGGCGCTGAAGCGCTCAGCCAGCTCGCGAGCGTGCTCCTCGGACAGCGGGTAGACAGTCACCGCCTTGCCGGCGCCGCCACGCGACCACCAGCGCGCCAGCTGGGCCAGTCCGAGCTCCGGGGAGCGGATGACCTTGAAGCTGAACGAGTCGATGAGGTACTCGTCGATCACTGCGTTCATGAGCGTGGCCAGGTCGTCCGGGCGGGCTGCCAGGTGCAGCTTCCAGCCGTACTCCGGCAGTTCGGTGAGAGGCCGGTCCAGGCAGCGCGCCCAGATGCCGACACCGTCGAGGACGGCCGCCTTGTCGCCGACCCGCTCGCGCAGGAGCTCCAGGAACGCGCCCGGTTCGGAGGACCGCTCGACGCGGTCGTAGTACTGCGGGTCACTGATCGTGTAGGCCCGGAACGAGTCGATCATCGGCATTGCGCCCCTCTCAGGACAGACGGAAGGGGGCCCGGGCCGAGTCGGCACAGGCCCCCTGGGTCACGAAGATCAGCAGTTGTAGCTGACGCCCGAGCCGTCGGTGTGCAGCACCGGGCTGGTGGTGTTCTCCTCGGACAGGATCTGCAGGTCGAGAACCTCAGCCATGATGTTTCTCCTTCGGTCAGGAACCGTTTCCAGTCCCTTGGGGCGGTCGGCCGATTGGCCTTCCCGATAGCCAGAAGTCAACCGCTTCCGCCGATCCCCCACATGGGTTGCGACCACCCATATTCAGCAGCGCCCTACGCGCCTACCCACCGCCTACTGAATATGGGTAGGCAACACCCATTACGGCCAGTCAATGCTCAGGTACTGCGTCTCCTGGTACTCGCGGAGACCGTCGCGAGCGCCTTCGCGGCCGAGCCCGCTCTGCTTGACGCCACCGAAGGGCGCCGACGGATCCGAGACCAGACCACGGTTCACGCCCACCATGCCGACATCAAGCGCTTCGCTGATCCGGATCGCGCGACCCAGCTCACCGGCATAAACGTAACCAGCCAGTCCGAATTCGGATTCGTTGACCCGGGCAACAAGCTCGTCATCGTCCGACCAGGTGGCGATCGAAGCGACCGGCCCGAAGATCTCCTCGGTGAACAACGTCGAGTCGTCCGGCACATCTCGCAGTACCGTCGGCGGGTAGAAGTGCCCAGCAGCAACCGGTACGGCGGCCTGGTGCGTAACGCGAGCGCCGGCCGCAACCGCCTCGTCGACGACCGAGGTCACCCGCTGCACGGCGGTGTCCGAGATCAGCGGCCCGATCTGCGCCCCCTGCGAATAGGGGCCGACGGCAAGTTTCTCCACCTCGCGGCCGAACAGCTCGGTGAACTCATCGGCCACGGCGGAATGCACATAGAACCGGTTGGCCGCCGTACAGGCTTGGCCGCCGTTGCGGAACTTCGCGATCATCGCGCCCGCGACCGCCTTCTCCAGATCGGCGTCCTCAGTGACGACGAACGGCGCGTTGCCGCCGAGCTCCATCGCCGTCACGACGACCCGGTCGGCCGCCTGGCGGAGCAGCGTCTTGCCGACCGGGGTCGAACCGGTGAACGAGATCACCCGTACGCGTGAGTCGGCCAGCCAGGTGGAGACCACCCCGGCTGCGTCGGTGGTCGTGACGACGTTGAGCACGCCAGCCGGTACGCCGGCCTCCGTGAGAAGCTCGGCGATCGCGAGCGCGGTCAGCGGGGTTTCGGCGGCCGGCTTGAGGACCGCCGTACAGCCTGCGGCGAGGGCCGGGGCGATCTTGCGGGTGGCCATCGCGGCCGGGAAGTTCCATGGGGTCACGAGGGCCGCGACACCGATCGGTTTGGCGGTGACCAGCGTCCTCACGCCGCCGGCCGGGGCCTCGCCGTAGTCACCGCCGGGGCGGACCGCTTCCTCGGCGAACCAGCGAAAGAACTCCGCGGCATAGCCCACTTCGGCCAGGGCATCGGCTTCGGACTTCCCGTTCTCCAGGCTGATGAGTTCGGCCAATCGGGAGCGGTCGCGCAGCATCAGCTCGAAGGTCTTGTGCAGGATCTCCGACCTAGCCCGTGGTGCGGTGCGAGCCCATGCAGGGAAGGCTTTTGCGGCTTTATCGACAGCCCCAGTGGCATCAGCGGTGGTGCCATCAGGGACCTCACCGACAATGCTCAGGTCAGCCGGGTTGAGAACCTTGATCATGAGATCTCCCGCAGGGACGCAATGACGATCTCGAGGGCTTCGATCAACAGGTCGTCGGTGATCGTCAACGGTGGCAGGAAGCGCAGCACGTTGCCGTAGGTGCCACAGGTGAGCACGATGATTCCTTGCTGATGGCAAGCAGTCGCGACCGCTTTCGCCAGCTCCGGCGCCGGTTCCGACGTACCGGGCTGCACGAGCTCGACCGCGATCATCGCGCCGCGACCACGAACGTCACCGATCCGGTCGTCCTCCTTCTGGGCCAGCAGCAGCCGCGGCTTGATCAGCTCCTCGATCTGACGGGCGCGCGCGACCAGCCCATCGGCCTCGATCGTCTCGATCGCCGCCAGCGCGGCCGCACACGCGAGCGGATTGCCGCCGTACGTGCCACCGAGGCCGCCGACCTGCGGCGCATCCATGATCTCCGCGCGGCCGGTCACCGCCGACAGCGGCAGCCCGCCCGCGATCCCCTTGGCCGTCGCCACCAGATCCGGTACGACGCCCTCGTGGTTGCTGGCGAACATGTCGCCGGTCCGCGCGAAGCCGCTCTGTACCTCGTCGGCCACGAAGACCGCGCCGTTCGCCCGGCACCACTCGGCCAATGCCGGGAGGAAGCCGGGAGCCGGTTCGACGAAGCCGCCCTCACCCTGGATCGGCTCGATGACAACCGCCGCAACCTCGGTCCCGCCGACCTGCTTCTCGATGATGTCGAGCGCGCGAGCCGCGGCGGTTGCGCCATCCAGCCCGCCGTCGCGGTACGGGTACGAGACCGGCGCGCGGTAGACCTCGGCGGCGAACGGGCCGAAACCGCGCTTGTACGGCTGGTTCTTCGCCGTCATCGCGAGCGTCAGATTGGTGCGGCCGTGGTAGGCATGATCGAAGACGACGACGGCCTGACGACCGGTGTAGGCGCGGGCGATCTTGACCGCGTTCTCGACCGCCTCAGCGCCGGAGTTGAACAGCGCGGTGCGCTTCTCGTGGTCGCCAGGGGTCAGCCGGTTGAGCGCCTCGGCCACAGCGACATAGCCCTCGTACGGCGTAATCATGAAGCAGGTATGGGTGAACGCGTCGACCTGCGCCTTGACCGCGTCGACCACTCGGGGCGCCCGCGCGCCGACCGTCGTGACCGCGATCCCGGACCCGAGATCGATCAGCTGGTTGCCATCGGCATCAACCACGACGCCACCGTCGGCGGCGACCGCGAAGACCGGCAGGGTGGTCCCCACCC
This sequence comes from Kribbella antibiotica, assembly GCF_004349055.1. Lineage (GTDB taxonomy): Bacteria > Actinomycetota > Actinomycetes > Propionibacteriales > Kribbellaceae > Kribbella > Kribbella antibiotica. The sequence goes on from NZ_SMKX01000059.1 coordinate 46,139, forward strand.
CCGCCGCGACCGCGGCTTGTTTGCGTGCCATCAGCTCAGCCGAGATCGGTCCCGGGATCGCTGTCTTCAGGATGCGTCGCTGTTCGATCGTCATCCCTCCAGTCTTCGGTCAGCGGCCTATGCTGTCCAATACTTGTTCTGCACTTTCTGCATGCCTGGGAGTTCTAGCCAAGAGAGAGGCTCTTAATGGAGTTGCGTACGCTGCAGTACTTCGTGCAGACCGTCGCCTCCGGCACGGTCACCGCCGCGGCGGACCACCTGCACATCACCCAGCCCGGCCTGTCCCGGCAGCTCCGCCAGCTCGAGCAGGAGCTCGGTGTGGAGCTCTTCCACCGCACCGGCGGCCGTCTGACACCCACCCGCGCCGGTCAGGCGCTACTGCCGCTGGCCCAGGAGGTGCTGGAGCGTGCGGACGCTCTGCGGGTCGCTGCGACCTACCAGGCGCAGGGTCGGCTCGACCGCGTCACCATCGGCGCTCCCCTCACCACCCTGCGGGATGTGGTCGCGCCCTTCATCGCCACGCTGGACGCTGACGACCCCACTCCGGAGGTGTTCCAGGCAGACGGCCAGACCGCGGCCGAGGTGCTGGGACGCGGTGCAGACCTCGCAGTGACCAGTACGCCGGCCAGAGCGCCGTACGAGACTCGCACTCTGGCCGTGCTGCCGGTGTGGGCTTGCGTGCCGGCCACCCATCGGTGGGCCGAGCGCAAACGCATCAAGCTCGCGGAACTGGCCGACGTACCGCTGGTGCTGCCGCCGCGGTCCTTCACGTCTCGCATCTCGTTGGAGGCAGCGCTGCGACGCGACGGTCTCTCGTACGGCGCCGCTGTCGAGGCAGCCGACGGCACAGTCGCCCAAGCCCTCGCCGCCGCCGGCCGCGGGGTAGCCGTGGTCTCCGACGACCCCCAGTTCGACCTGTGCCCGCTACCGATCCGCACCAGCGACGGCGACCTGTCCGTCCGCCTGGTCAGCGCCTGGGACTCCCGGCACCCCGCCCGAGCGGCTCTCGCCGACATCGCCGACCGCCTCAGCCAGTTCGTGGCAGCCCGCTACAGCTAGGCAGTAATCCCCCGCCCCTCAATCTGCGGCCCACGCAGGCACGCAACTTTCTCCACTCCCCAGCACGAACAACTGCAGGTAGTACTCCCAC
>NZ_SMKX01000005.1 GCF_004349055.1 Kribbella antibiotica
CTTTCCCAGTAGACGCGGGCTGCGGAGGCGCCGGTGCCGGTGAGCCAGTAGAGGGAGATGTTGTCGAGGATGTGGTCGCGGGTGAGGTTGCCGGCGGGGTGGTTGCCGACGAAGGCCTGGGAGATCTTGTAGTAGCTGTCGGTGTCGTGGTCGAGCATCCAGGCGGCTAGCGCGACGGGGGAGTCGAGCAGGGCGTAGCCGATGGTTTGGGGGCGGGTGGTCTGCTCGATGCGGTAACCGTTGCCGGTGGCGTTGAATTCGGCGACGGCGGCTGCGGCGGCGCGTTCTTCGTCGGTGGTGGTGGGCCAGCCGACTCCGCCCAGGGCTGCGCCGAGCAGGTTCACGTGGATGCCGAGCAGGCCGGTGGGAGCCTGGCGACCGAGATTGTCGGTGACGGCGGAGCCGACGTCACCACCTTGGGCGACGTACCGGGTGTAGCCGAGCCGGTGCATGAGTTCGTTCCAGGCCCTGGCGGTGCGGCCGGGATCCCAGCCGATCTCGGTGGGCTGGCTGGAGAATCCGTAGCCGGGAATCGACGGCAGGACGAGGTGGAACGCGTCCGCGGCGCGACCGCCGTGCGCGGTCGGGTTCGTCAGCGGGCCGATCGTTTCGAGCAGTTCCACGAACGAGCCCGGCCAGCCGTGTGTCATGACCAGCGGCAGCGCGTCCTTGTGTGGCGACCGAACGTGGATGAAGTGGATGTCCACGCCGTCGATCTCCGTGGTGAACTGCGGCAGCTTGTTGATCTTGGCTTCGAAGCGGCGCCAGTCGTAGCGACTCACCCAGTACTTCGCCAGTGCCTTGGTGGTCGCTAGTTGCACCCCTTGGGTGCGGTCGCCGACCAGCTCAGCGGTCGGCCAGCTCACTCCGGAAACTCGCCGCCGCAGGTCCAGCAGTTTCTGCTGCGGGATCGACGCCCGGAACGGACGGATCCCCGTACTGCCCGACGAGCTGACCGTTGCAGCGCTCGCTACCTGGTTGCCGAGGGCAGCCAAGCCGACCCCCGCGGCAAGCCCGCCCTGCAGCACTGCCCGTCGTGGCAGCATTGTCTGTGTCAGGCCATCCGTGAACTGCATCCGTCTTCCTCTTCCCATCCGGCAACTCGTGCGGTCACCACCCACCCTGGTCGGACCACGGGCCCGTCGCACCCGTGAAACCCCCTGGTCTGCACGGGTCAGCGGTCAGTTGCGGAAGGCCCGCCGGTACGCCGTGGGGGACACGCCGTGGTTTTCGCGGAGTTGCAGGCGCAGCGTGGTACCAGTCCCGAGGCCGGCGCGGTCGGCGACCTGATCGACGGTGAGGTCGGTCTCCTCGAGCAGTTGGCGGGCGTAGTCGAGGCGCTGCATCGTCAGCCAGGTGGCCGGGCTCACGCCGGTCTCGGCGCGAAAGCGACGGGTGAACGTGCGCACGCTCATCCGGGCGTGCTCGGCCATCTGGGTGAGGCTCAACGGCCGACCGACCTGCTCAGCCGCCCAGGCGCGAGTGGCCGCCGTACCGCCGTCTTGGGCGGGTGGGATCGGGCGGAGCACGTACTGCGCCTGGCCACCATCACGCCGCGGCGGTACGACGCACAGTCGCGCGACCGAGTTGGCAACCGCGCTGCCGTGGTCGCGGCGGATCACGTGCAGGCAAAGGTCGATGCCCGCGGCAACACCCGCGGAGGTGAGGATGTCGCCGTCGTCGATGAACAGCACCACCGGATCAACCCGTACGGCGGGGAACAGCTCCTGCAGGAGTTCCGCCTCGGCCCAGTGTGTCGCCACGGGCCGTCCGTCGAGCAATCCCGCAGCAGCCAGCACGAAAGCGCCTGTGCAGATCGCTAGCAGCCGAGTGCCGGGCCGAACCTCCTTGAGCGCACGCAGCACGGCGTCCGCGATCAATCCGTCGGCGTCGACGATCTCCTGGAGCATGTGCGACGGCGGGATCACCACGGTGTCGACCGTCGCCAGGACCGACGCGTCGTGCTGGACGGTGATCGAGTAGTCGTCCGAGGTCTGCACGGGAGCGCCATCGACCGAGCAGGTGATCACGTCGTACAGCGGCTCGTCGTCGCTCGTCAGCGCGCGCCCGAAGATCCGGGCCGCGATCCCGAGCTCGAACGGCACGACCCCAGGTAAGGCCAGTACGGCGATGCGATGCATGGCCGGATTCTTTCACATGATGTCCATCCGGCCAGTAGTCGCGAAGCGGAGCAGCCGAAAGACTTGCCCCATGAACAAGAAGACGATGCAGGCCGCAGTCGCCAAAGCGCCCGGCGGCCCCGAGGTTCTGCAGCTCGAAGAGGTCGAACGCCCGACGCCCGGCCTGACCGAGATCCTGGTCCGGGTCCACGCCGCCGGGGTCAACCCCACCGACTGGAAGAGCCGCGCCGAGGGCCGCGACTACGGCTACCCGGCGATCCTCGGCTACGACGTTGCCGGTGTGATCGAGGAGGTTGGTGTCGGCGTCACCTGGCTGCGCGTCGGCGACGAGGTCCTCGGGATGCCGATGTTCCCGCACCTGCCGGGCGCCTACGCCGAGTACGTCGTCGCGCCGTCTCGCCAGTTCGTCCGCAAACCGAAGACCCTCACCTTCGAGCAAGCCGCCGGTCTGCCGCTGGCCGCGCTCACCGCCTGGCAAGGCCTGGTCGAAACGGGCGGCCTGCAACCAGGTCACCGCGTTCTGATCCACGCCGCCGCCGGCGGTGTCGGCCACCTCGCCGTACAGATCGCCAAGGCGCTAGGCGCCTACGTCATCGGTACGGCGAGTGCCCCGAAGCACGAGTTTGTTCGCGCTCTCGGCGCCGACGAGGTGATCGACTACCGCACCGAGGACTTCACCGCCGTACTGGCCGATCAGCCGGTCGACGTCGTCTTCGACCCGATCGCGGGCGAGACCGGCCTCCGCTCGCTGAAGATCCTGAAGGACGGCGGCTCCTTCGTCTCCATCCTCCCGGTCGCCCCTGAGGCAGTGGCAGAAGCCGACCGCCGTGGCATCCAGGCCGAGTTCACCCTCGTGGAACCCGACCGCCTGGCCCTGACTGCGATCACCGACCTGGTCGAGGAGGGCAAGCTGCGCCTGGAGATCGACTCGGTCTTCCCACTGGCCGAGGCCGCCGACGCGCATCGACGCGGCGAGACGAACAAGGCCAGCGGCAAGATCGTGATCAAAGTTCTTTAAGGCTGCGTATTCGCGGCCATGAAGTTGGTCAGGGCTGTGCTGACGATCTCGGGCCGTCCGTCGTTCTGCCGGGCGGCGCCGGCCATCGTCGACTGGTGGTGGTAGTTCGGCGCGATCACCGCGTCGGCCGGCAGCACCGGCGGGTCGGCCGGGTTCAGGTAGGCGGTGATCGGGTTGAGGAGCTTGGCCGTCGGCAACGACGGCCCGTCGCCCGCCAGCACGATCAGCATCGGCTTCGTCGCCGCCGCGTGGTCGTACTTGATGTGGCGAAGCTCGCCGGTCCGGGCACCGGCCAGGTCGAACAGGTCGACGATCGCCCGGGTTGGGTAGAACGAATCGAGGTAGCTGGTGGGTCCGTCGAAGAGCAGCGGCGCGAACTCGCGGATGTCCGTGACCTCATTGGCCGGTGTCGAGAACACCTTCCCGTCGATCCGGCGCTGGGCGGGCTCGTCGTAGTTCTGCCAGCGGTAGAGCTTGCGCGGGTCGAGCGGCGCGACCTTGTCCTGCCCCGAGCCACCACCCCGAATGATCGGGCCGATGAGCGGGAAGGCGTTCACCAGCTCAGGAACCGCGAAGGTCTTCGGTCCCAACGGTCCGCCGGCCAGGCTGCCGAGCCCGAGGTGACCGATCGCGATCGGGCCGGAGTTGTCGTCCCACATCGCGCCGAGCAGCGCTTCGTTCGTGTACCGGAACGATTGGACGGCAGGGATACCGGTGCTGAACTGCGTGTACGTGCTGGAGAAGAAGGCGCGCAGTGTCAACTGGATGTTCAGCGTGCCGAGCGGCGTACTGATGGTGCGGGCGAAGTCCCGCAACAAGGTCGACTCGGCATCGGGTTCGAAGTACGCCGCCATCGCGATGATCGCGGCCATGTTCCAGGTCTGCGCGGTCATCACGACCTTGAGGTCGATACTCGGGTGGAAGCCGAGCCGGCCGAGCAGTTCGATCACCTGCGCCGACGCCAGGTTGAGCCCGCCGACCGCTTCGCTCACCAGCGGTACGTCGGACAGTCCGGCCGGATCCTGGATCACGTACGAGTCGAGCGCGAAAAATCCGGCACACAGATTCGCACCGGCATCATCCCCAGTCGCAGTGTCGCCATCGAAATCCCAGGCACTCAGTACGCCGGTACCGAGCCCGCCGAGCGAGTGTCCGCCGCAGAAGACCTTCTTCGTGCGCTGAGCCGGATCCGGGATACCTTCAGTGATGACGGTGCGCCAGTCGTTCATGGTTTGCGCGACACCAACGGTGGCCAGCCAGGATTCGTCGCGCCAGCTCGGCCACCCGGCGAACCGCTTCCCGTTCACCGCCTGGTTCTGGTAGTAGTACCCGTACGCGACCCGATAGTTGCGGGCGGCAACAGCTGCGTCGAGACCGGTCCGGTCGTTCAGGCACTCCGAGCGATAACTCAGCACCCAGTACTCGACGTACCGGCCGAGTTTCGCCGAGCTCTTGATCGTGTTCCGCGCATTCGGCTCGAACTCGTCCGCGCCACCGGCCAGCCCGGGCAGTACCGTCATGATCGAGTCCGCGGCCGACGACTGCGCCGGCCCGGAAGCGGAGCGATACCGGACGTACCGGGCGTAGTCGCAGGCCGCCGGATGCGCCGCGGTCCCCGCCGGCAGCGGCGAATAGATCTCCACCAAAGACTTCCGTACGGCGGGATCTGCGTTGATCGACGTGATTGCGCGCTCGGTGCGCGGACCGGGTTCGGCGGCCGCGGGTGCGGCGCCGAGGGTTGTGGAGATGAGGGCCGTCACCAGTGCGGCCGGCATCCTGCGATGGGACATGAATGCTCCTGGGAGGTCAGCTGCTGGCGAGGACGAAATCGGCGAGCAGTTGGCCGCTCGGATCCGGCCGGCCGTCGTTCTGGACAGCAGCCGCGTTGATCGTGTCGATGTGCGTGTACCCGGGGATCACCGTCGTCGCGCCGGGCAGGAAGATCGCGGTCGCATGCCGCACCGAGCTGTTCCCGGCCAGCAAGGTCACCGTCGGCTTGGTGGTGTCGCGGGCAGCGTTTTCGTAGCGCACGTTGGCCAATTCGCCATCCCGAGCACCACCGAAGGCGAAGATGATGTCGGCGAGCAGTTTGACCGGGAAGTTCTCTTCCCAGTAGCCGATCGGGCTGCCCTGAGCGAGCTGTCGCGCAAGGTCGCGAATGTCGGTCGCCTCCTGGTCAGGCGCCGTAAAGGACACCCCACTCACTTCGTTGAAGTTCTTCCAGGTGTAGAGCGCCCGTGTGCTCAGCGGCGCAACCCGCGGCGAAGGCCCAGCCACCGCACTCAACAGTCCACCAGCGATCGGGATCTCGCTCACCTGCCCGGGCAGCGGGAACGTCTTCGGCCGAACCGGCCCACCACTCAGCGCTCCGACACTCACCTGGAACAGCCCGATGTTGACCGAGTTGTTGTCCACCAGCGTTCCCAGCAACGCCTCGTTCGTGTACCGGAAGCTGCGCAGCCCGTTGAGCCCGGTCACGAACTCCGTGTACGACGGCGCGTACAGAATCCGCTCGCCCAGCTTGGTGGCCGGGTCGTTCGGCAGGTACGACAACACGTCAGTCTCGGCCTCGGGCGCCAAGTACGCCGCCAGTCCAGCCATCCGCTGCAGATGGAACCCCTCAGGACCAAGAGCCGGTACGCCGGCCAAGGTGCGGGGGAGCGTGCCGTTGCGGAAGGCCGCGCTGGCTGCTTGGTGCGTCGTACCGACGAGGAGGTTCGACACGAATCCCAGCAGGGGATCGGCTTTGAGCTGCACCGGATCGCTCGGCAGGATCGTGTCCTGGGCCGCGAAGCCCGCGCACTGGTTGAACCCGGCATCGGCCGTCGTCGCGGGGTTGCCGTCGAAGTCCCAGGACGCGAACAGGCCGGTCACCAGGCCGCCCATCGAAATCCCGGTGCAGAACGCCTTCGTCTGCCGGACGTGCTGGCTGGGAAGCTCGTGCAGCATCAGGTCGTACTGGTCGCGCAGGGTGCGCTCGAGCCCGAGGTCGGCCAGGAACGGCGAGTTCTTCACCGCGTCGTACCCGGCGAAGCGGTGGCCGTCGATCGTCGTACCGCGGTAGTAGTAGTTCAGGGCGACCCGGTAGTCGCGGGCGCGCAGAGCCGCGTTGATGCCGGTGTCGTCGTTGAGGCAGTTGCCGCGCCGGGCGAGTGACCAGTACTCGAGGTGCTTGCCGGCCGCGATGGCCGAGCGCACGGTGTTTCGCGCGACGCTGTCGGAGTTGTACGCGTTACCGAAGGTGCCCTGCTGCGAGACGACCACCGAGTCGGCCTGCTGCGGATCAGCCGGGCCGGCCGTGTCGCGGTACCGCAGGTAACCGATCGCATCGCAGGCCGCGGGGTGCGGGTTGGCGTTCGGCAGCGGCGAGGTGAGACTGACATGGCTCACCTGGATCCGGCCATCGGTCTCCAGCACGGTCTCGGTGCGGCCCGTGATGGGGGAGGCGGTCGCTGGGCCGGCCGGAAGGGCGACCATGAGGCCGGTGGTCAGCGTGAGCGCGACCAGTACGGCGGTCCTACGTGGAGCGGGCATCTGTTCTCCCTGATCACGGCATTGTGCTTGTAGACAGCATGGTCCGCAGGGCTGCCGCTGTCTGCTGGCAGAAAGCGCAATCAGTTGCCTGTTCGGTTTGTGCATGATGACAATGCCTGATGGAACCCGAGCACGTTCTCCAGGGCGCGATCGACCAGATGACCGAACACCTCGACGAGATCGCGGCCCTGGTGATCGCCCGCAGCGCAGAGCGGATCCCCGCCTACCACCGGCTGCCGACGAGCGTCCTCGAAGGCGACCTGGTGGCCAACGCCAAGGATCTGATCGGGCTGTTCCTGCGCTCGATCAAAGAAGGCCGGACGCCGTCCGAGGAAGAGTTGCAGCAGCCGGTGGCCTGGGGAGCCGAACGCGCCCGCGACGGCCTGCCGCTGGACGCCGTACTGCGGATCTATCCGATCGGTGTCCGGGAAGCCTGGGCCTACGCGGCCGAGCACGCCCTCCCGCCGCAGGACCCCGAGATCGTGGCATTCGTCGACCATCTCCTGGCGTTGCTCGGATCAGTTCAGCCGCTGGTGGCCGCCGCCTACCTCCGCGAGCAGCAGGAGCTCGCCTGGGAGAAGCGCGAAGGCCGCCAGAACCTGGTCGCCCGACTGCTCGAGGGTCTGCCCGCTGACCGCCTCGCCGCCCGCGTCGGCACGAGGCTGGCCGACCAGTACGCCGTCGTCGCCTACCGCCTGCCCGATCTCCAGCGGGGTGCCACGGCCACCGTTCGGGCGATCCAGTCTGCGCTCGACGAGCAACCCGAGGTGATGTGGACCTTCGACCACGACCTCGGCATCCTGCTCGTGCCCGACGCCAGCCAGGTCCCCGACGTGCTGGGCCGAGTGGACACTGCTGCAGGCGCCGGTACGACGAGGCTCGCCGCGGCCGCGATCGCAGCAATCGCGGCGGACATCCCGCGCGCCCGTCGGGAGGCCGTGGATCTGCTCCAGCTCGCCGAGCGGCTCAATCGTCCGGCTGGGTTGTTCTGGCTGCCCGATCTCGCGATCGAGTACCAGCTCTCTCAGCCGGGGCCGGCGCGCGACTACCTGGCTGGCTTGATCGCGCCGCTGGCCGGCCATCCGCATCTCGTCGACGCGCTGCGCGCATTCGTTGCCACCGGCTACAACCGGGCCGAAGCAGCGGAGGCGCTCACCATCCACCGCAACACCCTCAACTATCGCCTGGGCCGGATCCACACGATCACCGGTCACGACCCGACCCATCCCACGGCGGCCGGCACGCTGGCGGCAGCGCTCATCGCCCACGACCTGAGCCCTAGCCTGCAATGAACTTTGCACAAGAGTTCTTGACTAATCGCTGACCGACCACAGGTTGTTCCGTAGCTAATTTGCAAGAACGTGTCGAACTATTGCGTCGACTTGGCTCCTTCCTTAATGTGTGCGCACCCCCCGCCCCGAGGAAGGCACACGCCATGCCAAGACGCGTACAAGCACGCCCAAAAACAGCCCCGTGGCTCGTCCTTGCCGCTCTTGCCGCCACCGGGCTCTCGGTGCCGGCAGCCCACGCCGCACCGGCTGCCATTCAGGCTGTCGGCGCCACGCTGCCGTTCACGATCCTGGAGGCTGAGAACTCGGCCACCAACGGTAGCAAGATCGGCCCGAGCTACGCCCAGGGTTCACTGGCCTCCGAGGCCTCCAACCGGCAGGCAGTGACGCTGAACGGCGGCCAGTACGTCGAGTTCACAGCGCCCGGCACGACGAACGCGATCAATGTCGCCTACTCGATTCCGGACGGCCGCACCGGGACTCTGTCGGTCTACGTCAACGGGCAGAAGCTGTCGCAATCTCTGGCGGTGACGGCGAAGTACAGCTACATCGACACCTCGTGGATCCCCGGCTCGCGGACACACAAGCTCTACGACCACGCGCGGCTGCAGCTCGGCCAGACGGTCAACGCAGGCGCGAAGATCAAGCTCCAGGTCGACGGTGAGAACACCGCCGGGCCCTACACGATCGACGACGTCGAGTTCGAAAATGTGGCCGGTCCCGCCGGTCAGCCTGGTGGCTCGATCTCGATCGTCGACCGTGGTGCGGACCCGAACGGGAACAACGACTCGACCGGTGCGATCCAGAGTGCGATCGACAGCGCCCGCGGTTCTGGTGGAACCGTGTGGATCCCGGCCGGGCGGTTCCGCGTCGGCGGCACGATCAACCCGGACGGCGTCACGCTCCGCGGCGCGGGCCGCTGGCACTCGACGCTGCTCAGCCACCACCTGATCGACCGCCCGAACGGTGGCGGCAATGTCAAGCTGTACGACTTCGCCGTGATCGGTGAGGTGACCGAGCGGAACGACCAGTCGCCGGACAACTTCGTCAACGGCAGCCTCGGCCCGAACTCGATCGTCTCCGGACTCTGGTTGCAGCACCTGAAGTGCGGGCTGTGGCTGACCGGGAACAACGACAACCTGATCGTCGAGAACACTCGCTTCTACGACATGACGGCCGACGGCCTGAACCTCAACGGTACGGCGTACAACGCGCAGGTGCGGAACAACTTCCTGCGCAACCAGGGCGACGACTCGCTCGCCGCCTGGTCGCTGCACTCGGCGAACCGGAGCAGTACCTTCGCCAACAACACCGTCATCCAGCCGAACCTGGCCAACGGCATCGCCATCTACGGCGGCACCGACATGACTGTGCGGGACAACCTGATCGCCGACACCAACGCACTCGGTGGCGGGATCGCGATCTCGAACCAGAACTTCGCCTCGCCGTTCTTCCCGCTGGCCGGGACGATCACCGTCTCCGGCAACACGCTGATCCGCACCGGCGCGATGAATCCGAACTGGGGCCAGAACCACCCGCACGGCGCGATCCGCGTCGACTCCTACGACAACCCGATCAACGCCCAGGTCCGGTTGCTCAACAACCGCTTGGTCGCGAGCCCGTGGTCGGCGTACCAGTTCGTTGATGGTGGTGGCGCCGGGCGTGCGGTGCAGAACGTCACCGTGGACGGCGGTTCGGTCGAAGGGGTGGGGACGTTCGTCTTCCAGGCCGAGACGACCGGATCCGCGACGGTCAGCAATGTCGTTGCCAGCGGCATCGGTCGGGCCGGCGTCTACAACTGCCCCTACCCGAGCGGTTCCTTCGGTCTCAACCGTGGCTCCGGCAACAGCGGCTGGGACTCGAACTGGAGCGGCTGCAACTGGACCGCACCGGGCAGCGGTGGCGATCCCGGTACGCCGACCGGCAATCTCGCGGCCGGCAAGCCCGTCACCGCGACGACCGTCAACCAGACCTACGTCGCGAGCAACGCGGTCGACGGGAACGCGGGCAGCTACTGGGAGAGCGCGAACAACGCCTGGCCGCAGTCGCTGACCGTCGACCTCGGCAGCAACCAGAACGTGAAACGGATCGCCCTCAAGCTCCCGACGAACTGGGGTGCGCGGAACCAGACCGTCGAGGTCCTCGGCAGTACGAACAACTCGTCGTACAGCCAACTGGCCGGTGCCGCCGGCCGCACCTTCGACCCCGGCTCCGGCAACACCGCCACCATCACCCTCCCGAACGTCGTCAACACCCGCTGGGTCCGCCTCACCTTCACCGCCAACACCGGCTGGCCCGCCGCCCAACTCTCCGAATACGAGGTCTACGCCTCCTGAAATCGACCCGGCCGTCCCCGCGCTGACCGGGGACGGCCGGACCCCCGGTTACTGAGATACTCGCGGCCCTGTGATGAATGGCTCGCTGCGGCGGTAAACGGGGTGTGGAACCGATGACCAAACCTGGGCTGGCTGAGATCGAGCAGCTCTATCAGACGCACTATCGCGCCGTCCTGCGGTATCTGAGCCGCCGAACCGAGAGTCCGGACGCTGCTGCCGACCTCGCCGCTGAGGTCTTCCTCGTGGCCTGGCGACGGCGGTCGGAGCTGCCGTGGAACCGGGCACTCCCGTGGCTGTACCGAGTGGCGTCGTACGAGTTGGCCAATCGGCGGCGTTCGGCGAGGCGGGCGACCGCGGCGTACATGCGGGTCGGCAACGACCTGGCGACGCAGACCTCGGCTGAGCCGGGGGAGCAGATCGAGTGGTCGGCCGAGCTGGGTGACACCTTGACCGCGCTGCGGGAGCTGTCCGCTCCGGACCAGGAAGTGTTGCGGCTGGCTGCGTGGGAGGAGCTGCACGGCAAGGACCTGGCCGTGGCGCTGGGGTGTTCAACGACGGCGGCTGCGATGCGGTTGCACCGCGCCCGACGTCGCCTGCGAGCTGCGCTGCACGACCCTGTGGTCCAAGGCTCCGCACCCGTCATCACCAGTCAGCAGGGAGAGCACGCATGAAGATCAACGAACTTGACGCCCTCCGTCGCGTCGACCCCGCCGCAGGCATCCCCGACGGCCCTCTGACCGAGCAGGAGCTCGCCGGGCTGACCCGAATCCGGACCCGCGCTGCCGCAGAGCAGCAGGTCGCGCTCGCCACTGCTCCCCGAAAGCCGGTACGACGACGCCTCGTGCTGGCCGGGGCCGCCGCAACCGTTGCCGTCATGGGAGCGAGCGTTGTGGTGGCCGATCCCTTCGGCTCGACCCCGGTGACGATGGCGGCAACTCCGCCACTGCTCGACCGCGAACTGGCCAAGGGCGGGCCTGCCAAGGCGGAGTTGATCGCGCTGGCCGCGAAAGCTGCCCAGGACACCACCGTCCCGGGCGAGACCGGAGCTGTTCACACGGTCCGAACTCAGGGCTGGAGCCTGTGGACCAGCGTGGACGGGGACGTCGCGACGTCCGAGGTGGTGCCGGGACAGACCGAGCTGACCTGGTCGAGCGCCGACCGGTCCGGGAAGTCCGTCCAGAAGGACCCCAAGACCGGCAAGGTGACCGACACCACGACGTGGACCGCCGGGACCTACACCCCGCAGTTCAGCTATCCGCTGCCTGACGACCCGGAGCGGTTGCTGGCTGAGCTGGAGGTCGGGCACCACATCAAGGAGAACGGTCCCTCGGCGCTGATCGCCGCGATCAGTGATCTGAACCGCGAGTCGGCGCCGACCCCCGCGGTCCGATCGGCGCTGCTGACGATCCTGTCCGGCCAGCGCAAGGTCGTTGCTCTCGGCCCGATCACGGACCGGGCCGGCCGGACCGGTCCGGCCTTCGCGGTCGAAACGGACGCCAGTGGTTTGCCGACCCGCTACATCCTGATCTTCGACCCCAGCACCGGCAAGCTGCTGGCCAACGAAGAGGTGCTGACCACGCGAGCCGGCAAGCTCAACGTCCGGGTCCCGAGTGTCATCAGCTACGCGCTCTTCGAGTAGGCCGGGGCCTGGAGTTCGGTGAGGGCGGCGACTACCTGGTCGATCTCGTCGTCGGTGTTGTAGTAGTGCGGGGACAGACGCAGGCACCAGTCGACATCTTTGTCGCCGAAGTCGAACTGGGCGAATTGCCGGAAGCTCAGGGCGGAGTTGATGCCTCGGGCATCTACTGCCGCCTTGAGTTCGGCGGGCTGCCACCCCTCGAACGCGATCGTGACAAGGGCGGCCAACTGTGAGCCGTGGTCGAGAGCGCGGATTCCGGCGACCGCGTCGAGCTCGGCCCGCAGACGCCCCGCCAGCTGGGGAGTGCGTTGTGAGATGGCTTCGACGCCGACCTCGCGGGCATACCGTACGGCGGCAGCGCAGCCGAGGACGGTCGCGTAGGGGAACTCCCATTCCTCGAAGCGGGAGGCCGTTCGGCTCGGGGTGTACTCCTCTTCGGCCGTCCAGCCGGCGGCGTGCATGTCCAGGAACAGCGGCTCGTAGCCGGCCGCGAGCACGCGGTCGGAGACGAACAGGAACCCCGAGCCACGCGGTCCGCGCAGGAACTTGCGGCAGGTCCCGGTCAGGAAGTCGCAGCCGATCTCGTCGACGTCGAGCGGGTACTGGCCGACCGACTGGCACGCGTCCACCAGGTAGAGCAGATCCAGTTCGCGGCAGTGCCGGCCGATCTCGGCGACGGGCTGGACGAGTCCGGAGTTCGTGGGGATGTGGGTGGCGGCGACCAGCCGCGGCTGGTGTTGCCGCATCAGCAGGGCCATGGCCTCGACATCGACGCCGCCCTCGGGCAGGTCCGGGGCATGCACGATCTGGACCCCGAAGCGTTTGCGCAGCGACAGGAACGCGATCTGGTTGGAGATGAAGTCGTTCCTGGTGGTGAGGATGACGTCGTCGCGCTGGAACGGGATCGACGAGAGTGCGGTCGAGTACGCGTGGGTCGCGCTGCCGGAGAAGGCGAAGTTCTCCGGCCGGCCGCCGATCAGTGCGGCGAGTTCGGTGTAGAAGCCGCGCACCTGTTCCGCGCGTACGGCGGCCGCTTCGTAGCCACCGATCTGGGCTTCCAGCTGCAGGTGCTCGAGCATCGTCGTCAGCACCGGGGTGGCGAGCAGCCCGCACCCCGCGTTGTTGAAGTGGATGACCTGTTCGCAGCCTGGGGTATCGGCCCGCAGGATGGGAAGCGATTCTGTCCACAGCGTAGTAGCACTACCATAGTCTCTCATGAAGGACAGTAGCACTTCTGAAGACCTCTTGAGGGTGCTGCGCGGACTGGTCCATGAGCTGGCGCCGGGGGAGCGACTGCCCAGCAGCCGGGAGCTGATCGAGCGGCATCGGGTCGGTCCGGGCACGGTCTCGCGAGCGATCGCGCAGCTGACGGCTGAGGGAGTCGTCATCACCCGGCCCGGCAGCGGCACGTACGTGGCGCCGCGACAACGCCGTACGGACGCTGCTCTCGACACGGCCTGGCAGACGGTCGCACTGGCCGACCGCAGCGTCGATGCGCGCTCGCTGGCTGATTCTCCTGTTCAGGCGGATGCCATCCGGCTGGACGGCGGATACCTGCACCGAAGCCTCCAGCCGACCCGGCCGCTGGCATCGGCGCTCGCCCGCGCGGCTCGGCGCCCGGACGCGTGGGACCGAGCTCCGGCAGCCGGTCTGCATTCGCTGCGAACTGTCTTCGCTGCTCTGGCAGACGCCGAGGTCGGTGCGGACGACGTACTGATCACTGCCGGCGGTCAGAGCGGGCTGTCGATCGCCTTTCGGGCCATCGCCGCGCCGGGAAGTCCGGTGCTGGTCGAGTCGCCGAGCTATCCGGGTGCGTTGGCGGCGGCTCGGGCCGCCGGTCTGCGACCGATTCCTGTTCCGATGGACGAGAACGGCATCCGGACCGACCTCTTGGCCGAGGCTTTTGCCCGCTCGGGGGCTCGGTTGTTGTACTGCCAGCCGACCTATCAGAATCCGACCGGCGTCGTGCTCAGCGCCGAACGACGGCAGCAGGTGCTGGCGGTTGCCCGGGCAGCCGGTGCTTTCGTGATCGAGGACGACTTCGCCCGGTTCCTGCAGCACGGCGGCTCCGTGCCCAAGCCGTTGCTGAGCGACGACCGGGACGGGACGGTCGTCTACCTCACGTCGCTGACCAAGCCGGCCGCGCCCAGCCTGCGGATCGGCGCGCTGATCGCGCGCGGGCCAGTGCTGGAGCGGCTGCGCGCGATCCGCTTGGTCGACGACTTCTTCGTCGCTCGCCCCTTGCAAGAGGCGGCGCTCGATCTGCTCAGTTCACCCGCCTGGGATCGCCATCTGCGCGGGCTCTCGGTCGCGCTCCGGGACCGCTGTGGTGCGCTCGTGAGTCTGTTGGCCGAGGCTCGTCCTGACTGGACCGTGGATCGGATCCCGACTGGCGGTTTGCACCTGTGGGTGGGTCTCCCATCCGGCATCGATGACACGACCGTCGCGGCCGAAGCACGCCAGGCCGGGGTTGTGGTCAGCCCGGCAACGCACTTCTTCGCGTCCGAGAAGCCGGCCTCCTGGCTTCGCCTCAACTTCGCCGCGGCAGCCGACCTCGCCGAACTCGCCACAGCCGCCGGCCGGCTGACGATACGCGGACGATAGGTGCCGACTCGTAGCATCGGGGCATGCGGGTGCTGATCGTGGAGGACGAACCGGAGTTGGCGGAGGCGATTCGCGACGGGCTCCGGCTGGAGGCGATCGCCGCGGACATCGCTGGTGACGGTAACACCGCGCTGGAGTTGCTGAGCCTGCACCAGTACGACATCGCCGTACTTGATCGGGATATCCCCGGCCCGTCCGGTGACGACGTCGCCGCCAGCATTGTTGCCTCAGGCAGCGGAATGCCTATCTTGATGCTGACTGCGGCCGATCGGCTGGATGACAAGGCGTCGGGGTTCGAGCTCGGCGCCGATGACTATCTGACCAAGCCGTTCGCCCTGCAGGAGCTCGTCCTCCGGCTCCGGGCGCTCGATCGGCGGCGGGAGCACAAGCGCCCGCCGATCTGGGAGGTCGCGGGGCTCAAGCTCGACCCGTTCCGCCGCGAGGTCTACCGCGACGGCCGGTACGTCGCCCTGACGCGGAAGCAATTCGCCGTACTGGAAGTGTTGGTCGCGGCCGGGGGCGGCGTGATCAGCGCGGAGGAGTTGCTGGCCCGGGCGTGGGATCAGAATGCCGATCCGTTCACCAACGCGGTCCGGATCACGGTGTCGACGCTGCGCAAGCGGCTCGGCGAACCGTGGTTGATCGCGACCGTGCCCGGTGTCGGCTATCGGATCGGCACCGAGGATGAATAGGCAGCCTGGGCTGAGTGTCAGGCTGAAGCTCACGCTCAGCTATGCCGGTCTCGTGATGGTTGCCGGCGTTCTGTTGATCGCGGCCGTGATGGTCGCGTTCCGGCTCATCCCGCCGGACGGTGTGGTGATCACCGTGCGGTATTCCTACTACGAGGGCATCCTGCGCAAATTCCTGCCGGCCAGCGGCGTGATGCTGGCGCTCTTGCTGATCTTCGGGCTGGTCGGCGGCTGGATCCTGGCTGGGCGGATGCTCGCGCCGCTGTCGCTGCTCACGAACGCAACCCGGCTGGCCGCGACTGGGTCGCTGTCGCATCGCATCCAGTTGCCGGGGCGCAACGACGAGTTCCGCGAGCTGGCCGACAGCTTCGACGCGATGCTCGCGCAGCTCGAAGCGCATGTCGCCGAGCAGCGGCGGTTCGCCGCGAACGCATCCCACGAACTGCGCACGCCGCTGGCGATCACGCAGACGATGCTCGACGTGGCGCGCAAGGACCCGAACAGTTCGACCGGCGATCTGGTCGACCGCCTGCATGCCGTCAACGCCCGCGCGATCGACTTGACCGAAGCGCTGCTCCTGCTCAGCCGCACCGACCAGGGCTCCTTCACCCGCGAAGCCGTGGACCTGTCCCTGGTGGCCGAGGAAGCGGCCGAGACGCTGCTGCCCCTGGCCGAGGAACACGACGTGCTGCTCGAAACCTCAGGCGATGTTGCCTTCACCGTTGGCTCCCGCGCGCTCCTGCTGCAGCTGACAACAAACCTTCTGCACAACGCGATCGTGCACAACCTGCGTACTGGCGGCATCGTGCAGGTCGAGGCTGCCGAGTGGGCCGAGGCCGTTGTCCTGACGGTCGAGAACACCGGCGAGCCCGTCACCCCCGAGCTGCTCTCGACCCTCACCGAACCTTTCCAGCGCGGCGCCGAACGCCTCCGCAGCGATCACGGTGGCGTCGGCCTCGGCCTGGCCATCGTCAAGCGGATCACTCAGGTCCACAACGGAACCCTGAGCCTGATGGCCCGCCCCGACGGCGGCCTCCGCGTCACCGTCGAGCTTCCTCGCGGCGAGCTGGGTGCTCATGCGATCGGGAAGTCGAAGTAGCTGTCGGGGTAGGGCTCGTTCCGCAAGGTGTAGTGCCACCATTCGTAGTCGTAGTGCTGGAAACCTGCGGTGGCCATGATGTTGCCCAGGTGCCGGCGGTTGCGCGCCTCGGTCGCGGTGATGCCGTCGGCACCGTGGTGGGAGATCGAATCCATCAGGTCATGATCGCCGCCCATCGAGGTCAGCTCGCCGGTGTCGAGGTGGTAGAGCGTGAGGTCGACCGTGCTGCCGCGGCTGTGCCCGGACCGAGCGGAGACGTAGCCCTGGTCGAACATCTCGGCGCGGGCGATATTCGGGTAGTGCCGCGACTTGGTGCGGTTGTCCTCCGGCTCGTTTGCCCAGCGCAGGAAGCGATTCACGGCACTCTGCGGCCGGTAGGCATCCCAGATCAGGAGCCCGAATCCGAGCGCGGCCGCTGCTTCCCGGCCGTCGGCCAGCGCAGTGGCCAACGCTTTGGTGCCCACGATCCGGTTGGCGAAGTAGCCGTCGACCGGGCGGCCGGTGAAGTTGTCCCAGGTCGCGTATTTGGCGTCCCAGCGGATGCCGGAAACGAACTCGTCGAGGAAGACGAAGTCGGCTCTCATCGTCCCTCCAGCGCCAGCGCGACCGCCTTGTCGACCACGTCGCCCAGCGACAGCCCAGCCGCCGCCATCATCCGCGGATAGCGACTGTACGACGTCAGTCCCGGCATCGTGTTGACCTCGTTGAGCACCACCGTTCCGTCATTGGTCAGGAACATGTCCACGCGCGCCAGCCCGCGGCAACCGAGCGCGCGATAGATCGCCATCGCCGTCTCCTGGACCAGCTTGCGAGCATCCGACGAGATCTGCGCCGGAACGATCGGTGTCGAGTTCTCGGAACCGTCCTCGGGCGAGTCCTCCTGATGGATGCGGAAGAAGCCGTGGGTGAGCGAGATGTGGTCGAGTTCGCCGGTGACAAGCTCGCCGTCGTTGCCCAGCATCGCGCAGCCGATCTCACTGCCCGCGACACCTTCTTCGATCAGCACCTTGTCGTCGTACTGGCGAGCGGTGGCCAGCGCTGCGGGCAGTTCGTCCGGTCCGTTGACCTTGCTGACGCCGAACGACGATCCCGAGCGGGCCGGCTTCACGAAGACCGGGTAGGTCAGTTCGGAGGGAAGCGTGTCCTCGGTCCAGAAGTTCGGTACGGCGATCCCCGCATCGCGAGCCACGAGGTAGGCGAGTGATTTGTCCATGCAGATCACGGAACTCTGGATGCCGCAGCCGACGTACGGGATGCCCGAGAGCTCCAGCAGCCCCTGGATCGCGCCGTCCTCACCGTACTTGCCGTGCAGTACCGGCAGCACGACGTCCAGCTGCAACTGCGACAAGGTCATCGGGCGCCCCGCACCGAAGTACGGGCCGTCGCAGAGTTGCCACGCACCGGCCTCGGTGATGCCGATCCAGTCCACCTCGTACTTGGCGGGGTCGAGGTGTTTCGCGACCTCCTGCGCGGATTTCACCGAGACGTGATGCTCTTCGCCGATGCCGCCGAAGATGATGCCCAACCTCATATCCATTCCCGCTTCCTGCTCTCGACCTCGAGGCAATTGATGATGGAGTTCTCGACCGTGTCGCTGAGGGCGTGGTCGGTGTAGTAGGCGGTGTGCGGGCTGACGATGACGTTCGGCAGCTTCTGCAACCGCAGCAGCAGATGACTCTCGATCGGCTGGTCGCGGTGGTCGGCGTAGAAGATGCCTTCTTCGCCTTCCAGCACGTCGAGCGCCGCGCCACCGAGTTGGCCGCTCTCGAGCGCGGGGACGAGCGCCGCAGTATCGAGTAGCGCGCCTCGGCCCGTGTTGACGACGACTGCGCCGTACCGGAGTTGTTCGATCCGCGAGCGATCGAGGAGATGGTGCGTCTCCGCGGTCAGCGGAGTATGCAGGGTGACGACGTCGCTCACCCGCAGCAGTTCGGAGAGCGGCACGTAGTCGGCCGAGGTTCGCGGGCAGTTGTCATAGGCAACGACCTGGCAGCCGAACCCGCGGAGCCGGTCCAGGACCGCCGCGCCGATCCGGCCGGTGCCGATCACCCCGACGACGAGGTCGCGCAGTTCACGGCCCCGGGACGCGGTCAGCCGGTAGTCGTACAGATCTGTCTGCCGGACGGTCGACTTCGCATTGCGGAGCACCATCAGCATCAGCATCACGGTGTAGTCGGCGACACTGTCGGGGGAGTAGGCAACGTTCTCGACGGCGATGCCGAGCGTGTCGGCGTACTCGAGATCGAGATGGTTGTAGCCGATGCTGCGGGTCGAGATGTAGGTGACCCCGGCCTGGCGCAGCGCCAGCAGAGTGGCGTTCGTGATCCGGGCCTTGTGTCCGACACTGATACATCGGTTGCCGGACACCAAATCGATCGTGGCCTCGGAGACTGCCGCCGGGGTGGTGGTCAGCACCACGCTGAAGCGAGCGGCCAGCTCCCGGAACAAGACGGCCTCGTCGGGTTCACAGCTGTAGACCGTGATCCCGAGTCCTGGTTCGCTGAAGTTCATACCGCCAAGTCAAGAGCGTCAGCGGTTGCCGGCCCGTATCCGGTTTTTCATATGCTCACCACATGAACGGCCAAACGAAAAGGCCGGACCCCGACCTACGGGACCCGGCCGATTCGGGGTGACTCAGGTGTGCGGGTTGTCGCGGTAGCTCGTCGAGCACTTGTTGCTGCTGCCGAGGTCGACGCAGATCTCGACGCCGGCCTTGACGATGTTGGTGCTGGTGTTCAGCTCGAGGTTGCTGTACGGGCCCCAGTCGGCGCTTTCACAGGTGCCCTCGTCCTCGTGCCAGGTGCCGTAGGCGTACGCGCCGTTGGTGAGCAGCGCGCGGGCGCGGCCGATCACGCGGTAGCCGTCACCGGGGCAGGTGTCGTTGATGGTCCAGTTGTTGTAGGTCACCGAGCGCGCGCCGGTGAAGTTCAGGTCGGCGTCGGACTCGCCGCCCGACGTGCCGCCGGACGGGTAGGTCAGGACGCGGGAGTAGACGTGGCCGTCGGCGGCCATGGCCGGCGTCAGGCCGACGGTCAGCAGAGCGGCCGAGGCCACGGTGACACCGAGGGCCCTCAGGGGGATACGCATA
The DNA here is from genome assembly GCF_004349055.1 of Kribbella antibiotica. Classification (GTDB taxonomy): domain Bacteria; phylum Actinomycetota; class Actinomycetes; order Propionibacteriales; family Kribbellaceae; genus Kribbella; species Kribbella antibiotica. The sequence goes on from NZ_SMKX01000005.1 coordinate 19,438, forward strand.
GCAGAACTCCTTGTCACTGGGCGGCGTTTGTCCTGATAAGGACAACGCGCCCCATGCTCATGGTGACCGGAGTGAAGTGTCCCCCTTTCCGGTCAAATCCGGTCAGCCCGATCACGGCCGATCAGCTATGCCGACAGGGCTGCCAGCTGGCTTGCCACGGCGTTGGCTTCGGGAGTCTTCAGGCGATCGAAGATGGTCAGGGCGCGGCGGAGCTCGGTCTGGGCGGTCCCGGGGTCGCCGAGCAGGACTAGAGCGCGGGCGCACCCTTGGTGGCTGCGGGCCTGCTCGTACGGGTCGCCGACTTCGGTCGAGATCGCCAACGCGGCTCGGTGCCGGTCGAGGGCGATGGCGGGCGATCCCGCCGTACAGGCGACTGTGCCGGACTCGTTGAGGGCGAGGGCCTCGGCATCGCGGTTGTCGACCTCGACGGCGATCGTGAGGGCAAGCTCCAGGCGGGCCCGGGCCGGTTCGAGGGCGCCGAGTGCGCAGAAGGCGCGGCCGAGCGTGACGAGGGCATAGGCCTCGCCGGTGCGGTTCGCGGTCTCGCGGGCAATGGTGATCGCGGCCTCGGCATCGGCGCGAGCCTGGTCGTGACGGCCGAGGCTCAGGTTGACGCCGGCCCGGCTGTTCAGCGCGCGGCCCTCGGTCACCCGGTCACCGGTCTCGCGCAACATCGCCAGGCATTCCTGGACGCGTTCGTACGCTTCGTCGTACCGGCCGAGTCGCTCGGCGAGATGGACGACGTTGTGCAGAGCCTGCGCGGTCGCCAGGTGTGAATCGATGGAGGAGGCGATCTCGAGCGACTGCTGGTAGTTCGAGTAGGCCTCGCTGTAGGCGCCGACGCGTTCGAGCACCAGGCCGAGGTTGATCAGCGCGCGGATGTGCTCGCGGTGATCGCCGCCGGCCGAAGCGATCGATAGCGCCTCGGCATACACCTCGCGCGCCTCGCCGAACCGGCCGAGCCGCCAATAGACGACGCCAAGGCTGCTCAGCGCTCGCCCGCGTGCCGCTCTTGGTGATACCTGGGCGGCGGCTGCATGCAGGACCTCACCGTCGGCGTAGTGACCGGCGTCGTCGAGGTAGCGGTAGAGGATGGACGAGAGATCGGCCGCGTGACTGGCCAGGCCCTGCTCGGCGGCGCTGAGCCCGCAGGCGACGAGGTTGACGCGCTCGGTCTCCAGCCAGGCAAGGGCGGCGTCGCGATCGGTCGGAGCCTTGGCCGCTGAGGTTTCCGGCGGGCGCCAGTCAGCCTCGTACGGCGCGTAGACCGACATCGCGAGTGCAGCCATCGCCCGATAGTGGTCGGCCAACCGGGTGAACGCGGCCCGCCGAGCGCTCGCCGGATCCTCGTCGCTGCCGCGCTTGGCGGCGTACACGCGGACCAGGTCGTGCATCTCGAACCGGCCGGGGGAGCGCTGTTGCAGCAGGCTTCCGGCTAGCAGATCGCCAAGCAGTTCAGACGTCTCGGCCGCACTCGCATCGGCGAGCACTGCCGCGGCGGCGGTGTCGAAGTCAGCCCCGGGATGCAGCGCAAGCATCCGAAGCAGGGTGCGGTGAGCCGCCGGAAGGCTGCTGTCCGACTGCGCGAGTGCGATCTCGACGGCGTCGTCCAGCGAGAGAGTTCGGCCGCGTTCGACGAGCCGCTCCAAGTGGTCCGACAGACTCCAGGTCGGCGTGGCCCCGATCCGGCCGGCGACTAGCGCAAGCGCGAGCGGCAACTGACCAACCTGTACGGCGATGCGCTCCGCCGTCGCGGGGTCGGCGCTGACTCGCGCTGACCCGATCGACTTCCGGAGGAGTTCATCGGACTCCGCAGGTGTGAACGCGCCGAGCTGCAACCGCACGGCATCGGGCAACTCCAACTTTCGGCGGCTTGTCACGAGAACCACGCTGCCCGGGACCGCGGGCAGGAGCGGTACGACCTGGTCGGCAGACGCGGCATTGTCGAGCAGGATCACGCTTCGCTTGCCGGTCAACGCTTCGCTGAGTCTCGCCGTACGGGCACTGGGTGGGGCGCCGCGGACGCCGAGGACACGCAGAAAGGCCTCCAATACGGCGCCTGGCTCGGCCGGCTGGCGCGGATCGAATCCGCGCAGGTTCACCGCGAGCACCTGGTCGACACCGTCCATCAGATGCGCCAGATGCACGATCAACCGCGTCTTGCCGACCCCCGCCATCCCATCCACGGCGATCACTACCGGCTCCGACCGGCCGTTCACCCACGGCCGCAACCGCGCCAACGCGTCGGCTCGGCCGGTGAAGGCCTCCAGATCATCCGGCAGCCGGTCAGTCACGTTGACCACGGCCGCATCCGAAGCAGCCCCGCACACCAATTGATAGGCCTGCCGCCAGGCCAGCACATCCGCATCCCCGGTCAACGCCCGAACGACGTCGACCACCAACTCCACATCCAGCCGGCTCCGCCCCGGCTGCAAACATCGGTAGACCGTGTCGTACGCCGGAACCTCAGCGACCCCACGCGCCGTACGGCTGCGGACAATCCGCCGATGCAGCTCGCGGTAAGACACCCCGGACCACACCCGCAACTCCCGCAACCGACCGCCGAACTCGGTCAGCCCGATGATGCCGTCCGGCCCTGGCTGTGCGCTTCCCGACATGCTCGCGTGGCCTCCTCGGGGGCGGTCAAGTGGCGCGTACAGCATGCCGCCCGGCTTGCCGCTTGTACAGGCATTCACTCGGGGTAGCGACGACGGTGCCGGTTACTCAGCGTTGCGCCGGGTAGGAGCGCCCGTACTACTCAACGATGTGGGAGGCAACGAATGGCTACTGACTTCCAGCGCCGTAAGGTGGCCGGCGTCTTCGCCGCGATGGATGCCGATGGCAATGGGTACCTCGAGGAGGCCGACTTCCAGGCGCTGACCGAGCGTTGGGTCGGGCTACGCGACTGGGAGCCGGGGACGGCCGACTACGACCGGATGAGCTCGATCATGATGGGCTGGTGGTCGGCCATCTCGACACTGTCCGGTGCCGAGAACAGCGACAAGGTCTCGCTCGACGAGTTGATGACGGTCGTCGACCAGCTGCCCGCCATGGACGACGCGATCTACGCGACCGCCGACGCCATGTTCGACGCCATCGACCAGAACGGTGACGACCGGATCGCCCTCACCGAACACAAGCAGGTCGTCTACGCCTGGAAGGGTTCCGACGACGGCATCGAAGAGGTCTTCCCGCAGCTCGACCTGAACGGCGACGGCCACCTGTCCCGCGGTGAGTTCCGCGACCTCTGGGCCGACTTCTGGCGCGGTGACGATCAGTCCGCGCCGTCGCAGTGGGTCTTCGGTCCCTACTGAGCTCAGGGTTTCCGCATTCGGCAGCACTGCACCAGGTCGCGCCAACGGTCGGTGCCAGGTACTGGGAACGCTTCCAGGAATTACTGCGGCCGAATGCAGGAAACCGTTCTGGATAGAGGCGGAGAGCTTGGAAGCGCTTCCAAGGAAGGTAACCGCTTACCCGGGTTGAGGGAAGAGCTCCGACGCATTGACAGCACCCACGCGGCTGGTCCAGCATTCCGGCCAACGCCACGGTTGGTGCCGGACGACCTTCACTCAGAGAGGGCGCCGGAATGTTCGTACTCAAGACGCTGACAGCTGCCATCCTCGCCGCGGCCTTCGTACTGCCCGCGACACCTGCCGCTGCCGCGAGCCCCATCAGCCTGACCAGTGGTTTCTACGTCAACCCCGACTCATTGCCCGCCGCCTGGGCCCGCAACAACGCGGGTGATGCCCGGGCCGCGCGGATCCAGAGCTCGATCGGGTCCAAGCCGATCGCGCGCTGGTTCGGCAACGACAGCGCCATCGGCACGACCGTTGCGAACTACACGGGTGCTGCTGACGGTCAGGACAAACTCCCGGTCCTGGTCGCCTACAACATCCCCGATCGCGATATCTGCGCCGGCCACTCCGGAGGTGGGGCCGGCAGCGTGGCGGCGTACAAGACCTGGATCTCCAGCTTCGCCGCGGGGATCGGCTCCAAACCCGCGGTGGTGATCATCGAGCCCGATGCGCTCAACGGCATGGACTGTATGACGCAGGCGCAGAAGGACGCTCGCCTCGGGATGCTGCTCTACGCCACCCAGATGTTGCAGCAGAAGGCCCCGAACACCTACGCCTACCTCGACGCGGGCAACCCGGGCTGGACCGCCGCCTCGACGATCGCCTACCGCCTCGGCCAAGCCGGTATCAACAACATCCGCGGCTTCGCCGTCAACGTCTCGAACTTCTACTGGACCAGCGAATCCATCACCTACGCAAACTCCCTGAACAGCTACCTCAGTACGGCGAAACCGTTCGTCATCGACACCAGCCGCAACGGCAAAGGTCACGGCGACGGCTGGTGCAACCCGCCCACCCGCAAACTCGGAGTCGTCGCCCAGACAGGTGGCGGCGCGGAGATGCTGCTCTGGATCAAGACCCCCGGAGTCTCCGACGGCCCCTGCGGAACCGCGCCGGGGACTCCGGCCGGCCAGTTCAACCCTGACCTGGCGGTCCGGTTGATCGACGGCACCTGAGGCAGACTGGCTAGGTGATCGAGTACTGCTTCAAGTGGAACTACGCCGACGGTCGCCCCGGAGTGCCGCTGACCGTTGACGAAGCACGCGACCGAGACCTGGCGGGTACGGAGTTCACCGCGATCCTGCCCGCCAGGCTCGGTAGTACGAGCCCAGTTCTGGTCACGCCGGTCTGGGCTACCGGCGTACTGGTGGTGACGTTTCTCGACGAGCCTGGCCGCAAGGCGACTGAGTACACCTTTCAGAAGCGGACCGACGATCGCCTGTTCCTGACCCGGGTCCACACCTGGACCTACCCGACCGACGAGCCTGGGCTGCGGCTGTCTGCCGCATCGACGCACGAGACCGTCCTCTATCAGGAGGACGGTTTGGTGAAGCGCGTCGTGAAGGACAAAGTCGAGCGTACGCAGGAGACTGTCGAGTACGCCGACGTTCCGGTCGACTCGAACTGGGAGCCGATCCCGGTCTTCGGCGACTACGGTTCGATCGCGCGTTGGGACCGTTGATCGGCCACTATGGAGACAGCGCTTCTGATCGAGGAGGACGGCCATGGCAGCAGGACTGAAATCTCGCCGGATGATCGCGGCTGCTGGAGCCGCGGTCGTGCTGTTGGCCGGTTGCTCCGGGGAGAAGCCTGACGCGGTGCCGACACCGAGTGGGCCGGTCAGTCAGTCGACGCCTGCCCCGACTGTCACCAACACTCAGCCGCCGACCACCTCCACCCCACCCGGTACGTCGGTCACGCCGCCGGCACCGACTGCTCCGCCGACCGTGCCGCCTAGCTCCTCAGCGCCCGGGCGACGGGTGTTCCGGTATCAGGCGGCCTGGCCGTTCACCTCCGAGGCGCGGGCGGGGGAGTGGCAGCGGTCGTATCGGAGCGGCGGGCACCAGCCGTGGCACCTGGATGCGGGCGAGACGGCGCTGTCGTTCACCCAAGGTTTCCTCGGGTTCAAGGACCTCAAGCTGATCACCTCGCGCAGCATCCGCGGCGACGAGGCGTATGTCGGCGTCGGCTATCAGATCGAGACCGGCCGCAAGTTCACCGCCGCCGTCCTTCACCTGGTCCGGATCGGCCAGGGCGGCGACGCCCCCTGGGAGGTCGTCGGCACCCGTGACTCCGACCTTTCCCTGACCACACCCCGGTACGGCGCCACCGCCGGCTCGCCGTTGACCGCCGGCGGCCGCATCACGGGCGTCGATGAGGCGATCCGGATCGAGGTCCGCCAGGCGTCCACGGCCAAACCGCTCGGGACACTGTGCTGTGTCCCCGCAGGCGGTGAGCGCAGCCCGTGGACCGGCCGGGTCACCTTCCGCGGTGCGACCGATCCCGCGCTGATCGTCGTAGCCTCGGCCGGCGGTCACAACCAACGCACCGAACGCTTCGCCATCACCGCCGTACGGCGTAGCTAGCGGCAACCCCAACGCCGGCCAACGCCTCAGTGCAGGATTCGGGACCTTAGCGCGAGGTCGTCCATCGTCTCCAGGACCCGGAGGTGGGTCACTCGGACAGGAAGGCGGAGCGGCTGGTAGGTGGCGATCAGGTCGCGGAGTTCGGTGTAGGCAATGCCGGTGACGTCGGCGGTTAGTTGGAGGTAGCCGGCTAGCAGGGGCTGCTGTACGACGAGGGCTGCTGCTTCGTCGGCCGGCTCGACCGGGAGGTAGATGCGGCCGGTGTTGAACTGTCCGATCCAGGGGCCGCGGACGATCAGGTCAATGGGGGCATCCAGCGTGCGTGGCTGGTCGCTTGCGTGGACGAGGGTGGCGTGGACGCGGTCGGCTCGCAGATCGAGGCCGCGCCACCAGACCAGGTTGGCGAGGCTGGAGGCGGCCAGGGCCGACAGGAAGGGCTCGGGGCGTGGGTCGGGGAGGGGCACGACCAACGAGCGGGCTGGTGGCCAGTACTCGCCGGGTCCGGGGTCCGGGCCGAGTGGAGCGCGGAAGCGGTCGGTGAGCAGGGGTAGGTGACGCGTTCGGTAGCGATCGTCCAGCAGCAAAGCGTCATGGTCGGCCCAGGCGTACTGCTGGTCGGCGAGCCTGCTCAGCACATCAGGCACTGCGATTCCCCTCTCGCGAAAAAGCGCCGTACCCGAGGATTGTCCCCGGGTACGGCGGTGCTGGCGATCAGCAGCTGGTGGCGGTGTACGTCTCGCCGCGGAAGAGGGCGTTGCCGGGGGCGCCGCAGATGACGGGGTTGCGGTTCAGGCCGGCCATGAAGCCGGCGGAGTTGATCGGGCTGGCGAGGTTGTAGGGGACCGAGACCTCGAAGTGGAGGTGGTCGCCGTCGGCCTTGCCGACGTCGCCTTCGATGCCGAGGACGGTGCCGGCGGTGACGACGTCGCCGACCTTGTGGCCGCGGCTGGTGACGGAGTCGGTCTGGACGTGGCTGTACTTGGTCCACTCGCCGTCCGCGTGCTCGAGCCAGACGTAGTTGTTGTCGGAGGTCGGCTCGGAGTTGGTGTCGACGATGTACTTGATGGTGCCGGTGCGAGCGGCCGCGATCTGGTATTCGGGGCCGGCGCTGACGCCCGACATGTCGATCCGTCCGAGCGGGCTGTGGGCCAGTACGTCGTTGGTCACCTTGACCTTGGTTCCGGCCTTGTAGCCGAGGCGGTACTCGCCGATCGACATTGCCGGGCCGCCGAACCGGTCGTGGGCCTGGGCGACGCCGTTCACTCCGGCGCTGTCCTGGGTCCAGATCTGGTCGTTGGTGAGGGAGAGGAAGCCGGAGGTGCCGTAGAGGACGTTGACCGCGCCGCCGCTCGACTGATTGCCGACAGCTTCACCAGGTGCACCGGCTGCCAGGTCGGCGCGGCCGTTGCCGTCGAAGTCACCGGCGGCGAGGGCATAGCCGAGGTAGTCGCCGGGCTCGGAGGCGCCTTCCATGTCGTTGACGCTCTGGCTGAGGTGCTGGACAACCAACGGGGACAGTCCGTCCGCGCCGCCGTACAGGACGCTCAGGCGGCCGGCCGCAACGTTGCCCTTGACAATGGTTCCGGGGGCGCCGATCGCGAGATCGTCACCGGCCTGGCCATTGAAGTTGCCGGCGGCAAGCGCCGTACCGAACTGGTCGCCGGAGGACGCCGTACCGCCGAAGAGCAGGCCGGCCCGGGTGAAGATCTGGCTCCAGTTGGCCTGCAGGCCGTTGGCCGTGCCGTAGGTGACGTTGACGGCGCCGGCGTCGCGGGTGTCGCCGTCGTTCTCACCCGGTACGCCGACCGCCAAGTCGTCGCGGCCGTCGTTGTTGAAGTCACCCGCGGCCACCGACTGGCCGAAGAGGTCGTTCTTCTCCCAGTTGCCCGGTACGCCGTCGGTCGACTGGTTGATGACCTGGTTGCCGGCCGAGGTGAGCCCGGCGGCCGCGCCGTAGATGACGTTCACCGTGCCGGCCGCGCCCTGGTCGGTGATGGACTCGCCCGGTACGCCGACCACCAGGTCGGAGCGGCCGTCGTTGTTGAAGTCGCCGGTGGCCAGCGAGGTGCCGAACTGGTCGCCGCCCTCGACGTCACCGGTGATCCCCGGCGCGTTCTGGTGCCAGGTCTGGCTGCCCGTGGTCGCCAGGCCCGCGCGGCCGCCGTACAGGACGATGACGTTCCCGGCCTGGTTGGATCCGGCGACCTCTTCCTTGGCCGCGCCGATGGCGAGGTCGGCACGGCCGTCGTTGTTGAAGTCGCCCGCGGCGACCGCCGTACCGAACTCGTCGGTGCGCTCGGCCTTGTCGGGGATACCGGGGGAGGACTGCGTGAAGACCTGGTTGCGGGCGGTCGTGAGCCCGATCTTGGAGCCGTAGAAGATGTTGACCGCACCGGCGTCGTACACGTCGGTGCCGTCGGCGGTCTCGACGCTTTCGTGCGGTACGCCGACCGCGAGGTCAGCGAAGCCGTCGTTGTCGAAGTCGCCGCAGGTGGTGGAGTGACCGAAGGCGTCGCCGCGCTCGGCCACCCCGTTGATACCGGGGTTGTCCTGGTTGATCAGGACGTTGCCGGCGGTGGCCACGCCGGACGCCGAGCCGTAGAACACGTTGACCGAGCCGGCGCTGTCGAGGCTGCCGACACTCTCGCCCGGGACCCCCACCGCAAGGTCCGAGCGGGAGTCGCCGTTGAAGTCGCAGTTGGGCCCGGCGATTGCGTCAGCCGAGGCAAGGAGGGGCTGGCCGATGACCGCGGCGGCCAGCAAGGCCGCGGCGGTGATTCCGGCGGTTCGTCGTTTCATCAGAAGTCCTTCGAAAGATGGGCGGAACTCTTACCCAGGACTCTGCTGGAACGGCGCTGCGAAGGCATGAGGGACGACCCCTCAAGTTGCGGCCTGGGGGTACCCCCAACCGGCGGTCGCTAGCGCGACTTGCGGCGCTGGAAGCGCTTCGTGCGCGGCTTGTCGAAGGTGACGTCGATGGTCTCAGAAGCCTTGTGCCGCTGGGCTTTGGCGTACATGGCGTAGGCGCGGTGATCGGCGGGGGTGAGGTCGGTGGCCGAGTCGGTGAACAGGGCCAGCAGGGAGCGAGGGTAGAGGTTGTGGACGAGGACCGAGTTCAGTTCGGCGCCGATCACGGCGATCACCGCGGCGGCGTAGATGAGACCGATCAGGCCGAGCGTCAGCGCGAAGATGCCGTTCACCTCGCTCGCCTTGGCCAGGACGTCGTTGACGTAGACGCCGCCGAGCCGTTCGAGCAGATGCCAGCCGAGTGCGGTGAAGAACGCGCCGGGGATGATGGTCCGGAAGGCGGGCCGCGGTCTCGTGGCCGGGCGCAGACACAGCGTCAGCATCGCGGTGAGAACGAGGATCGAGCCGATCGACACGAGCCAGCCCAGGTTGTCGGCAACCACCCCGGCCAGTGAGGCCTGGCTGCCGGCCAGGACAGTCAGGGTCGCGAAGCTCAGCACGGTCAAGCCGGCCAGCGACAGCAGCGCCCCCGATCGCAGCCGTCCATGAAAGGGATTCGGGCGCCGGTTGCGCGGCGTACCCCACGTGACGTTGACCGCGTTCTGCACGGCCTGGCCGAGGCCGATGATGCCGTAGAGAGCGGTGATCGTTCCGACGATGACGGCTCCCGTGCTGCCTTGGAGACCCTGAGGCGTCGCCAGCTGCGTGCCGACGATCGGGAACTCCTTGAGCGCCGACTGCAAGACGGCCTTCTGCAGCTCTTCGTTGCCTTGGAGCACGAATCCGAGCACGGACGACGAGATCAGCAACAGCGGAAAGATCGCGGCGAACGCGTAGTAGGTGATGATGACGGCGAGGTAGCTGCCTTGGTCGTCGAAGAACTTGTAGACCACCGCGAGCGGAAACCCGAGCCGCCGGCGCCGCCGCTGCGCAGCATCCAGCCGCCCCAAGGTACTCACGCCCCTACGGTACGATCCGGAGCCCCGGATCCCCTCAGCGGCTCCCCGATGCGGCTCTGCGATGCAGCGAGCTTCACAGTCCGGCAATGCCTGGGCAACGTGGACAGCCGATCCTGAATCCATGGAATCGTTGCGTACGGCGCTGGTCGGTGGGCAGGCCTGTGAGGTGTGCGGGCGGTTACCGCATCCACGACGGTTGCGGCTGACGGTGGCCAAGCTCCTGGCGGTGTTCCCGGTCGAGTTCGCGCTGCACGCGGTCGTGCTCGCACTGCATCCCCCGTACCTCGTTGCCGTGGCGAGCCTCGTGATCACCACGACTGTGCTCGTCATCTGGGTGGTCGAGCCGTCGGCGATGCGTTTCCTCCGCACGTGGTTGCATGCGCCCCGAGCACACGCGGCCGGCGGAACGGATGCACTGTGGCGGATCCGGGTCACGCTGGCAGACCGCGTCGGATCGCTGGAGCGGGTGACGCACGAGCTGGCCGCACTGGACGCCAACATCCTCGGCCTGCACGTACACGCGGTCGAGGAAGGTGTTCGCGACGAGCTGGTGGTGTCAGCACCAGACGAGGTCCGTTCAGCTGAGGTGGCGACCGCGGTCGCGGATGCGGGTGGACGTGACGTGCAGGTGTGGCCGACTACGGCACTCGCGTTGATGGACGGGCAGACCAAGGCCCTGAGCCTGGCGGCGCGCGTGGTCAGCGACCCGACCGAGCTGCCGCATGCGGTAGCGGAGCTTCTAGGCGCCCAACTGATCACCGACCGGGTCCTGCTGGCCGGACCGCTGCCCGGTGATGGGACGGTCCTGAAGATCCCTTCGCCGTGGTCTGGCATGTTCGCGTTTGGGCGCCCCGGCGAACCATTCACGCCGGGGGAGTCGGCCCGCGCGCACCGGCTCGCACAACTGGCCGAGCTGGCCGCACAGACGCCGTACCTGCGTTAGATGTCCTGCTCGAGTGACAGGAGACGCTCGGCATAGCGGCGGAGGGCGGTGCGGTCCGCCTGCGCGGTCTTTGTGATCAGGCTGGCCACGTGCTTCTCGAGTGTGCGCGGTGAGATGAACAGGCGCTCGGCGATGGCCCGGTTGCTGCCGCCGTACACGGCCAGTTGATCGAGCACTTCGAACTCACGCACCGAGACGCCGAGCGACCGAAGGTCCGCCGGAACCCGATCATGATTCTCGCGGCGACGCCGTACGGGGACACCGAGGTCTTTCAGGAGGCGGCGGCAGGCGCGGGCCGGAGCGGGTACGCCGTGGTCGTGGAAGTAGCGTTCGGCGGCCTCGAGGAGTTGGGCCGGATCGCCCCAGCCGTGCTCGATCGCTTCGGGGGCCACGAGCCGGTGGCCGAGGTGCCTGGCCATCGGGAAGAGCGCACTCGCTTCCTGCGCCTGCGCCAGTGACTCCGCGGCCCGCTCGGTCTGACCGGCCCGGCCATGCAGGACGGCTTCGGCCAAGCGGACGAACTGGAGATTCCAGCGCAGTGTGCCGGTCGGCCGCTCGGTGGCCGCATTGAGATGCTCTTGGCGCAGTCGACCGGCCAGGACTCCGAGGAGCAAGGCCATCCCACCTGGACCGGACAGGTGCATCGTGGTGGGGTTGTCTGCTTCGAAGGCGACCACCCGCGCGAGTTCGTCCTCGGCTCGGCCGCGCTCCTCGTGCAGCAGACTGCAGAACGAGCGAGCCAGCCCCAGCGAGTAGGACAGTCCGAACGGCCCGTTGCCCGCGGTGGGTTCGTGGGCGATCAGCGCCGCCTCCATCTCGGCGCGGCGGCCTTGATGGGCCGCCAGGACGGCCTGGACGACCTGCAGGTACGACTCGACGTGTCCGAGTTTGATCCGGGTCGCGGTGGCGAGCTCGGTGGTGAGGATCTGGGCCGCGGCCTGATAGTCCCCGCTCATCACGCGTTGCAGTGCGATCGTCCCGGACAGGCCGACCGCCATCGGGATCGCGCCGGCGATCAAGGCGCGGGCCTGCACCGCCTCCAGCTCCGTACGGCGGCCGTCGGCGAGGAAGGTGATCCCGGCCTTGAGCACCTGGGACTGGATGACCTCGGTCGGCAACTGGTAGGTCGTGGCGAAGCGCTCGGCCTGGTCGAAGTACCCATAGGCCTCGTCCAGGTCGTAGGGGCGCGCAAGGATGCCGAGCCACTGCCACGCCTCACAGGCGATCTCGGGCAACGGCACTCGCGCGGCGGCGTCGGCCGCGCGGCGGGCCAGCGCGATCCCGCGCTGGAGCCGGTCCGGCCCGGGCTGGTTGAGCACGATCGCGGCCGCACTGACATCGACGGGTGCCGTCTCCGCATCGCCGGCACGATCGCCCAGTAGTTCCCGGGCGGTCGCGAGATGGGCGAGAGCCAGTTCGTGCGCCGACAGATCGTTCCGGTTCACCGCGAGATACGCGTACAGCGTGGCGAGCCGCGGCCCGGGCAGACTGTCCGCGCGCAACTTCTCCAGCGCGTCCTGGACGTCGTCCAACCGCTCGAACCGGCCGGCCGCGCGCTGTGCGACCAGCAACGCGGCGATCAGATCGGCCCGGGCCGCCGGGGTCGCGATCCCGGCATCGAGCGCCTGATGGAACAGCTGCACCGCTGACTGCAGGGCTCCCGCCTGGTAGGCCCGCTGGCCGGCTTGAGCGAACAGTACGGCGGCCCTGTCCGTCTCGCCGGAGGCCATCCGCAGCGAGGCAGCCAAGGCGCACCAGTCGTCCTCGAGCTGCGGGTGCAGCGACTCGATCGCTTCCGCCGCCTGCCGTGAGTACTCGGCTCGTTCGATGTTCGTCAGCTGGGCCAGCAACGCCTCTGCCGTCAGCGGATGCCGGAAGGCATACCAGTCCGGAGCCGGTACGTCGGCCGTCACCAGCTGCGCGGCGATGCCGGCGCGCAAGGTGGTGACCATCTCGCGTTGATCGGCCTCGGTGGCAGTTTCGACAACCCGTAAGGAGAACCGTGGCCCAAGGACTGCAGCGACCGACAGCAGTTGTCTGCTCCGCGCACCCAGCGAACTCGTCCGCGATCCGACACTGTGGACGACGGCTGCCGGTACCCCTGCGCGGAGTTCACCGAGCGCTTGCCACCCGGCCGGCGAGGCGACGAGCTGCCCGCTGTGGGCGAACTCGCGCAACACTTCCTCGACCACGAACGGAACGCCGGCCGAACTCGACCACAGCTGTTCGAGCACCGCCGCCGGGATCTCGCCGGCCGGCACATCCAGCATCCCGGCAGCCAGCTCGGCTGTCTGCTCCTGCGGGAGCCGATACAGCTCGAGGATTTCGGCCACCCCGCGACCCTGCGCGGCCGTGGCCAGCTCCAGCGCCGGTCCGGTCTGGGACCGCAGGGTTCCCAGGATCAGCACCGGCTGACCGACGAGGTTGTCGACCAGGTAGTCGACCACCGCCAGCGTCTCGGCATCGGCGGCGTGCAGATCGTCCAGCACCAGCAGGCAACCACGGTCGCGGCCGAGCTCGGCCAGGAACCGCAGGATCGCCTCAGCCAGTACGGCGATCGAGAGCTGCCGACGGACCTGTCCGGTCTCGGACAGACCGGGGACCAGCCGGGTCAGCACCTCGCGGTAGCCGCCCAGTTGCTCCAGCACGTGATCATGGCCGTCGCGCAAGTGCGCGGCCAGTGCCTCGGAGAAGGGGCGCAACGGCATGGCCGCACCCAACGTCCCGGCCCGGCCGCGCAGGACCGGTACGTCGAGCTCAGCCGCGACACCGGCCGCCACCGCGCCGAGCCGGGTCTTGCCGATCCCGGCCTCGCCGGTGACGAACAGCGCCCGCCCCTGCCGGGCGGTTGCCTGCTCGACCGCCGTCCGGATCTGCAGCAACTCATGGTCCCTGCCGACCGTGACGGGCGAACGAGCACGCAGCCCGCGAATCTCAGACCGCCTGTACTTCGGAGTTCATGGTTCCCCCCAGGGTGTGTGGTGCCTGGCTACATGATGGTGACCGGCGGCGTGTGCGTGATCGTGGCCATGCAGGGCACCGACGTCTGGCCGGCCTCGCTCCGGAGCCTGCCGAGCATCTGCGTGTAAGCACCGGCCAGGGCCGCGATGCGCAAGCCCTTGCGCTGCGGAACCGGCGAGGCCAGCGCACCGGCGTACAGCTCGTCACTACCGAACAGTTCTGATCCTGCACTCATGTTTCCCCCATTGATGTGTGTGTCAGAAGGTGACCGGTGGGAAGGTGGTCTCGTGGCTGGTGCCGACGCAGGCCGCCGACGTCTGGCCGGCCCCTCCGCGGAGACCGGCGACCACCTGCGTGAACGTGCCGGACAGGGCTGCGATCCGCAGGCCCGCGCGCAGCGGTGCCGGTGCGGCCAGGCCGCCGGCGTACAGCTCGTCACTACCGAATGAAACGGCTCGCTTACTCATGGTTCCCCCAGGACTTCTTGTCGGCAGCGAAGGCTCAATTTACCGGTGAAGACCGCAATGCGGCATCCCTCTCGCGAGTGGCGTGCCCGCCCGGAGTCGGCTCGAGCATCAGCACCGATGGCACCTGGTCGGCGAAGCCGAGCCGGAGCAGCCCGTAGCCGATCCCGGCCAGACCCAGCAGCAGCCCCGGAGATTCCACCCCGTCCGGAGTGCCGCTGCGGGCACCGTCCTGCTCGATCGACGAGAGGACGGCCCCGGCTCGCCGGGCCAGCAGCCCCGCGACTCCTGGCCGTCCGTCGAGTGCCAGCGTGGCCAAGCGGTCGAGTGCGCCCAGCTCGCCATGGCACAGGCTGAGATCCGCGAGCCGCGGCCGGCTGGCGGTCCGGGCCAAGTAGACGTCCGCGTTCTCGTCGGGTGCGGAGACACACCACCCCGGGCCGGCCGGTGCGGACCTGACGGTGTGCCCAAGTGCCCAGGCCACACCAGCACCTCCCCTGAGGAAACCGTCCGGCAACCCCGGCCGCAACCGCAGCCGTCGCTCAAGCTGGTCGGCGACCTCGACCGCAGCCGAGGTTGGCAGCAACTGGGCAACCGCTCGCAGCGCGACCAGACCGCCGGCATCTCCGTCCCCGTACGTCGGTACGGCGGCCGCCGCCGGAACGGCTCCGATCAGCGCGATCGCGGTCTCGGCCCACCCGGCCAGCTCGCGGTCGTCCAGCAGCCGGCTCAACCTGGCCAGCGCATAAGCGATCCCGCCCAGTCCGTGGTATCCAGTTCCGGCGGCGACGAGCGCTTCCGGCTCGTCCGCCAGGGACTCCAGCACCTGGTGAACCGGTCGGACGGCCTCGAGCGCAGTGGCCCGATAGCGGTCCCCGTCGGTGAGAACCGCGAGCTGGGCCAGGAACAACGCCGTACCGCAGTATCCGCTGGGCAGTCCGGCCCCTAGCGGGAGCACCGCCCAGTAGCTGTCGTCCACCGGCTCCAGGCCGATCCAGTTGGTCCGGTCCGGCCCGACGAGGGCGGTCGCGAGGAGCGTATCGGCGACTTCGGTCGCTGCCGCCAGCAGCCGCTCGGGATGTGCACTGCCGGCCGATTCGTGCTGCCGCGACAGCACAGGGGAGCGGTGCTCGACCTCCGCCTGCCGGGTGGCCAGCGTTGCGCGGATCACCCAGTTCTGGCGGTCCCGGTCGGTGTCGTTCAGCTCGCGCAACCGGCGCTCAACCGTGGCGGCAGTCGATTCCGGCCAGGCTTCGGGCACTCGGGTGCCGTCGGCGGCCCACAGGTCGGTGCTGGCGGGAGTGGACCGGAAGTACGGGATGTCGTCCTGCTCGAGGTCGGCGAGCTCGTGCACGATCAAGGACTGCAGCAGTTCGGTCGGTGAACTGTCCTGGAGTTGCCGGAACAACTTGTCGCGGACAGCTTCACTGCGCAGAGCTCGTGGGTGCCCACTCGACTCCTGCAGCCAGCCGTACTCAGCGGTCGGCCGCGCCACCCAGCGAATCTCGTCGGTCGCGAACCGGGCCAGCAGTCCGTCCGCCCCGAGCAGTTCGTCGCGATACCGCGCAATGACGTCGTACGCGAAGGTGAACCCGGCCACCATCGCGGACGCGTGATCGCGTGGCTCAGCCGGTACGTCGCCCACCCGCGGCCGGTTCGGTGTCACCGGAGCGGTCCGTTCGACGCGCACCGAACGCATCAGATCGGTGCCCTCGCCGGCCCAACCGAGTTGTGAGAAGGGCATCTCACCGGCGTCACCGCCGAGACCCGACAGGTCGCGCATGCCGATGTCACCGGTGACCGAGAACGGCAGCAGCGCCGTCCGGTGCACCGATTCGGCCAGGACCCGATCCGCAGGATCCGTGGTCGACATCGGCAGCGCCGAGTGGAACAAGGTCTCCAGGTCGACAAGCACCGGATGCTCGCCGGCCGCGATCAGGTTCTCGAAGTGCATGTCCACGCCGTCGAGCAGATGGAGCAGCGCCAGGATCACACCTTGGCGGTAGTAGTACCGGGTTACCCCGGCCACGTCCGGACAGCCCTCCGGCTCGATGAACTCCGCCCAGCCGTAGCTGGACCGGCTCACCAATCGGGCTGTCCGGACGGCGATTCCGCTGCGGAGCGCCAGCCAGTCCAAGAGCTCGTTGAAATGCGCATGGACCGCGAGCGACCGCGGCTTGTAGACCAGCCGGCGGCCGGACGCGAAGGTGAGCAACTGCACCGCCCGCCCACCACAGTGCCCATCTCCGGCCTGTTCGGCGGCGGTCAGCGCACCAGGGTCCACTCCGTCGAACAGCGCCCGTACGACGGCCGACCGGTCAGCCGCCCATCGCGTGGTCAGCTCGTCCCAGTTCTGGACGGCGCGATCGCAGATCCGCTCGCAGCGCTCGTGGAGCAGGGGGTAGCGCTCGAAGATCTCCTCCATGCCCCCGTCCTCCGCGAGGCTCCGCAGGAAGTGATCGAAGCGATCAGCCGGACTGTCACCCCGCAGGACACCGTGCTCGCGCGCGCGGTTCAGCTCAAGAACGATGGCCCGTGCCGACGCATGGACCAGCCGGCGCGCCACCTGATCCAGCTGATGGCCGGAGGCCGCGGCGCCGGCTCCGGTCAAACGCTTGCGGGTGCGCTCGAGCATCGGCTCGAAACAGCGCCGGAACGCCGCCTGCCACTCCGGCATTCCGTCGTACGAGGTGATCACCTGCGCAACTATGGCAAAGCGGACCGGGCCGGAACACGCCCATCGCTACCCATCTAGCCGCGCACCCTACCCATTCAGCGCGAAGCCTCGCCGTACCCACTGAATGGGTAGGCATCCCCATATCGGCGAGGGCGGGTCCGCCGGTTGACTCGGTGCCATGACCGAACCACAGCTCACTTCTCTGCCCGACGCCGTCGTCGACGGACAGCGCCTGCTGGAGCGCTTCGGTCGGACCGCGGACGGCCGGCCCCGCAGGATGTCGCCCATCGAGGCCTTCGTACTCGCGGCAACGCGGACCAGCCTCGTACGGCGCGACGCGAACGGCGCGCTGCTGGTGCCGGCGCAAACCGACGCCGGCCTCGTTCTCACGAGACGGCGTCGGTGGTAGTCAGCAGGTCAGTCGCAGGTGTCGCAGATGCCGCTGGCGGGCGTCTGCAGGTTGCACTTGGGGCAGGCCTTGATCGGGCGCTCGGCGATCGCGGCCTTGCGGGCGCGGGCACGAGCGGCACCGAGCTTGGCCGGGATCATCGCGCTGCCACCGTCGGAGGGCAGGTTGCCGGCCTCGAAGTGGCGGTAGGCGGCGAGACGCTGGTGCGAAGCGTGCGCGTCCGGGTCGGCCGGGGTCTCGCCGGTGGCGGCGCCGACGATGGCGGCATAGCCCTCGAAGACACTTTCGTCGGGGTTGACGGCCAGCGCGGGCAGCATCGGCTCACCGCGGCGCAGGTTCTCCGCGTAGACCTCGGCGAGCGTGCCGCCGATCCAGAGCTTCGGCAGCTGCTTGGTCCGGATACCGGTCAGCTCCTGCACGCCGACGGCGAGGTCCTTGAGCTGAACGACGGATTGATACTTCTTCGCGGCGACCAGGAGCAACTCACGTGCTGCTCCGGCCCACTCGACCCGCGCGGCGGCTACTCCGATATCGGACACCTCACGCCATTCACGCGCTTCAACTTCCGGCAGTTCTTGGTCTGATGTGGCGACATCGAAGATAGACACACTTGAAACCCTACGGGGCCGGGGCCGATCGGCGAAACCGAACGGTGTGAGTTCAGTCCTGCTTCGGCAGCAGTTGAGCCTTGAGAGACACCCTGGCCCGGCTGATTCGTGACTTAACTGTGCCCACCGGGACCCCGACCTGGACAGCGATCTCGTCATAACTGAGCTCGTAGATGTCACGCAGGACGACCGAAGTGACAGTTTCGGGCAGGTCGGTCTCGAGGTGTTCGAGCGCGTCGAGCAGATCCAGCCGGGTTCCGGCGACCACGCTCGTCGTCCGGGGGTCAGGGCGGTCGTAGTGCGCCGGGCGGTCGTCGTCGTGCCAGGCGGCCGGGTTCTCGGCGGCGCGGCGTTTGAGCCGGCGATAGGTCTCGCGGGCCGCATTCGAGGCGACGACGTGCACCCAGGTGCTGAAGCGGCTGCGGCCGGAGAAGGTCCCGATCTTGGTCGCAATAGCCAGCAGCGCGTCCTGACAGGCATCCTCCGCGTCGGCCCGGTGCGGAAGGACCCGCTGGCAGATCCGGATCACCTGCGGCTGTACCTGACGGATCAGCTCATCCAGCAGTGCGGGTTCCTGGGCAGCGCGCCGAGCCAGGTCGTCGAGCGCGTCCGCGTCGTTCGGCATGTCGTTGACGATAATGGCCGGCATGGTTCAGCCCTCTCATTTTGGCCGTTACGCCGTGATCCGGCGGCTGGGCAGTGGTGGATTCGCTGCTGTCTGGCTGGTTCGGGACGAGTCACTCGACGCCGAGGTGGCGGTCAAGGTGCTGGCCGAGCACTGGGTCGACAATCTCGACGTACGGCGTCGCTTTGTCGAGGAGGGCCGGTTCCTGCGGAAGGTCGATTCGCCGTACGTCGTCGGAGTCCACGACATCGGCACGACCGACGACGACCGGCCGTTCCTGGTGCTCACCTACGCCGATCGCGGGACGCTGGCCGAGCGCATCAAGGCTGGCCCACTGCCGCTGGCCGACACCGTGGCCGTGATCGAGGACGTGAGCGCGGGACTCCAGGAGCTGCACGACCGCGGCGTACTGCATCGGGACGTGAAGCCGGAGAACGTTCTCTTCCGCAGTACGCCGACCGGTGAGCGGGCGATGCTGGGTGATCTGGGGCTGGGGAAGTCGCTGGAGGCGGTGTCGCGGGTGACGATGCCAGGCGGTACGCCGGCCTATGTCGCGCCCGAGCAGGTGCGTGGTGACGTGCTCGATCCGCGGGCCGATCTGTATGCGCTGGCCGCGGTCACGTACGCCGCCCTGGCCGGACAGCCGCCGTACGGGGCGACGACCCTGGCCGCGGTGCTCGCGGTTGATGGACCGCCGCCGCCGTTGGAGACAGTGCCTGCGGCGGTGAACGACGTCATCCGGCGTGGGCTGCGCAAGGACCGGGATCAGCGCTGGCCCGACGTACGGGCGTTTGCCGAGGCGTTGCGATCGGCTGCGGACACTGCTGAACCTCGGCGCCGCTTCTCGCTGAACCCGTGGGTGGCGGCCACGGTCGCTGCTGCGGTGCTCGGTGGGGCTGGGGGCTATCTGGGCTGGCAGTACGGCGTTGGGCGGCAGTGGGTGCGGGTGGTGGATCAACAGAAGGTCCTGTCGGTTGAGCTTCCGCGGGACTGGACGGATAGCCGGACCGGCAGCGGCTGGCAGCCTGCGGGAGCGACCGGTCAGCTGCCTGGTCTGCTGGTGAGCGCTGACAACGCCGCCTGGAGCAGTGCTGGGGCGAAGGTTCCGGGGGTGTTCGTTGGGGTGCTGCCGTCGGGGACGCTGCCTGCGGCCAGCTCGCTTCCGGGCCCCGAGGGCTGTACGGCGTCTGCTCGGAGCGACAGCGGGCCGACTGCCACTGCGACGTACGAAGGCTGTCCGACGGGGATGACGACGTACGAGCGGGTGAAGCAGTTCGACGGGGCGCTGGTCCGGATCCAGGTGCGAGCCGAGGACGCTGCTCAGGCTGAGCAGGTCCTCGACTCGGTGAACTACGCGCCGAGGTAATACGGGCGGCTGTCTTCGGCGCCCGCCTTCACCGGCGTGGCCAGCTCGCAGGTGCCGTCCTTCGGCGTGCAGCGCGCGATCGCGGTCTTACCGCCTTGCTCGGCGAGGACGAGGATGTGGGTGGCGTCCTCCATCGTCGTGGAGATGATCGCAACCTTGGAACCGCCGCCCCACTCCCGAATCGGCCTGCCGTTCTTCAGGTCGAGCGCAGCGAACAGGCCGTCGCTGTACCCATCCCGGTACGCCGGTCCACCGAGCGCGAAGGTGCTTCCGCCGAGGATCTCGTCGACCCCGTAGTCGCACGTACCCCAGCGCTTCTGGCCGTTCGCGAGATCAACCAGCGCTGTGCAGCTGCCGTCGTTCGAGGTGGAGACGATCGACGCGGCGAGCTGAAGGTTCGAGGACACCGCGGACGGCGAAGGCGCGCTGTTGACGGCCTTGGGGGCGTCGTCGCCAGCGATCCACTTGTAGAGGTTCTGCTTGCCGCTCTTGTTCAGTGCGCTGAAGTAGATCTCGCTGCCCTGGACCGCGTGGACGATCGGGCCGTGCTCGCCGGTGAGCTTCAGCTCGTACTTCTCGCCACTGCCGTTCTCGCGCCAGACCAGCGTGTACTTCGCGAGCTCGGTGCCGTCCGCACTCGTGGGCTGGATGGCGTACGCGCTGGTGGAGCGGTCGGCCGAGGAGCGGACCGTGGAGACGTCCTTGACGGTCTCGCCGCGCTTGCCCGCGGTCCACGTGGTGAGTGAGCCCTTGCCGGTGTCGCCGGGGCTGCTCAGCACGAGCGCGTCCTTGGTGCCTGCCCGGGCGATGTCCCAGACCGGGCCGTCCGTCGCCGGCAGCGTGAACTTGGTCGCGCCGAAGTGGACGGTGCGGCCGTCCATGTACGACGCCTTGGGCGCCGCGCCCTGCTTGAGCTTGGTCAGGTCCAGAGTGAGCTTGACTGTGCTGCCCGGTGTGCTCGAAGGCGTGCCTGAGGGCTTGCTCGGCGTCGTGGACGGCTTCGTCGTGGTGCTGCTGATCGGGTTGGCGTTGCCACCCGACGCTGCAGCGAGCGTCGGCGTCTGCTGTGCAGCCACCAGCGCACCCGCGACCACAGCAGCGACCGAAACGCTCGCGACCAGGCCGGCCAGCTTGATACTCCGATTCATGATTCCCTCCGGGGAAAATTCGTGCTCAGTGTGTCGTACTGGAGGGCTTAGATGGTGGGCCGACACGTTCGGTTCACGACACCGGAAAGTTTTCGCTGCGAGACTGGATGGATGCGGAAACTTCTCGTCGTACTGGTTGGGTCAGCGCTCGTCTCGGCCGGTCTGTCGGCGGGTACTGCGGCGGCGGTGCCGGACGGGCCGCGGGACGTGATCGTCCAGCTGTTCGAGTGGAACTGGAAGTCGGTCGGGCGCGAGTGCGGCGCGTTCCTGGGACCTCGCGGGTACGGCGCGGTGCAGGTGTCGCCGCCACAGGAGCATGTCGTGCTGCCGGGGCAGGGGTACCCGTGGTGGCAGGACTATCAGCCGGTCAGCTACAAGATCGACAACACCCGGCGGGGGACCCGCGCTGAGTTCGTGGCGATGGTGAACAGCTGCCACGCCGCCGGAGTGAAGGTGTACGTCGACGCTGTCATCAACCACATGACGGGTGGCTCGTCAGGCGGTGCGGGGAGCGCAGGATCGTCGTACACGCACTACAACTACCCGGGGCTGTACCAGACGCAGGACTTCCACCACTGCGGCCGCAACGGCAACGACGACATCGTCAACTACGGCGACCGCTACGAGGTGCAGAACTGCGAGCTCGTCGACCTCGCCGATCTCGCGACCGACACGGACTACGTTCGCGGGCGGATTGCGGCGTACCTGAACGATCTGTTGTCGATCGGGGTCGACGGGTTCCGGCTGGACGCTTCGAAGCACATGCCCGCCGCCGACATCGCCGCGATCAAGGCGCGGCTGTCGCGACCGGCGTACCTGGTGCAAGAAGTCATCCACGGCGATGGTGAGCCGGTCACCCCCGACGAGTACGTCGGCAACGGCGACGTGCACGAATTCCGCTACGGCAAGGACCTCGCGAAGATCTTCAACACCGAGAAGCTGTCGTTCTTGCGGACCTTCGCCTCACCACTGCCCTCCAACAAGGCTGTCGTCTTCACCGACAACCACGACACCCAACGTGGCACGGGCGTCCTCACCTTCCGCGACAACGCCCGCTACGCCCTAGCCAACGCCTTCATGCTCGCCTGGACCTACGGCACGCCCGCCGTCATGTCCAGCTACGAATATTCCAACAACGACCAAGGCCCACCGGCTGCAAGTGACGGCCGCACCACCGACACCACCTGCTTCACCAACCGCTGGCGCTGCGAACACGAATGGCGCGTCATCGCCAACATGGTTGCCTTCCGCAACGCAGCCCGCGGCACCGCCGTCACCGAATGGTGGGACAACGGCAACGACGCCATAGCCTTCGCCCGAGGTAACAAGGCCTACCTAATCCTCAACGACGAGGCGTCAGCCCTCACCGGCCGCTCCTTCCACACCAATTTGCCGGCTGGCGTGTACTGCGACATCTTCCACGGCGACTACACCCCAGGCACCTGCACCGGCCCGACGTACACAGTCGACGCCAACGGCTGGTTCCAAGCCAACATCGCATCCCAAGACGGCCTAGCCCTCCACACCGCAGCGAAGGTGAGCTGACGCCCTGCCCCGTCCAGCCACGCTCGAGCGTTCCATCAGTGCGACGGGCTTGGCCAGCCCGCACCTCGCCGAATCACGACGCGCCCACAGACCACGAAGCCCCGGTGAACCTCATCAGAAAGCTCCAGTTGCAGGAGGTGGCCCTGGTGTCGATCGGGGATGTGCAGAAACTCGTCGATCTCGGCTCGGTTCGCTGAGACCGCGACCGTGAGCCCGTTGTATCCGGAGGCAACCTTCATCCCCAGCACACCGGAAAAGACGACATCCACGAAGTGGTCGTATCCTGCACCCGGTCGTCCTCGAAGCACCAGCGTCGAATGCGACCTGCTGTAGGACCACAGCTGGAACGGGTGGTCGAGACGGAACGGCAGCGACTGCCTGTCGGCCGCCCCATCGGCCCTCACCGCAGCACCTGCTCGAAACGGTCGAGCCACTCCCAATCACCCGGCCCGTCCCGTAGGCCGGCCAACGCTGCCCCAAGGCAAGTCTCGAACGTCGGATGCCCCTGCACCCGAACACCGCTCGTGGGGGCGCCGGGACCGGACGCCGATGCTGTCCACGGCCCCGCGCCCTCCGTGATGCGCGCCGGCTCGATCATGACGACGAGCGTCACACCCGCCGCGCCGAGCCGCTCGAACAGCTCCTCGACCTCCGCCGCGTTCATTCGTACAACTCCAGCCATTCCCAGTCCCCAGGCATTGTCTTCAACCGGTCGACGACAACGTCGATGCACTGCTCCAGCCGCCGCAGATCCCAGCGCACCGTCCCCGACCCGCCCACCAGCGGCCCAGACAGCAACACTGTCCACCCCTGCCCACCTTCGGCCAGCCGCTCGTGATCGATCTTCAGCATCATCCGCACCCCGGCCCGGCCGACATCAGCCATGAACTCGCCAAGATCGAACTTCGTCGGATCGAACTCCTCCAGGTTCATCCCCGTCCCCGTCTCCGTCGCTGGTGCGTGTGCAGGAACGGTGGATTGTGCCAGCTGAGGGTTTCGGCGGGGGACAACCTCGGCGAGGTTGTCCCGATCACGGGGCGGAACCTGGTCTGGCACTAACACCGTGCCGGTCGGCCACGGGTAACTGGCCGGCGGGCTTGGTGATTCGGCGGGTCCCGGTGGCGTCGACGTGGAAGACGAATCCGTGGGGTGTGCTCCATTCCAGGGTGGTCGGGTTGATCCAGTGCGCGTTCCAGCCGCGCGCATGGGTCTTCAGCCGATGGCTGTAGCGGCTGAGTGGGATGAGGTTGGTGGTACTGGTTTGGCCTGGTGGCCCAAGTGGGTCGTACGGCTCGAGATGGTCCAGGTCGATGCTCCCGCTGGTTTCGCGGGTGCCGAAGGGGAACAGTTCGACTGGGTGGGTGAGCTTGACGCGTTCCCGGATGCGGTCGGTGGCTTCGTAGCAGTTGACCGAGACGGCGTCATTGAGATCTATGACGGGCTTGACGATGTAGGGGCCGTACCCGATCAACTCGCTCAGCTGCGAGGTCAGTAACGGCCCGACCCCCTCCACCCGCACAACACCATCACCAGCACGACCTGCGGCAACAGCGGCCGCGGCAGTCGCGAGCGTCTGATCGGTGAGGTGGACATAGATCACGGTCTTGCCTGGCCGCACCGCAACACCAGGGCGTGCAGGGGCATCCGAGGTCGCGTGCGATGTGAACCGGGCGTAGGCGTCCTGTTTGATCTGCATCAGCTGTCTGGTGAGCGCGAGGTGTGCAGTGGGATCCATAGGCTCAGCGTCGTCAGGAAGGCGGCAAGTGGCAGGATCGAACGGCTCCGCCGACCAATCAGGTCTGCGGTCGGGGCGGTCGAGCGGATCGGGCAGATCGCTGCTGCTCGGGTGTGGCGCGTCCCGGTCTGCTTCGTCGTCGGGGCCAGGCTCGTCATCGCTCACCGAACCGGCCCGGTCCGGAGTTGCCTCGTCGTGCTGGGGCGCGTCCGACGCTGCGGTCTCCCGAGCCGAGGGGACCGGGCTGCCCGGACCGGCATCCACAGTGGAGGAATTCGGATGGTTGTCGGCTTGAGCGAGGAGTTCTTGGGCGAAGACCGGATCGGCGATGACGCCGACCGCATCGGCGCGGCGGAGCTGGATCGGGCGCGTGTCACCGATGATCTGCTGGGCGTCGCCGAGTGCGTCGATGGCGGCATCGAACCGGGCCGCCGCGCCACACGAGGTACGGATGTAGATGGTCTTGGTGCCGTGCTCATCGGACCGGCCGACAAACACCCCACGCTCGCGAACCTTCGCCGCTGCCTCCGCCCGAGCACCTTCAGGATCGGCGTGCATCTTGGCTGCCTTCACGATCTTGCCCAAGCGGTACGGAGTGATCGTGTCGATCAAGTCTGCAACCCGGCCATCGACATACTCGGCGGCCTGCTCGGACAGGTCGATGCAGTCGCGCACGAGGCGGCACGCCTTCCAAGGAGTCGCCTCACCAGCCAAGACCTTGGCCCAGGTCAACGGGAACCGATGCCGCAACGCCAACGCATCACCGATCATCTGGGCCCCGACCCGGTGCGAAACACCGTGCACCACCGCGTACTCGCCGATCGCGAAATCAGCGATCGGTGGACAACCCTCACCACCCAGCACCACCGCACGTTCCCGACCCTCGAAGGAACGCTGACCCGGCCGCGGAGTACACGCATCAGGATGAAACCGATCCGCATAAACCTGCGCATGCTCGAGCACGCGAGCCTCAGCCCGGTTCACCAACGCACGCTGCTCCGCAGACGACTCCAGTAAGTCGACTGTAGGGAGCAGTGTCAGATCAGTCTCGAACATGTGTTCGATTCTAGTCCAATTATCGAGCGTGGCCAAATTATCGAGTGGAGTCTCTTCCCTTATATACAAGGGAAGAGACTCCACTCGAGCCACCTGGTACTCCAGTCGTAGTCCGTGACCTGGACAGTCACTAGCTCTGCCTGTTTCAGGACCCTCCCTCAGCGTCACTGTGGGAGGGATGCTCGCAGCCGGCCGATGGTCCGCAGGATCTCAGTGCGGTGCTTGGCCGCCTTCAGCCACGCCGGCAGCCGAGCCAACATGGTCATCCCGACGTATTCGCCGCGTTCGCGGAGCCGGGCACCGACGGAACTCTCCAAGATGTCCAGGTGGCGTTCGTTGAACGCCCACAGAGTCTGGCCCCGCAGCAATCCGCCCGCAGCCACAGTGGTTGACGGAAGTAGGGATCGACCGCACAGCCCCAATACGAGGAGGCCTGCTTGGCCTCGCCGGGCCAATTCCTGACGTGGCCACACGTGCGGCAGACTAGCCGTCGACGCCACCAGGCCGAGTGAGTACTACGGGGTTCCCCATCCAGCCACGGCGCCACCTGAGCGCGGCCCTGGCCAGCCGATCACCTCCGGGACAGTCGTAGGTCTGTGGAACTTAATGTTCGCCGGCTGCAGACTTCTTTCCACCGAGTTCGGGGGTTTACGACTGCCGGAGCAGTCCGACGGCGCGCTTCACCCGGGCCCGGTCGGATTCCTCCCCGAAGCATCGAGCCAGCGACTCGACGATCAGGAGCTCAAGCTCTTCGTCTTCCACGGTCACCGCCGCGTCGAATCGTCTGCCTGCGTGGAGTGGGTCACTCGCGCCAGCCGGTGAGGTCTACGGTTTTGGCGGATTCGACGCGGAAGCCTAGGTGGATGGTGGTGGATTCGCCGGGCTCTAGGTCTAGCTGCCAGGTGATGATGCCAAGGTCGGTGGTTTCCGTCGGGTCGGGGGTCGCCGTGGTGGGTTTGACGGCGATCTCGTGGTCTCGGGGGACTGGGAGTTGGTCCAGGACGGTGATGTGGGCGGCTCGGGGAGTGTGGTTCTCGATCTGCGTCGCGTATTCGACCTCGCGGCGGCGGGTTGAGCCGAGGGTTGCCTTGGTGGCGGTACGGCGGGTCAGTTTGCGGTCGACGCGGATTCGGTCGTCGAGGCCGAGGGCCAGTTCGACCTCTTCGCCGGGGGCCCAGAGGGGGAGTGCGCTGGAGCCTACGAAGTCGGATTCGTGGAAGACGGAGGCTTTGCCGGCGGGGAAAGTGTGGGTGCCGGAGTTCACCACGGTGGCTCGGAGGTGGACGTCGGTGGAGCGGACGGGGGCGGTGATGTAGTCCAGCGACGTGTCGAGTTCGACGGAGGCGATGGTGGCGCGGTGGGCGGCACCGTCGGCCGGTACGGCGACTGGGCGGGGCGGGATGTAGGTCGCGGCGGTGAGGCCTTGCTCGACGGTTGCTGCGACCTGCCTGAAGTCGGGAGCGGGTGCGCCGGCCGCTTGCAACATCTCGCCGAAGCCGGCTTCCGTCCGGCCTCGGGCCATGGCGAAGCTGGCGGGACCACCGGGTGCGGCCGGGACCGGTGGGTGATAGCGGTCGAGGTACCACGGGTCGAGCTCAGGCACCTTCGCATTCACCGCGGGCCGCGCGGTCGACAGGGTGAGCTCGCACTCGGGCCAGTCCTCGCCGGTGTGCTGCGTGATCAGGCCGAACCAGTTCAGCGTCAACCGGTCGCCGGCCACGCGGACGTCGTACGAGCTGGTCCAGCCTGCGCCGAGGACGACGTACGAGAGCTCGATCTCCACCTCTGCCTCAGCCTCGAGCTCCAAGGCAACGCCCACCGACCGACGGTCCGGCACCCGCTGCTGCGCGACCTCGGCGAGCCGCCGCTCGACTGCAGCAAGCCGCTCCGAAGCCTCCTGCTGCTGACGCGCAAGCTCACGCCGCTTACCCCGTACGGCGGTCAATCGCGTCGCCAGCGATTCCGTGAACTCACCCAGATCCGTGGTCGACGACCCCGCGGCCAGCGTGCGCGCGAAGCTGCTGCCGGCGCGTTTCCCCAACTGGGTAAGGAATGCGTCGAGCTCCGCCTGCACGTCATCGGCGTCCACGAGCCCCGCCACCTCGTCCGAAGCCTCACGGCGTTGCCGCTCCAGCGTAGCCACGGCCTCGTCGGGCGCCTGCGCGTGATGCCGCATCAAGACGTCCACCCCGAGCACGGTGGCCGCGCCGCGACCGGACACTCGGACCGAGTCCTCCTGCAACCCCAGCGGTAGCGCGTCGACGTACACGGTCTGGTCGCCGGCAGGGACGACAAGACGGCCACGCCGGGTCACGCGCGCCCGGTCGGGATAGACGGCGACGGCCACGATCGGAGCAGCGAGTTCTGTCATGCCCAGAACAGTAGTCCGGGCCGGGGACAGAAACCCCGGCCCGGAACCACAGTTAGTTGACGGTGATCTTGTCGACCTCGATCGTGAGGCCCTTGACGAGTGGCGTGGAGGTCCCGGTCGTCACCGAGCCGGTGCCCTTCTGCACTCCCTTGACGTTCATCGTGTAGGTCATCGAGCCACCCGGAGCACCCGGCGTACTCGTGATCCGGTAGTCCTCGACCGGCGCACCGGTGATCTGGCTACCAGCAGTCCCGTCGGCGTTCTCCGCACCCACAGTCAGCCCGTACGACGGCCCTGGGTCGCCCGGCAGATTGCCCGGATCGTAGGAGTAGGCGATGTCCTCGGCACCGTTCACGCCGATCCACTGCTGGAACACCTTGAGGTTGTTGGTCCCGAACAGGTTCACTCGCCACTCCAGGACGAGCCACGTGCTCACCCCGTCAGTCAGCGTCCCGGCAAAGACACCCGCGGTTCCGGTGCCGTCGAGGTCGGTCCAGTACGGCGCCAGCACGTTGTTCGGCTTGGCCGCATTCGGCAGCGACTGTGGCGCGAACTGCACGTCATCACCCGACGTCGTTCCACCGGCAACCGTGTATCCGTTGGAGACCACGCCGATCCGGTTGTAGGTCTGCCCGGCGAACACGTACGGCGGCACGTTGAAGTTCAGCGCTTGCTCGTCACCGATCGGCGTTGGTGCAATGCCGAACGCGTCTAGCGGCAGATAGCCGGCCACCGTCCCCGGAGCGATTCCCGGGGCATCGGGCTGCCGCGCGGCCAGCGTCGCTGTCTTCGTCGCGATCTGAGTGCCGACCTTGGTTGCACCCGTCACGCTGTTGAGCCGCAGCTGCGAACTCAGCGTGCTGAGCGCCGTTACCTCCGTCGCGGAAAGACTGTTGTTCTGCACAGTCACGGTGCAGGTCGACTGACCGGTGTTCTTGGCAATCGTGCTCGGCACACAGCTCTGATCAATCGGTACGACGCCCTCCTGCCGGAAGAACGCGACCGGCAGATGCAGGGCGCGGTTGCCGCCGACCTGCTTCAGGTTGACCTGGCCGAAGTACTGGCCATCGGGCAGGTCGGGTGCGGTGATCACGATGGTGAGCTTCTGCGTCTTACCTGCCTTCAGTGAGAAGACCGGAGGCAGTACGGCGACGTTCGCGCCACTGACCGTCGTACCGGTGGCGGTGAAGGCGAGTGTCTGGTTGGTGACGTTCTTGACCACTCGCTCGGCGGTGATGACGCCGGGCATGGTCGGTGCGTTGACCGACGGCAGGTTGAGGTCGATCCGGTTCAGCGCGTCGGTGGCCGAGGCTGCGTAGTTCGCTGCGGTCTCGTCCAGGGTCAGACCGGGGTCGCCGGCCTTGGTGAGGTCGATGCGGCCGCCGCCGTAGTCGAACGGATCGGCTTGCGTGGTCCGGTCGGGCTTCTTGACGGTCGTCTTGCCGGTTGTCTCCAGTGCGGACTTGACCTGGCCCGGGGTCCACGACGGGTGCAGCGCGAACAGCAGTGCGGCTGCGCCGGCCACGTGGGGCGACGACATCGACGTACCGGCGATCACCTGGTACAGGTTTCCGGGCGGTCCTTCGGACGGGGACTCGGGAGTCGGCGTCTGACCGGCGAGGATGTGCAGACCGGGCGCGGTGACGTCAGGCTTGAGGAAGTCGCCACCGGGACCGCGCGACGAGAACGACGTCATGACATCGCCCTGCCAGGTGGTCTTCGTGCCTTGGGTCATCTTCGCAGTGCTGCCCGGATGCGCGGCGAGGAACGCGAGCAACGCATCGGCATCGGCCTTCTCAAGCTGTGCCGCAGGCAACCAGTGGTTGTCGCTGAACACGTCGGACGGGAAGGTGGTGTTGTACATCAGCATGCCAACAGCGCCACCCTGCTTGACGTTGAAGCCCTTCATCACTCGCCCCGGTGTGAACTGGCAGGCCACGATCTTGCCTGCGAAAACCCCAGGAGGGGCCGGAGTGTTACAGGCCGCATCGCTATAGCCACCGGTAGACCCAGCCAGTACGACGGGAGTCGGCGTACTGATACCCGCCGTCACCGAGATCCCGGAGACCGTGGCAGTCGCGCCACCGCCGGCCAGCGTGATCGTCGACCGGAAGGTCCGAGACTGGGTAGAGGCCGCGACCGTGGTCACCCACGGGCTGCGGTGATCGGTGGTGTCCGCGCCCGGACCCGAGTTACCGGCCGAGGCGGCCACGAAGACACCCGCGGCGTACGCGTCGAGGAAGGCGAGCTCGACCGGGTCGCTGTACGGATCGCTGCCACCGGAGATCGAGAAGTTGATCACGCGCACGCCATCGAGGATCGCGCGGGCGACCGCTGCCGCCGAGTCGGACGGGAAGCAACCCTCAGCACCACAAACCTTGTAGACCGAGACCGCTGCCGCCGGTGCGATTCCGCGGGCCGGGCCTCGATCGATGCCGAGCGGGTTCGCGTGCGCGACCGGACCACCGGCCGAGGTCGTCGAGGTGTGCGTGCCGTGACCGTTCGAGTCCCGCGCAGAGTCGGGGTACACGTCGCCACCGATGACCGCGTTGTAGGTGTCGAGGAACGGCTGGCCGCCGATCAGCTTGCGGTTGCAGGTATAGACATCCGTGGCCGGAGTCAGCGGGTTGTCGCCGAAGTCGCACACGCGCGGCGTCCCGTCGGCGGTCGCCGGGGGAGCGGGCAGCGTGCCAGGATCGGCGTACGACGGGTGTTCCGGCCAGGCGCCGCTGTCGAGGATGCCGACGATCACGCCCTTGCCCGCGGACGACGATCCGCCGAGCTGGTTGTAGATGGTCGGTGCGCCGATGAAGTCACCGCTTGAATCAGTCAGTAGTTTCTGCGGGTTGTCCTGCTGAACCGCGGCGACACCGGGAAGTTTGAGCAGATCACGCGCTTGATTCGCGGGGACGCTGAGCGCGATGCCGCCGTACACGGTGCGTAGTTTCTGCCCGGCGCGAGCGCTCGGAACCCTTGTCTGCAACGCATTCAGGAAGCCGTTCTCGACGTTACCGACGTGCTTGAGGTACTTGGTGGCGTTGGTGCCCTTGGGATCAAGGCGTTTGCCGGTGACCGCCGGGCTGGTGCCGGGCAGGCCTTTGAGACCGCCGCGATAGGCGGCGAGTGAGTCGTAGTCGAGCTTGACGACCACGCGGATCTGCTTGGCCGAGGTGCTGTTGAGCAAGGCGGGATCGCTCTTGGCGAGCTGGCCGCTGGGCGACTTGGCGCCGTTGACCGTGCTCGCGACCTGCAGTGGCGTCGCGGTCCATTCCCGCCCAACAGGTGGTTGGTCGGCAGCAACCGCTCCCGTCGGCGACAAAGTGGCCGCTAACAACAGACCGGCGGACAAGCCGGCCACGGTACGTCTCTTGGTGCGTAGCAGTGGTGACCTCATGCGGTGGCCTCCCGTGAAGGCAGATGACGCCGTCATCGCGGGCAAGGCACAGCAAGACCCCCCAGGCCGCCGCGCCCCGAGCCCCCCTCGGAACGGCGTACCGGCAAGCACCCCCACGGTGCCTGCCTGAGCCGAATCTAAGCCCAAACGCGCAGCACGGCCAGACCTCACACAGGTCTGGCCGTGCTCATCCAGTAGATGCGTGGTTAAGGAATGCCTACCCCGAAGTCGCGGTTGGCGGTGGCGAAGTCCTGGAAGCCGATCCGGGCACCCGCCGTCCGGGTGGTGGTGCCGTTGGCGATCAGGCCGGCGTCGCCGCGGGAGTACATCGGGCCGCCGGAGTCACCGCCGCGGGCGGCCTCCTGGCCGTTCATCTGCTCGCCTTCGACGAGATCTTCGCGGTCGTTGTAGAAAAAGAGGACCTTGATGTTGCAGACGGGTCCGCCGACCACACCGGCGCTGGTCTGGCCGCCTTGGCACAGGAACTGCCCGACGTAGACGTGACCCCAGTAGGGGACGTTCTCGACGAGGCTGTCATTGCTGTTTCCGACGTAGAGCTGGAAGTCGACAGCGTTGGTGGGGATCAGGGCGATGTCGTGGTCGCCGTTCTTGGCGCCCATGTTGCCGATGTATTCGCCTTGCCGATCGGCGAACTGCTGCCCGGGTGAGCCACAGTGGCCCGCGGTCAGGATGTACGGGCGGCCTTGGCCGTCCTTGACGCCGAAACCCGTTGTACAGATGGCTCCTGCGGACTGGTTCCACAGACCGGCACCGCCGATCCACGGCGACCAGTCGTCGTTGCGGGAGGTCTGCTTGAGCGGCTCTTCGGCAACAACCCGAACCGGTACGCCGGTGCGCTGCTGCAGGGTCTGTCCGAGCGCGGACGCGGTCTTCCGGTACGACGGGCTGACGCCCAGCACCAGGCCGCTTCCGTCCTGCGGATCCTTCACGGCGTCGATTCCGTTGCTGGGGTTGAGCTTCTGCCAGGCCTCGATCGACCGGGCGGCTTTGTCGATCTCTGCCTTCGAGTGAAGGGCTTTGGCGATCCGTACCGGCGCAGTCCGGCCGGCGGAGGCGACCGCCTGCTGGATCCGGGTGGGCGGCGTACCTTTCCACCAAAGCACGGCGGCGTCATCAGCCAGCGTGACGCCGGCGTACCCGGCCAGGCCTGAAGATTCGGCGACGAGCTGGTCGGCAGCCTCGACGAACGGTCGCTGGGCCAGCATCTGCCGGTCAGCAGCAGACATTTGCTTGGCGACGGTTCGCGGTCCGGACGGGGTGAACTCGGAGGCCTGGGACGGCCCGGTGGACAACGTGGTCAGGAGGGCAGCGGCGGTGACAACGGCCGCTGTTCGAGCACTAACAGGTGGTTTGCGCATGAGCGGTCCTCACACTGGGGGCGGTTGCGACCCACTGTGAGGAGCTTGCTACCGACTGTCAATACATCGTTGTCATCTTGCCCTGGCCGGTACCGGCACTTGCCCATTTCCCCCCACCCTTGACTAGTTACACCTTGTATACTTACGCTGTAAGTACACGCCGAACGACGAAATCTGGGGGGTTCTGGATGAATCGACGAGTACTGATCGCCGGTCTGGTGGCCGCGTTCGCACTGGCCTTACCGCTGGAGCCGGCGACTGCTGCCGAGCCGCAGGCCGAAGGCACGAATCAGACCAAGTGGTACAACGGCCCTGAGGGTCAGATGTGGTACCAGGTGCACATCCCGCCGCAGCAGGCGGCTGGGAAACCGTTGCCAGTGGTGGTTTCGCTGCACGGGTGCACGATGAGCGGCTACGGCCTGAACAACATGCGCGACCTGACGAACTTCAACCAGGTGGCCGACGAGAAGGGCTTCATCGTCGTCTACCCGACCCAGGACGTCCTCCGCAATCTGGTGGGCTGCTGGAACGCTTTCGAACCGGCGCACCAGCGTCGTGGCAAGGGGGAGCCGGGGCTGGTCGCGGGGGTGACGAAGAAGGTTGTCGCCGACCTGAAGGCAGACCCCAAGCGGGTGCACGTCAACGGTGCTTCCTCGGGAGCCGGCCTGGCCGTCATCCTGGGGGTCACCTATCCGGACGTCTTCGCGACGGTGACTTCGGTCGCCGGTGGCGAGTACTCGCTCAACGACGTCGACCCCAACGATCTGGACGCGGTAACTCCGGTCGACACGGCCAAGCGTGCGTGGGCGGAGATGGGTCCTCGGGCCCGGCCGGTGCCGACCCTCGTCGTACAGGGTGACCAGGACACGACCGTGCGGCCGTTCCTCGCCGACCGGCTGGTGAAGCATTGGGCAGCCATCGACGATCTGGCGCTGAACAGTGCGCTCGACAACGACATGGACGCCGTGGCGGACAGCAATGTCACGGTCACGACTCCTGGGCTGAAGACGTACACCCACAAGAGCTACGTTCCGCGCGACGGCGGCCCGAAGCTGATCGAGTACGTCACCGTCCAAGGCCTCGAGCACAAGTGGCCCGGCCCGGGGACCGGCGCGCTCGTCGACAACACCGGACCGGATCTGGCTCGGATCATCTGGACCTTCAACGCCACCCGGACACTGCCCTGATGCAGGCCTTGAGCCTGCGCTAGCGCGAGAATGCCCTATGGGCACTCAGGCGGAACGCAGGACCCGGATGACCCGGGAGACGCGGGGCGCGCAATTGCTGGACGTGGCCGAAGGGCTGTTCGCTGTTCACGGCTTCGAGGGCACGTCCATGGAAGACATTGCGCGCCACGCGGGCGTCACCCGGCCTGCGGTCTACCAGCACTATTCGACCAAGGACGCCATCTACCTGGCGTGCGTCCGCCGCGCCCGCGACGAGCTCGAAGAGAAGATCCGCGAGCCCGAGGTACTGCTTGAGGCCGGCGCCGGGATCGGGCCGGTGATGGAGCGTGCCGGTGAGGTCTTCTTCTCCTTGCTGGAAAGGGATCCCCAGCGCTGGATGGTGCTCTTCAATCCGAGCATCGCCCTCTCGAAGGACCTCTCCGAGCAACTCACCGAGATGCGCCGGCAGACCATTGTCCGGATCGCGGGCATGCTCCGGCACTTGCCGACCGAGGACGACGTACGGATCCTTGCTTTCTCGTACGCCGTCAGCGGGGTCGGCGAGCAACTCGGCCGCTGGTGGCTCGCGAACCCCGAGGTTCCGCGGGCCGAGGTCGTCGCACTCTTCCGCGACTTCACCACCGGCGGCCTCACCCAATGGCTCAAGGCCGATTGAGCTTGCGGATCTTGCTGAGGGTCAAGCCCGGCGCCTCCCGGACCGCGGTCAACGGCCGGTACGACGGCCCTGGCGGTCCTGCGCTCGTTGTCGCGGTGTCGGCTCGCGCGGTCGAGGGGCAGGCGACGAAGGCCGTGCTGGCGGCGGTCGCGGCGGCCTTCGCTGTCCGGCGGTCGGCCGTCACATTGGTGCGCGGGGCAACGAGCCGGGACAAGCTGGTCGAGGTCGACGGTGATGAGGCGGCGCTGAGCTCGAGGCTGGCCGAACTGCTCGGTTGAGGATGGAACTTTTCCGCCGGTTGTGCCATCACCGATGGACCTCCGAGGCCTGGAGTTCCATCCGAAAAGCATGCTTGTAAGCGTTTGCCGATCGGTGTTAGCGTCCCCTCGCTGTGCGTGAGGCACGCACCTTTCTGGGGAGGACGCCATGGGCTGGGTTCAGGATTATCAGCCGGCCGGACCGCTGTGGTTGTCGGCCCTACTGGCCGCGTTGCCGGTCTTCGTCCTGCTGATCGCGCTCGGTATCGTGCGGCTCTCGGCGCCGATCTCGGCGGCGCTGTCGTTGCTCACGGCATTGATTGTCGCGCTGGTGGTCTACGGGATGCCGGCCAAGCTGGCGTTCGACTCGGCCGCGATGGGGGTGGTCTTCGGCGTCTGGTCGGTGGCCTGGATCGCCTTCCATGCCGTGTATTTCCACAACGTCACCGTGGCGACCGGCCGGTTCGAGCAGATCAAGGCGGTGCTGGCCGGGTTCAGTGAGGACCGTCGGCTGCAAGCACTGCTGATCGCGTTCGGCTTCGGTGCGTTGCTGGAGGGCGTCGCGGGTGGCGGTTCGCCGATCGCGATCACTGCGGCGATGATGGCGGCGCTTGGTTTCCCGCCGGTTCGCGCGGTCGTGCTGGCGTTGCTCGCCAACACCGCGCCGGTGGCCTTTGGTGGATTGGGCAACCCGCTGATCGTGCTCGGCCGGTTGACCGCGCCGATCCTCGGCATGGAACAGGGGGAGGCAACCGACCTGTACTCCTCGATGGTCGGCCGTCAGCTGCCGCTGATCGCGTGGGTCGTCCCGGCATTCCTGGTGATCGTGATGGCCGGCTGGAAGCGGATGATCGAGGTCTGGCCGGCTGTCCTGACCACCGGTCTCTCCTTCGCCGTCATGCAGTACGTGACCGCCAACTTCATCAGCCCCAGCCTCGTCGACGTCATTGCGGCCCTCGCGGCGATGGGATCGCTGTGGGTGCTCACGCGGTTCTGGCAGCCGAAGACGATCTGGCGCTTCGAGAACGAGAGCGCGCCGGTTGAAGAGGCCGCGCCGAAGACCGCTCGGACGGGTGCGGTCTACGCCTGGGCGCCGTACATCATCCTGATCGTCGCGATCTTCCTGTCCCGGATCGGCTCGATCATCAAGGGCCTTCCGGCCTGGCTGGACCTCAGCGCCCTGCTCCACAAGGCCGACTGGAAGTTCCCCTGGCCCGGCCTGCACAACCAGGTGATCCAGCACGCGCCGATCACCCCGAAAGACACGCCGTACGCCGCTACTCTCACCATCGACTGGCTGTTCTCGCCCGGCACGGTGGCACTGATCGCGGCCATCATCGCGGGTCTGGTGATGGGCGCCCGGCCTGGATTGCTGGTCGCGACCTACCGCAAGACGCTGCACCAGATGCGCTGGGCGCTGCTGACGATCTTCATGATCCTCGCGATCGCGTTCGTCATGAACTACTCCGGCGCGACCCAGACCCTCGGCCTCGCACTGGCCACAACCGGCGTACTGTTCCCGATCTTCTCGGCGTACATCGGCTGGCTGGGCGTCTTCCTGACGGGCTCGGACGCGTCCGCCAACAGCCTGTTCGGCCCGATGCAGGTCATCTCCGCGCAACAGCTCGACCTCAGCCCGATCCTCGCCGGCGCCACCAACACCTCCGGCGGCGTGATGGCCAAGATGATCTCCCCGCAGAACCTCGCCATCGGCGCCACCGCCATCGGCCAGAGCGGCAAAGAGGGCCAGCTGCTTCGAATGACCTTCTGGTGGTCGGTCATCCTCGCCTTCGTCGTCGGCCTGATCTCGCTGCTCCAAGCCACCGTCCTGAGCTGGATGATCCCCGGCTGAGTTTGCAGCTTGCTGCAGGTCGATCCGCTGGGCAGTCGCCCATCGAGCTGGCATCCTGCTCCGGACGATAGGGGGCAGGATGCAGACGTACTTGTTGCGAGCACCGAGCTGGATGGTCGCTGTCATCTGTGGCGGTACGTTCGCCGTGATGATGACCGTGCTCGGGTTGATCAGCGATGTGGGCGGCACCTTCATCGCGCTGAGCGCCGTGATCGGCGGCGTTGTGACCGGCACCACCATTGCACTGGCAACCCGGAAGCAGCGGCGCGAGCAGCTCCGTATCCTCGAGCAACGACCAGTCGCGGAGTGGAAGCAGGTACGCCGAGCGATGTGGCGGGGGCCGGTGCCTGCCGACCCTGAGATTCGTGGGTCTGCGCTGGAGCTGGCGAGGACCATGTACGGCAGAGCTCACCGTTTCCGCTGGTGGATCACCATCATCCTCGCCCTGAACCTCGTGCTGTCGATTGCGCGGGTCGCGACCGGCGACAATCCTTGGTATCTCTTGGCGGGCGTTGCGTGGGTTGGGGCGGTCGTCTCGCACTGGTACACCATCCGCCGCCTGCGGCAGCGGATCGCGCTGCTGCAATGATGGGGGAATGGCTGCCAACGAGACCGCGCCCGTCCGGCGCCGGGTGCTGCAACGGCGGATCCACACTGGGCATGCGCCTCACCAAGCTGAAGGTGATCCGGCTCGACGGGTCTGCGCCGAGCCGTACGCACTATCTGATCCGCTACGCACTCTGGGTCGTCGACGGCCTGTTCTGGGCCATCGTCGCGCTAGTAGCCATCCTGGCCACGCCGCACCCGGCAGCGCGTGGGCGATCTCGCCGCCGGCACCATCGTGGTGAATGCGCGCTAGCGCTGCAGATTGCGGTGCCGCCCTCGGCACACCCTAATTGATGTGTACTTCGTAGATCTTTCCGTAGTTCTGCTCTTTGACCTCGTTCTTCGGGAAATTGTGCCGGTATTCGGAGCCGTCGCCGGGATTGTAAATGAACCAGCCGGCATTGTTGCCGCTGCTGGAACCGTGGACGTACGGCTGGTTGATGTTCGTCTCGCCGACGTTCGCGAAACAGCGCCGGGCGGACAGGGTGGCGCCGGGTTCGCGGAACGTGAACACCAGGTAGCCGCCCTCGAATCAGCAGGTCGCGAAGGAGCTGTTTCTGGTCCGCCGGACAGTCGAGTTCCATCTGTCCGGTGTCTACCGCAAGCTGCAGATCGCGGGCAGGCGGCAACTCACCGAGCTTCTCGGCGTCGGCGCCCGCCCTCATGTCTGGGACGAGATCTGACGGGCTCAGCCGAAGGCCGGCGGGCTGCCGTGGAGCGCTCGCTGGATGGAGTCGGGGTCGGTGAGGAAGTTGGGCAGCTGGTCCTCGGTGTCGTAGTAGCGGTGGAAGACCGGCGTTTGCGAGCCGGAGACCGGCGGGACGATCCAGCTCCAGTCGGCCGGGCAACTGCGACCAGCACGTTCCTCCCGCTCGAGATGGATCAGGAACCTGCGGGATTCGGTGTGATGGTCGGTGATGCTGACGCCGCTCGACTCGTACGAGTGCAGTACGGCGCGGTTGAGCTCGACGAGAGCCCGGTCCCGCCAGAGGGTCGCCTCGGATGAGGTATCGAGACCCATCCGGGCCGCGATCTCCGGGATCAGCGCATAGCGGTCGTTGTCGCCGAGGTTGCGAGCGCCGATCTCGGTGCCCATGTACCAGCCGTTGAAAGGCGCGGTCGGGTAGGAGACACCGCCGATGACGAGTCGGCTGTTGCTGATCACCGGGACCGCATGCCACCGCAGACCGAGGCCGGCAAACCACGGAAGCTCGGGATGTTCGAGCAGGACCTCGTGGATCGCGGACTCAGGGAGCTCGAACAGGCGCGGCCCCTCGGTGGCGGTCTCCACAACAAGGGGGAGTACGTCGAAAGGTCCCGGATGCTCGGGCGGTTGCCAGCCACGCCGAACGAGCTCGCTGGTGAAAGCCCGGTAGCGGGGATCCCCGATGACCTGGCCGTCGGGCTGGTCATAACCGGCGTACCGGATCAGTTGCTCGTTCCAGATCCGCGGGGCATGGCTGGTTGGAGTCTCCGGTGCGAACACGCTGATCATCGGGCGGATCTTGCCGCCGTTGTGCGCGGTGCGCAGGTGGTCGAAGCAGTGCTCGGCGACCGTGCCTGTGTCGGAGACCAGGCGCAGGTCGCGCACCTGCAGGCTTTGCCAGTAGAGCCTGCCGATGCAGCGCGCGTTGTTGCGCCACGCGACGCGGGCGCCGAAGGTCAGCTCCTCCGGCGTATGCCAATAGGTGCCGGTCAGCTCGATCTCGCGCATCACCACCGTGATCCGCGAGCCTGGCGGTCCGGCCTGGTCGTTCTCGCCGTGGAAGAGCTGCAGGAATTCCTCGGCTTCTGCCTGCACCCGCTCGAGATCGGGGCGCCTCGGACTGATCTCAGGCTCGGCGCGATGCCCGGGGTGGTTACGTCGCGCCCGCACCCGGCCCGGTCCGGCGGATGCCGACCGGCCGGTCCGGGGTGCCTTGCGCCAGGCAAGGCTCATCGCTCGGTCCGAGGCGGCGCACTCCCGAGCTTCTGGTCGACCTCAGTGGCGAACGAATCCACGATCGACTGCATCTGAGCCTGCGCAGTCTGGGCATACGACCGCACCTGCTCCCCGGCGGTGTCCATGGCCGACGCGACGATCTGGCGCTCGTGCTCGCGCGCATGGCCGATCCGTTCGCGGGCGTCCCGGCTGACGTCCTGGACCATCTCCTCGACGACGAGCTGCGCCTGGCTGAACATCTGGACGACCTGCTCGTTCACCCGGTCGCCGGCCTGCTCGTAGTGCTCCAGCTCCTCCCGCATCTGCCGCAGCTCTCCCCGGCCGCGCTGCAACTCGGCCAGCAGCCGCTCGTTGCGCGCCCGGGTTT
This sequence comes from Kribbella antibiotica, assembly GCF_004349055.1. Lineage (GTDB taxonomy): Bacteria > Actinomycetota > Actinomycetes > Propionibacteriales > Kribbellaceae > Kribbella > Kribbella antibiotica. Next base: position 58,852 of record NZ_SMKX01000005.1, read on the forward strand.
CGTTGAGCTCAAGCTCGGCCTCCTGGACCTGGTCAGCCAGCCGATCGAGGTATCCGTAGACCTTGTCCGCGTCGAGTCCCCGCATCCGGCGCCGGAAGGCTTCGGACCGGATCTGCTGCGGTCCTTGGTACTGCGGGCCATGGTGGCGGTGCTTGATCGTCACTGGGTGTCTCCTGACCTGGACCGGCGGCGTGCTCGCCCGCGGCCGCGTAGTAGAAGTGCTCGTACTTGATGTGCTCGGGCTGCATTCCCGCGGCGGCCAGCTGCTCCAGGGTGTGCGCGACCATCTGCGGGCCGCCGCACACCATGGCTGTCCGGCCGTACAGCATCTGGCGTCCCGCGACCGTCCCGACCTTCCCGCGGATGCCGGGATAGGACGCGTCGTCGGACACGACTTCGGTGTAGTCGAACCAGCCGCGCGTCGCGGCCAGCTCGCGTAGCCGCGGGCGTTCGTAGAGATGCCAGGGCATCCGGACCCCGTGCATCAGGTGGACGAGCGGCCCATTGCCCAGGCGTTGCCACTCCTGATCGATCTGCTCCAGTACGGCGAGCAGGGGCGCGAGGCCGGTGCCACCGGCGACCAGCAGCAGGTCCTTCGGTTCGCCCGCTCGCCGGGTCAGTCGCTCGCCGACCGGTGCACCGAGTTTCACGATGTCGCCGGGCTTGAGTGACCGGACCACGGCCGGGCTCACCTGACCGCCGTCGATCTGCTGGACATGCAGATCGATCGAGCTGTCCGCGCGTGGTGCGTTGGCCGGACTGAAGTAGCGCCACTGCCGCGGACGCTGCGGAATCTCCATCGAGACCGACTGCCCGGGCCGGAACACGAACGGGCTCCGCGGCCGGATGGTCAGCAACGTCAGGTCCATCGTCCGCCGCTCGGCCGTGACCACTTCGGCCTCCCACCAGTCCGGTGCGGACTCCGAGGACATCTCCGCGGCCTCGACCATGATCCGCGCTACCACCTGGTACGCGGCTGTCCAGTCGGCGGCGAGGTCCGCATCCCACGCGGGCCCGAGGAAATGCGCCAGTGTCGCGCACAAGGAGCCGCCAACAGCGTCGTAATGCGCTGCCAGTACGGCGTACTTGCGGTGATCGCGGCCGAGATGCTGCAGGAAGGCCGCGTCGGTGTCGAGCTGGTCGGCGTGGCTGACGATGCGCCCCAGCGCACCGACGAACTTGTCCCGTTGATGTGCCATCGAGAGCGGGAACATCGGCCGCACCTCGGGATGAGTGACGAAAAGGTGCGAGTAGAAGTAGAGCGGTACCTGCTCTCCGTGCTTGGTGACCTGGTCCCAACTGTGTTGCAGGGCGTGCGCATCCATCGGGTGCAGGTTCCCTCCCGATCCAATCCCCGAGTCTTGCAGTCCTTACGATCTCTCCGGTTTACCCCGGCCCAGCGGGCCGAAACCGGTGAAACGGACTCAATCGTCTCGGAATTCTTTACGGAGCGAAACCCCTTGTACACAATAAAAACGCTTGTTGGAATGCCGTGATCACAGCTGCGGCGGACCCGATCGTAGACCCGTTCGTACTGTCCTGGCTACCCTTCGTAACTGTCCTTGCTGAGGGCAACTACTTTGTCCGGACGAGGTCCTGGGCTGCAGCCGTCCACTCCGCGAACTCGAAGGTGAAACCGGCGTCGGTGAGCCGGCCGGGCGCAACGCGCCGGCTCTTCAGCAGGAGCTCGGTGTCCGAGCGGAGGATGAAGGCGCCGAGCGTGGCCATCCAGCGCGTGGCCGGCAGTCCGATCGGCATACCGACGGCTTGACGCAGTGTTCGGATGAAGTCGCGTTGCGGCAACGGATTCGGTGCGGCGAGGTTAACCGGTCCATCAAACTCGTTGTCCAGAAGGAGGTTCACCGCCCGGGCAAGATCGGTCTCGTGGATCCATGACATGTACTGACGCCCGCCCGCGATCGGTCCACCGAGCCCCAGTCGTGCCATCCGCTGCAGAATGTCGAACGCGCCGCCGCGATCCGGCGACATCACGATCGCCGTCCGCAGTGCCACCTTCCGGGTGTCCGGAGTGCTGGCTCGCTCCTGCTCGGCTTCCCAGGCGGTGGCGATGTCGATGCTGTACTTCCACTACGCCGGTACGTCGGCTTCGGTGCCGCCGATCGTGCCCGACTCGGCATTGGCCGGGCCGAAGGTGTGCGCATAGATCGTCGCCGTACTCATCTGCAGCCACACGCGTGGCGGCGTACCGGCGGCGGCGATCGCTTCGCCCACGACGCGCGCCGAGTCGACCCGCGAATCCATCATCTCCTGCAGATTCTTCGGGGTGTAGCGGCAACTGACACTGCGGCCGGCCAGGTTGATGACCGCGTCGGCGCCGTCGAGCTCCTTCGCCCACGGACCGAGCGTCCGGCCGTCCCAGCGCACCGGCGACGAGCGGCCGATGACCACGACCTCATGGCCCTGACCTGCGAAGTACCTGCTCAGAAACGATCCGATGTGGCCGGTCCCGCCGGGCATGACGATTTTCACGGTTCGACCGTAGCACTGGATTTGAACGTGTTCAATTCTTGGATTGGGGCTGGTGCGGGTGTGTGGTTGCTCGCCGCTCCGGACAAGCCGGACACGTTGCTTGTGGCTGGTCGCCGCGGCGGCCGCGTTACAGAAAGAGCTTGGCTGAGCCCGGCGCGGGTTGAGGTACTGGCGAGGCCGGCGACCGCGCTCGCGCTGCTTGAGGTGCCCGCTATGGCTGAGGTCCAAAAGCAGCGCCAAGTGTGGAAACTCCACGTCGCCATTTGCACAAAACGTTCCACCCAGCTCTCCAGGCGGGCAGGTGGGTGGGGCCGGGGAGCTTTACCCGTCATTCCAGGTCAGTTTCGCTCCCCAATGCGCCCGGATACCTCACGAATCTGGCGCTGGGGAGTTTCACCGGCGTATCCGCCTGCCGTTTCGCGCTACGCGTGACTTTTTCGGGTCCATACGCCGAAAAACTCACGCGTAGTGAGCGCCGGCGCGGCCAGCCGGGCCCACAACCGAGGGCTTGAACAAGAAGCAGTGGGCCTGGACAGGTAATTACTTGTTCACGCCCACCACCCGGCCGACGAACCCCCGACGAGTGGACAGCGCCGCGACGAGAAATGGGCAACCAGCTCGGCGGCCGGGGTCAGCCGGGCGCGGCAGCGCCCCGCACCTCGTTGCCAGCGCTTTTCACCACAGCGGAGGGTCACGTTCAAGGCTTCCTCGCTACCGGCCGCAACCATAGCGAGCACCTCAATCGGCGGTCACGCGATCGCCGACCTCGCCAGTACCTCAACCAGGCACCGGGCCCAGCCAAGCTCTTTATGTAACGCGGCCGCCGCGGCGACCAGCCACAGGCAACGTGTCCGGCTTGTCCGGAGCGGCGAGCAACCATGCGCCGCCGTACCAAACGGGCGGTCAGAGTTTGTCGGCGATGCGGATAACGTGTTCGCGGAGCCATTGGTGGGCGGGCCACTGGACGTGGCGGGGGTGCCAGAACATGCCCAGCGAGAGCTTCGGGAGCTGGGCCGTGGTCGGAACCTCGCGCAGGCCCAGTCCTGGGCCCATCTCCTCGAAGAGGCGGCGCTGGGTGACGGTGAGCATGTTGGTGCCAACCACCGACTGCAGCGCGAGCCCGAAGGACTCCACGGTCATCGCGGCGTTCTGCCGCAGGCCCTGCTCGCCGAGACGGAGGTCGACCATCGGCCGGTTGCCCACCGGCCCGGAGACCAGCACGGCCGGCTGGGCGGCGAGATCTTCCGGGGACAGCGGCTCTGGATCGGCCGGGCGCTTGCCGTCCGCGACCACGACGAACTCGTCGGTGATGACCAGTTGGTGCGGGAAGTTGAGCAGCTCTTTCGTTGCATGCGGCAACGGCCAGAACGCGAGGTCACAGCGCCGCGTTCGCAGCGACTCGACCACGTCCGAGCGCAGTGACTCGACCGTGAGTCCCACCTGGGGAGCCGTCTCGGTGAGCTCGGCCATCAGTGGGTGCAGCAGGATCTTGGTCACGTAATCGCTGGCGATCACCAGGAAGGTCCGGTCGGCGGACTCGGGATCGAATGTCCGCGCCGCCGTCAGCACCTTGCGGGCGGCCTCAAGGCGTCCTGAACCGGCTCGAGCTGCGACTCCGCGAACGGCGTGAGCACCAGTTCGCGCCCTTCGCGGACGAGGAGTGGATCGTCGAAGTGCCGGCGGAGCTTGGCCAGCGAGACGCTCATCGTCGGTTGCCCGACGGCCAGCAGTTGCGCAGCCTTGGTCACGTTGCACTCGCGCAACAGCGCATTGAGCGGTAGCAGCAGGTTGAGATCGATCCTGCCCCACTCGTTCAGCTTGTCTTCCACACCCATGTCTCCAGGTCCCCAGACGTGTCGGTGGGTGATCGTCTCATATGAGCGGAACGGTTGGTAATGATCTCATGACTCAGGGCAAGGAGGGCTCCTTTCCTGTGGGTCAACCGCAGGTTTTGAGGGCCGTGACGGGCCCGGATAGGTTCTGGGGGTGTCGACGACCTGGATCCGTAGCCGTGCACCTCGCCCCGCAGCCCGGCTTCGGCTGATCTGCCTGCCCCACGCCGGGGGTGCCGCGAACTTCTTCCAGGACTGGCACGCCCGGATCCCCGATGACATCGAGGTGCTCGCCGTCCAGTACCCGGGCCGCTGGGAGCGGACGGGCGAGCCCCTGCTCGAGTCGATGGACGAGTTGGCCGCGGCTGTGGCGGCCGAGATCCGCCCGCTGGCGGACCGCCCGATCGCTGTTTTCGGACACAGCATGGGCTCGATCGCGGCGTACGAGGTGACCCGGCGGCTGGCGGAGTGGGGGATCGAGCCTGCGCACCTGTTCGTCTCCGGCCGCTACCCGCCGAGCGAGCAGAAGACCAGCTCGGTCGTCCACCTCCTCGACGACGACGGCCTGGCCGAGGAGCTGATCCGCCTGGGCGGCATGCCGGCCGAACTGCTGGCCGACCAAGACATGCGCGACTACTTCCTGCCGATCATCCGGTCGGACTACCGGCTGATCGAGACCTACCAGTGGTCGCCCGGTCCCGAGCCGAAGGCGCCGATGACCATCCTGTACGGCGATTCTGACGCGAACATCGGCGCCGAGCAGGCCGAGCGCTGGCGGGCTCACAGCGCCGGCGAGGTCACAGTCCGCCGATTCCCCGGTGGGCACTTCTATCTCGTTCCGCAGCGCGACGCCGTACTGGAGTATGTCGTCGCCACGCTGAGCTGAGCGGCCGGATCCGGTCAGTGCCTCGCCGAGGCCTTGATCGGTGCAGATCGGCCGCCTAGCGTCCGACCTGAATCGATTCAGGCCCGCCTTGAGTCCACTCCGTCGTGAGGAGCCGTCATGTCTGTCGCGCGTACCAGCTGGGTTGGCCGGCTGCTGACGGTGTTGCTGCTGGTCTTTGCCGGGCTGGTGACGGTGCAGCCAGGGCCTGCGAACGCGGTTCCGCCGAAGACGCCCCCGTTGACGACGCCCTGGACGGCATCGGCCCTGAACGGGACGCCGCTGCCGGAGTATCCGCGGCCGCAGATGACGCGGCCGGACTGGACGAACCTGAACGGCGAATGGCAGCTGCAGCAGTCCACCGTTGACACGCCGCCCGTGTTCGGGGCGACGTTGCCGGAGCGGATCAATGTTCCGTTCGCTGTCGAGGCGCCGTTGTCGGGCGTGATGCGGCCGGCGAACGACAACCGGCACTACCTGACCTACCGACGGACCTTCACGATCCCGGCCGGCTGGAACGGCCGCCGGGTGAACCTGAACTTCGGTGCCGTCGACTGGCGGACGACTGTCTGGGTGAACGGGCAGCAGGTCGGCCAGCACACCGGCGCGTACGACGCCTTCGGCTACGACATCACGCCGCAATTGAACGGCGGCACGAACGAACTCGTCGTACGGGTGTTCGACCCGACCGATACCGGTGAGGACCGGCCGCTGCTGGGGAAGCAGTCGGCGAATCCGGGCGGTCTGCTGTACACCCCGACGTCGGGTATCTGGCAGACCGTTTGGCTGGAACCGACGCCGGTCACCTCGATCTTCAGCGCGGATCTCTACCCGAGTCTGGCGAACAACACCTTGCGGACGCACGTGTTCACGGCCGGCAACGCGACCGGCTTCACGGTGCTCGCCGAGGCACTGAGCGGTACGACGGTCGTCGGTACGGCGATTGGTGCCCCCGGCACCGACTTCGCCGTACCGGTTCCGAACCCGCGGCTGTGGACGCCTGAGGACCCGTATCTCTACAACCTGCGCTTGACGCTGCGCAACGCCTCCGGGCAAGCGGTCGACACGACGATGCACTACTTCGGCATGCGCGAGATCGGGATGAAGCTGATCGACGGGCGGATGATGCCGACGCTGAACGGCCAGTTCGTCTTCCAGGCCGGGACGCTCGATCAGGGCTACTGGCCGGACGGGGGACTGACGGCGCCGACCGATGCGGCGCTCGCGTTCGATCTGGAGAAGCACAAGGAACTCGGCTTCAACATGGTCCGCAAGCACATCAAGGTCGAGCCGTGGCGTTGGTACTACCACGCCGACCGGCTCGGGCTGCTGGTCTGGCAAGACATGCCGTCGCAGCGGATCGGCGCGTCCCGGACGCCCGAGCAGCTGGTCCAGCAGGAGCAGGAGATGCGCAATATCGTCGACCAGCACCGCAGCTTCCCGTCGGTGGTGATGTACGTGATCTACAACGAGGGCTGGGGTGAGCCGTCGCCGGGCGATGTCCGCCGGATCTCGGGGATGATCAAGGACTACGACCCAACCCGGCTGGTGAATGCGTCGACCGGTTACAACATCACGCCGAACAACGACACCGGCGCGGGTGATGTGGATGATCAGCACATCTATGCGGGGCCGGACACCGGGCATGCATCGACCCGGCGGATCGCGGTGGTTGGCGAGTACGGCTCGCTCGGATTGCGAACACCTGGGCATGAGTACAGCCCGAACGGCCAGTACGGGTACGCCGAGATGTTCACCTCGGGCACCGCGTTGACCGATCGGTACGTCGGGATGATGACCAAGATGCAGGGCCTGATCCGCACCAAGGGAACCAGCGCCGGTGTCTTCACCGAGATCAGTGATGTCGAAGGCGAACCGGTCGGCTTCTACACCTACGACCGGCAGGTGATGAAGTTCGACTGGGCCCGCGTCCGAGCCGCGAACCTGGGTCTGATCGCGATGTCGCGCACGATGAACAACGGCGGCGGTGGGAGCCCGGCGACCGCATATGCCGAATTGCCTGCCGGGTACACGCAATGCGCTGGTGAGGGACAGACCTGCTCGTTCTCGGGGTCGCGTCAGGTTGCTTATGGTGCTGGGAAGTACGCGTACAAGACGGCCACCGGCAGTACGGCGTGCACTGCGGCATCCTTCGGTGGTGATCCGGCGTCCGGCGTACTGAAGTCTTGTTACGTCGCGCCGCTGGGTGGCCCGGCGGGTTGGACGCAGTGTGCGGGGGAGGCCGGCAGCTGCGATCCGGGTGGTCCGGCAACTATTGCCTATGGCAACAACGGCCGCTTCAACTACGTCACCGCCCAAGGCCCGACCGCCTGTACGAACGGTATGTTCGGGGATCCGTTCTTCGGGGTTGCGAAGGCTTGTTATGTGGCGCCTGCTGGTGGGCCGAGCGCGGCCTGGTCTCAATGCGGTGCCGAAGGGGCGAGCTGCGCGATCGAGAGCGGTTCGGTGCTTGCCTACGGTGCGCGGGGTGCCTTCAAGTACAACAGCGCCTTGTCCGGTACGGCGTCCTGCAGCAGCGCGACCTTCGGCGGTGACCCGATCGCGAATGCCGTCAAGGCCTGTTATGTCCGCAACGGCGGTCCCACCGGATTCGGTACAACCTGCGCCGGTGAGAACGGCACCTGTACGTTCACCGGCCAGCGAACGGTTGCGTACGGCGGCCGGGGATCCTTTGTGTACAAGACCTTCACCGGTAGTGCGCCGTGCAATTCCTCGTATGCTGGTTTCGACAACGATCCTGCGTTCAAGGTGGTCAAAACGTGTTACCTCGGGTGACGTTGCTCGATCTGGCGGCGCATATCGGGATGTCGCGCAGTACTGTCTCGATGGCGTTGTCGGATCATCCGGAGATCGCGGCCGCGACCAAGGAGCGGGTCCGGAGTGCGGCGCGCGAGCTCGGGTATGTGACGAACTCGGCGGCTCGGGCTTTGCGTTCGCAGTCGGCCGGGGCCATCGCGCTGATCATCCCGGACACCGGTCCGCTGACTCTTGGGCATCCGTACTTCATGCACCTGCTCGTCGGGGTGACCGAGGTCTGCAGCAGCTACAACGCGAATGTGATCCTCTCGACCAACCAGGCCGAGAACAGCGTCGCCGCCTATGAGCGCGTACTGCGTTCACGGGCGGCCGACGGCGCCATCGTCACGGTTGCGATGGTCGACGATCCGAACATCAGGTCCCTGGTCGACTCTGGGCTGCCGGTGGTCCTGATGGGGAACTACCCGCAGCTCCCGGATGCGGTGAGCGTCGGTATCGATGATCGCGCCGGTGCCCAGCAGGTGACCGAGCACTTGATCGTCGAGCACAACCGGCAGCGCCTGGTGCACCTCGGTGGTCCGCTCGGTCATCAGGTCACAGTCGAACGCCGCTCGGGTTTCGAGCAGGCGCTGATCGCCGCGGGGATCACGCCGCCCGGCGACGTCTGGAGCGGTGACTTCAGTGAGCAATCCGGCCGCGACCTGACCCGTCAGTTGCTCGCCACCGGACAGCCGTTCGACGCCATCGTCGCGGCGAACGACGAGATGGCCTACGGCGCCATCGACGAACTGCGGGGCAGCGACATCGCGGTGGTCGGCTTCGACGACTTCGGGCTCGCCCGGACGACCACCCCGGCGATCACCACGGTGCGTATCCCGGCCGACGATCTGGCCCGGGCTGCGACCGAACGACTCTTCCAGCTGATCGGCGGAATACGCCCGGCGCAGCGCCAACTCACGCTGCCGCTTGAGGTCGTCGTACGGGCTTCTTGCGGTTGTTGATGCTTGACTCTCCCACGATAGGAGAGTTGAGGATGGAGTCCGTGCACAGGTGGAGCATCGGCGCGGTGGCCCGGCAGACCGGGCTGCCGGTGAAGATGATCCGGCATTGGTCGGATGTCGGCATTGTCGTGCCGGTCGACCGGACCGCCGGCGGGTATCGCTGCTACGACGCGGCCGGAATCGCTCGGCTACAGCTGGCTCGCACCCTGCGTGATCTGGGGATGGGGCTGCCGGAGATTCGGGCTGCTCTGGACCGGGAGGACGAGTTGGCAGCGGTCGCGGCCGCCCATGTCGAGGCTCTGGAGACCCAGATCCGCCGCCTGCGGACCCACCAGGCCGTCCTGCGCACAGTCACCCGACGGACTACCCGCGAAGGACTCGCCCTGATGGCTCGCATTGCTCAGATGTCGCCCGACGAACGGCGCACGCTGGTCCACGATTTCCTCACCGAGGTACTCGGCGATCTCGACGTACCGCAGTTCCGCGACGGTCTTTTGGCCGCCGGCGCCGAGCTCCCGGACGACCCCACGGATGAGCAGGTCGATGCGTGGCTGGAGCTGGGCGAGCTGATCGCCGCGGGTGAGCTTCGCGCCGCGATGCGCCGGCTTGCTGAGTACGGCTCCAGCCAAGGCCAGCAGGATGCGGCCGCCGAGATGCAGGCACTCACCGAGAGCTGGACGGCGCGAGTCCGTACCGCGATCGAAGCCGGTACGGCGGCCGACTCGCCAGCCGCTGACCAGGTCGTCGCGCCGGTGATCGCTGCCTGGTTAGCCAGCAGCGCGAACACCGCCGCGATCGTTGCCGACGGCACCGAAGCTCGTACCCATTTGCTCGCCCAACTCACGGCCGCGACTGAGCCAACCGTCGAGCGGTTCTGGCAGCTGCTGTGCATCCTCGGCGGTCGCCCTGCGCCCGACGGTATCAGGGCCGAAGGGGAGTGGCTGACCACCGCATTGCGCGCGAACCCGGCTCCCGGCGCGCGTAGCGCCAAGCTCGAAGCTCTGTACGACGACTCCACCGACCCCTGGCCGGGTGGAGTCCTGGACGCGTTCACCCGCGTGCAGAAAACGGTGACCGGCTTGGTTCGGGCCACCGAGCGCGACCAGTTCGGCCTGCCGACGCCCTGTGTGGACTGGACAATCCGGGATCTCCTCAACCACCTGGTGTGGGAGAACCTCATCTGGGGCGGGCTCGCTCAGGGCACGCCGCCCACGACTGGTCACACTGACGACCACCTCGGCGATGATCACGTCGCTGCGTTTGAAACTGCCGCCGCGGAGTCTCGCGAAGCCTTCCAGCAACCTGGTCTGTTGAGCCGATCGTTCGGCCCAGCTCCCGGCCGTCGGCTGGTCGAACAACTCCTCATCGAACTCCTCGTCCACGGCTGGGACCTCGCCAGCGCGCTCGGCCACTCCCGCGACCTGGAGCCCGACATCGCCCGCGCCGCTCTACCGGTCGTCCACGCGATCTACGGTGACCTGCCGCGCACCGCAGGCGGCTCGATCGCCGCCGTACAGACTGCCTCTTCCCAGGCGCCGCCGCTCGACCAGGTCGCAGCCTTTCTCGGTCGTGGACTTGCCCTTGACGCTGACGTCAGGTTTTAGCGTGCCGGTATGACAGATCTTGTACTGGTAACCGGCGCGACCGGACAGCAGGGCGGCATCGTCGCGCGTCGGCTCTTGGCGGACGGCGTGCCGGTCCGCGCTTTGGTACGGCGGCCTGAGTCGGAGGCGGCTCGGGCGATCGCCGCAGAGGGCGTCGAACTGGTGGTCGGCGACCTCACCGACCGTACGACGCTCGGTCCGGCGCTGAGCGGCGTACGGGCGGTGTTTTCGTTACAGACGCCCGATCTCAACGACCTGACGTCGGACGTCGAGCGGATCGGCGGATTGAACCTCATCGAAGCTGCCCGCGAGGCCGGCGTCGAGCAGTTCGTGCACTCGTCGGTGTCGGGTCTGGCGAAGTTCCTTACGGACGCCGCGGCTGGTCGGGCCGAGGCGTGGGGGAGTCCCCACTACTGGCACAGCAAGGCTGCTGTCGGCCTCGCGCTTCCTGAGGCCGGCTTCCAGTCCTGGACCGAGTTCCGGCCGGCGTTCTTCGCCACGAACCTGGTCCGCCCGTCGATCTGGTTCGAAGCGATGACCGGCGAAACCATCCTCACCGCCATCGATGCCGACAAGCCGTTGGCCGTGGTCGCACCCCAAGACATCGGTTCGGCCGTCGCCGCGGCCCTGGCCGACCCTGGCCGTTTCCACGAGCAGGTCATCGAACTGGCCGGCGAGCGGTTGTCGCTGAAGGAGATGGCTGCGGCGTTGACGGCCGCCGGGGAACCAGCGCGTGCGGAGACGGTCACCCCGGAGGAGGGAACGGCGCGCGGCATGCTCGGCCAACTGATGGACAACCAGGTAGGCATGAACAACCGCGAGGACTTTGCAGACCCCGCGGTTGCCGCTGCCTTCGGTATCCCGCTCACGTCCTTCGCGGCCTGGGCCGAACAGCACTAGGCAACGGCTGGCTGTAATTGACCGCTGGTTGTCCTAGCAGCCCGCGGTGATGGCCGGATCACCGCCCTACGCTGAGTTCGTGCCATCACATCGGGTTGCCATCGTTGTCCCGGCCACGTTCACGCTGTTCGAGCTCGGGGTTGCCGTTGAGGCGTTTGCTGCGCCTTGGTACGACGTCGCGGTGTGTACTGCCCAACCGAGCGGAGCCTCGGCGCGCGGCGGACTGTTCACCGCGCAAATCGCGCACGGGATGGAGGCGGTTGATGCCGCCGACACCATCGTCGTACCGGAGGCGCGGTCGGTGGACGACCCCGCCGAGCTCGAGGTCCTGGCGGCGCTTCGGCGGGCCCACGACCGGGGTGCGCGGCTAGCGTCGTTCTGCTCAGGCGCATTCGTGCTGGCGGCGGCCGGCGTACTGGATGGGCGGCGGGCGACGACGCACTGGAAGTACGCGCGGCAGCTCGCCGAGCGTTACCCGCAGATCCAGGTCGAGCCGAACGTCCTGTACGTCGACGAGGGCCACGTGCTGACATCGGCAGGTACTGCGGCCGGGGTGGATCTGTCGCTGCACATGATTCGGAGCGATCACGGGGCCGCGGTGGCTCGGCAGATCGCTCGCGCGATGGTCGTCCCGCCGCATCGCGAGGGCGGGCAGGCGCAATACATCATGACGCCGGTACCGACCTCGTCCGGTCGCGAGGATGGCGTGAACGCGGTGCTGGTCCAGGTCGCCGACAACCTGGACCGCGACTACTCGGTGGCAGAGATGGCCGCGATGGCGATCATGTCACCACGGCACTTCTCGCGCCGCTTCCGCGAAGCAACCGGTACGACGCCCAACCAGTGGCTGCTGTCGATGCGCCTGACCCGCGTCCGCGAGTTGCTCGAGGAGACCGACGAGTCGATCGACACGATCGCCCGCCTGGTCGGTTTCGGCAGCAGCATCACCCTGCGACACCACTTCCTTCGCACCCTGCAAACCTCGCCGAGCGCGTATCGCAAGACGTTCCGCGAACCTACTGTGGCGTGACCAGGTCAAAGCCTTCGTCCTTCCAGCCCTCGATCCCGCCGATCATCTTCTTCACCGGCCGCCCCAGCAACGCAAGCCGCAACGCCGCCCGGTCCGCACCGTTGCAGTGCGGACCGTTGCAGTAGACAACAAACGTCGTACCGTCGGGGAAGTCCTTGAGGTTCCGCTCGTTGAGCCGCCCGTGCGGCAGATTCACCGCCCCCGGCACATGCCCGGCGGTGAAACTCGCCGGCCCCCGCACATCAAGCAACACAAACCTCGCCGCCCCCGTCGACAACTCCTGATGCACATCCCAGCAATCAGCCTCAAACCGCAGCAGAGCTTGAAAATGCGCCGCCGCGTCAGCTGACTCAGCGGGCGCATGCTCGGTCACCGGAAAGCGGGTCGGTACGACGGTCGTCGTCATCAGGCGTCTCCTTCGTGGCTGGTGCCCCCACTCTGACGCGCCAATGCCTGTCCCGCCGAGTGCCAACACAGCCCCCATCCGCTCAAATCCAGCCGATTCACAGTGGAGGGTGGTGCGGCCCGGCACGTGGCTAAGGTACTGGCTAGGTCGGGGGCCAGGTGGTGGTGTCGAGGATGCCTAGGGTGTAGGCGCGGGCGATGAGGGCAACGCGATTGGGCACCCGGAACCTGTCGAGCAAGCGGTTGAGGTGGTAGTTGACGCCGTCTGCGGTGAGGCCGAGCTGGTGGGCGGCCTGCGCTGAGGTCGCGCCTCCGGCGGTCAGCCGGAGGACGGCCAGCTCACGATCGGTCAGGTCCGGTACGTCGGCACTCTCGATCGGCGTGCGCACCAGCGTGAGCAGCAGAACGGTGAGGCCGTAGTCGGAGAGGACCTGAATCGTCAGTGTGCCCGCGCCGGTCGGCCAGCGGACCATCAGATCACCGCGTCGGCGTCGCCGGTTGCTCAGGCTGCCGAGCACCCGGTCGTACTCCTGGGCGTCGTTGGGCTGGAGCAGGTCGTTGATCTGGCGCGCCCGCAGCTTCATCGGTGTCGTGCCGAGCAACTGGGCGAAGGCCGGGTTGACGTCGACCAGTACGCCGTCGCCCAGGCAGAGGCCGGTCGGCGTCGGGAGCCGGTCCATCAGCATCATGAATCTGTTCCGCCACGCGGTTGCATCGTCCATTTGCTACTAATTCTAGTAGGGCGATCCGCTCACCGTGCGTTCGCCCGGGGCGAGGCTGGAGGTATCCAGCCGAGCAAGGGAGATCTGCGATGACGAACGTGGCGGACAGGATCGATACGACCGGGATGCCGCACCCACCCGGCCGGATCCCGGTCGTCGGCGATCTCATGACAGTCACCAGCCAGACCCCGATCCAGGACAACACCCGGCTGGTGCGGGAGCTCGGGCCGATCTTCAGCAAGCGGTTCTTCGGCAACGACATCGTGATCGTCGCCGGCGCCGACCTGGTCGCCGAGGTCTCGGACGACACCCGTTTCGCCAAGCACGTTGCGCCGGCGCTCGACCGCATTCGGGGTGCCGCCGGGGACGGCCTGTTCACGGCGTACAACGACGAGCCGAACTGGCAGCTCGCGCACGACATCCTGCTGCCTGCGTTCGCGCTGCAGTCGATCCGCAGCTACCACCCGGCGATGCTTGAGGTGGCCAACCGGCTGACCGTGGCCTGGGATGGCGCGGCGACGGACAGCCGGCCGGTTGAGGTCACCGATGACATGACTCGGTTGACGCTGGACACGATCGGGCTGACCGGCTTCCGCTACGACTTCGGGTCGTTCGAATCCGCCGAGCCGCATCCGTTCGTCGAGGCGATGGTCCGCGCACTCGCCCACGCGCAGGCCAAGAGCCGCGAGCTGCCGTGGATCGGCCCGGTCCTGAATCGTGGCGCCGACGCGCAGTTCGCCGCCGACTCCGAGTTCATGGCGAGCGTCGTCGACGAGGTCGTCCGCCGGCGCAAGGACAGCGGCGACACCTCCACCGGCGACCTGCTCGGGCTGATGCTGAACGCGCCGCACCCCGAGTCGGGGGAGCGGCTCGACGAGATCAACATCCGCAACCAGGTCATCACCTTCCTGATCGCCGGCCACGAGACCACGTCCGGAGCGCTGTCGTTCGCGCTGTACTACCTGGCGAAGAACCCGGCCGTGCTGCAGCTGGCCCAGGCTGAGGTCGACGCCCTCTGGGGTGACCAGGATGACCCGCAGCCGACGTTCGAGGAGGTCGGCAAGCTTCGCTATGTCCGGCAGATCCTCAACGAGGCCTTGCGGTTGTGGCCGACCGCGGGTGCTTTCGCGCGGGAGGCGACCGTGGACACGACGCTCGGCGGTCAGTATCCGATCAAGGCCGGCCAGTGGCTCGTCGTACTGGCTCCCGCTCTGCACCGCGATCCCGTGTGGGGTGACAACGTCGAGGCCTTCGACCCGTCGCGGTTCAGCCCGGAACGGATGAAGGCTCGGCCGGTGCATGCGTTCAAGCCGTTCGGAACCGGCGAGCGTGCCTGCATCGGGCGGCAGTTCGCGCTTCACGAGGCGACACTGCTGCTCGGGCTGCTCATCCACCGCTACCGGCTGCGCGACGATGCCGACTACCAGCTCAAGGTGAAAGAGACACTGACCCTCAAGCCGGAAGGCTTCGAGCTCACCCTCGTACGGCGTACTGCCGCCGAGCGCTTCGTTCCGGCGCCGGCCGTGGCCACTTCAGCCGTTGATCGCGTTGCCGGCCGGGCGAAGGCTGGGACCGGACTGGCAGTGCTGCACGGGTCCAACCTCGGAACCTGCCGGGCACTGGCGCGGCAACTCGGTGATGAAGGCACAGACCGCGGTTTCGCGGCAACGGCCGGGCAACTCGACACCGCGGTCGACGCGCTTCCGACGGATCGGCCGGTGCTGATCGTGGCGGCGTCGTACAACGGGAAGCCCACCGACGACGCAGCAGCCTTTGTGGAGTGGCTGGAGACCAAGCCGGATCTGACCGGCGTGCAGTACGGCGTGCTCGGGATCGGCGATCGCAACTGGGCGGCGACGTACCAGGTGGTGCCGACGCTGATCGACGAGCGGCTGGCCGAGCTCGGTGCCGTGCGGTTGGTAGAACGCGGCGAGGCTGACGCCTCCGGGGATCTCGATGGGGAGATCGAGTCGTGGGCGACCGGCTGGTGGAATCGGGTGCTGGGAGAGGACGGCGACGGCGAGGCCGTTGTCGAGGAGCCGTCGGATCGCCTGTACGACATTCGCGTGCTGACCGGTCCGATCACGGCGGCGCTGGATGCGCGGTACGAGGTCGAGCCGATGACCGTGCTCGACAATTCCGAATTGGTTGCCGTTGACAACCCACTCGGGCGATCGAAGCGCTACCTGCGGATCCAGTTGCCGGCCGGTACGACGTATCGCACCGGCGACCACTTGACCGTCGTACCGGACAATCCGGCCGATCTGGTCGACCGGGTTGCGGCGAGGTTCGGGCTGGATCTCGATGTCGTGGTCGCGGTCAGCCCGCGGCACAAGACGCGCCGGGCGCTCCCGGTCGACCGGCCGGTGACGATCCGGCAGCTGCTCACGCACTTCACCGAGCTGCAGAACCCGGCCACCGCGGCGCAGGTCAAGATCCTTGCCGAGAGCAACCCTTGCCCGCCCGAACGACAGGCCCTGGAAGCACTGGCTACGGGAGATCTAGCTGGTCGGAGCCTGCTGGATCTGCTGGAAGAGTTCCTCGCCTGTGGTCTGTCTGCTGCCGACTTCCTGGAGCTGCTGCTCCCGATTCAGCCGCGGCACTACTCGATCTCCTCGTCGTCTGTGACGAGTCCGGGTGAGGTCGAGCTGATTGTCGGCGTGCTGTCGGGGCCGGCCATGAGTGGGCGCGGGACCTTCCGCGGCATCTCGTCGTACTACCTGTCCGAGGTTGAGCCAGGGACGCAGATCCGCGCTCGGGTTGAGCCGGCGCGCGAGGCGTTCCGGGCGCCTGCGGCCGACGTACCGGTGATCATGATCGGTGCCGGGACTGGGATCGCGCCGTTCCGCGGTTTCATCGGGGACCGGGTAGCTCGCGGAGGTGCGCAGGCTGAGGCGTTGTGCTTCTTCGGGGCGCGGCATCCTGAGGTCGACTATGTGCATCGCGCCGAGTTCGAAGCCGCTGAGCAGGCTGGTGCAGTGTCGATGCGGCCGGCGTTTTCCCGGGCTGATGGTCAATACGTCCAGGACCGGATCCGGGCCGACGGCAACGATGTCTGGCGACTGCTCGACGACGGTGCTCGCGTCTATGTCTGCGGTGACGGCCGTGGGATGGCACCTGCTGTGCGCGCTGCCTTCAAGACGATCTTCCAAGACCACACCGGAGCCGACGAGACGAGCAGCGAGGCGTGGCTGCAAGAGATGCTCAGCACCGACCGGTACCTCGAAGACGTCTGGGCGGGCTGAGATGACCTGGCAGATGGAGTGGTCGGTAGGGTGTTGGAATGACTGATCTTGCTGCGAAGGCTAGTGAGTTACTCCGTCTTCACCACACCGGCGAAACGTTGGTGTTGCCGACAGTTTGGGATGCGTGGTCGGCGCAGGCTGTGGCCGAGGCCGGGTTCCCGGCCCTGAGTATTGGTAGTCACCCGCTGGCCAATGCGCGCGGGCAGAAAGACAACGAGGGTATGACGCTCGACGACGCCCTGGACGGGATTCGGCGGATCACGAGCGCGGTCGACGTACCGGTGACTGCTGATGTCGAGTCGGGGTATGGCACGCCGGCGGCCGAGCTGGTGGAGCGCGTGCTCGAGGCTGGTGCCGCGGGCATCAACGTCGAGGACACCGTGCACAGTGAGGGTCGGCTGCGGGCGGTTCAGGAGCACGCCGACTACATCGGTGCGCTGCGTGCTGCCGCTGATGCCGCGGGCGTCGAGCTGGTGATCAACGCCCGGACGGATGCGCTGATCGGCAGGGTGGAGAAGTTCGACGACCCGCTCGGTGAGGCGATTCGCCGTTCGCAGGCCTGCGAGGCCGCGGGTGCGCGCTCCGTCTACCCGGTCCTGATCCCGAACGCCGAGGCGCTCAGTACCGTGCTGTCGGCGCTCTCCGGCCCGGTCAACGTCACCGCGCACCCGGTCAACGGCGCTGCCTCGGGCTCGTTCGAAGAGCTCAAGGCAGCGGGCGTCCAGCGGATCACTTTCGGCCCGCTGCTGCAGGTCGCGCTCGCCGAGAAGCTGACCGACCTGGTCAAGCCTTGGCGATGACCTGCTTGGAATAGTTCGCGAGATCGCGGATCTCGACGGTGAGCTGAACGTTCAGACCATCGACCGGCTTGAGGTGATCGGCCAGCAGCTTCAGGGTCAGCTCACCCAAGCGGGTCTTGGTCTCTTCGTCGCGACCCGGCAGGATCGCGATCTCCAGGTGAACCATTGCTTCACCCGGATCGCCGTCACCGATCACGGTCTCCCCGGTCGTCCGGAACCGCGTCTTGAAACCGGGCAGTGAGCTCCCGATCACCTCACCCCCGCCCGAGTGCAGCGCCAGCGCAAACCCTCGCCGATCGAACGCATCGGCGATGGAGTCGGAGTACTCAACACTGATCTGAGGCATGTGCCTAGTATCAGCCCTGGCCCTGACCGTGGTCGACGGGCAGGTTGATGCCGTTGATTCCGGCGGCGTCCGGCGAAGCGAGGAAGGTGACTGCGGCCGCGACCTCCTCAGGAGTGACGTTGCGGCCGTCGGGCATGGTCGCCGCGAGCTGAGCGAAGAATTCGGCGGTGTCGCCGCCGCCACCCAGCTTCGCCAGGCCAGGCGTCTCGGTGATGCCAGGGCTCACAGCGTTCACGCGAATCTTCCGCGGCGCCAGCTCCTGCATCCAGGAGCGGACGAGGTTGCGCCCGGCTGCCTTCGTCGCCGCGTACACGCTGCGGCCGGGGCCACCCTTCACCTCGTCGACCGACGCGGTGACGATGACGGACGCGCCGTCGGACAACAGCGGCAGTGCCTTCTCGACGGTGTAGATCAGCCCCTTGAGGTTGATGTCGATGTGCCGGTCGACGTGCGAGTCGGTGAGCGAGCCCATGGCGCCGCCCTCGGCGATCGACGCGTTCGCGAACAGTACGTCGATGCGGCCGTAGCGTTCGGCGACTTCGGCGTACAGGCGATCGAGGTCTTCGGGCCGTGCGACATCAGCGGCAACTCCGAGTGTGTCGATGCCGAGTTGAGCGACGGCCTTGTCGAGCTCCTCCTGCCGGCGGCCGACGATCACGACCGATGCGCCCTCGGCGACGAACCGTTCGGCGGTCGCCAGTCCGATACCGGCGGTCCCACCGGTGATGACTGCCACCCGGCCGTCCAGAATCCTTGCCACGACTATTCCTTCCTGACCGCTGAGTGGTGATCACCAGCGGCACTGTCCGGCGTGTTCTTCCTTTCAGGATCTACCACCTACCGTACACTCTGTTCGACATAGTGTTCGGTTCAGAGTCTCAGGAGTGCCACCGATGCCTTCGATCACGCGTACCGCCCCGGATTCCGAGGGAAATCGCCGGGTGGTGGAGACCGCGGTGTATACCGCCGTCCGGACGCTGCTCGACAGCGGTGCGAAGTACACCGAGATCAGCGTGCAGAAGATCCTGGCCGAGGCAGACATCTCGCGCTCGACGTTCTACGCCCACTTCCGGGACAAGTCCGAGCTCCTCGCGCGGATGGGCCGGTCGCTCAACCAGCGGTTCTTCGACGAGGCGACAGCCGACGCAGCGACGATCTGGGACGCGGTGGAATCACCGGACGGTCTGCAGAGCATCACCGAGTTGCTGGCGAAGGGGGTGGCCCGGCATCGCGAGCACTTCTCCGTCCTGGCGGCCATCAGCGAGACTGCGGCGTACGACGCTGCCGTCAACGACTTCTACACCTCCGGTCTGGAGGCGTTCGAGGCCAGGGTTCGCGCCGACCTGGAGAAGCGGCTCGGCAGCGCGCTGACCGACAGCAAGCTCAACGCGCGAATCTCGGCCCAGGTCATCGTCTGGGGCGGCGAGCAGGCGATCGCGCACCACATCAGCACCGAGGACGAGAGCCAGGACGCCGACTTCGCCGCGGAGCTCGCCGCGATCTGGTGGTACGGCGCCTACAACCGTCGTACCGAATCCTCCTAGCCGGATCTCCTCCAGCCAGTACCACCAGAGGCTCCATCCGGTACGCCGGGTGGAGCCTCGCTCCTTGTCGACCGGCCTGTACGCGATGGCGGCCGATTTTTCCAGCGTTTCGGGCCTTGGCGAAACCTCTCGGGTGTGACGCGCCGAACAGTTACCGTGACGAAGCGTCGGTGAGCAGGCCGGCCGGCGCGGTGTGTCATCCGGTTTCTGGGGCGAGGAGAGCACAGTGGGCGACGATTCCGAAGAGTTCGACCAGCGGTACCAATTCGGCCGGACGCTGGTCGACGAGCTGGGCGCCGCGGGCGCCGGGCCGGAGACTTTCGAACTGCTGGGGATGGAGTGGGACCTGGTACCCGGGGCCTACGCTCCGAAACCCGGCACCGGCACCGAGTGGTACACCAGCACGATCCCTTATCCGCGGCAGGGACGCTTCCTGGAGATCGGTTGCGGCGCCGGCGTCACCGCCGTCTGGGCCGCGCAGCACGGCTGTGCCTCGGTGCTGGCGACCGACATCACCGCACCTGCGGTCGAGAGCACGATTCTCAACACCCGACGGCACGGCGTCGAGGACCGGGTCCAGGTGCGGCAGAGCGATCTGTTCGCCGAGCTGGACTCAAGTGACCGGTTCGACCTGGTCTTCTGGAACTGCAGTGTGATCGAGGCACCGGCAGACTTCGAGTTCACGCAGGACTTCGAGTGGGCGATCTTCGACCGCGGCTACTCCGCGCTCGGCCGCTACCTCGCGCAGGCGCACGACTGGCTGCTGCCCGGCGGGCGTGCCCTCGTGACTTTCAACAGTCTCGGCGACGCCGAGCGGATCGCTCAGCTCGCCGCCGAAGCCGGTACGACGCTGACGAGGCTGGCCAGTGCCGATCGGCGGCTGGCGGGCCGGGACGTCACCTACAACATTTTCGAGATCGTTCGCGACCCCGCCCGGGGGCGCTGACAGCAGTGCGGCAGGACAACCTGGGGGAGAAGATGGATGTGGCTGAGCCGGGGGCGCGAACAGCGGTTCTCGATCACGCAATTGGCATCATGCAGGACCTCGCACGGGTGCCGATCGCGGCGCTGCGCGGGATCGCCAGCGGTACGTCGGTCGACGGCGCACTGCGACTCACCGACGTACTGATCGCGCTGGCAGGGGCTGATCCGTCCCTGCCGTGGTTGCACTGTCTGCGGGTCGAGCTGTTGTTCATCGCAGGCCGGCCGGTCGAGGCCGGCGCGGTCGCGGCCGCTCTGATGGCCGACCCGACGGCTCCGGCGGTGGTTCACGAGGCAGCGAAGGCAGCGAGCATCCTGGCGGCCGTCGTCGTTCATCGGGAGGACGGACGGCAACGGGCCGAGGCGATCCTGGAACGCACCGACGGCATTGCCCCGGAAGGCGATCCGGAGGCGGCGGCAGCACTCGCCGTACTGGCTGATTCGGCGTGGGAGGCCGGACGGCTGCAGAAGGGGATCGTGTGGGCGCGGGAGGCGGTCGCACGGTCGGAGGCGATTCCGTCGCCGTACTGGCGCATGTATCTGCGCATCGGGCTGGCCAACAAGCTGATCGACATCGGCGAGCTGGCCGAGGCCGGGCAGCTCGCCGAGGAGGTACGCGAGCTGCAGGCCGCTACGCCGTACCCGGGGATCGAGGCTGCCTTGGCGACCCTGCGGATCAAGGAGCTGATCCACAACGGGCAATGGTCGATCGCGGCCAACATCGCAGGCCCTGGTGACACCGGTGGCGAGCTGTACTTCACGCCACAGTTTCTAGGGCATCGCGGGATCGCGCGTCTGTACGCAGGCGATGTCGATGCGGCCAGTGCCGACCTGGATACGTGCCACGAGCTGCTGGCCGCGGCGGGTACCGGCGAGGAGACCGTCGCCTGCCACTGGGCGCAGCTGCTACTGCGCGCGGAAAGCCCGTGGCCGGTCGGCGCACCGGACCTGATGGCGGACACTTTCGCTCTGCATGCGCGGTTGGCTGGTCTCGTGGCCCAGGTGCACGGTGCCGCAGCCTGGGCAGTGCGGTCGGCAGTCCGGGATGGGCACGAGATGCTGGCGCGCCGGATCGTCCGGGTGACCGAGCATGTCGCGAAGGCCAACCCTGACATGCCACAGCTCGCGTTGATGGCGGTCCACGCTCGCGGAGCGCTTCGGCTCGACCCGGTCGACCTGGTGACCGCCGTACAGCAGGAACATCGCTGGGCGCGCGCCAACGCCGCCCATGATCTCGCCGCGGCCATGTGCCCGACCGGCGACCCGGTCGCGCGGCCGGCCCCCATGGCTCACCAACCGGCCGCGCCGCGGCCGGCGGGGTGGAACACCTTGAGCGAGCGCGAGCAGGAGATCGCGGAGCTCGTCGTCCAGGGCCGGACGAATCGCCAGATCGCGACCCGGATCCGGCGCTCGACGCACACCGTGAACTTCCATCTGCGCAACATCTTCCGCAAGCTCGACATCGCGTCGCGGATCGAGATCAGCCAGTACGCACCCGACGGTACGGCGGACACCCGGCGACCGCATGGCGCCTAGGGGCCCTAGCTCGCGTACAGCCCGTCGTCCTCCCAGCGGCGAATCGTCTCGTAGTCGGTGCGCAGCTCCTCGGGTGTCTGGGCGCTCAAGTAGATGTAGCCGGGTGAGGAGATGAGGTCGGTGGTCCGGGGCAGCGGATCGCCGGGCTCGAGCCGGGTCGTGACAGCAAGGGCCGTCGGCAACGATTCGAGCCGGCGGAGCCAGCCGAGGGACTTGACAACCCCGTCGGCCCGATTGATCAGCGAGACATAGCGAATCGGGCTCGTCCACGGCCGCGGGATCTCGCCGGTGAGTCGCAGAACCTGCTGTGGTTCGAGGATGCTGGTGGCGGCCAACGCCGCATGGGAGTGACCGATGAACTTGGTCGCAACCCATGGCAGTACGCCGCCACCCAGTCGTGCTCCTGGATCGATCAGCAGCGGTCCGCGGTCGGTGAGCATGATCTCACTGTGTCCGGCGCCGGTCCGGATACCGAGAGCGGTCAGTGCGCGGCCGACGTACTCGTGGACGGCGTGAGTGTCCGGTGCATTGAGATCGGCGGGCTCTTCGAAGTCGAAGATCGGTGCACCGTCGGCGGTCCGGGTCTTCGTGTACACCCAGGATTCGACGATCTGGTGGACACCGTTGACCGTGATGGTGTTGACCGAGAATTCGCGCCCGGCCAGGAACTCCTGAACCACGACCTCGTCGTCCAGCTGACCGAAGACATTCGGTGTGCCGACGATTCCGGCCGCGGCCCGCTCGACCTCCTCGGCGTTGCGGCAGACACGCACCCGGTCTGTGGTGGCACTCGCGGCCGGCTTCACCACGACATCGGCCAAGCCACTACCTCGGTACCACGCGACCGCGCCGGCCACCGAGGTCGCCGTACCGCTGCGGGGTGCGTCCACACCGGCGGCCTGCAGTGCGGCAGCCATCCGGTGCTTGTGATGCCGCGCGCCGGACAACGCGTAGTCGTTCCCGGGCAGACCGGTCAGGTGGTTGAGCTCATCGGCAACCCGGACGCCGGACTCGGTCCCGGCGACGATGTGCTCGACGCCGAGGGCGAGCAGCCGCTGCGCGGTCACTGTTCGATCCTCGTCGTACCCGAGGTCGACCACGTAGTCGGCCGGCTGGAAGGTCGACAAGTAATAGGTGCTCAGGGTCGGTGAGCTCAGGACGTGCACGCACTCCGCACCCTGGGCGATCAGCTCGCGGGTCAGTTCGCGGCCGCTGGACAGTCCGTCGACGACGGCAACTCGCACGTCGTCACCTCCCTCTGCTCGGTTGGCTGTTCGGGTACTTCACGCGCTCATGCCGCCGTCGATGACGAGGTCGTGGCCGACCACGAAGGCAGCCTCGGCCGACGCCAGCCACGCGATGGCAGCGGCGATCTCGGCCGGATCGGCCAACCGCCCAGCCGGTACGTCGCGTTCGATCCGGCGCTCGCGGTCGGCCGGTGCTTCACCGGGCCAGACCGACATCTCGGTATCGGTCGGGCCGGGGCTGACGGCATTGATCCGGACCCCTTCGCGGATGTACTCCAACGCCGCACTGCGGGTCAGCGTGCTGACGGCCGACTTGCTGGCCGCGTACGCGCTCTGGTGACTCACGCGCATATGGGCGCCGATTCGCGAGCCCACGTTGACGATCGAGCCACCACCGTGGTGCCGCATCTGCTCGATCTGGTGCCGCAGACACAGCCAGAGGCCGTTGAGGTTGGTGTCGACCACTTCGTGCCACTCGGCCGGGTCCATCTCGGTGACCCGGCCCCAGGACGGAATGCCCGCGTTGTTCACCGCAATGTCCAGACCGCCGGTGCGCTCGACCGTCGCCTCGACCAAAGCGCGCGCCTCAGCATCGATGCGAGTATCAGCCGGTACGGCGTATCCGGTGCCACCGGCCTTGTCGATCAGCTCGACCGTCTCGGCCAGCGGTTCGGGGCGGCGGCCGGATACCACGACCTGCGCGCCACCGGCCGCGAACGCGAGTGCGGTCGCGCGGCCGATGCCGCTGCCGCCGCCGGTGACAAGGACCGAGCGGCCGACGAAGCGACCGTCAGTCATCGGTCTCGTCGAGCCGCAGCAGCTCGCGAAGCTTGATCTCCGCCGCGGCCGCGCTGTCCAGGTCGGTGCCAACCACGACGTACTGCCAGTCGTCGCCGGTGATGAGCACGCCGGTCCGGCTCTCGGGGTCCCACGCCAGACCGTTCGCGGCGATGGCGGCCAGCGTCTCGGGCAGCGAATCCCATTGCGCCCAGCTGCGGATCACCAGGGTCCGCGTCTGGAGATAGTCCGGCCCGATGATCCGCTCGCTGAGCAGATGGACGTGCGTCGAGCCGCCGACCCGTCCGTTGATCTCGTTGAACAGGATGTCGCCGGTCGGCGTCACGATCGCGTCGATACTGACCGAGCCGCGGTAGCCGATGCTCCGCAGCGCTTCACCGAGCTGAGCAGCACCGTCCAGGAAGCGCGGGAACGCGGGCAGGCTCGCGGACGGCGACGGAACCACGAGACCGATCATCATCGACCCGGTGTCCGTGTGCTTCATCCGGACCTCGCCACTGCCGACCGGCTGCACTGCGTCGTCGGTGATCAGGTACTCGATGTAGATCGGCAGCGAACCCTGCACATAGTGCTCGACCACAACTCGCCGACGCCCCTGCTGGCTGTACCGCGACCAGGAGTTGTCGAGCAGGGTGGCGAGTGCGGCCTCGTCCGGAACGTGGTGGATCTGGTCGGCGCCGAGCGCTTCCAGGTCGGGCACCGGGCTCAGGATCTCGTTGCCGAATCCACCGCCGTGCAGGTCCTGCTTGATGATCACGACCTCACCAGCTGCGAGCAGTTCCCCCGCGAACTCGGCAGCCTCGGCCGCATCGTTGGCCACCCGGCCATCCGGTACGTCGACTCCGAGGCCGGCGGCGAGGACGCGGAAGAAGGCCTTGCTGTTGACGATCTGGTGCCCGCCCTGGCCCTGGAACCCGAACCCCGGCGTCGCAGCGGTCAGTCCGAGCTCGCGGGTGAGCCGCACCGCCAGTTCGTCGAAGTAGAACGGGTAGAGCTGGTCGATGCCGTGGTAGTCGACCAGCTTGCGCAGCTCGTCGAGGAACGCCGGGTCGCCGAAGCGATCGGCGTACAGGAGATCGTCGCCGCGCTCACCGGCCGGCGGTACGACGATCACCGGCTCCGGGCTCAGCCCCAGGTGCTGCCACACCTGCCGGGCGAAATCGGCGTCCGGCGCGGTCGGCAGCACCACGACGTCACCGGGCTCGGCGCACCAGATCATCCGGTGCGAGATGAGGCCCAGCATCTTCGCGTAGTCGGCGGTGATGGCGTGCTCTCCGGCCTCGATCTCGGCCGTGAGTTGGTTGCTGACGATCAGTCTGCTCATGGCAGCCACGGTTCCGCGCGGCGCGCCCGCGAACAACTACTCGTCTGGGCAGGCAACTTTTTCGGCAGTTCGAGCCGCGTCGAACTGGGCCGGACGGGCTACCCACACGAGTAGGTGATCCGGTTCGGCCAGGCCGGTTACGTTGGCCGCGGCTCCTCATGGACGCCGGACCAGTGTCTGCAGAATTGGCGGAAACCCATGCTCCACAACGATTTCACGGTTGTGCCGTTGCCGTCGTTCACTGAGCCTTTGGCTGCTGAGGACCTTGCTGCCTGGCGCCGGTTCCCCGCTGCCCAGCAGCCGGACTGGCCGGATGCCGATGAGGCCGGGCAGGTGCTGAAGGAGCTCGCGAACCGTCCGGGACTGGTGACGCCCGCAGAGGTGTCGACCCTGCACGGGTTGCTCGCCGAGGTCGCCGCCGGGCGACTGGCCGTCCTGCAAGCCGGTGACTGCGCGGAAGACCCGGCCCAGTGCAAGCCGCCGTACCTGACCGCAAAGATCGCTCAACTGTCGGAGTTGGCCGACCTCTTGTCGGCTCGCAACGGGACGCCGGTACTGCGCGTCGGCCGGATCGCGGGGCAGTTCGCCAAGCCGCGCTCGATGACGACCGAGCTGACCGGCGGGCAGCACCTGCCGTCGTTCCGCGGCCTGATCGTCAACGACCCCGCGCCCGATCCGTCAGCCCGGCGTCCCGATCCGCTGCGAATGCTCACTTGCTACAGCGCTGCCCGGGATGCGAGCGACCACTTACGCGGCGCTGCGAGCGGAGATGATCGGGTCTGGACCAGTCACGAGGCTTTGCTGGCCGACTACGAACTACCGCTGGTACGACGCGGTGCCGACGACCGCCTGTGGCTCACCTCGACGCACTGGCCGTGGATCGGTGATCGGACGCGCGACCCGGACGGACTGCACGTCCAGCTACTCGCGGCCGTGGCCAATCCGGTCGCGCTGAAGGTCGGCCCCAAGCTGAGCTCCGCCGAACTGCTGCGGCTGGCCGAGCGCCTTGACCCTGATCGAGTGCCGGGACGTCTGACGCTGATCAGCCGGCTCGGCGCCGGCCGGACCTTCGAACAGCTGCCCGAGCTGGTCGAGGAGGTCCGCGCGGCCGGACATCCCGCGATCTGGCTCTGCGACCCGATGCATGCGAACACCGTGCTCACCGGAGCCGGCCGCAAGACCAGAGTGCTGACCACGATCCGGTCGGAGGTGTCCGAGTTCGGCGCCGCGATCCGGGCCGGCGGTGCCGTGGCAGGTGGTCTCCACCTGGAGATCACGCCGGAGGACGTCGGTGAATGCGTCGACCACGAAGGAGCGCTGGACACCGTCGGCCGCAGTACGACGCTGTGCGATCCGCGCCTCAACCGGAGGCAGGCGGTGTCGGTGATGGAGAGCTGGACAGCCGGAGGAGAAGGTCCACGATGACGCAGGGAATTGCCCCGATTGCTTCCTACCCGATGCCCGGCGAGGCGGACCTGCCGCTCTCGCGGGTCGACTGGCAGCCTGATCCCGCGCGTTCGGTTCTGCTGCTGCACGACCTGCAGGAGTACTTCCTGCGCCCGTTCGAGCCGACCGCCGAGCCACGGTCGGCGATGGTCCCGAACCTCGTTCGGGTGCGAGAGACCTGCGCCCAACTCGGCGTACCTGTGGTCTACACCGCTCAGCCGGGCAGCATGACTCCGGCCGAGCGCGGCCTGCTCAAGGCCTTCTGGGGCAACGGGATGACCGCCGACGCCGCCGATCGCCAGGTCATTCCCGAGCTCGCGCCGCGACCCGGCGACCACGAGCTCGTGAAGTGGCGATACAGCGCCTTCCACAAGACCGGCTTGCTCGACCTGTTGCGCAGCACCGGGCGGGATCAGCTCCTGATCGGTGGGGTCTACGCACATCTGGGCTGCCTCGTTTCCACGATTGATGCCTACAGCAACGACATTGAGACCTTCCTGATCGCGGACGGTCTGGCGGACTTCGACCGCGAGCGCCACGAGCATGCTCTGACGTATGCCGCTGCCTCGTGCGCTGCGGTTCGCAGTACCGATCAGTTGCTGGCGGCCTTCGACCGGACGGTCATGGTGAGCCATGAGTGAACCGGTGGACATCACCTCGTTGCTGCGGCCCGGCGCGCCGCCGTTCGCGCTGCTGTATCGGCCCGAGTCCACCGGTGGCCGGATGGTCGACGTCATCACCGGGGACATCGTTCGGCCGGGATCGCTGGCTGAGCTGCCGGACGACGTACTGGCTGTGCTGCCGTACAAGCAGGTTGCGGAGCGCGGGTTCGACTATCCGGATGACGATGCCGAGCTCTTGGGACTGACCGTCCGCAACCATCGGCTGATCGGCCTGGCGGCGCTCCTCGAACAGTTGCCGGAGGCATCGGTTGAGCTGTCCGGCGCCGGGTTCGATCTGGACGACGACCAGTACGCCGGCCTGGTCCGGCAGCTGATCGACGACGAGATCGGTCAGGGTGAGGGTTCCAACTTCGTCCTCCGCCGATCGTTCACCGCGCAGGTGCGCGACTGGTCGCCGGTGATCGCCGGGACGCTGTTTCGGCGGCTGCTGGAGCAGGAATCGGGCGCGTACTGGACATTCCTGGTGCACACCGGCGAGCAGACGTTCATCGGCGCGAGCCCGGAGCGACAGGTCACATTGACCGACGGTCTGGCCGTGATGAACCCGATCAGCGGCACCTATCGCTATCCGCAGTCGGGACCGGACATGGCCGGCGTACTGACGTTCCTGGACGACGGCAAAGAGTCCGACGAGCTGTTCATGGTGCTCGACGAGGAACTGAAGATGATGGGCGGGATCTGCCCGAACGGCGGTCGTGTCGTCGGACCGTTCCTCAAAGAGATGGCGCACCTGGCGCACACCGAGTACTTCATCGAGGGCGAGACCGACCTCGACGCGCGCGAGGTGCTGCGTCGCACCTTGTTCGCGCCCACGGTGATCGGCAGTCCGCTGGAGAGTGCGTGCCGAGCGGTTGCGCGCTACGAGCCGTCAGGGCGCGGGTACTACGGCGGCGCAGTCGCGTTGCTGGGGCGCGATGCCGCCGGCCGCTCGACGATGGACTCGGCGATTCTGATCCGGTCGGCGCAGGTTGCCGCCAGCGGTCAACTGACCTTCGGTGTCGGGGCGACCGTCGTACGGCATTCTGATCCGGACTCCGAGGCGGCAGAGACGCGGGCCAAGGCGTCTGGCTTGCTGCGGGCGTTGAGCGGACCGGTCGCGCGGACAGGCCGGCAGTTGCCGGTCGCTGGTCTCGGTGCAGATCCACGGGTGCAGAAGGCGCTTGCCGCCCGCAACGACATCCTGGCGCCGTTCTGGCTGCGCGGCGGTGGCTCCGCGGTGCAACCGCTCCCGGCGGAAACGCGGGTGCTGGTGATCGATGCCGAGGACGACTTCACCTCGATGCTGGCGCTGGAGATCGGCGCGCTCGGGGCGGAGGTCGCGATCATCGCGCACGACCAGCCGTTCGATGCCGACCAGTACGACGTCGTCGTACTGGGCCCGGGGCCCGGCGACCCGCGCGACCGGAGGCATCCGAAGATCGCCGCCTTGCGCGAACGGGCGTCCTGGCTGGTCGGGATGGGCAAGCCGGTACTGGCAGTGTGCCTTGGTCATCAGGTGATCAGTCAGCTACTCGGGCTGTCGCTGGTGCGGCGCGACCGCCCGTACCAGGGCGCTCAGCACACGATCGACCTGTTCGGGCAGACCTCGCGCGTCGGCTTCTACAGCTCGTTCGCTGCGCGCTCAGCAGTCGACGAGTTCTGGTCGCCGGTGCTGCAGGGTCCGGTCGAGCTGAGCAGAGATCGACACACGGGTGAGGTGCATGCGCTGGTGGCGCCGCGCCTGCGATCCTTCCAGTTCCACCCGGAGTCGGTGCTGAGCCCGGACGGGTTCGGCATTCTGGAAAGTGCACTGTCGGCCCTGACGCCGGCCCGGGTCAGCGGCCGCTGCGAACAACGGATCAGGTGAGGCGGAAACATGTCGTATCGAAGACTGGCAACCCGACCGCTGGCGGCGTGGGTGCTGACGTCCTCGTTGGCCCGGCTACCCAATGCCATGGGTGCACTCGGGCTGGTATTTCTTGGCCACGGCAAGACCGGTGGCTACTCGACCGGCACGGTGCTGGCCGCGGCGTACATCGTGGGGGAGGTGGCCGGTGCATCGTCACTGGGCACACTGATCCACCAGCGCTGGATGCGACCGCACCTGGTGATCGGTCTGAGCGTTGCTGCGGCAGCGTTCGGTGGGATGGTGTTGTTACCGGATGCACCGGTCGCTGTGCTGGCACTGCTCGCGGCCATCGCGGGTGCGGCTCCAGCGGCGAGCCCTGGAGCTTTGCGAACGCTTCTGACCAGTCTGGTCTCTGAGGACGATGTGCCTCGAGCCTTCAGCGCGGACGCGGTGATTCAAGAGATCCTGTGGCTGGCTGCACCGGGCCTGGTTGTGCTGCTCGCACTCCAGGTGTCGAGTGTGGCGCCGCTGGCTGTGTCGGCTGCCTGTCTGGCAGCTGCGGCTCTGTCGGTGCTGTTGATGCGTTCTATCCGCGCGGCGGAGGAAGAGGATGCTGACACCAGTCGCCCTGCGCTGCGCGTGCTGCTGAGCGCCTGGCCGATCTACCTGACCAGCGCAGCGGCCATGTCGCTGATGGCGGTGTCCGAGCTGGTTCTGCCCGCACTGCTGGAGTTCCGGCACCAGTCGGTTGGGCTGGCCGGTCCACTGCTGATGGCCTTCGCCGCTTGCTCGGCCGGTGCGGCGTTTGTGTTCGGTCTGCGGCGCTGGCCAGGGTCGGCTCGCGTGCAGAGTCTGGTCTGCCTGCTGGCCACCGCGGTCGGCATCTCCATCATGGCTGTGGTTCCGAACCTGGTCGGCATCATCGCCGGTCTGCTGGTGGCCGGCTCGTTCCAGGCCGTCGTGATGGTGACCCGCAACCTGTCACTGCGGGAGAGCCTGCCGGCCAATGCGCACACTGCTGGCTATTCGCTGCAGTACGCCGTACAGGGTGTCGGGTACTCGCTGTCCGCGATCTTCGCCGGGCTGGTGCTCGACCGCTCAACTCCGAACGTCGCTGTCCTCGGCGGGGTGGCGATCACTGTGCTTCTCGTGGTGATCAGCACGGTGGCCGAGCGTGCCGGTGTGACCGGCGCGGCGCGAGCGGAGACCGACTCAGCGGCAACCCTGTCGCCGTGAGGGTCGAGCAGCGGCTCGCCCGCCATCGGCCCGTGCGCCCGACACTGGGTGCACAGTGGGACGGCGAAGAAAGCGTTGGCCGGCCGGCGAACGCCGTACCGGCTTATGGGTTGCCTCGGAACGGCGGTCCGCGCAAGCGGGTCCTCATTCTCGGTGCGGGTATGGCCGGGTTGATCGCGGGTTATGAGCTGCTGCGACAAGGGCACGAACCGATCATTCTGGAGGCGCGCTCACGCGTCGGTGGGCGCATCCACACGATTCGCGGTCTCGCACCCGGTCTGTACGCCGAGGCCGGGGCGATGCGGATTCCGCGCGTGCACGAGTTGACGCTGGCGTACTGTCGGCACCTGGGTCTGCGCCTGCGACCGGCGGTCACCCGCAACGACCAGACCCTCGTCTATATCGACGGGAAGCGCTTTACTGCGCGGGAGGTTCGCGAAGATCCGTCGCTGCTCCCGTACCAGCTGGCTCGGCATGAGGAGGGTCGCGGGCACGAGGAGCAGTGGGACGACTCGATCGAGCAGGTCCGCGATCTCTATCAGCGCGAGGGTAGTTGCGCGATCGAGAAGCTGACGGCGAAGTACGACGCCTTCTCGCTGCGCGACTTCCTGCACAGCAACGGCTGGTCCGAAGGGGCGATCGAACGCTACGCCGTGATGACGTTCACCGAGTCGACGCTGGGCACCGGCGTGATCCAGGAGTTCCGCGAGATGGTCGGCCGGGCCTATGAGGACCTGCAGGAGATCACCGGCGGGATGGATCGGCTGCCCGAGGCGTTGTACCAGCGGCTCAAGCAGCACATTCACTTCGGCACCGAGGTTCGTGCGGTGAGTCAGGACGACCAGTCGGTCACCGTGCACGCCCGGCGGGCGGGGGAGCGGCTCGACTTCAGCGCCGACTACGCGATCTGCACACTGCCCTTCTCCGTCCTGCGTGGCATTGACATCAAGCTGTCCGCCGGTAAACAACGTGCCGTCCGGCAGCTGCACTACGACGCCGCCACCAAGATCTTCTTCCAGGTCCGCACGCCGTTCTGGCAGCAGACCGACAACATCCGCGGCGGGACCACGGTCACCGACCTACCGGTCCGCCGAGTCATCTACCCGTCCAACCCTGCTGGTCAAGACGATCGCGCCGTACTGCTGGCGAGCTACACCTGGGGGCAGGACGCCTTGCAGTGGGCAGCGCTCGATCCGGACACCCGCGTCGAGCGCGCACTGCAGGAGGTCTCCGCGATCCATCCTGAAATCGCGGCCGAGTTCGAGACGGGCGTCAGCTACAGCTGGTACGACGACCCCTACGCGATGGGAGCGTACGCGCTCTTCGAACCCGAACAGCAAAGCACCCTGCACGCGGACATCGTTCGCCCCGAAGGCCGGATCCATTTCGCCGGCGAGCACTGCTCACGCTGGCCGGCCTGGATCGAAGGTGCCGTCGAATCAGGCCTGCACGCCGCGGCCACCATTCACCAGCGGCAGTCGTTCATTCCAACGCTGGCTTGAATTCCGGGGTCCGGAAAGGACCCCGAAAGATGCGGGAAAACCTTCACAGCAAGGCATTTCGCTCACTCCGGCCGCGACGTACCGTCGCCGGATGACGGACACGACGGCACCGCACAGCCCGATCGACGAGCTCTCCGAACGCTTCCTGACGGCGCATGCCGAGTTGTCGCCGGCCGCGGCGACGATCATGGGGATGCAGGGGTACGACGACAAGCTTCCGGACCGGTCGCCGGACGGGTTCGGCGCGCTGCTCGACCTGCATCGGTCGACGATCGCCGAGGCGAAGGCGGTCGAGGTCTCGTCGTTTCGCGAAGAGACGGCCAAGGATGCGCTGCTGGAGCGGATCGAGCTCGGCGCCGAGCGTTACCAGGCGGGCGTTCCGCAGTACGAACTCAATGGGATCTCGTGTGTTCCGGTCGAGCTCCGGCTGGTCTTCGACCTGATGCCGACCGCGACCGACGAGGACTGGGAGAAGATCGGCCTGCGACTGAATCAGGTCGGTACGACGCTCGACGGGTACCGCGAGACGTTGCTGGAGCAGGCCGCTGCTGGTCGGGTCTCGGCGGCTCGGCAGGTCCAGGTGCTCGCCGGGCAGATCGCCAAATGGACGGGGGCCGAAGGCAACGACTACTTCACCGGCCTGACTGAGAAGGCGCCGGAGTCGTCGGTCAAGGGCCAGGTGGAGGCCGCCGCGATTGCGGCCAGTAAGGCTTTCGGGCAGTTCGGTCAGTGGCTGACCAGTGACTTGTTGCCGCAGGCACCGGATCGGGATGCGGTCGGGCGCGAGGTGTACCAGCTTGCTTCGCGCGATCACATCGGCGCGGAGCTCGACCTGGACGAGGCCTATGCATGGGGTTGGCAGGAGCTGGCCCGAATCGAGCAGGAGATGCAGACGATCGCGGCCGCGTTGAACTCCGGCGACCGCAGCATCCCGGCGATGGCCGCCGTACTGGATGCTGATCCGGCGCGGAAGATTCACGGCAAGGAAGCGTTCCGGGACTGGATGCAGGAGCTCGCCGATGGCGCCGTCCAGGAGTTGGGTGGGAAGCACTTCGACATCCCGGCCGAGATCGGGCGGATCGAGTGCATGATCGCGTCGACCTCCGAAGGTGTCATCTACTACACGCCGCCGAGCGAGGACCTGACCACGCGGCCCGGCCAGATGTGGTGGGCGGTGCCGGAAGGGATCACGGACTTCGCGACCTGGCGCGAGGTGACCACCGTCTATCACGAGGGTGTGCCCGGGCATCACCTTCAGGTCGCGCAGACGATGCTCCGCTCCGACCTGCTGAACCGGTGGCAGCGCGTCGGGTGCTGGGTCTCCGGTCACGGTGAAGGCTGGGGCCTGTACGCCGAACGGCTGATGGAGGAACTGGGGTATCTCGACGAGCCGGGCGTGAAGTTCGGCATGCTCGACGCCCAGGGATTCCGCTCGGCGCGGGTGATCGTGGACATCGGAATGCACTTGGAGCTGGAGATTCCGCGGGACAACCCCTTCGGGTTCCACCCGGGGGAGAAGTGGAATGCGGAGCTGGGGTTCGAGTTCCTGCGGGCGCACTCGCGGATGGAGACCGGGTTCCTGCAGGCCGAGCTGAACCGGTATCTCGGCTGGCCGGGGCAGGCACCGTCGTACAAGCTTGGTGAGCGGATCTGGCTGCAGGCGCGCGAGGAGGCCAAGCTGCGCAAGGGCGCCGACTTCGACCTGCGGGCGTTCCACCGGGACGCGCTCAACCTCGGCTCGCTCGGTCTCGACCCGCTGCGCCGGGCGCTCGCCCGGCTGTGAGTCAGAAGATGTAGAGGCCGGTGACGGCGGTCGGCAGGATGCCGACCAGGAGCCAGAGTGACAGCGGCCTGCGGCGGAAGATGGCGAGGATGCCGGCGGCGGTGAGGATGCCGATCACGCCGGACATGATCCAGAGGCCGACGCCGCGGCCGAAGTCGTCGGCCGCGACCCCGATGCTGTAGACCGCCAACGTGATGGCGGGGACGCTGCCGACGTGGAAGAGGATGGCGGAGGCGACCCAGCGCTGGACGGTCTCGATGTTCATCGGACGAGGGGTACGCCGGCGTCGAATCACGCGCTGTTCCATGCCTGCTCCTATTGCTTAGGGTACTAATCGTTAGCGTACAGAAGATTGCTACACTCACGACATGACGGAGATCACGGAGACCGAGAACCCGCTGGCGCTGGAGCACCAGGTCTGTTTCGCGCTCGCGGTCGCCGCGCGGACGGTCATCGCCCTCTATCGCCCGGTTCTGGAGCCGATGGGGCTCACGCATCCGCAGTACCTCGTGATGCTCGCCCTCTGGGAGCATGAGCCGGTCTCGGTGAAGGACCTGTCCGGCATGCTTCAGTTGGAGCCCGCGACTCTTTCGCCGCTCCTCAAGCGACTCGAAGCCGCCGGCTTGCTGCGGCGCGACCGCTCAACCACCGATGAGCGCTCCCTTGCGGTGGCGCTCACTCCGGAGGGACGCGAGCTGCGCAATCAGGCGCTCGAGGTGCCGCCCGCGATTGTTGAGCGCCTGGGGATGAATGTTGACGAGCTGATGGAACTGCACGGACGCCTGACCACGGTGATCGCCGCGGCAACTTCTTCGCGCAAGTAAAGCCGTGGCTACTTCGTCAGGGCGACGGCGATGCGGGCTGCGATGACTGCGTTGTTGCGCGCCAGAGCGAGGTTGGCGGGGATGCTTTCGCCGTCGGTCTCCTTCTCGATCCTCGCCAGCACGTAGGGGGTGACGGCGGGGCCGGTGATACCCGCGCTTGCTTCCAGGGCGGTGGCGAGGGCCGCGGCGATCCGTGACTCCGGAATCTCGTCGGCCTCGGGGATCGGGACGGTGAGCAGTACACCGGTGTTGGGGCGGCTGCGGTAGCGCAGAACGTCGCAGACTGTCTGCTCGTCGTCAACGCGGTGGGGGACTGGCAAGCCGCTTGAGCGGGTGTAGAAGGCAGGGAACCAGTCGTGCTGCCAGCCGAGAACCGGTACGCCGGCCGTCTCCAGATACTCGAGTGTCTTCGGCAAGTCGAGAAATGCTTTGGCGCCGGCCGAGACGGTGATGACCGGGTGGTTCGCGATGGCATCGAGGTCGGCGGAGATGTCGCCGGTGAGTTCGGAGCCGCGGTGGACGCCGCCGATACCGCCGGTGGCGAAGACCGAGATTCCCGCGGCGTGGGCCAGCGCAACTGTTGCTGAGACCGTGGTGACACCCACATCCCATTGCTGGGCCTGGGCCACGGCGAGATCGCGTTCGGCGACCTTGCGGGAACCCTGCAGGACTCGCTTCTCCTCGTCCGCGGTCAGCCCGAGCCGGGGACGGCCGTCGATGATGGCGGCCACGGCGGGGGTGGCGCCGTACTCGAGCACTGCTTGTTTGCAGACCTCGAGAGCTTCGGCGTTCGCGGGGGCGGGCAGGCCGAGCGTCGAGAAGATGGTCGACTCGAGAGCGACGACCGCGCGGCCGTCGGTCAAGGCTCGCGCCACGTCATCGGAAAGAATGGCTGTCACGTTTCGGCTCCCGGGTCATCGGTGGACAGGGTGGCGCCAGGCTCGCTGAGGACCCGCCTAGCCAGGCTGTGGCCGGCCCCGATTGCGGCGATCGGATCCGCGGTGTTGAGGATTGCGGCGAGGAAGCCGGCCGCGAACGCATCACCGGCGCCGGTCGTGTCCCGTACGGCGGCAACCGCAGGCGGCCGGACGGTCGCGAAATGGTCGCCGGGGGCATGGATCTCGGTGGGATCCACGCCGTTCTTGACGACAACCGTCGTACCGGTCAGGTCACGCAGTTCGCCGATGTCGGCCTCGGCGCGGTTCGCGAACACATAGGTGGGCCGCAGGGCGCTGACCATGGCGCGGAACTCCTTCGGTCCGACCTGGTCAATGAGCGCGACCGATGCGGCGTCGACGGTGAGGATCGCGCCTTCGCTGTGCGCGATCTCCGCGGCGCGGCAGAGCACCGGCCAAGAAGATCCGACCAACGAGTACGCCGAAAGGTGGCAGGCTCGCGCGCCGGAGATCCACTCATCCGGTACGTCGGCCAATTCGGCTGCGGCGGCGCGGTCGGGGAACATCGTCCGCTCCCCGGCGGCATCGACCAGGATGACGATGGTCCCGGTATGCCCGTGCTGCTGGACCTTCGGCTCAACACCCGCCGCCACCAGTTGGCCCACCAACGCCGCACCGGCTGGGTCGTCGCCGACTCGCCCGACGAAGCGAACCGGCGTCCCGAGACCGCTGGCGAACACAGCAACATTCGACGCCGAGCCCCCGCGCAGTCGCTGAACCCGTGCCGGGTTGTCCGTGCCCTGCCGCACCACCTCACGCGGCCAGACCACGACGTCCTCGACCAGATCGCCGATACACACCAGGGTCATCGCCCCACACTACGGCGCTGGCGCCGCGAGCAACCGCCGTACGGAATGTCGCGGCTAGCGCTGCCACGGGGGATTGATGGTCTCCAGCCAGTCCGTCACCTGCGGACTGAACAACGTTGCCCAGACTGCGATCGCGAGGAAGATGCCGGCCAGGCTGATCGGGCTGACCAGAACCAGGTTGGCCAGGCCGACCAGGATCACCAGGATCTCGATGAAGACGGCCAACGGGCGCACCCAGGACTTGCCTAGCGGCAACCAGATCGCACAAGCCAGCAACGCCAGTCCAGCCAGCAGTCCCACTCCGATGATCGGGTACACCACCGGAAGCACGTCCTGGTTGTGGTCGAAGCGTTCCTTCACCTCGTACGCCGCCAGCCCGCTGGCCAGCAGATTCAGAACCGCCTGCACCCACAACACCACCTGCACAACTCGCACCGGCCTCGGTGTCGGCGGCCGCGACGCAATCTGTTCGGTCATGCAACGGAACCTAGCGACAAAGACGCACCGCAAGAGCCTCCAGTCAGCTTTAGGCCAAACCCCGGCGAACAGCGGGGCAGCCTATGGGCGTGAGGTTGAGGTTTGGGCTTCCAGGCGTTTGAGGGCGTTGGAGAAGGCGGCGGTTGATTTCAGGTCGGCTGTGCCGTTGGTGTAGTCGGTCATTTGGTGCCATTGGTTGTCTGCGACGTAGTAGACGTGTGGGGTGATGGGGCCTGGGGATTCGGTGTAGAAGGTTGTTGCCAGCTTGACCATTGCTGCGAAGGCGTAGATGACTGTTGGGTCGTGCAGCACGTGGATGAGCAGGATGTCTCGGACGGGCATGGCTACCAGGCAGCCGAAGGAGGGGTTCTCGACGTGGAGGGACTCGCGGAGGACGGTGTCGAGGACCAAGGCCCGGGAGGCTGCGAACATGTGGCCGCCGAGCATCGTGAGCTCGGCGCCGGGGACCTGGATGTGCTCGACGGTGTCCTGGAGACGGCGGAGGTTGGCCAGGCCAATCTGGTTGAGCTCCGGCCATGGGCGGCCGAGGGCGTCGGGATCGAAGTGCAGTGCGACGGCTCGGCCGGCATGGGTGGCGGGTGCAATGAGCACGCCTGGGACGAGTTCGGGGACGCGCTCGGTCCAGTCGGGATCGATCGTGGAGGCATCGACCAGGCGTAGGTAGAGCTCGTTGTCCAGGTCTTCAGGGACCTCGGGTGGTTCGCCGCCTGGGGACATCTGGTCGAAGTGCGCGGACACGGCGGCTCGCCATTGCTGTCGTGGTAACCCGCCGACGGTGCGCGCGAGGTTCGCGAGGCCGGCTGCCATGCCGTGGTCGGTGGTTGACAGCAGCGCGCCCGCGCCGTCGTACCGCATTGGAAAGCCGCGGGCCGATGCTGCGTTCTCGGCCAGTCGCACCAGGCGGCTCACCTGGGTCATCGTCAATGGTCGTAGGACCGGGTGCGGCTGGTCGCCGCTCTTGTTCTTCCTGCCAGTACTCATCGAGCACCTCCTTGCCCAAGAACATACGAGCGTCGGAGCCTCGAAAAACGACGACTTTGCAACCTGTGGATAACCCGGCGTCAGTCAGCCGCGGCGGGTCCACTGTTCGAGGACTACGAGGGTCTTGGTGCTGGCGATGGCTCGGGTGGAGCGCAGCGAGCTGACGACGCGGCGGAGGTCCTCGACACCTTCCACCTGGATGCGCACCAGGGCGTCGGGGTCGCCGGCCAGGGTGAGGACTTCGCGGACCTCGGGGATCTGGGCGACGAACTCCATGATCTGCGCGAGATCGAGGTCGTCGGCGAAGTGGAGCTCGGTCATCGCCTCGATGCCGGTGGCGATGCGGCCGTGGTTGATCTGCACTGTGTAGCGCTCAATGACGCCGAGCTTCTCCAGGCGGGCGATGCGGCGCTGGACGGGGGCGACGGTGAGACCGACCGCGGTCGCTATCTCGCGCAGCGGGCGGCGGGCGTTCTCCTCAAGCAGTGCGAGGATGGCGCGGTCGGTGGAGTCCAAGGTCGCAGGCACGCAACAAACACTACCTCGAAGAACGCATCTGTTGCGGCTGGAGTACCAAAAGCAGCGCAAAGGTTGCGGATCGTCGCCAAACTCGACGGCATCTCTTGTGACCGGACCCACCAGACCTCAGGCTCGTGGGAACCGCCGCGGACCCCCTGGAGAGCCGATGACGACCATCGCCCCTGCCGAGATCACAGTGGAGCGGCTCGCCGCACCGCCGTACGACCTCGGCAATCGCTTCCGCCCGTCGGGTCCGACGACGCTGCTCACCGGCGTACAGGCGATTGCGCGGCTGCTTGTCGAGCACCGCGCGC
This sequence comes from Kribbella antibiotica, assembly GCF_004349055.1. Lineage (GTDB taxonomy): Bacteria > Actinomycetota > Actinomycetes > Propionibacteriales > Kribbellaceae > Kribbella > Kribbella antibiotica. Next base: position 97,697 of record NZ_SMKX01000005.1, read on the forward strand.
TCGACCGGCGCCGCGGACTCCGTACGGCGTCCTTCGTGTCCGGCTACCAGGGCAGTCCGCTCGGCGGGCTCGACAAGCTGCTGGCCGACCTGCAGGACGTGATGGACGAGAACGACGTCCGATTCGTGCCCGGCCTCAACGAAGAGCTCGCCGCGACGTCGGTGTGGGGGAGCCAGATCGAGCTGCCGCTCGGCACCGGCACGCACGACGGCATCACCGGCTTCTGGTACGGCAAGGGCCCCGGCGTTGACCGCGCCACGGACGCACTGCGCCACGCCAACATGTACGGCGTCAATCCGCGCGGCGGCGCTGTTCTCCTGGTCGGCGATGACCCCGCGTCGAAGTCGTCGACCGTGCCGGCCGTGAGCGAGCGCTCCCTGGCCGCACTGGGCATCCCCGTCCTCTTTCCGCGCAACGCGGCCGAGATCGTCACCCTCGGCCTGCACGCGATCGAGATGTCACGGGCGACCGGCTGCGTCGTGGCGCTCAAGATCGTGGCGGATGTCGCCGACGGCGCCTGGGCGGTCGGACCCGCCACTGTGCTCCCGGTCGTGCCCGCGATCGAGTGGGACGGCAAGCCCTACACCTACGAGCAGCGTCCGATGGTCCTCCGTCCCGACGCCATCGTGCGGGCCGAGGCCGACATGGTCGGTCCCCGCACCGAGCTCGTTCGCCAGTACGCCGTTGCCAACCAGCTCGACGTGGTCGACATCGACTCTCCCCACGCCCGGGTCGGATTCGTTGCCTCGGGCAGCTGTTACGACTCGATGCGCCAGGCGTTCACCGATCTCGGTGTCACCGACGATGCGCTGGAGCAGGCCGGCATCCGGGTGCTGCGGCTGGGCCTGATGAGCCCGGTTGCCCACGGCACCGTTCAGACGTTCGCTGAGGGACTCGACCGGATCATCGTGGTCGAGGACAAGACGTCGTTCGTCGAGACCCAGCTCCGCGACATCCTTTACGGTACGCCGAATGCGCCGCAGATCCTCGGCAAGCGCGACCTCAACAACCTCACCCTGATCCCCGCCGACGGCGAGCTCACGTCGGGCCGCCTGCTGTCCCCGCTGCGGCACGTCCTCAAAGACCTCGTCACGATCACCCCGCCTGCCCCGAAGCGCATTCCGCTTCCGCTGCTCTCGACCAGCCGCTCGGCCTACTTCTGCAGCGGCTGCCCGCACAACCGCTCCACTGCGATCCCTGAGGGGGCGATGGGCGGTGGCGGTATTGGCTGCCACGCCATGGTCACCATCTCCGACCGCGAGGACAGTTCGGTCACCGGTGTCACCCAGATGGGTGGCGAGGGCGCGCAGTGGATCGGGCAGGCCTGGTTCACCGACGCCGGCCACATCTTCCAGAACGTGGGCGACGGTACGTTCTTCCACTCCGGCCAACTCGCCGTACAGGCTTGTATTGCTGCTGGAGTGAACATCACCTACAAGGTGCTCTACAACGACGTTGTGGCGATGACTGGTGCGCAGGACGCCGAGGGCGCGCTGAGCGTGCCGCAGTTGACGCACAAGCTCAGCACTGAGGGCGTGCAGAAGATCATCGTGTGTGCGGACGAGCCGGAACGGCACCGCCGCCGCGACCTGGCGGCCGGAACGCTGCTCTGGCACCGCGACCGCCTCGACGAGGCCCAGAAGCTGCTGCGCGACGTCCCTGGCGTCACCGTGCTCATCTACGACCAGCACTGCGCCGCTGACGCTCGCCGTCAGCGCAAGCGCGGCACCCTGCCGGCCCGCACGCAGCGCGTCGTCATCAACGAGGCAGTCTGCGAGGGCTGCGGTGACTGTGGCGTGAAGAGCAACTGTCTGTCGGTGCAGCCGGTCGACACCGAGTACGGCCGCAAGACCCGCATTGAGCAGACCTCCTGCAACACCGACTACAGCTGCCTCGACGGCGACTGCCCATCCTTCGTCACCATCGAGACGGCGAGCCCCAAGGCCAAAGCGAAGCCCAAAGCGCGCAAGTCGTTCCCAACGCCGCCTTCGGTTGTCGCGAGCAGTGCCGAGGACCGGGTCGTCGGCACCCAGAACGTCTTCATGGCCGGCATCGGCGGCACCGGCATCGTCACGGTCAACCAGGTGCTCGCCACGGCAGCACTCCGCGCCGGGTACGCCGCTGAGTCGCTCGACCAGACTGGCCTGAGCCAGAAGGCCGGACCGGTCACCGGCCACCTGCGGTTCGCCCTCGGAGAGCTTGAGCCGGCCAACAGGCTCACACCTGGCTCGGCGGATTGCTTCCTCGGCTTCGACCTGCTCACGCTGGCCGAGGACCGCAACCTTGCCTACGGCAACGTTGCCACCACTCGGATCGTCGTCTCGACCAGCCGCACTGCAACCGGTGCGATGGTCTACGACCCGTCCGTGCAGCACCCGGAGGAGGCCGGGCTGCTGGAGCGCGTCCGCACTGCCGGTGCGGAGCTGTTCGACTTCGACGCCCTCGAGGCAGCGGATCGCCTGTTCGGCCACACGATCGCCGCGAACTTCCTCCTCGTCGGCGCCGCGTACCAGACCGGCGCTCTCCGCATTCCGGCCGCGGCCATCGAAGAAGCCATCACCATCAACGGCACCTCGGTGGCAGCGAACATCGCAGCCTTCCGCTGGGGCCGCGTGGCAGTCACCGACCCGGCCACCTTCAACGCAGCCGGTACGACGGCCCGCCCGGCCACCGTCCGCGCCGTACCGGCCTCGGTCGCGGCTGCTGGTTTCCAAGGCGAGCTACTGCGGCTCGTGGAGCAGCGTGCGACCGACCTAGTCGGCTTCCAGAGCGTCAAGCTGGCCAACTCGTACGTCGACCTGGTGGCGCGCGTCGCTGCCGCCGAGCAGGCCGTCACCGCCGAGACCCGCTTCAGCGAGGCCGTGGCACGCAACCTGTTCAAGCTGATGGCCTACAAGGACGAGTACGAGGTCGCCCGCCTGCTCACCGACCCGGAGTTCCTGGACTCGACCGGTGAGTCGTTCCCGGGCGGCACGGTCTCGTTCAAGCTGCACCCGCCGGCGCTGCGCGCAATGGGCCGCAAGAAGAAGCTCTCCTTCGGCCCCAAGTCTCACGGCGCGCTGCGCGTCCTCGCTCGGCTGAAGCCGCTGCGTGGCACTCCTGCCGACGTGTTCGGCTACGCCCATCTCCGCAAGGTCGAGCGTGCTCTCCGCGACCACTACAGCGCGCTGGTCACCGACTTGGCCGCCGGGCTGGACCAGACGTCGTACGAGCGCGCAGTGCAGGTTGCCGAGCTGCCTGATCTGGTCCGCGGCTACGAGACCGTCAAGCTCCGCAACATCGACCGCTACACCGAGACGATGCAGGCAATGGGGGTGGAGCCGCCGCGCTTCTAGCGGCGGGCTGGTCCGGTGCTGTCGCGGATCACGAGTGAGGTGCGCAGGAGCTGAGCCGAGTTGACTGGGGGAGTGCCTTCGGTGATGGCTCGCAGCAGCAGGGAGGTTGCCTGCTGGGCCATCTGACGGGCCGGTACGGCGATGGCGGTCAGTGCCGGGTGTGTCAGCGCCACGGGGGCAGTGTCGTCGAAGCCGATGACCGAGACATCGCCGGGCACCGACCGGCCGGACTCCTTCACCGCCTCGAGCACCCCCAGGGCCAGCAGGTCATGCGAGGCGAAGATCGCCGTCAGTCCCGGATCGGCAGCCAGCGCTGCCTGGGCAGCGGCGAACCCACCGGCCGGGGTGGCCTCGATCGGCGCGAACACCATGTCGTCCCCGATCCGCACCCGGTGTCGCTCGAAGGCTGCCCGCAGACCGGCCAGCCGCCGTTCGTGGGTCGGCAACTCGACCACCGCGGCGACTCGCGTGTGGCCCAGGCTGCGCAGATGTTTGCCGGCCAGCAAGCCGGCGTGCTCGTAGTCGATGGTGACGACCGGCAGTGAATCGGGGATGTCTGTTTCCCAAGCACACAAGGCGATCGGGAACCGAGGATCAGGCAGCAGCGCGAGCGGATCGGTCAGGTCCCGGTCACCGGCGATCAGTAGCGCATCGACCAGCCGGCTGGACAGCCCGGCGAGCTGCCGCTTCGCACGATCGCCGTCGGCTCGCGTCGTCGCGAGTACCAGGTGATAGCCGTGCTGGTCGAGAACGTCCTCGACCTCCTCGACGATCTCCGAGTAGAACGGGCTGGCGACGGTCGGCACGATCAGCCCGACAGTCATCGTCGTACCGGTTGCCAGTGAGCGTGCGACCAGGTTCGGTTTGTAGCCCAGATCGGCGATCGCGGCCCGGACGCGTGCGGCCGTGTCGGGGCGGACCGCGGCCCGGCCGTTGACCACGTTCGACACCGTCTGCTTGGTGACGCCCGCCCGGGTGGCCACGTCCTGCATCGTCACCACGGGCGACCCTCATCTGTTGGACCGGTCAACTGGATCTCCGAGTATCTGGCGCTCAGCCCAGCGAGTCAAGGCCGACAAACTCTTGTTTACCGGTCAAATGGACTCTACTGTTCCGGCAATCCCCTGATGTGAGGAGTTCCGATGTCACGTTCCCGGAAGACAGCTGTGGTCGCCGTACTGGGCCTCGGGCTCGTCGCGGCCGGTCTCGGCTCGGCCGAAGCGGCGCCGCCGAGTGCGTCGTACACGATCACTGTCGGTGCCAAGGGCAACTGGACCACGCCCACCGACACCCCGGCCGGTGCGTACATCGACAAGGACGGGACGTTCTACTTCCAGCAGTCAGCCGCCCTGTACGGCGCCTCGGATCCGCGCAAGTGGGACTTCTACACCGGCACGAACTTCGACACCGCGACCAAGTCGACCGCGATCAGCAACGCGGTCAATCCGGCCAACGCGAACGACAAGAACAACGACACGACCTGGCGCTGCAACAACAGCCCGACCGGCCTGGAGTCGACGTTCGCTCCGAGCGGTTCGGGCTATGCGCAGAAGAACTACTGCGACCTGGCCGGCGTCTGGGTCGACCCGGACACCGGTGACTGGTACGGCCTGGTGCACAACGAGTTCACGCCGCAACCCTTCGGCGACGGACTGCACTACGACGCCATCGACTACGCCGTGTCCACCAACCAGGGCAAGACGTGGGCGATCAAGAGCCACGTGATCACGTCGCCGTACAGCACCAAACGCAACGACAGTACGGCGTTCCCGAACCAGACCTACTCGTACGGCGACGGTGACCAGCGACTGTTCGTCGACACCGCCTCCGGCTATTTCTACGTGTACTACGGCTCCCGAATCGTCGACAAGTCGGGCAGCTGGAAGAACTTCCGCCAACACGTTGCGCGGGCCAAGATGTCGAGCAAGATGGCGCCCACCTCCTGGCAGAAGTGGTACGACGGCCAGTGGTCGGAGCCCGGAGTCGGCGGCAAGGAGAGCAACCTGGTGCCGGTCGACGCGAGTAACCCCAACGGTTACACACCCTTGGCGAAGGACTACAAGCCCACCACGACCGGCACCGCGGACCAGCAGGTTGCCGCCGGCACCTTGTCTCCGACTTCGCCGCTCTTCGTGATGGACATCGCCTACAACGCCTACCTCGGCCTGTACATCGGCGAGCCGCAGGTCGTGGACCAGAGCGGCAACGCGCCGCAGCAGTTCTACGCCACCGATGATCTGACCAGTCAGAAGTGGTATCCGATCGGCGACACCGGCAGCTACACGACCGCCTCCTGGTACCGCTGGTTCGTCGACTCGGCGAACAAGACCAACTCGACCATCATCGGCAAGGACTTCCGGACCTACTGCTCCTTCGGCTGTTCGGGCGGAAAATCCGGCGAGTACGTCAACCTGACGATCACCTCGACCGCGCCCGCCGCCGCACCGGTCGACCTGACCAAGACCTACCGGATCGCCAACGGTGACGGCCGGATCCTCACTGCCCCCGATGGCTGGTACTTCGTTGCCGTCGGCGACGGTTCTTACCAGATCCGCGACGCGTCGACAGGCAACACCCTGGGCGTCGACGCCGGTACGACGACCAGCCGTGCCTGGGGTACCAAGCCGACAGCCACTGCACCCGGTACGACCGTGGGTCAGCAGTGGTGGCTGATCAAGAACGCCAACGGGACGTTCCGTTTCGTCAACCGGTACAGCGGTCTCGTCCTTGGTCTAACGGCCGCTGGAGCCGAGACCACGCCGACTCGGGACTGGACCAACGCAACGGGTAACGCCGTCGGTGGCACCCGCACCGGTGGCGAGCAGACCCTCACGCTCACCGCAGTCGGAACCGCACCGCAGAACCTCAACGGCGTCCACACCATCTCCACCGGCGGGAAGGCGCTCGACAACCCCGACCGCAGCACGGCGAACGGAACCCAGCTGATCACCTGGACCACCAATGGGTACACAAACCAGCAGTGGACCTTCATCCAGCAGCCGGATGGTTCCTACACCCTGAAGAACGGCTCCTCGGGCCTGTGCGCCGACGTCAACGGCGGTGCGACCAGCGCTGGCACGGCCATCATCCAATGGACCTGTACCAACGGCGCGAACCAGCGCTGGACCGCAACCAAACTTGCCAATGGCAACTACACCCTGAAGTCCGTCGGCAGCGGCCTGCTGCTCACGACCGCAGCCGCAACGGACGGCGCCAAGGTCACTCAACAAGCTGACACGAACTCCGCTCTCCAGCAGTGGAGCATTAGCTAGGACTTGATGACTCCCTGCGTGCTGGTCCGGTTGCCATCCCAGTCGCCGACCAGCGCGCGGTCGCCGGTGTCCCCGTACCGGATCTTCTCGGTGGTTTCGGTGGGGTCGATACCGCTCATCCGGAAGTAGAAAGTCGCGTTGGCCGGGTTGTAGAGACCCGGCTCATCGCGGCCGTCGCCGTTCCAGTCGCCGGCCAGCGGCTTCCAGTACGGGTCGCCATAGACGATCGACCGCGTGCTGCCGTCGGCGAGCCGGAGGTCGAAGGCCGCGTCGGATGCGCGATAGACGCCCACATCGTCCACGCCGTCACCATCCCAGTCGCCGATCAGCGGGGTCCGGTACTTGCCGCCGAAGGCGACTGTGGTCGTCGTACCGTCCGTGGCGCGCTTCGTGAACGTGCCGGTGGATGGTGTGTAGGTGCCGACCTCGTCGGTGCCGTCGCCGTTCCAGTCGCCGACGATCGGACGGTCGCCGTTGTTGCCCAAGGCAATCGTGACCTGGCCGACGCCGCCGTTGAAGTTGTTGGACAGGAAGAACTTGTGCTCGTCCGGGCTGTACGCGCCGGGGGTGTCGCCGCTCGCTCCGTCCCAGTTGCCGGCCAGCGGCACCATCGGAGTGTTGCCGTAGGCAAAGGCCGGGATGGTTGCCGTGCCGGACGTGCGGCTGTTGGACAGGTACCAGTTGTAGGTGCAAACGGCCGCCGGTGCGGCAGCCTGGGTCTGCCCGCGAGAGAAGACGTTGGGAGCAGCGATAACGACAGCGGCGACAGCGGCCGCGACGCCGCCGGTGATCAGTTGGCTGAGGAGCTGGGTGCGCATCTCGTCCCCTTTATGCGTCGAGCCGGTAGAGGGCCGCGGCCCCGGGTGCCAGGGTGGCGACGATCTTGGTCTTGTCGGTCTGCGCGGTGTAGGCGCGGGTCGCCGGATCGAAGACCGAGACCTTTGTGACCGTTGTCTGGTTCAACGAAACGGTGCTGGTCGCGCTCGCCCCGGACTGCCGGTTCGCGACGAGTAGCCACCGGGTCCGCGCCGCATCGGTCGGCCGGAACCGCCCCAGTACGGCGGCACTGCCCGACGTACCGGTGAGATAGCTGTCCGGGGTGAATCCGGCCGGGCCGGCCGGCGGGGTTTCGTTCGCGTGGACAGCGAGTTCGGAGATCAGCGGTTTGAGCTCGGCGCCGACCGGGCGGAGCCAATTCGTGTTGATGGTCTTGGCGGCGTCGTACAGGGGAGTGTGGGTGCCGTCGAGGGTGGTGAGCGCGCGGCCGAAGCTCTCGCCGCGTGCGGGGTCGGGCTGCCAGTAGGTGAAGTACTGGATGCCCTTGCAGCCGTAGGCGAGGCTCGTGTTGATGTTCCACAGGAGCTCGGGCTGCGTCGGGAAGCGGTGGCCGGAATATTCGACGCTCTGCACGAAGACCCACGACGGGATGTTCGCGCGCAGCGCCTCGGAGCGGATGATCGCCCAGTTGCCGAAGTAGTTCGGGTCCTCGCCGGAGGTCAGCAGCGGATACCGGTCGTACGACAGCATCGGCGGATGGCAGGTGTCGACGAAACGGCGAACCATCGCGCGGTAGCCGTCGCCGGTGCCTGGGACAAGATTCGAGTACGGCGTATAGGTCGGCGCTTGCTCACGCGCGATCGCGAAGGCTTTGCCCAGCGAAGGGAGCTGCGCTTCGGGCGGCTCGTCGCCCAGGCTGAAACCGGCGAACGACTCGAAACCGCGATACTGGTTCAGCGCATTGGTCAGCAACGTCCGCGCGTCGGCCGTGGTGATCGACATCGGGACCGATCGGTCGTCGCTGATCGTGAACCGACGGGCCATGTTCTGCACGTCGGGATCGCTGGAGACCAGCACCTTCAGCCCGACCTGCTCCGCGATCGCCAGCGAGTGCCGGATGATCGCCTGGTCGTCCACGTAGTTGCCGGTGATCACGAAGTTGAAGCCGGCGTCGCGGATCTCGCCGTACCGCTCGACGGTCGTTTGGTACGGCGGTGGGGGCCAGAACAGCCCGATCGGGTATTCGGCGCCGCCCACCAGCGGCAGGTCCACGCAGGCTGCCGCGGCTTGGGTGGGTACGGCGGCCGATCCGGTGCGGCGGTGGGCGAACGGAAGCGGTGCGGCGGCCAGGGCCCCGATGACGGCACCCCGAAGGACTGCCCGCCGACCGAATCCTCCTGCGGCCTTCTGCTCAGGAATGATCATGCTGACCAGAACAACCGACGCGGTGACGCTGAGCAATCCTTGAGGCCACGTTCGAAGTGAACGTCTGCCGACCAATACCGGACAGCCGATGCACAGCCGCCCGAATCCGGGTTTGATCACATGCAGTAATCTCGGGGGTTGGCGCCCGCAGGAGCGGGTTGCTGTACGGGCGGGGTGGGTACGAGGACCGGATGTTGATTGCAGGGCGGTACCGGCTGGGCGAGTCGCTCGGCCGCGGTGGGATGGGCGAAGTGCACCGCGCCACTGACGAGTTGCTGGGCCGCGTCGTCGCTGTGAAGACGATGCTGCGGTCGAGTGCGGACCCGTCGGCGGCCGAGCGGTTCCGGCGCGAGGCGCGCGCCGCTGCCCGGCTGAGCGATTCACACATCGTGGCGGTCTACGACTTCGGCCAGTACGACGATGCGTTCTACCTGGTGATGGAGCTCGTCGAGGGGCGGTCGGTCGCGGGCGAGCTGGCTGCGAGCGGCCCGCTGCCGTGGGAACGAGCGATGGCGATTGTGCGCCAGGCGGCGATCGGGCTCGCGGCCGCGCATGCCGAGGACGTCGTGCACCGTGACATCAAGCCCAGCAACCTGCTGATCGCGGGAGACGGGACGATCAAGGTCGCCGACTTCGGCATCGCGCAGATGCCGGGCGGCGAGGCCAACGAGCTGACGGTCACCGGCCAGATCCTCGGCAGCCCGTACTACTTGTCGCCGGAGCGTGCGCAGGGCCGGCCTGCGGGCTCCGAGGCTGACATCTACGCGTTGGGCTGTGTTCTGTACGAGCTGGTCATTGGCCGGCCGCCGTTCACCGGTGATCATCCGACGGCTGTGCTCTACCAGCACGTGGATGCCGAGCCGGTCCCGCCGAGTGAGCTGCGGCCGGAGCTCGCCGGGCCGCTCGAGGGCATGCTGCTGCAGATGCTCGCCAAGGATCCGGCGGAGCGCCCGACTGCCGAGCAGCTCGCCGCCGGTAGCTGGACGCCCACGGTTGTGACCCAGCAGTCGACACAGGGCACCACGGCACCGCTCGCGGTTCCTGCTGGTCCGGCGCCGACCCCGGTGCGCTCGAACAAGCAGTTGATGATCATCGTGGCCTGCGCGTTCGCGCTGGCCGCCGCGGTCGCGGTCGCTGTCGTCCTCCAGAACACCGGTAACGACGTGCCTCCGACCGTCGACCTGCGGCCAAGCGTCACCGCGCCGGTGCCGACCACGTCGGGCCCGACCGATCCGACGCAGACCACCGAGACCACTCGGCCGCCGTCGACCACACCCTCGGCGACGCCGACTCCCACGCCGACGCCGACCCCGACACCGACTCCTACGCCGACCCCCACTCCAACACCGACGCCGACCCCGACGCCGACCGCCACGGACCCCCCGACGCCGTAATTAACTCAAGACAGTCGGCGCGCCTTCACCGTGCCGTCCTGGTAGTGGAGTTCCTTACCGTCGATCACCTTGACGCTGTCATGCGCAGCTTCGGTGAGGACCTCCCACCGGCCGTCCTTGAGTCCGAGGTCGGCCACGACCTCGGCCGGCGTCGGGAAGTGCACATCGGCATGCGCCTGGTGCTGTGACTTGTCCGGGAACTCCAGGTGCCCCTCGATCAGCAGTACGCCGCCGACGGTCACCGCATCGGCCGCCTGCCGGAGAATCTCTTCACGCGGCAGCTCGATCGTCGAGTGCAAGAACTGCGCCGACACCAGCTCGAACGTCCCCTCCGGGAACGTCTTGCCCAGCTCGTGATGCTGCCACTCGATCAACCCGTCGACACCAGCCTCCTTGGCATGCTCCGCGGCCCTCCCGAGCGCGACCGGCGACACGTCAACCCCCGTCACCCGCCACCCCTGCTGAGCCAGCCAGATGGCGTCGCCACCCTCACCGGACCCCAGATCAAGCGCCCGCCCCGGCTCCAGCCCGGCCACCTCCACCACCAACGCCGCGTTCGGCGCACCACTCCAGATCCGCTTGCTCTCGGCGTACCGGGCGTCCCAAAGCTCTTCTGCTGTCGTCATACCACCAGCTTCCGCCGCCACCCCAGGATCGACAACTTCCATTGCCAATCCGGCAAACCGCGGACCGAGCCCTCATGCCATTTGGTGAGTGTCTAGGCGAGCTCGATGGTGGCTAGGCCGATCCACTTGGCGAGGCTCGCTAGTTCACCCTCGACGGCTTTCCGTGTCTTGTTGGTGAAGGTGATGTCCTCGTGGATCGCGTGCACGCGCAGCACCGAGGCCTTGCGGTCGGCGGTTGCGTCGAGCTTGCCGACCAGTTGGTCGCCGTGCAGGATCGGGAGGGCGAAATAGCCCCAGCGGCGTTGGGCTGCGGGCTTGTACATCTCGAGGGTGTACTCGAAGCCGAAGAGTTCCTCGGCCCGGCCGCGGTTGTGGATCAGCCGGTCGAAGGGTGACAGCAACGCCGTACGGGGTTCGAAGTCGGGCGCCTCCAGGGCGGCGGGGTCCACGCGCCACTCGCCTGTGGTGCCTTCGACTGTCGCGGGCTCGCCGACGAGTCCGACGATCCATGGTTCGACGGGGACCTCGGTGCCAGTCGCTCGGGCGATGCCCAGCGACTGCAGCCGCCGCTCGTTCTTCTGCCGGGCTGCTTCCTCGACGCTCGGGACAACCAGGCCGGCGGGGTAGACGCGCTCCGGCAGATCCCACGTCCGCTGCCGACCGACGCGGCCGGAGATCGCGACCTCGCCGCGGGCGATCAGGCAGTCCAGCATCTTCGTCACGTTGCGCGCGTTCGACCAGCCGGTCGACTGCCACGGCTCGGTCGCGGTGTCGGGGATGTCGCGCGAGAGCAGCGGCCCGCGCTCGCCGAGCAGCTCCAGGATGTCGCGCCGAAAGCCGTCGTTCTTCCGCATCCAGTCCCGAGCCCGCTCCCACGTCGGCTGCTCCGCAGCACCCGCGAGGTACAACCCGACATCGCTGGTCGGGCGGATCAGCGCGTTGTACTCGAAGAGCGTCCGATCCACCTCCAGCGCGTGCCGCAACTGCCCAGGCTCGTACGACGCCCCCAGCCGGCTCCAGGGGACAAGGTCCGCATTCGGCGCGATCGCCGCGGTCGGATCGATCTGCAGCAAGGTCAGGTCATGAACCATCGACACCAGGTCGGTCGGCCGATCCGCCGTCAGCAACTGCGCCCGTACGGCGATCCTGCGCGCCTGCTGCTTCGTCAGTTGGAGCACCGCCCCACCGTACCGTCAGGTAACGGTCAGGGGTGATCAGGCTCACAGCCGACCAGGTAGATAATGACATCCATTTTCACTAAGTTGCGGTGGTGCAAACCTCTCCGCGCCAGTGGTGCCTGCTTGTTGTCCTTGCTGTGGTTGGTCTTGCCGGTTGCGGTGGTCCCGCGCCGGCCAGTAGTGCCCCCGACCGGTTCGTCGTCATCGACGGCGAGGAGCTGGGGAATTTCAATCCGCTGACCGGTCACGGCAGTAACGGCGAGTCGAAGATCTACGAGAGCCTGTACCGCGTCGCCGAGGGCCAGGACGACCGTATCCCGGATGCCGTGCCGGTGCTCGCCGATGGCGCGCCTACTCCTGTCGGCGGCGATCTCACGCACTGGCGGGTCCAGACCCGCGCCGGGATTACGTTCTCGGACGGTTCGACCTTCGGCCCGGAAGATGTCGTTGCCACCTACAACGCGGTGATCAACCCGGCCTTCGCCGCGCCGATCGCCGCCAACTTCGACTTCCTGCGCACGGCGAAGGTCTCCGGCCCGAACAGCGTCGACCTCTGGCTGACCGGCGCCTACGCCGATGTCCCGCACCGCCTGTTCCTCGCGATCGCGCCCGCCGAGACTCTGGCGAAGCCGGGCCCCGCGGACAAACTTGCCCTGGGCAACAAGCCGGTCGGGACCGGACCCTATGCGCTGACCGAACTGCGCGCCGACCAGGTCGTCCTCACCGCCCGCGACAACTACTGGGGAACCAAGCCGCAGGTCACAACCTTCGTCGTACGGCGAACTGACGACGAGAAGGCCCGTGCCGCCCAGCTCGCGAGCAGTGCGGATGGCACCCGGCTCTCGCCTGCCCTGGCCAAGGCGGTTGCGAAGAACGGCTATCGCACCGTGGTCGGCAAGGCCAACGACTGGCTCGGCATCACGCTTCCCACCGGAAATCCGGTCGCCGGCGATCCCGCGATCCGCCTCGCGCTGAACCTCGGTGTCGACCGCGGCGCCATGGTCCGCGACATTCTCGAGGGCGAGGGCACCGCTGTGTCCACCCTCGTCACCTCCTTGTACGGCGCTGCTTACGACCCGGCCCAGGACTTCACCTTCGACGCCGACCGCGCGCGGAAGGTCCTCGACAGCGCCGGCTGGCAAGCTGGAGCCGACGGCATCCGCGTCCGCGACGGCAAGCGCGCGACCTTCGACGTCGCCTACTACCCGACCGACATCCTGCGCCGCGATCTCACGATGGCTGCTGTCTCCGACGCCAAGAAGATCGGCGTCGAGCTCAAGCCGGTGGCGGTCGAGAAGTCGACGATGACCCCGGAATACCTGGCCAAGACCGCGTTCATGCTCGGCGGCGGCGGGCAGCCCTACACCCTCGACACCCAGCTCTACCCCAAGTTCCACTCGAAGTACGCCACCGCGGGCGCCGGTTCGAAGTGGGACAACGCCTCCGACTACGTGAACCCCGCAGTCGACCGCGCGCTCGCAGCGGCCCGTGTCGAACGCGATCCGGCCAAGCGCGCCAAGCTGTACCGCGACTTCCAGGTCGCCTACCACGCAGCGCCCGCGATGTTGGCGCTCGTGTCGGAGAACCACGTCTACGTCGTGCGTGACAACGGCTGGAAGTTCGGATCCACCGCGCTCGAGCCGCACGCTCACGGCGTCGCATGGGGCCCGTGGTACTCCCTGGCCCGCTGGACGCGCCAGTGATCCGGAGCCGCCGCGCCCGGATCGGCCAGCTCGCCGGCCGACGACTCCTGTACGGCGTACCGCTGGTGCTCGTCGTTTCGCTGGCGACCTTCGCTTTGGCCGCAGCCAGTCCGTTCGATCCGTTGGAGGCGTACCTCGGCGGATCGGGCGACGGCTTCACCGAAGCGGAGCGTGGTGCGCTGCGGGAGACGCTCGGGCTCAACCAGCACTGGTTCACAGCTTGGTGGCAGTGGCTGACTCATGCGCTGACCGGCGATCTCGGCTATTCACGCAGCTTCCACGAACCGGTGGCGCAGGTCCTGTCCGAGCGTCTGGGCTGGACCGCCTTGCTCGGCGTCAGCGGCTCAATCGTCGCGGTGCTGCTGTCAGCGGCTCTAGGAATTGCAGCGGGGCTACGCGCCGGTGGTTTGGCCGACCGGCTGATCAGCGCCTTCGCGGTCGTCTTGTACGCCGTACCGCCGTTCATCGTTGCTTTGGGCGCCGTGCTCCTGTTTGCCGTGACCCTACGATGGGCTCCGGCGGCCGGGCTGAGTGATCCGGGCGAGGCGATCACCGCTGCGTCGACCGCGCGGCACCTTTTCCTGCCAGCGCTGGTACTTGGGCTGTCCCAGGTGCCACCGCTCGCGCTCGGGCTGCGGGAGGCCATTACGAGCGCGGCGGCTGGAGACGCCGTACGGGGGGCTCGGGCTCGCGGTTTGCCGTGGCGGATCGTCAATCGTCGGCATGTGCTCCCGATGGCCGCTGCGCCGTTCTTCGCCCTCGTCGGGGGCCGACTGCCGGAACTGCTCGTCGGGGCGACCGTGGTGGAGACGGTCTTCGCTTGGCCCGGTCTCGGTGACGCGGTGGTGAACTCGGCGCGAGCGCTGGACTTCCCGCTGCTTGCGGTCGTCATCGTGCTAACGGTGACGCTGGTTGTCCTCGGCAACCTTGCAGCCGATGTCGCTGCGGCCGTTGTCGATCCGAGGATTGAAGCCGATGGCTGACCGGTCCCGGGCGAGCTGGGTCGCCGCCGCAGCCGTCGTACTGCTCGCCGGGTACGCGATCCTCGCGCCAATCGTGCATCCCATCGACGAATCCATCACCGACTTCGCGGCCGGTGGCCAAGGGCCGGGCGCCCAGCACTGGTTCGGCACCGACGACTCAGGGCGCGACCTGCTGACGTTGGTTGCCAAGGGCATGCGTGTCTCTCTGGTGATTGCGCTGGCGACCGCGGTGATCTCCACCCTCGTCGGGCTCGTCGTCGGGATCACAGCAGGCGCCACCGGTGGCTGGTGGGACCGGATCAGCATGCGGGTCGCTGATGCGATGACGGCGGTCCCGAGCCTCTTGCTGTCGCTGCTCATCGTCTCGCTGTTCCGCGGCTCGCTCATCGCGATCGTCGTCTCGCTGGTCCTGACGCACTGGACGGCGACCGCCCGCGTCGTACGGGCCGAAGTCCTGTCGGTCCGCAAGGCCGAGTACGTCGAAGTGGCCCGGCTACACGGGCTCACCGCAACTCGGATTGCGCGGGTTCACTTCCTGCCGGTCGCGGCGGGCCAAGCGCGGATCGCCGGCGTACTGCTGATTGCGCATGCCGTCTGGCACGAGTCGACGCTGTCGTTCCTCGGCGTCGGTCTGCCACCGCATCAGGCATCCCTCGGCACACTGCTCGCGGATTCCGGCCAGGCGTTGCTGCTCGGGCATTGGTGGCAGTTGGTGTTCCCGGCCGGCGCGATTGTCGCCGTCACGCTTGCGCTCGCGACGCTCGCCCGGTCGCTCGCCGTACCGCGCAAGGAGACGATCGCATGACCCTCGAACTCGAACAGGTCGAGGTACGCATCCCCATCGGCTCCGGTCGCGAGGTGCATGCCTTGACCGAGATCGACCTGGTCGCAGTGCCGGGCAAGCCGCACTTCGTGGTCGGCGGCTCGGGCTCCGGTAAGTCGACGCTGTGCTCAGCCGTGACCGGTCTCCTTCCCGGCAACGCCCGCTTCAGCGGCACGGTGAAGGTCGGCGATCTCGCCGCGCCCGCCCTGTGGGGTCAACGCGGACGAGTCATCGGTGTGGTGCCGCAGTCCGCAATGACCTGTTTCACCCCAGTACGGCGCCTCGGCGGCCAACTGGCCGAGACGGTCCGCTACCTCGGCGGTGAGCGCGGTCCCGGAGAACTGCTCGATGTCGTCGGACTCGACCGGAGCGCGCTCGCAAAGTATCCGCTCGAACTGTCGGGCGGCATGCTTCAACTGGCTGCCATCGCCGCCGCACTGGCCGGTGACCCGCCGGTCGTGGTGGCCGACGAGCCGACTTCGGCGCTCGACCGTCAGCGCTCGGAAGATGTCGTTCAGTTGCTAGCGAAACTCGCCGCTGATCGAGTCGTTCTGGTGGCGACGCACGACCTCGCTGCCGTCCGAAGCGCGGCCGCCGACGCGGACCTGTCAGTCATGTTCGCGTCGCGCATCGTCGAGACCGGCACGGCCGGAGAGGTCTTCGACAACCCGAGCGCGGACTACACCCGAGACCTGCTCGCCGCGCTGCCGGAGAACGGGCTGCACCCGCTCCCGTGGCCGACGCCGGATCTGATCGACCTGCCCGCCGACTACCGGTACGGAGGCTGAGAACCCCATGCTCTCGGCGCGTTCCCTCGCGGTCGGCCACGGCCGGACCGCTCTGCTCACCGACGTCGAACTCGATGTCGCCCCCGGCGAGATCGTCGGACTGGTCGGACCCTCGGGCTCCGGCAAGACCTCGTTGCTGCGCGTCCTCAGTGGACTGACTCGTCCGCTGGCAGGCGAGGTCCTGATCGACGGCACTCCACCGCCTAAGCGTCCGCAGGGTCGAGTGGCGATGCTGTTCCAGTCGGCCCGTCGCTCCTGCGATCCGCGCCTGACCCTGCGCCAATCCATCGAGCTGTGTGCCCCAAAAGCTGGGGTCGACTGGGACGCCTTGTGTGCCAGGGCGGATCTCCAGACCGCGCTGCTCGACCGCCATCCGCATCAGGTGTCGGATGGGCAGTTGCAGCGGGCCGCCATTGCCCGCGCTCTCGCCGGTCAGCCCGGCTATCTGCTGTGCGACGAGATGACCGCCGCTCTCGACCCGGCCGCGACCGCGGCGGTGGTCGCGACCGTGCGCCGAGCCGCTGTTGATGGTGCCGGGGTCTTGTTCGTCAGTCATGACCTTCCGCTGGTCGCCGCTGTCGCCGACCGCGTCCTCGATGTTGCCGAATCCTCCCTGCGAAAGGCCCACCTATGAACGCCGCCCCGAGATTGCACGTCCTCAGCCGGACGGATCTGCAGAACCTCGAACTCACGCCCGCCGAAGCGATCACCCTGGTCGAGGACGGCTATCTCGCCTACGCCGCCGGCCGCTCCCGCAACCCGGCCAAGCTGATGGTCCCGCTGCCCGACCCGGAACGCGACGCCGTCACGTACTCGATGCTGGGCTACGACGGCTCGCTCGAACAGGCCGCCTTCAAGACCAGCTACCGCCAGGGCAGCACCTCCGCCGAGAAGTACTACACAACGATCACCCTGTACGACGACACCACGGGGATGCCGTTCGCCCTGATGGACTGCCAGCGCGTTGGAGCGACCCGTACGCCCGCGACCACCGCCCTGATCGCTCGGAACTGCGCCCGGCCAGGCGCCCGTACGGCGCTCATGGTGGGAACCGGGGTGCAAGGGCTGCGCACCCTGCCGTACCTGCTGACCGCGTTGCCCGACCTCGAACGACTGCAGCTGTTCGGCACCCACCCCGACGGTCTCCGGGACAGCGTCGCAGCCGTGGCCGAGCGGTTCCCTGACCGCAAGGTCGAGCTGATCGACGACGTCGAGGCCGCAGCCCGCGAAGCCGACATCGTCGTGGCCGCCTCGGGCCGGGCCGCGCACCCGAAGATCCAGCTCGGCTGGCTGCCCCCGGGTGGTCTGCTGGTATCCGTTGCCAGCAAGGGCGTTCAGGAAGGCACGCTGGCTCAGGCCGACTACACCGTGGCCACCAGCGCCGCACAGGTGGAGGTCACCGGTCAGCGGATGGCCGGGCCGGATGGCGTGTTCCGCATCGACGCCGAGCTGCCGGAAATCCTGGCCGGCCGCGCCCCGGGCCGCCGTACGGATGAGGACCGGGTGTTCGCGTTCAGCAGCGGCATGATCATCACCGACATCCCGGTCGCGCACACCCTGGCCGCGCGCGCGATCGCCGCTGGTCGCGGGCAAGAGGTAGCGCTGTGGTCATGACAGAGACGCTGTCGCCGCCGTTGCCCGCGCGCGAGAGACCCTGGGCTCAGACCGTGCGCACTTCGCGGACGATCTGGGACATCGCGCATGCGATCGGTGGCGGGCCCTTCCACGTCATCAACCCGGCGAGTTTCGCCGAGAACCTTGAGCAGATGATCGGTGCGCTCGCGGCCGAAGGTGTCGCGGGCACGGTCTACTACGGCAAGAAGGCGAACAAGGCCGCGGCGTGGCTCCGTGAGTGCGCCAGGCCGGGTGCCGGGGTCGATGTTGCCAGCGTCCCCGAGCTGGTCCATGCCTTGGGCAACGGAGTTCGCGGCGAGGCGATCGGCGTGACGGGGTCCGCGAAGCCGGACGGCCTGATCTGGCTGGCGTTGCGGCATCGGTGCCTGATTGCGGTCGACGCGGCCGATGAGCTGGAACGCGTGCTGGACTTGGCGAGTGAGCTGGGGGAGAAGGCCGAGATTCTGCTGCGGGTTCGCCCGCCGGCTGCTCCCGACAGCAGGTTCGGATTCGCACCTGAGGCGCTCAAGGCCGCCGTACGGCGATGTGCCGAGCCCGGCGCTCCCGTCGTACTGCAGGGGTTCTCGTTCCACCTGGACGGCTATGACCCGGTGCCGCGGGCGGAGCTTGCGGTGCAGTTGATCGCGCTCTGCTTGGACGCGCGGGCGTTGGGGCATCCCGCGGCGAAGATCAGCATCGGTGGCGGGATCGCCGTGTCATATGTCGAGGCTGAGGACTGGGCGCGGTTCGAATCCGGTCGGGAGGACGGCTGGTTCCACGCGGGGAAGAACCCGGCGCGGACCTATCCGTATCACCAGTCGCCCACCGGCGCTGCGATGGTCACCGCGATCTTGCGGCACCAGGTCGGCGGACGCTCGCTGGCTGACCGGTTGCGCGAGACCGAGGTCGAGTTGCTGCTCGAGCCTGGCCGGGCGTTGGTCGACGGCGCGGGGTTCAGCGTCTTCCCGGTGCTGGGTTGCAAACCGAGTGACGAGCACCTGATCACCACTGTTGCGGGGCTGTCGATGAGTCTGTCCGAGCAGTGGAAGGGCAGCGAATTCCTGCCTGATCCGATTCTGATCCGCCGTACGGATGGGGTTGCGGAGCCGGTGCGGACGGCGGTCGGCGGCTCCAGTTGCATGGAGTACGACGTCCTGACCTGGCGCACGATCCAGTTGCCGGCGCGACCGATGCCGGGGGACCTCCTGCTGTACCCCAACACTGCGGGCTACCAGATGGACAAGAACGAAAGCGGCTTCCACCAGTTGCCGCTGCCGCCGAAGGTAGTGCTCGACGGCGACCGTTGGCACGTCGACACCGACTACCCGATCCAGGAGATCCGATGACCGTCGTCCAGCGCGTGTCCGAACTGATCGGGAACACGCCGTTGCTGGAGCTCGCGCGCACCGGGACCGGAACCCGCCTGCTGCTCAAACTCGACCAGCTCAATCCCACCGGTTCGTGCAAGGTCCGGATGGCGCAGCGGATGGTCGACGACGCCGAGCGCGACGGCCGGCTCCGGCCGGGCGGTCACATCGTCGAGCCGACCTCCGGCAACACCGGCTGCGGTCTCGCGCTGATGGCGCTGGAACGCGGCTATCGGTTCACCGCGGTCGTCGACCAGCACGCAGCCCGGGAGAAGCTCCGGATGCTGACTGCGCTGGGCGCCGAACTGGTGTTCGTCGACATCCCCCCTGGTGGCGGTGTCGGCTCGGTTCTCCGCCGACGGGTTGCGGCTGAGATTGCCGCGGCGACGGGTGCCTTCCACCCTGACCAGCACAACAACCCAGGCAACGGCGGCGGGTACGGCGACCTGGCCCTGGAACTGCGTCGGCAGCTCGGCGCGGTCGATGTGCTGGTCGCTGCGATCGGGACCGGCGGGTCGTTGTGTGGAACCGTGCGGGCACTGCGGGATGCTGGTTCGCGGACCAGATCGGTCGCGGTTGAGCCGGTTGGGTCGATCATCTTTGGTGGCGCTCCGGGCACCTATCACCAGACCGGCGCGGGGAGTCCCGAGGGTTTCCCGATCGGTCTGAACGTCGATCGCGCGGTCATCGACGAATCCCACCGGGTGTCCGATGCTGACGCGTTCGCGGGAGCTCGCGTTGTCGCGCGGCGGACTGGTGCGCTGGTCGGCGGGACGACGGGTGGCGCGATTCACGTTGCGCTGCGTGGGCTGCTCGGTCATCCGGCCGGCAGCACGGTCGTTGTCCTGTGCAACGACACCGGTGAGAAGTACCTCGACTCGGTCTTCGACGACGAATGGTTGCGGGCACGCGGAGTGCTCGACGAGCTTGCGCATCGGCGGGTCGAGCGCTGGTTCACGACGTACGAAGCATCGGTGCGCGTGGCGACGCGGGACCGCTGGGCGACGCGTCAGCCGGTGGCGGTGGGCGTGTGACGACAACAGTGGAGAGGGCCCGAACGACTGACGGCTACCGCACGCTGATCGCGCTGGCTGCTCCGATCGCGGGGATCCAGCTGGCCCAGGTCGCGCTCACCAGCGTCGACCTGGCGATGCTCGGGTTGATCGGCGTGTCCGCGGTCGCGGGCGGCGGATTGGCGATCCTGCTCTACAACCAGATCCGGACGATGTGCGTCGGGATGGTCACCGGCGTCGGCAACCTGGTCGCAACTGCGGCCGGCGCTGGCGAGCGCCGTGCCGGCACTGGGGAGACGGACGACCAGGCGCGGCAGGAGATCCGGACGCTGCTGCGGTCGGCGCTGCTGGTGGCGACCTTGACCGCGGCGGCCGGGGCGGCGGTCCTGTGTGGTCTCGCGGCCGCGCTGCCGTTGCTGGGGCAGAAGCCGGAGATCGTTTCGTTGGCCAGGGCAATGATGTTCGCCCTGGCCGGTGGGCTGTTCCCGATGATCTGGCTGAACGTGCTGCGCCAGTTCGCGGTCGGGTTGCGACGACCGGGTTCGCTGCTGGCGGTGACGCTGGTGTCGATCGCGGTGAACGCCGTACTGAACCTGGTCTTCATTCACGGTTGGCTGGGCATGCCTGCGCTCGGCGTCGCGGGCGTCGGGCTGTCGACGACGGTCGTGCAGTTCTTCACGTTGACGGTGTTTGCGATGGCCGTACGGCGGGATGCGCAGCTGCGGCCGATGGTGTCGCTCGCGGCGTGGCGGGCGGATCCGCAGGTCGTTCGGCAGATCGTCCGGCATGGCACGCCGATCTGCTTCACCTACGGCTCGGAGGCCGCGATCACCTCGATCGCGACGGTGCTGATGGGCTTGTTCGGGCCCGTCATGCTCGCTGCCTCGAACGTGGCGAATCAGCTTGCCTACATCGTTTATCAGGTCAACATCGGGCTGTCCCAGGGCTCGTCGATTCTGGTCAGCCGGGCGGTTGCTCACGAGGAGGAGTACCGGGCGCGAGCCATTGCCAGGCATGCCTTCACCCTGTCGTGGACGCTCATGGCCGTGGTCAGCCTGGCGTATCTCGCGATTCCGCAGGTGCTGCTGTCGGTGTTCCTGTCCGGCGGGACCGACGCGGCGGTGCTGGCCACGGCGTCGAGCTTGTTGCTGTTCGCGATCGCGCAGCAGTACAGCAAGGGGACCCAGAACATCCTGGTCGGGTTGCTGCGCGGACTCGGCGACACGAAGTCGGGACTGCGGTCGACGCTCGTCGGATATTGGCTCGTCGGTGTGCCGGCGATGGTGCTGTGCGCCTACGGATTCGGCTGGGGCGGGTGGGGAGTCTGGGCTGGTCTGTGTACCGGATTTGCGGCGACCGCGGTGCTCCTCGGCCGCCGCTTCCGTCAGCGCACGGCGTAGACCACGTGGTCGTCGAGGTAGCGCCAGATGGTGCCGACCTCACGGAACCCCGCGCTCCGTAAGGTCTCCTGGTGAAATCCCAGGGTGACCTTCGGGGGCGGGGTGTGCAGGTCGGCACCCCAGCGGCGACTCCGCAGTTCGGCAGCTTCGGCGTACGCCGGAAAGGATTCGGCGGCCTTCCACCAGTCGTCCCAGGTGTCCACGCCGGCCTCGAAAGCGGCTTGCTGGACGGCCTCGTCGTCGTCGGCCGCGATCCGGTGCAGCGTGGACTCGGTGGTCTCGTCGTAGTACAGGTTGTCGCCGTTGAGCACGATGCCGCCGGGGCGGACGAGCTCGCTGAGGCGCCAGTAGACAGCGGTCAGATTCTCCGGCCTGAGCCAGTGCAACGCGGTTGAGCTGACGACTGCCTCGAAAGGTTCGGTACCGACGGCCTCGTGCCAGTTGGGATCGTTGAGGTCAACGTCGACGACCTCGACCTCCGGCCGGTCCTTGGTGAGATCGGTGCCGATGGCAAGCAAGACCGGGTCTTTGTCGGCGATCACCAAGCTGGCTTGGGGGAGTTGCTCGATGATCTTGAGACCGAGTGAGCCGAAGCCGCCCGCGAGGTCGAGGATGCGCGGCTGAGCAGTGTCCTTGCAGATGTGGGCGACCACGCGCGCCATGGTGGCGAAGCGGTCGGCTCGGTGTCGGACGTAGGCGGTCTGCTGGGCATCCCAGCGGTCGGCGAGCTCTTGCGGGTTTGTCATGACTGGCCTTCCAGGGGCAGGGTGAATGCGAAATGGGCGACATCGTCCGGACCCCGGAGCACGTGGGTCCGGACCTGGTAGACGGGGTCGAGGGTCGCCGGGACCAGAACGTCGTGCGGTGATCCACCGGCGATGATCCGGCCCTCGTCGAGGACCAGGACCTGATCACACGACCGAGTGGCGAACTCCAGGTCATGCAGTACGACGACGGCGGTCGGGGCGATGCGCCGTACGAGCTCGAAGATCTCGAGCCGGTGCCGGGGGTCGAGGTGGTTGGTCGGCTCGTCGAGCAGGACATGGCCGGCGCCTTGGACGAGCGTGCGGGCGATGGCCACCCGCTGGAGCTCACCGCCGGACAACACGGCCAAGCGTGCGGTCACTCGATCAGCGAGCCCGACCACCTCAAGCGCCTCGGCCACCGCCTCGTCGACCTCCCGGCCGCCGCCGGCGAGCGGTCCACGTCGTGCGAGCGCGCCGAGGGCGACCTCGTCGGCGATCGTCAGCGACGGATCGGGCTCCAGCCGTTGCCCGACGTACGCGACCCGCTGCGCCATCCAGCGGCGCGAACGCCGGGCGATGTCGGTGCCGTCGATCTCGACCCGGCCGCCGGTCGGCGTGAGGACGCCGTTGAGGGCGCGCAGCAACGTCGTCTTGCCGCTGCCGTTGGGACCGACGATGGCCGTCGTCGATCCGGTCGGGATGGTGACGTCGATCCCGGCGAGCAACTGCTTCGGACCGGCGTGGACCGTCAGCCCGGTGACGCGAATCATTCGAAGCCGGTCAGCAGGCGGGTCAGTTGTTCCGGTGCCCGGGTGGAGAGGACCGAGGGCGGATCGGTGTAGGGGAAGGGAAGGGTGAGAACGCGCTTGTCCCGTACGGCGGCCAGCCCGGCGACTCCGCTCGCGGAGGTGAACGCCTTGAGGGTTTCCTCGGGCTTGTCGCCGGAGTAGAGCAGCACGATCGTCTGCGGGTTCCGCGAAACGAGGTCCTCGACACTGACGTCGAAGACGCGCTTGTCGGTGTCGGCGTAGACGTTCTTCAGACCGACGGCCTGGAAGATCGGCGTGACCATGCTGGGGCCGCCGTACGGGGAGAGGACTTTGCCGCCCGAGGAGACGTAGATGGCCGCCGCGGTGCCGCGGACCGGGGCCTTGAGCTCGGCGATCTTGCCGGTGGCCGTCTTGATGACCTGCTCGGCCTGCGACTCCGCACCGACCAACTTGCCGTAGGTGCGCAGCTCGTCCCAGACGCGGTCGAAGGTGGCCAGACCGGCGAGCTTGGCGCCGCGCGTCCCGCAGAAGGCCGCCGGAATGTAGACAGGCACTCCCGCCGCCTCCAGCGCCGGACGGTCCACGGTGACGTCGGCCGCGATCACCAGATCGGGCTGGGTGGCGAGGATTGATTCCTGCGAGACGACCGAGCCGCCGGTGGCGTTCTTCGTCGCGACTGTGGTGCCGAGCTTGTCGAAGAACTGGTATGTCGACTGTTCGTACAGACCGGGGTTGAGTCGCGCGGTTGCGCCGACCACGCGGTCAACGGCGCCGAGGGCTTCGAGGTTTGCGACTGGGTCGTTGTCGACGACGAAGATCCGCTTCGCGGGGGCTTTCAGCTTCAGGTCCTGACCGCAGCTCTGCACGGTGATCGCCGAGCCGGTCGGCTCGCTGGCCGTCGTACTGGAGCAGCCGCTGGCCAGGAGGGCGACGCCTGCGAGCAGCAGAAGGGGTTTGAGTGGCATGAATCAGCTTCCTGTGGTGATGGCGCGGCGTAACAGCAGGACTAGGAAGGGAGCGCCGAGGATTCCGGTGACGACGCCGACCGGGATCTCTTGGGGCGCGACCGCGGTGCGCGCGATGGTGTCGGCGGCCAGCAGCAGTGCGCCGCCGAGCAGCGCACTGACCGGCAGTACGGCGCGATGCCGGCCGCCGACGAGTCGCCGGGCCAGGTGCGGGACCACGAGTCCGACGAAGCCGATGCCGCCGACACCGGCGACGATCACGCCGACCATGGCCGACGTACCGATGAGGACGAGGAATCTGGCGCGTTCCGGGTTGAGCCCGGCCGCGCGAGCCGAGTCGTCGCCGGAGCTGAGTGCATCGAGGATCGGCGCTACTGCGATCAGGACACCGATGCCGACAAAGGCGGCGATGGCGGCGCTGTTGAGCACGGCCGGCTGGACTGAGCTCAGTGAGCCGAGCAGCCAGAACATCACCGAGCGGGCGGCTTCGGGGGAGTCCGACCAGAAGATGAGGAAGTTCGTGACGGCGGTCAGCATGTAGCCGACGGCGAGGCCGGCCAGGATCAGGCGGAACGGTCCGCGTTGTCCGGCCAGGCCGCCCAGGGTGATGACGAGTGCGACGGCGCCGACCGCTCCGGCGAGCGCGGCTCCGGCCAGGACCATGGCGCCACCTGCGCCGGCGACCAGGGCGACGAAGGCGACACCTGTTGAGGCACCGGCGTTGACACCGAGGAGGTAGGGGTCGGCCAGGCCATTGCGGGCCACGGCTTGGAGTACTGCTCCTGCGACGGATAGGCAGGCGCCCGCGAGCGTGGCCATCAGGACTCGGGGGAGGCGAGTGCCCCAGACGATCTGCGCCAACGGACCTTCCGTGGGCTGACCTCGTAGTTTGTGGCCGACGATTTCCAGGACGTCCGCCGGCGGGATTCGCACGGGGCCGATCCCGAGCGCGACCGCCATTCCGGTGCCGAGGAGCAGGAGCAGGGCGACCACCCAGAGCCGCGCACGACGTCGTACGGCACGCACTGCCAGCACCGCGGGCGGCGCCTCCACCGCCACGCGATGCTTGTTGAACATAGTTTTCATTTCTATCAAGGTTCGGGGCGGCTCGGCAAGAGTTCCCCGCGGCGCTGTGGGACATGCCACAGGCTTCGGAGCGGGATTGAACGTGAGGGATTACGCCGGGATGGCGGGAGATGTCACCATGTCGGGGATATGGCTGAGGGTGGGTGGTCTCGCGCGGTGCGGGCGGCGTTGTTCGCCGTCGTCTGCGTGCTGCTCACTGTGCTCGGCCACGTCCTGATGTCTGGTACGCCGCTGCCGTGGTGGGTGACAGTCGGCGCCTTCGTCGGTGTCTTCGGCGCCGGGTGGTGGTTCGCGGCGCGTGAGCGCGATGTGCCGTCGGTGACCGCCGTCGCGGTCGCTGCGCAGGCTGTGCTCCACGGCGGGTTCACGATCGCTCAGCTGCTGAGTGCGCCGGCCATGCACGGTCACGGGCATTCCATGGGGCTCGGCTCCATGCTGGGGATGTTCGGCGCACACTTGCTGGCTGGGCTGCTGAGCGGTCTTTGGCTAGCCCTTGGTGAGCAGGCTGCCTTCCGGATCGTGCGTCTGGTGGCGCAGCGCGTCAGTACGTCGCTGTCGCTGGCGACGCGGGCGCCTCTGCAGTTGCCGCGGATCGGGCTTCGGCCGGTGTTCCGTTTCTGGACGATGCGGCAGTGGCGGTTGGGGCACGCCATCGTCTCCCGAGGTCCTCCTTCGGTGGTCGCTGTCTTCTGACAGCTCGACCCACCCGGCGCCGTGCCGCCCTGGCCGCGCCGGGTACGGCTATGCCCGCCGTACCGGCTTCAAGGACTTCAAAGGAATGCGCTCATGACTTCTACCCTTCCGTCCACGACCGCAGCCCGATCGCCTGGAGACAGTGATCGGCCGAAATCCAGAGGTGCCGGGTTGTTCCGGGCCTTCTGGCGCTGGCACTTCTATGCGAGCTTCCTGGTGATTCCGGTGGTGCTCGTCCTGGCGGTGACCGGGCTGATCTACCTGTTCCGCTTCCAGATCGAGCCCGCCTTGCATGCGGATCTGATGAAGGTGCAGCAGCCGCCCGGTCTGCGAGCTGAGCAGTACGCGTCGCAACTGGACGCGGTGAAGGAGGCGTTCCCGGGCGCGACCGTTTCGTCGATGACCGAGCCGTCTGCTCCGGATCGGTCGACAGTGTTCTCGATCGAGACGGCCGATGGTGCGGCGCGGGACGTGTTCGTCGATCCGTACCAGGGCAAGGTGCTGGGCTCGCTCGACCCGGACTCGACGTTGTCGGGTGGCGCGATCTTGTTGCACGGCGAGCTGATGGCCGGCCGGTTCGGCGATGCGGTGATCGAGATCGGCGCTTGCTGGGCGCTGGTGATGGCGATCACCGGCTACTACCTGTTCGTCCGCGGGCGGGCGGCGCGCGCACGACGCCGTACGGCGAAAGCTGCGGGTGCCGTGCTGAGGTCTCGGCATGCGTTGACTGGCTCGGTGCTGGGGATCGGCCTGCTGTTCCTGATTGTGTCCGGTCTGCCGTGGACGGGGTTCTGGGGCGCGAAGGTTCAGCAGATCGCGACGAACCAGGGCAGCTCGATGTGGGCCGAGGACCCCGGCGCGCTGTCGAACCCGACCTCGACGTTGGACGAGTCGTTGCCGCACAGCCATGCGGTGCCGTGGGCGCTGGGGGAGTCGAAGATCCCGAAGTCCGACCCGAAGCAGGATCGGCGCTCGGTGGCCACCATCGACACCGCCGTGGTGGTCGGCGTCCAGAACGGGTTGGCCCGGCCCATGACGATCGCGCTGCCGTCGGGGGAGGAGGGCGTGTACTCCGTGATCGGGTACGCGTTCCAGAACCCGGCCAAGGAGCGAACCCTGCACATGGATCAGTTCGGTGGGCAGGTGGTGTCGACGTACGGGTACAAGGACTACCCGCTGCTGGCCAAAACTGTTGCCCAAGGCATCGCTCTGCACGAGGGCCGCCGGTTGGGCACTCTGAATATGGTTCTGACCACAGCGTTCTGCCTGGGCGTGATCTTCATGTGCGTATCCGGCCCGTTGATGTGGTGGCGCCGCCGTCCCAAGACAGCCGGGGCTGTTGGAGCGCCCCGCGGCCGGCTACCCCTGAAGGCGACACCGGCCTTGGCGGTCATTGTGGTGGCACTCGCGTTGTTCCTGCCGATGTTCGGCATCACGCTGGTGCTCGCCCTGCTGCTGGATCAACTTGTCATCCGCCGAACACCGAAGCTCCGCGCCTGGTTCAACACGACCGACTGACGACGGCGAGGGTTTCGCGGGCGATCTGCCACTCCTCGTTCGTCGGTACGACGAGAACGGCGACCTGGCTGTCGTCAGGGGAGATGAAGCGGGCGTCCGTCGACGCGGATTGGTTGCGCTCGGCATCGATACTGATGCCGAGCCGGCCGAGTCCGGCCAGGGCTGCGGCGCGCACCTCGGCGGAGTGTTCGCCGACGCCGGCGGTGAAGGCGATGGCATCGACCGTTCCGAGCACGGCGTAGTACGCGCCGATGTATTTGCGGAGCCGGTGGCAGTAGACGTCGAAGGCCAGCTGCGCCCCGGCATCGCCGCCGGCGCGCAGCTTGCTCACCTCGCGGAAGTCGTTGGCGCCGGCCAGGCCCTTGAGACCGGACGAAGAGTTGAGCTGCCGGTCGACCTCGGCCGTGGTGAACCCGAGTTCGCGGGTCAGATAGGCCGGTACGGCGGGATCGAGGTCGCCGGAGCGGGTTCCCATCACGAGACCCTCGAGCGGGGTCAGCCCCATGGAGGTCTCGACCGAGCGGCCACCCTGGACGGCTGAGGCCGAGCAGCCGTTGCCGAGGTGCAGCACGATCACGTTGACGTCGGCCGGGTTCTTGTCGAGCAATTGGGCCGCGCGCTGCGAGACGAAGGCGTGCGACGTCCCGTGGAAGCCGTAGCGGCGGACACCGTGGTCATCACGCCAGGCCAGCGGTACGGCGTACGTGTAAGCGTGCTCAGGCAGGGTCTGGTGGAAGGCTGTGTCGAACACCGCGACCTGAGGCAGGTCCGGGAAGAGGCGGCGAGCGACCTCGATCCCTTCGAGGTTCGCGGGGTTGTGCAGCGGCGCCAGCGGGACCAGGTCGGTGACCGCGGCGACCAGGTCGTCGTCGATCAGGGCCGGTGCGCCGAACTGGGAACCGCCGTGCACAACCCGGTGCCCGACGCCTGCGAGATCGATCCCGGTGAGGGACGGACCGTGTTCCTCGAAGGCGTTTAAGGCTCCGCGTAGCGCGTCCTCGTGGTCGGCGATGGCGCGGGTCTTCTCGGCGTCGCCGTCCGGGCCGTGGTGGATATGGCGGCTCTCGCTTTCGCCGATGCGTTCCACCAGACCCGAGGCGGCCGCTTCGCCGGTATGGCCGTCGATCAGGCTGTACTTGAGGGAGGAGGACCCGGCGTTGATCACCAGGACGTGGTCACTCACTACGGACTCCCTGCTCTGCCTGTACGGCGGTGATGGCGACGGTGTTGACGATGTCGCGGACGGTCGCGCCGCGGGACAGATCGTTCACCGGCTTGCGCAGACCTTGGAGCACCGGGCCGACCGCGACGGCGTTCGCCGACCGCTGCACCGCCTTGTAGGTGTTGTTGCCGGTGTTCAGGTCGGGGAAGACGAAGACGGTCGCGCGGCCGGCCACCGGCGAGTCCGGGAGCTTCGTCCGGGCGACGGCGGCGTCGATCGCGGCGTCGTACTGGATCGGTCCTTCGACCAGCAGGTCCGGTGCCCGGTCGCGGACGATACCGGTTGCCTTGAGCACCTTTTCGACCTCGTCCCCGGTCCCGGAGGCGCCGGTCGAGTAGGAGAGCATCGCGACCCGGGCTTCGATGCCGAAGGCAATCGCGGTCTTCGCCGACGAGAGCGCGATGTCCGCCAGTTGCTCGGCGGTCGGATCGGGGTTGACCGCACAGTCGCCGTACACGAGAACTTGGTTCTGCAGGCACATGAAGAAGACCGAGGAGACGACGGACACCCCGGGCACGGTCTTGACGATCTCAAGTGCGGGCCGGATGGTGTGGGCGGTGGTGTGCACGGCGCCGGAGACCATGCCGTCGGCCAGTCCGAGCTGGACCATCATGGTCCCGAAGTACGAGACGTCGCGGACCAGTTCGCGGGCGCGTTCGAGGTCGACGCCACGATGCTCGCGCAGGCGCTGCAGTTCGACGGCCAATTGCTCGGCCAGCGGGTCGTGTTCCGGATCGATCAGCCGGGCCGCGCTCACATCGACGCCGATAGCGGCCGCCTTCGCGCTGATCGCCACCGGATTGCCCAGCAGCGTGAGATCGGCGACGCCGCGTCGCAGCAGGATGTCGGCCGCACGCAGGATCCGCTCCTCCTCGCCTTCGGGCAGGACGATGTTCTTGCGGTGGGCAACGGCTTCGTCGATCAACTGGTGCTCGAACATCAACGGCGTGACCGCGCTGCTGCGGGCGACCTCGAGCTGATCGAGCAGCGCGTTGCTGTCCACGTTGCGCTCGAACAGCGCGAGCGCGGCGTCGATCTTGCGCGGCGAGTCCTTCGCCAGTCGACCCCGAACGGCGGTCAGTGCGGCCGACGCGGCCTGGGTGTCGAGGCCGGTGTCGACGATCGGCAGGGTGACGCCGAGCCCGTCGATGAGCCGCTGCACCTGGCTGGGCAGCGTGAAGCCACCGTTCAGGATCACCGCGGAGATCTGCGGGAAGTTCATCGAGGCATGCGCCATCAGTACGCCGAGGACAACCTCGGGCCGGTCGCCGGCGGTCACCACGGCGGCGCCGTCGGACAACCGGTCGAGTACGTTCGGCATCGTCATACCGGCCACCACGAGGCCAGTCACCTCGCGGGTGAGGAGGGCTGGATCGCCACTGAGGAGACGACCGTCGACGGCCGGCAGCAGATCGGCCACCGTCGGCTGAGACAGCACAGGCTCCTCCGGCAACGCGAACGCCGGTACGCCGACGCTAGCGAGCGCGCCAACGGCCTTGCGCAGCCCGTCCGGCGCAACCCGGTTGGCGACGACCGCCGCCAGGGTGCCGTGGTTCGCCCGCAATTCGCCGGCCGCCATATCGGCGATGGCGCGCAAGTCCTGCGGGCTCCGCCGAAATCCGTTCAGGACGAGTAGGACCGGCGTACCGAGGTTGGCCGCGATCTTCGCGTTGAACGAGAACTCGGTGGGCGTCCCGACGTCGGTGTAGTCACTGCCAACCACCAGTACGGCGTCCGCCTGCTCCGACACCTCGTGATACCGCTGCACGATCACACTGAGGGCGGCATCGGGGTCCGCGTGCACTTCGTCGTACGTGACCCCGACGCATTCCTCGTAGGTCAGGTCGACCGCGTCGTGCGCAGTCAGCAGCTCCAGCACATAGTCGCGACCACCGGACCCGCCAGGTCGCACGATCGGCCGGAACACGGCCACCCGCTCAACCCGGCGAGACAGCTGCTGAAGAACACCGAGCGCGACCGTGGATTTCCCGGTCGACCCTTCCACCGAGGCGACGTACACGCTACTGGCCATACGAGCACCCTAACGACCCCTCAGTCGTGGAAGTAGCTGGCTGTTGCGAGGTCTTCCAGGAGGGTCGGGCCGGTCGGGGTCCAGCCGAGGAGTTCCTTGGTCGCCGTACTGCTGGTGGGTAGATCCATGGCGAAGAAGCCGCCGAGCCAGCCGAGGGTGGTGATTGCTTCGTCGGGGGTGACCGAGCTGGCGGGCAGGTCGAGGCCGCGGGCGATGGCTTCGGCGATGTTCCGGGTCGGGATGCCTTCCTCGGCGGTGGCGTGCAGGATGGCACCGGCAGGAGCTTTGGTGATGGCGAGGGCAACCAGGCGGCTGGCGTCGGTGCGGTGGACTGCTGGCCAGCGGTTGCTGCCGTCGCCGATGTAGGGCACGAATCCGGCGGTGCGGGCGTGGGTGACGAGCATCGGGATCAGGCCGTGGTCGCCGGCGCCGTGCACTGTCGGGGCGAAGCGGACGGCGATCGGGTGCACGCCTTTGTCCTGGAAGGAGAGCGCGAGGTTCTCGGCGCCGCCGCGCGGTGCGTCCGGACCATGCAGGGGGGAGAGGTCTGCTTCGGTCGAGACTCGGCCCGGTACGGCGTTGATTCCGGACGCGATCAGGAACGGGCGGTTCGAGCCGGTGAGTTCGTCGCCGATGGTCTGGACCGCGGCCCGCTCGGCACTGTTCGACGCGGGACCGAAGTCGTGCTTGTTCGCGAGGTGGATGACCGCATCGGCCGCGGCGGCACCGGAGCGGATGATGCCGAGATCGTCGAGGTCGCCGCGCAGTACGTCGACGCCCTTGGCCGCGAGTGCCGCAGCAGAGGTGTCCGAGCGGGCGAGCCCGGCCACCTGGTGGCCGTCGGCGAGCAGCTCGTCGACCGCGACGGAACCGATCCAGCCGGAGGCTCCGGTGATGAAGATGCGCATGGAATGCTCCCTGAAGAGTTGATGTCAGTGGCTGACATCAACGACGGTACCTCATGATGTCAGTCGCTGTCATCGACTAGACTGCGTGCATGGTGCGATGGGAACCGGGTGCGACGGATCGGCTGCGCGTCGCCGCGCTGGATCTCTACCTGCAGCAGGGCTACGAGCAGACCACCGTGGGGGAGATCGCGAAGAGCGTCGGTCTGACCGAGCGCACGTTCTTCCGGCATTTCGCCGACAAGCGGGAGGTGCTGTTCGACGCTGAGGGACACCTCGAGCAGGCTTTCGTGGATGCAGTGGCCGCCGCTCCGCCGGAGGCCGCCCCGCTGGAGGTGATCCAGGCGGCGCTGACCACGACGGCGCAGTTCTTCGGCGCCGAGCGACGTTCGTGGTCGCAGAAGCGTTATCAGGTGATCAGTGCCAACCTGCCGCTCAAAGAGCGCGAGTTGCTCAAGATGGCAAGTCTGGCGAACGCGCTCGCCGCCGCGCTGCAGCGACGCGGAGTGCCCGAGCTCGTCGCCGCACTGGCGGCGCAGACCGGCATCGCGGTGTTCACGGTCGCTTTCGAGCAGTGGATCGCCGACGGCGAGACGCGCTCCTTGGTGGAGGTGGAACGAGAGCTCCTTGGAGAGCTGAAGGTTCTGGCTGCCGCCCTGCGTTAGATGGTCTCTCCGAGGTCGCGGGCCAGCCAGCCTGGCGTGTCGACGCGCACGGGTTGGACTCCGACCAGTTCAGTCAGGATCGACTCGAGCTCGGCCAGCTTCGCAGGCCCGATCTGCTGCTCCCACTGCTTGCGTAGCTCGTTGAAGATTCCCTCGCCTGTGCGCAGGAGCGTGACGCCCCGTTCGGAGATCTGCAGTCGCATCCGACGGGCATCGGCCGGATCCGCGTTCCGCTCCACGTAACCGCGCTCTTCCAGTACGGCGACAGTCCGCGCCGCGGCTTGTTTCGTGACCGACATGCGTCGCCCGAGTTCGGAGGCGCTGTCGGCGCCGGCGGCGATGGCGCGCAAGGCGAAATCGTGGAGTGGTCGCACGTCTTCGTAGCCGCGGGCGGCGAGTTCGGCGGTGGCCGCGTCGACGAGTGAGCGGAAGCCGCCGAGCATCAGCAGGGCGAGGTCGGGTCCGGAGCGAGACATGGGTTCAGCCTAGACAACGACAACTATGTTGTCTATCTTGGAAAGACAACATAGGTGTCTATTGAGGAGCTGGTCATGACCGCCACCACCCATCACACCGTGACGGTGAACGGCGCGGAGCTGCACTACGTAGCGGCCGGGAGCGAAGGGTCGCCGGTGCTGCTGGTGCACGGCTTCCCGGAGACTTGGTGGGTCTTCCACAAGCTCATCCCGCTGCTGAGTGCGAACCATCGCGTCTTCGCCGTCGACCTGCGCGGCTTCGGTGACTCGGCCGTCGCCGGACCGGACCACACCAGCTCGATCGCGGCAGCCGACTTGAGCGGAC
This sequence comes from Kribbella antibiotica, assembly GCF_004349055.1. Lineage (GTDB taxonomy): Bacteria > Actinomycetota > Actinomycetes > Propionibacteriales > Kribbellaceae > Kribbella > Kribbella antibiotica. Next base: position 130,798 of record NZ_SMKX01000005.1, read on the forward strand.
TGATCGCCGTACTGGATGTGGGACCGGTACACCTGAGCGGTCAGGACGTTGCCGGCCAGACCGTCTTCCGGATCGCAGCCGAGCATCCCGAGCTGGTGAAGAGTCTCACCGCTATCGAGACGGGCCTACCGGGTTTCGGTGTCGAAAGGCTCGGTGACGTGACCCACGGCGGTGCCTGGCACATCGGCGTACTGGCTGCTCCGGGTATCGCCGACATGCTGCTGGCCGGCCGCGAGCGAGCGTTTCTGGCCGACTACGCGATCCCTGCGATGTGTGGCACCCCCGGTGCCTTCAGCAAGGAAGACCTCGATGAGCTGGTGCGTTCGTACTCACGGCCGAATGCCTGGGCCGGTGCTGCTGGTCTCTATCGATCCCTGCTGTCGGAAGGCGAGCAAATCAAGGCCCTTGCGGCGCGCAAGCTGACCCTGCCGATCCTGGCCGTCGGTGGCGCATCCGGCGACTTCACCCCGAACACCTTCGCCCAGGTCGGCGAAGACGTGACCTCGATCCGGCTCGACGGCGTCGGGCACTTCGTCGCTATGGAAGCCCCCGACCGTCTTGCCGAAACCCTGCATGGCTTCTATGTGGGCGTCGATCGTTAAGCCCTCGGGTGGTCTCCTGGAGCGGGGGCGGGACGCGACCTGTAGGGGCCTTGTGGGTAAGGGATCGAGCGCGGAGTACAGCTTGCCGGAGACCACCAGCACACGTTGGACGGCGGACTTGTCGCTGAACCGCGGCGTGGGCTGGGTGGCCAGGTCTGGGCATGCGGGCATGGGTAGGTGCTCCACGTGGCGGGGCCATGTGGAGCTTGGGGTGGGCGGTATGGGCGGGTGGTGTTTAGGGGCCTGCTGCTGGGGTGGCGTTGGTTGCCCAGGGGTCGGTGTAGTTCGGTACGTGTGCGAGTAGTCGGGCGCGGAAGGCCTCGCGCTTAGCGTCCCGTTCCGAGTTGGCCAGGGCGCTGACTGTCGGGAGCCCGTCCGGTTGCTCGTGCCCCGGGTTGCTGCTGACGCCGACCCCGGCACTAAGGCCGGTGCCACTGCTGCTGGTGGTGTTGCGGGCAGGGGTGGCCCAGCTGAGAGCGGCCGCCAGAACGGCAGGGTCGATTGGTGATGGGTCGGCCCAGTTCGGCCGAGTCACGTCCACCAGACCGCTCGTCGTGATCGACACTGCCCACTGCCCTGCGTGAACCGCCCGGTGATGCGACGCGCACAACAGCACCAGGTTCTGCATGCTGGTTGGCCCGCCGTTGGCCCAGTGGACGATGTGGTGGGCATGGCACATCCACGGCGGTGCCTTACACACAACGCAGCCCTTGTCGCGCTTGATCAAAGCCCGCCGCATGTACCTGTTCACGAACCGTTGCTCGGTTCCGACGTCCAGGGGCTGCGAGTCGCCACCCAGCACGATCGGGAGGATCGCGGCATCACAGGCCAGCAGCCGCACGGCTGAGGCGGACAGGTTGTTCCCGAACACCAGCTCACCGACAGCACCGGTCGTCTCGCCGAGCGCAGCTTTGAGGTCGTCGAAGTCGATCGTGACGGTCAGGTGCGGCACACCCGGATGGTCAGGGTTTCCGGCTGCCGCGTCCATGGTGGCTACCAGAGCATCTGCCTGACGCACGTCCTGTGGCCGCGGATCACGCTCACCGTCAACAGTCTTGTGCGGCTTCGACAACGTGTGGATCTGGGTGGTGAGCTGTTCACCGTCGGCGCCGGGCAGGAACCCGCTGAACTTCACCCCGCCATCGACCTGCCGCAACCGCAGCGACCTCTTCGCGTGCGCTTCTTCTTCAGAAGGTTCCGCACCATCAGTATCCAGCCGGGACATGACATCGTGAGCGAACTTCGTGAGCTCACGCGGATCGCGGTCATGACCCACCTGGACCATCTGCTCCTCAACGACTTCCAGCACATCCACCGCAACCGTCGAAGGCGCCTTCTCCAACGTCTCAACAATCACCATCGCCTGCGCAGGACGCAGAGACGCCGGACGTGACGGATCCGCCGGATCTGGCAACGCGCCGGCCACCAGCGGATACTTGTGCAGCGCAGCACCGAACGCGAGATCTCTACGAACCTCGGTGGGAGTGCGCCGGTACCGCTGGGACAGGAAATCGACGGTGTCACGGGCACCGAGCTCACTCGCGGCGCCCATCTCGTCCAGCCGCTTGATCACCTGGAGCTTGTAGGTCTCCCGCACGGACGCAGCAGTCTCCAGCGCGTCGAGAGTAGCCACCAGCTCGCTGGCACTCTGCAAGTACACCGGGCGCATCCCCACGATCTCCATACCCAAAAGCATAGCCACGGCCACCGACAGTTTTTGGCCGGAAAGCCCTTATTTACATGGTGATCTGTGGGCTATTTGATCAGCCCACACCAGCCCACACCAGCCCACATCCGCGCGGTGTGCTCGGAGGGTTCAGTCGATTGCCTTTGGGGCGGGCGGGGTTCCGCAGCCCCGGTTAAGGTC
>NZ_SMKX01000060.1 GCF_004349055.1 Kribbella antibiotica
GGGTGGCAGGCGGAGCGCGCGGCGTAGGAGTGCGCGTGCCTGGCGCGGGGGAAAGAAAATGGCTCCGAACCTTTTCTTCCGGAGCCTGTTGTGTCCGAGGCCGGACACGCACCTTAACCACACGCCTCGACCTCGATCCGGATCTGCCAGATCGAACCCCGTAGCACCGCTTGACGAATCCAGGGTTGCCGTCACAGTGAGTTGGTGCTCGAAGGTTGATTCTGACCTGGACGCTTTCCACTGGAAAATCACCGACATCTGTCAAGATCGGGCGTAATTTGCCGTCCAATCCGATGAGTAAAACCGTGAGTTCCGGACGGTTGTTCGGGCAGTCTGATGTGCGGTTGGGTGTGTGAGGCACCGAGCCGCCTGCCTCGCGCGGCGGTGCAGGCCCGGTGGTCTGGCTGTGAGTTGGACCACCGGGGCTTGCTCGTATCGAACTCTGATCCATCGGCTTGCGGGTCAGTGAGCGAGGCTTCGTCGACTCGCGATTGGCTCGGTGCCTGACGGCCAGGTTTGACCTTGGCGGAGGTCGCGGTTTTGCCCCAACCTGACCAGGCCGGCACCGACGTACTCCGGTGCGGAAGATCTGCGATCTACTGGTCGACAACCGAGCCGAGCCTAGCGACCTTGCTTCGGCCTTGTGGGTCGTCACGTTGTGACTAGTAGGATCTGATCGTGCTCGAAGAGACGCCCGGTCGACTCCGGACGTCACCTGCGTACGCTGGGCGCCAAGGCACCCAGCCGCACAACAGGACGACGGACGGGTCAGCCCAGCCACCGCCGCATCAGCCAGGCGACGACCTGCGCCAGGGTGACCTGTGCGAGCGTTTTAGCCGCGCCGCGATGCTGCCGCCAGCGGTCGGCGCGTACCCACTCGAATGCCGAGGTGAACCAGCTCCGCTTGTCCGGACTCTTCGTCATATCGACTCCGTCCCCTCTCGCCACCCACGGTTTGGGTTGGCGATCTGAGCCAATTCTTGAACAGCAGCCTTGCGTGTCTTATACGGCCGATGTCACATCCCCTGATAAGGGCAGCGGTTGGTAGTCAGTTGGCTACCGATGGTCGAATCGGTCGAAGCCGCTGTGCCAGGCTTTCTGCATCGACTGCTCCAGCGCGAACGCTGATCGGCGGAGGACCCAGGCTGCGAGCCAGCGGAGTGCTTGAGGGGCACGTCCTCGCTGAACCTCGCCTGCAATCGACTCGGCGGGCCACCTCCACAGCGCACGTGGAGCCGAGAAGTCGGCGCCAAACAACATCGCGATTTTCCTGAACTCGGCAGGGCTGTTCATCACGTCGCGCAGCTGCTGACCCAGCTCTCGATCATCCACTGGCGCACCTTTGATCACTTGCTGCATGTACTCGAGGGTCGCCGCCCGGTTCTCCACGATCAGCTCATTCCGTGTGGCTGCGTCGATGAGGCCGAAAGCGAAGGCCTTGTGCACCGGAACTTCGATGGAGCCGAGCCGCCAGTCCTCATCGTGATCGCTGTCGAGTTGCAAGAGAATCCGCTCGGCGACCTCGATCACCGGCAGGTCGCCGAAGACTCCGACGACATCCGCCAGGCCGGGAACGGCGCTAGAGGTCGATGGGTCCGCTGCGGAAGTTCGGACGACTGGCCAGTAAATGAGCTCGCCGTCCACCTCGAAAGTTAGAACCTGGCCGTCGGCAGCGCGCGATAACCAGGGACCGGTGGCGATCCGTGCGGCCAGCACCTGCCACTCCTCTGGGGCTTTTGCCGGCCATCCTGGCGGTTCTACGTCGGATGACTCTGTGCGTCGGTCATGGACTAGGTCGTCCGCAATTTCCTTCAATCCGACCTGACGCTGGGCTCGCCACACCGCAGCGCTACCACGGCCTTCGAGCGACCAGTACCGCGGAGCCGAGAAACCTTTGATCAAATGATTGCTCGGCAGTGCGTACTCCAGGTCGTCGCGATGCTCCAGCCACTCCTCGCCCTGCTCGTAGAGCATCTGCTGATTCGCGTCCGCGCTGTCTGTGCTCAGAAACTTCCGCGCCAGGTGAGCGGCCATCTCATACCGCCAGCGGTCGTGCCAGGCCACTCCGTGAGACCGCAGAGTTTCAGCCACCCGACCTGCCCGCGAGACGCCGGCGTACTCGTCGTCGTGCTCAGCGGCGGCGAGATAGACCTCCCTTTCGGAGTGAGTCGAGGTCGCTGCGACAGCCAAACGCCACAGACCCAGCGCGGCACGCTGCCGGAGAACAGGGCGAAGTCCCGACAGAACGTCGTCGGTGAACGAAGCTGAGCGAGCAATTGCCGTGGTCACCGCGTCCGCCAGAAGGCGGGCTTGATAGTCGCGATGACCTCTGTGAAGGGGCTGACCAGGTAGGAGCAGTGCTACCGACCGCGCTTCCTCTGCCAAGCCCGCCGGGAGCCGCAGCCGGAGCACCTTCCCCGGCAGCGGAAATCCCTGACCCAGCGGAGGGGCCGGATGGCGAATCACTGTCGAGATATGAGTCAACCGGTCATCCGGGCTGCAGCTCTGCTGACTCTCCACGTGCCGCAGGAGAAGGTCGCGCACCATGGCGTCACGCGAACGCCTCAGCGCTTGCCTGGTGTTCTCCAAGGCATCCCACGCGCACTCCAAGATGCGCACATTGGTCTCCTTGAATGCGGTCACCCGACCAGTATTACTGAGCTCAGGGGCCCACCAGGCTTGCAGAATGGCCACCATCCGTCAGGAGTCAGGCGATTCGAGTAGAGCTGACCGTTGGCTTTCGCGAGGGCGTAGTCTCCGGAAATTGTCAATTGCGAGAACCCTCCGGGACTGAACCCAGGAGTCCCAGGGTTCTCAGTGAGGTACGAGACTAAGGCCTCCCGGATTGAGCGCTCAGACTTGAACCCGTGGAACCCCACGATGATCCTCAGTGCGCTGGGGTACCCGTCGAGCAGGGTCCTGAACAGAGCTTCTCGGCAGGCAGAGATTCGATCGCGCCGAACTCCAGCGGATCCTGGCCCGTGACCTCAGCATAGGCACGGTTCGGACGCCGTAGGTCGACGAGCGCCGCGTCTCCGGTCAGGCTCGCTCGGTACTGCTTCTCCAACTCGCGGACCTCCCCGAGGTGCTGGAACGCATCTTTGAGCTCGGCGAAGTAGAGGGTCTCCTTTATCTCGAAGACCGCCATCACATCTCTGATGTGCATTGGAAAGCTGTGGTGTACGGGACGGGGATGTCGGCGCCGCGTACTAGCATGCGGTCGAGCTGGCCGGACATATTCCCATCGTCGTCGACAGCAAAACTGGTAACGAGGTTGAGATCCAGACCGTCCGGAATCGCTCGCCCGAGGATGTCGAGCGACAGGCCTTCGTACATGCTGCCGATCGTTGGTCGGTGTTCGACTGGGCTCGTGTTGAGTACCGCGCGCTCCTTCAGCATGAGTTCTGGCAGGAGCTCGGCGACAGTCGTGAGCATGTAGATCCTCGCAGGCCTTTCGGCGGCTGACTGGCTGTGCGTAGGCCTAGTTGCCGGATACCTGGAAGGTTCCAGTCAGTGAAATCGATGGGCTGATCAGAGGGAAAACGGTCACCGATATACATTCGCAGGCGGTCGCCGGCGCGTACCGGGAAGCTGATCGGCTGTCCGGCAATAGTTGAGGCGGCCAGACTGTTCCGCGTCGCCGCCAGTTGATCCTCGGTGAGTTGAACGACCGCGGCGTAGGTCAGATTCGGGACTTGGATGGTTTGTCCCAATAGGTTGATGTGCCCGATCTCCGTGGCGTAGAGCAGCCAGTGGGGAGCTGTGTTGAGGACCTGCTCGGCTAGCCCCTGGGTTTCTCCGTTGAAGGTTCCGTTGAACGCGTCTGCCGTTGGGTGGATGACGCAGTGTCCGTCGAGCATCAGTTGGAGGTTTCGGATCATGATGCGTTCGATGACGTTGAGCTGACGCGGATACCGGAAACGGACAGGCAGTTGAGCCTCGATTGTGCGCAGATCGGCTGTGACCGAGCGAATGTCTGAGAACCCATCTGTCATGCTGCGGTCGACCCGCCGTGTGCCGAGGTCGAGCGCGGTGGCGAGCGTACCTCCGACGAAGATCTCGACCACCTGCGCATAGTCGAGGCCGACCATGAAGTCAGCTGCCTCGAAAGCCTCGGCGGCCGGCGCTCCGGCGAGATCTCCGATGTCCAGGTCAGCCGAGCCGCTGGCTGCCTTGCTGAATGGCAGGCGGAACGCGACCTGGATGTGGTGGCCGATCCGGGCCTGCACAGTCACCCCGTCGATGCCTTGAGCCAGAGGACGTGTCTCTGCCAGGTAGGTGCCGATCCGCTGGCCGTCGGCGCCGGTCAGCCTGAGTTCTGACGGCTGCCATGGGGCGTCGGTCGGGGCTGGGTGCATCTCCAGGAGCTCGATGTGTGGATTGGCTTCTCCAACAATCGGTGGCCCGTTAATGGTGAAGCGGGTGACCATATCGGAAGTGAGTTTCATGGGCTTGGTGACGCCGAAGGCGTGCGCTTTGGCGAGGTCGACGGCCAGGGGACTGGCTGAGTCCAGCTGAGCGGTGAAACCGATGGTGATTGGTGAGCGCTCGGGGGCGCCCGGATCCTTTGCGCGGAGGAATCGGGTAATCCGGCCACCCTCCATGCGCACGTCCCAGGTCCAGTCGGGATCCACGCGATCGACATCCTGCCGTAGATCCCTGAGTCGCTCATCCAGGTCATCCGGGTTTCGGATGATGGGGTTGAAGCGGAATGCTTCGGCCCTGGCGTGGATGTAGTCGAGGTCTGAGCCCCACCGGAAGTGCTCCGCTAGGTCCTTGTGCTTGCTGAGCTGGTCCGTGAACCAGGTTTCGTCACGGACTGACACCTTGACACGCTTCCCCTTGCCAAGCTCGCTCACGAACCGCCGTTCCGGCGGTGTCAATGCGGCCGGTACGACCAGGATCCACTCATCGGGATCGTGTTGTAGTGCTGCTTTGAAAGAGCGCTTGACCTGATTGCGTCTGGTGCCCTCGCGGGGAATGCCTTCGGGGAAGAACTTGTACTGGAAGATGATCTTGGCGTCGTCGACGTCGTAGTCGATCCCGGCGTCGCCGCCGCGGCCGTTGACGGCGTGACCACGGCTCCCGTACTCACGTCCGAGCAGAGCGTTGGCGATCTTCTCGAAGTCGTCGCGTCCAATGTCCTGCCAGTCGATTCCGCTCATCTGGACCTACTAGACGGGCTCAAGTCCCGCTCGCTAAGGCGCATACCATCAGAATGCCAGTCTCCATCGACACAAGCGGTTCACCGCCGCCGTCCGGATGCATCCAGCGACGGCATCCGCGGCGCCAAGGAGCTGTCGGAGGCGTGGACAAGGAATCGCCGGAGCCCTTCAAGAGTGCCTCGGTGACTGACACGCTGGTCCAGCCAGGCGTGGGGAGCCGACACCTCACCGATCAGGCTGGTCGCCCCACCAAGATCCTGGTGTCGACGCCTGGCAAGTACATCCGAGTCCAGGCCGTCGGCACCGGCGTCCTGAGCCCGGCAGAGGTCGTCGTCAGAGGCGTATGAGCTTGGCTCACCCGGGTGTCCACTGCGAGCGGCACCCACTCTGGTCCAAACTCCGCGGGCTCGTCGACCTCTATTATGTGAGCGGTGCGGCTGATCCTAGACACTAACCTGTGGTCCGACATCGGTGACGAGGCAGTTGCGCCCGAGTTCGACGACCTTGTCCGCCAACGGGGGCTCGAGATCCTGGTTCCTCCGAGCATCCTCGTCGAGGTCTGCAGACTTTCCGTACCGGAGCTGCGAGACCCCATCATCCGTGCACTGGCGATTGGTCCACGTCGTCGGCTGGCGACGGAGGCGGAATCGGAGTCTGCCGAGTTGGTCGCTGAGGTCCGCAGACTCCGTCCGGCGTGGATGCGGAAGACGCCGGATACCGCCAAAGTGCATTCGCTCAATGCCTTTTGGACCAAGAAGGTCTGGCGAACGGCACTCGCCGACTCGCAGCGCATCTACAACTACGAGGTCGGCTCTCGACGCTTGCACGAAGACCTGATGAAGGATCAGAAGGATCAGCGCAAGCAGCTCCTGGAGACGAACTTCGCGATGCGACCGTTGACGGCGTTGGAGGTACGTGAGGGGACGGCAGGCTTTGGTCGAGAGGCGGAAGGATGGCCATCCGAACCGGTAGAAGCCTGGAGGATGTCGTGCTACGAGCTCTTCTGGCACCAGCTGGTAACGATCGCCGGCCGCTCAGTGCTGACCAAGGAAGACGCGACGTTCGCCGACTGGGTCGGAGCGTACGTCGACCTCAGGGCCCTTCGGCACGCCAGGTCGGACTTCCTGAGATTCTGGGCATATGAGGTGGACCTCGCGTCGATGCCGAGGAACTGGATTCGCTGGGCCGTCAATCTGCTGCAGGCCACGGAGAAGGTCACCGGTGGCAACCCTTCGGACGAACAGCACAGCTCCTACCTCGTCGACGCCGACTACTTCTTAACCGCGGATCGTCGCTACGCAGCGATCCTGGAGGCTGTCCGCGAGGACGCCCCGTTCGAGATGGCGAAGACGATCGTGGTGGCGGGTGATCGTGAGCGCTCGGTGCTGGGGAGGATTTGCCTGGCCCTTGGCACTGTCGACAGTGGCGATACTGGACACGTCGTAGATTGTTGACTGTGAACGACGAGGTATGGCAGCGCCTGACCAGACTCTTCGGGCTCGACTGCCTGAGGTACTTGCTTGCTCGGGAGACGGCCGCGCCTGACGGCTCGTCGCTGCCCACCGATCTGACCAGCCAGCAGCTTGAGGTACTCGGAACCTTGGCTCGAATATTCTCGACCGACATCCCGGAGGGGCTCGACCGTGACACCGTGTTCGAACGTCGGCACTCCGTTGCGGTCCATCTGTCGATGTTTCCGGAGAACGGCAGACTCGAACCTCGACCGACCGGCGTAGATGGCAGCAGTCGTTCACTTGCTGAGGAGCTGAGGCAAGCGAGCGGTGGTCAGAGAGAAGCGTCGACCACAAAGGACCCCCTTCCGCGATCTTTGTTCCAGTTGCTCGAACACGCGTATCCGATGCTGCTACTCCCTGTCGCGGGCCCTGGTATGTGGCCGAGCGTCGGCTCTTTGCATTGGCATCCGGCCGAGACTGCCTTCCGAGATGCGGTCATGGCCGATGAGGTACTACAGAAGCTCTTCTATGAAGAGCGGGAGCACGAGGGGCACCGCGGCTCCTACATAGGCTCGCTGAACCGTGGCGGTATCCAACTGTTGGCGTTCAGCTCCACGCTGATCCTGAAAGCGTGGGACCTGACCAGGCTGGACTCAGTCACTCCCTCCTTCGAAGAGGTCTACCGGAAGCTGCTCGTCGTAGTCGCGGCGATTCGTGATGTGGTCGATGGGCGCGTCGTGGACCTTCCCGTGCGGGTCGGGTTTGCGGGCATACGGCTGCCCGATGATTTCGCCGGGGCTGCTCTCTCCGGATGGCGTCTGCGTAGCGTCGATCGCCGCGACGGATGGATCATCGAGCGTGCTGAAATGCCAGGGCAAGCGGCGTCGACCGGACCTGATGGTGTTGACGTCCTCATCGACTATGCGGGCAACGTCGTGCTGGAGTTTACGGCACCCTACCGTGTCAAGATAGGCCACTTCGCCGACAATGTTGTGCCTCTTGATCTAGAGAATCACTTCACCGCAATGAATCAGGCGATCGAGTTGGTTCGCTTGGGTCTTGCGCTTGCTCCGTCTAGCGATCGAGGACTGGTGGCACCGGCCTGGATTGCGACTTTCGATCTCTTGGTTCAAGGTTGGAATGTTAACGTCTTCGACACCCGAAACGCTTACAAGCTGAAGCCGCAGCGGCTCGACGCAGCCCAAGCTGAAGAGTGGATGAAATGGATTGATCTCATCCGGGGAGTCGAGGAAAGGAAGCGTATTCAGATTGCATTGCGCAGATTCCTGCTGGCGCTGGCGGAGCGCAAGACACCCGAGGATGTTCTGATCGACTCCGTCATCGTCTGGGAGAACCTCTTCGGCGCAAACGGAGAGACCTCGCTTCGCGTGTCGGGGTCACTGGCCTGGCTGCTGGGCACCGACGCGGCGGACCGGAGAAAGCTCAGGACCGAGTTCAACGCGATCTATGGACTACGAAGCAAGATCGTCCATGGCTCGGCCGACATGAAGCCAGGCGAGATTGAAATGTCGGAGAAGGCGCTCGCCATAGCGGCAAAGGCGCTGCGGGCCATTTTCGAGCACCGCCCAGATCTTCTGCTCGACGCAGACAGTGCTACCCGCAGCATTCGGCTGCTGCTTGGCGACACTGACTGAACTGCTGGCCGGCCAGGACGGTTTTGGTGGCCAGCGGATGCTGACGAGGGGCGGCCAGATGTGGGCAGCGGCGAGGCGTTCGTGCGACCGTGATCAGCTAGCACGCAGGCTGATGCGACGGGGCAGTTAGAGCTGGAGGCACCGAGAAGCCCGCTGCAGTCGGTGGAGGACTTGGAAAGTGAGCCTGGCCGGGAGACGTTGGGCTGGTCGTCGTCGCCCGGGTGATTTGAGGCTCGGCGGAAAATGCGCACATCTCATGCGCCTGCCCGTGGGGTTGCGGTTTATTGGTTTGAGCTGCCTCCCAGTGAATTTAATCGATGCAACAAGCCGCGAAGCCAATCTGATTGAGCTAACGCCAGTCCGGCGCTACTCCGAACCTGTGCTGATAACTGCGGCTCTGCCGTCGCTGCCTTCTCCAGGGTGCCTGCGAGCTTTCGCAAGGACACGCCGGCTACGGCGATGGTGTCCTTTCCTGCGTGGCCGAGTAGATTCTCGTAAGGGGCGTCGGTAATCCGCAAAGCATCCTTGGCGCTGATCGGCGCTTCTGACGCGTTCACCAGTGCCGCGCAGTAGCTCTCGACAGCAAGGGAAAGAAAAGTGCGGTCGACTTTGTTGGCTAGGTCAACCTCGTCGAATGCGAGGCCCAGGTTTTGCTGAGCGTTGTGCGCGCGGAGACGAGTGACCGGTTCTACCTGCTCCTCGATGCGTTGGACGAGGGCGCCCGACCCGCCCAGCGTCGCGATCTTTGTTTGAGATCCCTGATGGTCTAGAACGGCTGCTAGTACGCCAAGAGTAACAAGCATGGATTCGAGGTCGCGGCGATCGTAGGGGTAGTGGACTTCTGCAATATCCGCAACGGCTACAGGTTGATCAAAGTCGTGATCCGTAACGCATACGAAGTCTGTGAAACCCCAATGTAGGAGGGTCTTCGCTGTCGTTATAGCATTTTTCCGGCCGTTAGCGGGGAATATTGAGACATCGACTGAGATATGGTCTCTCAATACGAGAAGATCGTCCGATCCTTCGACGATCAAAACCGGACCATCGTGGACTTGGCGATGCTGCCTGAGCCTGTCTGCAAGATGGTCAAATTCCTGCAGTGATGATCGAACTCTAGGCGAGGAGTTCATCGGGGTCCAGGCTGGTGTCGTCGGCTGTCTCTTCTCCGTGGAATTCGTATGGGCCGTCTGAGAACCCCAACTCCTGCGTCAAATCCCAGCGACCATTAATTATTGCGGTTGAGTGCGTAGCCACTATGATCTGCAGATCAGTAAGGAGTGCAACCCGGCTGATATCGTCCAGGAAAGCGTGCTTCCATGCAGCATGCATTGAAATTTCCGGTTCATCAATTAAGACGAGCGAGTCCCCATTCGCCGTGAAAAGTAGCAATGTGAAAAGTGCTACTAAGTGTTGCTCTCCGGATGAGAGGTTGGCTACGCGCACACGCTGTCCCGTGGCGAATGATTGGAAGACCAGCTGCCCCCTGGCGGCCATGGCTGTCCTCTTTCCGGACTTTGCCAATTTCGTGTCTAGGATGTCGCGAAGGGTCTTGATCTTCTCGTTGACGGGCAGCAGTGGTTTGAGGCGTCTTTCCCAGTCGTCGAGAAAGACATTTAGGATCCGTCGTACGGTTGGCGTAGTTTTCTCGGGGAAGCTGAGGGGAGCTTCGCCAATCGCGAGCCCATTGCGTGCGAGATCTTCATAGCGATCAACGATGGCGTCATAGCGCTGATGTAGTGGATCTTCTTTTATGCGGTCGCTCGCAGCAGCCAAGGCGCGAGCGGCGAAGCTTAAGTCGGCACTCTGTGTCGCTTGAACCGAGGCTCGTCTAGCTTCGGTGACTTGAATGCGGATCTGACCGATGTATCGCCCGATGCTCGAAGATGCTAAGGCTCTTTCGGTCGGATTGCTATGAAAACCCTCTATATCCGACTGGAGGTGGCCGGGTAATGCCGCGTCGAGACGCTTCGTGTCGATTAGAATTGGTGCATTTTCGGAGATCATGCGAACGATTGCAGGGTAGTTATTGAAGCGACGTCGAGGCGTAATAATCAACGGCCCATAACGCCTCTGAGCGGTCTCCGCGCTGAGAGTTCGCTCAATTCGGCTGTCGTAGAGACGGCCGTCGGGGAGGGGGATGATGTGGCGTGGCAGGTCCGGTTCTTCGAAATCGACAGCCCGAACTTTTGCGGCGCGGCCATCCGCCTTGCCGCCCTTGAGGGCAGCGATCTCTAATTCGGGCTCGTCCTTGACGATTGCTCTACGGATCTGCAGTTGGTGATTATCGGAGAATTGTACTTCAAATTCCGTATATGGGAGCTTGAAAAGTGTCTTCAAGTCGACGATGAGTGCGGCCCTGAGTAGCATCAACACATGTGTTTTACCTGCGCCGTTCGGACCCGTCAGTATAGTCGGGGCCGATGCGCTGATCGGAATGTCATGACGTAGGTGGCCGAAAAGGCCTTCGACTCGAACGTGCGTGACTCGACGCACGGCACTCTCCCATCATCGAAATTCAAAGTGTTAGTCAGCGTAGTGCAATTGTGAAGTCTTGGCACCGATCACTTGGCTCGGGCGGCGTGGTGCGTGCTGAGACGGTGCGGCGTACGGGTGGGCCGAGCTTGGCGGCGAGCCTTACGGACTCACCTGGCAGGAGCGGCAGCATGGAGTCCAGCACCTCCTTCACGCCGCCATTGGGTGGGAGCCTGTCTAACCAGGGGCGTCCGCCAGGCATCGTCGCAGCGCAGTGGATGGGAGAATTGGTTCCTCAACCTACGCCCCAGCCGCTGGACGGGATCTAGACCAGCTCGGAGCCCTGTGCAACATTTGATCAGGTGGATCTGATGTAAGAATTTGCCGAGAGCTGGATCCACTCGTCGAGGTGTGCGCCTTCCACCCAAGCATCGAGGTCGACGGCCCGCGGGGTGAGTTGGTGAGCCGGTCTGTCATGTGATCGTGGATTAGGGGCGTCTGTTTGAGCTGCCACAGCATGTCTTGCCCCTGCGATGCCGGGCTGTGACCGCCAGACCTGAAGTTGGGAAGACGCTGCGGAATTTGTCAAGGTGACAAGGCCACTGGGTTCCAGCGGCCGGTTATACGGCCCGGCAAGATGTCGTGCGAGTTCGCCGACTCGCTGGAGCGCTACGGAGCCTCGCCAGAGGTCGACACTCCGGGACAATCGCTTCAAACGCTTGGACCTCGTGGCCTGTGCCGGCCGTCAGGCGGGACCTCAGCTGGGCAAGTGCGCATTCGGTCGCAGGCGAGATCATGGCCGACTGCATCGATGCGGTCGGGACTGATGACGTCGACGAGGAGCGAGGCTCGACAACGTTCCGGGTGGGGGCGGGTGCTGCCGAGCCTCGGGGTTGATGTGCATGGAGTCTTTGGTGCATATGGTGTCTCGTAAGCGGCTAGCTGGCGGTATGCCGGTGGTGGACGGTGCCCGGAGTGTCGGAGACCCCGGTTATCCCATTAGCCATCAACGATGGAAGGTGTCGCTGCGATGACGGCAACGGTCCTCGATGTACTGGACAATTTCCTGACTCACAGACAGACCGATGTCCAGACTGCGCCCGGCACCGTGATCCACGAGCTCGGCGAAGAGGTCCAGAAGTTTGCGGCGGCCAGGCAGGTCAAGTCTGCAGCAGACCGGAAGATGGCTTTCCTCGGGGGCTGGCCCTCAGCGAACTTCTGGGCTGTCGGCGGCGACATGCTGTTAACGAGCTTGCTCTACAGCGATCGACTTCTGGTGAGGGATCCCATTGTCGACTGGTTTTCGTTGGATCAGTACTCCGCGAGGCACAAGATGGCAGCACGGCTGGGCTACCTAGATTCGGATGGACGTCCAAACATCTCGGCTACACGAGGTTTCCTGGCATCGGTTGTGCCGCAACTCGATCGCTGGCGCCCGCTCATCGAGTCTGGAGTCGTCGTTTTGACCGCGGCAGAAGACCACGCACTGACCTTTGAGGCGGAGATCAGAGCCTTGCAGGGAGCGCTCGAGGATGCCCTGCTGCTCGACCCAGTCGTGTATTCCGAGCAGTTCAGCGCAACCGACATCACAGTTGAGGACAACCTGCGGGGGATGTTCGTCTTCGCTGGTGGTGATCAGGTCAGGCAACTGCGGAAGGCACAAGCCGATGGCCTCTACCATTTCGCGCGCGAGTACCTGCTGGCTGCGACCAACGGTGCGACGTACACGGCCCCTTTTCGGCACGAGCGGTATCTGTGCAGACACGGCATCGGTCAGACGCTGCTGCCGTCGGAGCGAGTCGCATCCGCATTGCTGAGCTCAAAACTGCCGATCTTCAGCGGGCTGACACCGGCGGTGGTGAGCAAGATCCATGCTGATGACAGCTTCGCCGTGTTCCGGCGGCAACTGCACGAGACCTACCAGAACCTTCCAGTCGAAGAGTCTGATCAGCAGATCCAGGCATACGTGCGCGACCAGGAGAAGGCACTCTTGACCCCTACTCTTCAGGCGGCTGAACGTAGCGCAGACCGCGGGATTTTGCGGAGGCTCGGCCTCGCTGTAACTGACAACTTCTTCGGCCTGGCGACGGCGGTGGCCGCAGGAGTGATGCTGAAGGATCCTGCGACGGTTACTGCAGTCGCCGCTGGAGGGATCCTTGCCCAAGCGCTGGTTAGAGGCAGGACGGAGACTTCGTCAGCGGCCCCGATCTGGACGGAGCTCGTCAAGCACCAGCGGTCGGCCCAGGACGAGATGATCGGCGTAAGGGTAGAGAACGCCGAGATTGCGGCTGCGCCCAAGTGGGGGATTCCCGCTATGCCGTCGATGGAAGTCACGGTTTCGGCCGGACAGATGCTGATCGACCACCTTCCGCGACAGCAAGTACCCGTTGCTGAGCCTGCCCCCGGTGACTTCCAGGACGACAACTACCGTCTCTGCAGTTGCGGCAGCGGGCGGAAGTTCAAGTTTTGCTGCCAGCCCCTGGAGCGTTTCCCTCCGCAACACATCGGGCGGCCCCAGCACGGCTGACGATTTTAGACGTGGACGCTTCGAACGCAGTTGTACTTCTAAGCGATCCACTAGCTCCACCGGCGAGGCCGGGTGACATACCGGATGGGGATTTCGGAGGGATGCAGGGGGGCGATGAGTGGGCGGACGGATTCGGCAGTGATGCGGCCGTCTTGGAATTCTTGAGCTAGTGAGTGGGAGAGAGCGAGGTTGCCTTCGTCAGCTAAGGCATCGATGAGGCGGTCGACGGGGGCTTCGAGGCGGATGTTCTCGGCCTCGGCTGCTGTCACTCGTTCCTGGAGGCTTGTGGCGCGGTGACCGCACCATTGGCGGAGCAGCTCGTGGATCGGTCGGTGGTACTTGCGGTACCACTCGTATTCGTACTCGGGAGACGTTGGGTGCTTGCCTGACCGGTCGCCGTGTTTGGACTTCTCGCGGAGCTGCTTCTCTTCCTCGAGCACTGCGTCCAGGATCGGCATCGGGTTCTTGCGGCAGGCGTACTCGGCGATCAGGACGGTTGCTTCGGGGGAGAGCATGGTGGTGCCGTGGAGTTCGAATGTGCCGGAGCGTTGGGTTAGTTCGGCCAGCGGCACGCCGGTCAGGCGCTCGAGTCCGTCGGCGTCGACTACGGTGGTGACGTAGCGAACCGGACTCCACATGCAGTCTGCGATCCACATGCAGTCTGCGATCTCGTTTTCGACGAGTAGGTCGAACGCTGTGTCGATGGCTGACTGCTCGGTGTCAGTCAGTTCGAAGGTGTCTCGTCGATGTCACTCGCAAGGGTGGGAAGTGGCGCGCCCAACGCCCCTGGCAGAGGTTCGCGCGGCGACACCGTCGGGACCGCTGAGGTCATCGCCGCCGGAAATGCGTCGAAGGAGCGCGAGCTGGTTATCTGTCAGTACGTCGTTCCGAGGCACCCTCTTAGTGATCCACACACGATCGTCCGAGCGCAAGGAGTCTTGACAGCGACCTGCCGTTGCTGCCGACTCGTCGATGATCAGCACATCAGGCTTCAGGGCCGGCGTACGCGCTGCTGTGAGTCGGTTTGATGCTGGTTCGTCCTACATATTCCCGCCATCTGGAGTACGCGGATGTTCGTCGGTACGTGAAGTCCAGAGTGGCTGGCTCCGGAGTTGCGGCCTGGGGTTGAGGGCCTCGTAGCTGGTCGTTGGCGAAGCGGAGTCTCGCTACCTGGAGTTCCAGGCGAGCTATCTCGGAGCGCAGGTCGGCGACATACTTCTGGTTGATTTTGGGCTCCGTGCGGGCGGCCTTTCGGAGGGTTCGCCAGCGTCGGAGGCGGCAGGAATCGGAGCAGAATCGTTGGTCTGATCTGGCCATGGTGAAGGTGGCTGCGCACTGCTCGCAGATGGTGGTTCGGGTTGCTGAACTCTGGTCGATCGGGGGTGGTGGGCTGTCCATACTTACTCAACGGATGGGCTGCAGCAGCGGCGCGATAGCCGTTTCGGCGGGCTGATACTCCTTAAGTGCCAGATGTGTGACGGCATTCGTTCTGCCGTTTAAACGGGTTGAGGGGATGCGTGGCAGAGTGCCTGGGGCACCTGCAGCGGCGGCCATGGGCGTAACGGCCGCATGGATGTCGGCGGCCGCGAGAGGGACTTGCCGTCGGTTGCAGACTTCGACGCGGAGGTGATGCTCGGCGTGGGAGAAAGGTTGACGAGGGCGTAGCGGGCTCATCGGCCTCAGAGAGCGCCGTTCGCCTGTGAGTCGATTGGTACCTCGGCGATCGTGTGCCATTCGTACATCCGGTTGTCGCGGTGGAGTTCGATCAGCGAGGCGGTCGGAATTGAGACTTCAACCGGCTCGGACGAGATGGACTCGATCGCCGACTCGATCGTGTCGGCGGATTGCGCGCTCGACGAGTAGGCGAGGGTGACGTGGGGTTGGAAGCCGTCGGCTTGGTCGGGGACTGCGTCTGGCCCGAGCACGTCGGCGATTGACGCGCGTACGGCGGTTCGGATTCGGTCGACCTCGGCTGGTGGGAGAGCGGGGAGGACGATTGCCTCGGGGCGGATGACCGGCCGGTGAAATTCGACGGTGACCGGGTTGAGGGCGGCCAGCCTTGCTTGGGCGGCCGAGAGGAGGCTGTCGATCTGGTCGGTGGTGATGTCGGCGGCGTGGCCGACGCCTTGCATGGTGAGGTGGAGCCACTGGTGTGGGATGAGGTCGAGGCCGGGGTGGCGGGCGAGTTCGGCTTGGTAGGTGTCGACGAGGCGGTGGAGTTCGTGTTGGCCATCGAAGGTGATGTGCCAGGTGTAGAAGCGCGTTCCGACCTGCCAGCCTGGTCGCCACCACCAGTGATCACGGAGGTCGGTGGCGTGTTTGTAGGTCCACTCAGGGCTGGGCATTCTGTCCGCCTTAGATCTCGGAGCGACTCGTCGGAGTCTCGCCGTGCTGCGGGATGTCGTACTCGTCGATGAAGACGACTTGGTCGGCTGGCCAGATGGACTCGGAGATTTCCAGTACCTCGTCGTCTGCGGATCGGGCTGTGTGCACGAGGTGGAGGATCGCTTCGCCGCCTGCGAGATGGAACAGGCCAGGCTCGTCGTGTTCGGCGGCGCGGATCACTGTTGTGTCCTGCGCGCGGTGGTAGGTCTTGCCTGACAATTCTTCGATGCAGAGGAAGAGCGCCTTCCGCACGACCGTTGCGTCTTCGAGGTAGGTGCCGGCCGCATGGGAGAGAGGCACGTAGCTCGCGCCGATCTCCCGCAGTTGGCCTGTGGCTTTGTCGTGCAGGTGTCGGCGTCGAATGACGACTTCGGATCCTGGCTCGACGCCCAGTGCTTCGGCGATATGAAGTGGGACGGGGCCGCGGCCAGCGAAGACGATGCGGTGCTCGAGGGCGTCGTTGAGGAGGCGCTGGTCGGTGCGAGCTCGGCCGTAGCGGTTGCGGGAACGGCGTTGGCGTTTCCGGTTTTCGCGCACGAAGGTGCCGACGCCGTGGCGGGATTCGATCAGCCACTCGGAGCGAAGTACGGCGAGGGCCTGACGCACGGTCGGCGGGCTGACATGGAAGCGGTCGGCCAGTTCGGTTTCAGCGGGTAGGCGGCTGCCGGGGGAGAGATCGCCGCTTTGGATTTCCGCGCGGAGTTGGTCGGCGATCTGGAGGTACTTCGGTCCTCGTCCGCTGAGGGTGGCCGGGAAAGTCACATCAACTCCTCATGAGGTCTGGAAGAACTGTACGCCGAGGTGCATGGTGTCCTAAAGTCCTATAGAGGACTATATGAGAATCGTTCAAACCGCCTGGGGAGGAAGATGCGCGATGACGTCGCTCGAGATTGATCCCACCTGGTGGGAGGGCGCGGTGCACGAGGGCCGGCCGCTGCGCGACTCTCTGGGGGAGCGCGACATCTCTGCTCTCTTCCAGTTTCTGCGGCTGCACGGCTGGAGCAAGCGGGTCATCTCGATGGCCACGGGGGTGTCCGAGACTCGGGTTCGCAGTATCTCCAAGGGCGATCAGGTGGTGACGTCGTACGACGTCTTGGTCCGGATCGCCGATGGGCTGGCTATAGACCGCGGATTTCTCGGCCTTGGCCACACGCATCAGCCGGTCGCGTCCGCCACCGTACCGACGGATCCGAGTACTGATCCGTCGTTCGTTGGTTCCCTTGCTGCTTTGGCCGTGGGCCCTGTGCCAAAGGAGCTCGCTGGACTGCTCCCGAGTCCGAGGCCAGTTGTCGCGGTACCGGCGCTTGTCACTCAGGCCCATGTCGAGTTGGTGCGTGATGTCAGGGATCAGCATCGGCGGGTTGATGCCCAGCGAGGAGGTGGTTCCTGTCGTGATTCGGCAGTCAGCTATCTCGGCTGGGCGAGCGGCATGCTGCGCAGTCGGTTCGACTCCGACAGGACTGAGCGCGACTTGAAGGCTGCGCTGTCGGACATGTACCAGGTAGCGGGTTGGGCTTGCCACGACCTCGGCGACCACGCTGCTGCGCGTCACTATCTGACCGCCGGACTTGTGCTTGCCAGGGACATCGACGATCTCGGGCTGATCGCCGGCGGGTTCTATCGCCTCGGGCGCGTGTCGATCCACCTGGGTCAGGCGCAGCAAGCGTTGAAGCTGTGGCAGCTTGGACAGATCGTTGCGCAGGACAGTGGCAACTTGGCGTCTGTCGCAGTCCTGCACGCGAATGAGGCGTGGGCGTATGCGATGCTCGGCGCGGCCGATCTGGTGTGCGACGCACTCGCTCGGGCGGAGGGCGAGCTTGATCGAGTCGATGTTGCGACAGTTCCGTCGTGGGCGAGATTCTCGCTGGCTCCGGGGGAGTTGGATGGCATTTCCGGGGTCATCTACGGTCGCCTGGCAGCGCATTCCGAGCATCGGAAGTACGCGACGCAGGCGATCGAGTGTGGAGAGAGCGCATTCGGTCGACGGGTGGCGGGGGAGGAGAGGAGTCAGACCTTTGACGCGATCTCTGTAGCGATCGGCTACATGCTCGACGGGCAGTTGAACGAGGCTGAGCAGTACGGGCATCGGGCGGTCGAGATGGCCACTGCGACGGCGTCTGTTCGTGCGGCCGACAGGCTTCGCGGGTTGGCTGCGTTGGCGACGCCGTACAAGGCTCACGGCGGCGTTACCGAGGTGGTCGCTCGCATCGGCTCGCTGGCGGCGGGCTAACCTACGGCGGCGTGACGAGTCTCAGCGCTGGTGAGCGGGCGCGACTGTTCGATGGGTTGTCCGCGATCTGCCTTGCGGCCGGGTTTGACCCGAGCGATGCGGTGTTGCTCCGGTACACCATGAACGCGGTCTTCCGTTTGGACCGTGCGGGTGTCGTGGTCCGGATGGCGCCGATTGCGAGTTCTGATGTGGTCGACAGGGTCGCCAAGGTTGCGACCGCGTTCGGGCGACTTGGATTGCCGACCGCGCGGCTGGCGCCGGGGATGAGCGAGCCTGTTGCCGAGGGCAGTTGGATCGCCACGGTCTGGACTTTGCTGCCACAGGCGCCAGGGCGTCGTCACGACTCTGTTGATCTTGCTGGACCGTTGCGGGCGATACACGCTCTACCTGAAATCGACGTCGAGCTACCGGGCTGGGATCCGCTCGGGCAGATTAGCGGTCTGCTCTCGAAGGCCGCGTCCCTGGCGGGGGCCGATCATGGCTTCCTCTCGGACTGGGCGACACGAGAGTTCGGACTGAGCCTCGACCAGGTTCTAGACCACCTGCGGGACAAGTGCAGCGAGTTGGCTGTTGATCTGGAAGCGGTGGAATGGACACTGCCGCGCTCCGTCATCCATGGCGATGCACATGCCGGCAATTTGCTCGACGACTTGAGCGGGCGAGTCGTCATCGGCGACCTGGACTCCGTATCGATCGGCCCGCCGGAGTGGGATCTGATTCCGGCTGCACACGGCGCGCTGAGATTCGGCGATGATCCCGCGCAGCATCGGGCGTTCGCGCGAACCTACGGGCTTGATGTTTCGGCGTCTCCCGCCTGGGACGTGCTGAGGCGGGTCCGTGAACTGCAGTTGGTGACAAGCGTGATTCCGGACCTTCGCGGACGTCCAGGTGTCGCCTCCGAGTTGGCGCGCCGTCTTGCCAGCACCTTGACCGGGGCTGTTGGGGAGAACTGGAACCGCTACACCTAGGGGTCCATCGCAGGGGTCCACGATGGACCCCTGGAGGGGGCCGTCCTAGGCCTCCTCGACGGGCTCCCGACAACCGGCCTCGCGATCGCAAACTCAGGCAGGTAACGCAGAAGAGGCGTTGCAGTCACGGAGTCGAGCACCCGATCCTCACGTCGTCTCTCACCTCCGTGACCGTCCTTCTAGGTGGTCTGGGGAGTGGGTTCGTTGTCCGACGGGTTCTGGATTCTGAGTGCGGTTGCGGTTGTCCTCTACGCGCGGATGCTCGTTGAAATCCGCGAAGAGGTCCGGGGTCGGTGATGGAGGACCGTCGAGCGGATGTCATCCAGGCGGCGTACCCGTTGGCCCTGGGCTACATGCGGAGGTATCCGCAGATGCGCGTCGACGAGGTTGCGCGGACTCAGGAAGCTCTCGCAAACCACGCCCGATGCAACGGCTTCACCTTGGGAACTGTGCATGTCGAGGACCTTCTGACCGATCCGCGGGCTTTCCTCGAAATGGTTGCTGCGATCAACCTCTTCGACATCCAAGCGGTGGTGATCCCGACGGCTGCACATCTCGGAGACCCCGTGGCGCCTGAGTCGAAGCGAGCTTATTTCGATCGCGAGACCAAAGCTCGAGTCCTGGTCGCGGAGCTGCCGCGATCGCGTGCCCCTCGAACCGGGATATCGGAAGTTCCATAGGCCGGCGGGGCGGGCGTGCTGAGGGGGTCCTCTCCTCAATGTCCCCTGCATTCCGCGTCCGTTCTGCCGCTCCACTGGGTCTTGCCTCCGTGCCACCTCACGGGCCATGAAGGCATCACTCACGAGGCCCGGTCCGTGCTGACACCTCTCAGCGCGGGCCGGGCCTCATTAGCGTGTGGGCGGTGTCACAGGCGCCGTCAACTACTTTGGCGCGGATCGCGGCAGGTAGAGCGATTCCGGTTCAGCAAGCCGCGTTGCGCGCGACGAAGGAGCGGGCTGGAGCGGCGGCGGTTGCGGATGATCGGTCGCCGGATTGTTATTGAAGGAAGTGGCGGTAGCTGCGTGAAGTTGGGGGTGGGTGGGGTGGCAGGCGGAGCGTGCGACGGAGGAGCGCGCGTGCCTGGCGCGGGGGAAAGAGAAAGGCTCTCGAAGCTGATGCTTCGAGAGCCTTGTCTGGTGTCCGAGGGGGGACTTGAACCCCCACGCCCCGTAAAGGGCACTAGCACCTCAAGCTAGCGCGTCTGCCTATTCCGCCACCCGGACAGGTGATCCGCGCCTTAGTGGCGCCGACCGGAGAACAGTAGCAAACAACTTGGGTGGAATTCACATCGGGGCGCTGGGGGTGTCTCATGGGGGTAGTTCGAAGTTCAAGGAGAGGGTGTGGGTGCCGTGGGGACTGTTGATGTGGCAGGTATTGAGGCGGAGCGGGAGCGGTTGCGGGGGGAGTATCTGCAGGCGGAGCGGCCGGCCTCGACGGCGCGCGGGCTGCATCATGTGGCGGTGTTGTGTGCGGATGTGGAGACGACGATTCGGTTCTATCAGGGGGTGCTGGGGTTTCCGTTGACGGAGATCGTGGGCAACCGGGACTACGAAGGGTCCAGCCACTTCTTCTTTGATATCGGGAACGGGAACCTGCTGGCGTTCTTCGACTTTCCGGGCCTCGAGTTGGGGGCGTACGCGGAGGTGCTGGGTGGGTTGCACCACATGGCGATCTCGATGGAGGCGGAGCGGTGGGCCGAGGTGAAGGGGCGGCTGGACGACGCCAGCATCGAGTACTTGGAGGAGAGCGGTACGTCGCTGTATTTCAGGGACCCGGATGGGACTCGGGTGGAGTTGATCGCGGATCCGTTGGGGGAGATGTATGGGCTGACCGTGCTCTGAGAGGATGGGACGTATGACTACGCCTGACCGTCCGTCGTACAGCGCCGACGCCGAAGTGGTGGAGCTGTGTAGTGAGTTGATCCGGTTCGACACCACGAACTACGGCAACGGCAAGAGCAAGGGTGAGCGCGGGGCGGCGGAGTATGTCGCGGCGAAGCTCGACGAGGTCGGGATCGAGTCGACGATCTACGAGTCGGAGCCGGGGCGGGCGACGCTGGTGGCGCACTGGGAGGGCGAGGACCAGAGCGCCGATCCGCTGCTCGTGCACGGCCACCTGGACGTCGTACCGGCGGATCCGAAGGACTGGAAGGTCGATCCGTTTGCGGGGGAGATCTTCGACGGGTGCGTGTGGGGGCGCGGCGCGGTCGACATGAAGGACTTCGACGCGATGGTGCTGTCGGTTGTGCGGGCGCGTCAGCGGGCGGGGGTGAAGCCGCGGCGGCCGGTGCGGCTGGTGTTCACGGCTGATGAAGAGGCCGGCGGCGTGTACGGCGCGCAGTGGCTGATCGACAACCATCCGGAGACGGTCGCGGATTGCACCGAGGGGATCGGCGAGGTTGGCGGGTTCTCGGTGACGGTCAAGGACGACCTGCGGTTGTACCTGATCGAGACGGCCGAGAAGGGCATGGACTGGATGCGTCTCAAGGCCCGCGGTACGGCGGGTCACGGGTCGATGATCAACTCCGACAACGCGGTCACGAACCTGGTTGAGGCGGTGACGCGGATCGGCGGGCACGAATGGCCGCTGCGGATCACGCCGACGGTGCGGGAGTTCTTGAAGACGCTGGAGGACGTACTCGGGGTCGAGCTCGATCCCGAGGACATGACCGAGACGCTGTCGAAGCTGGGCAGCTTCAGCCGGATGTTCGGCGCGACGATCCGCAACACGGCCAACCCGACGATGCTGAACGCCGGCTACAAGGTGAACGTGATCCCCGGCGAGGCCGAGGCGCACATCGATGGGCGTTTTCTGCCTGGGTTCGAGGACGAGTTCCACGCGACCATCGACGAACTGCTCGGCGACAAAGTCACGCGCGAGAGCGTCGTCACTGACATCGCGCTCGAGACCGAGTTCAGTGGCGGCTTGGTCGAGGCGATGAAGGCGTGCCTGCTGGCTGAAGACCCACAGAGCCGTACGGCGCCGCTGCTGATGTCGGGTGGGACGGACGCCAAGTCGTGGAGCCGGCTCGGCGTTCGCTGCTTCGGTTTCGTGCCGCTGCAACTGCCGCCGGACCTCGACTTCATGGGCATGTTCCACGGCATCGACGAGCGCGTTCCGACCGCATCGCTGGAGTTCGGTTCGCGGGTGCTGGATCAGTTCTTCGACAAGGCCTGAGATGTTGCACCCGGCCATTTGGTCGTGGTGCAGCCGGCGGCAAAACGCTTCCGACTGACAAGCGGTCCCCGGCGGCCTAGCCTCGTGGAGGAGGACGAACCGCGTTGCCGGGGGTCGGATGCTTGATGCACGGGTTCATCAGGGCAAGTTCGGCGAGGATTACATTCGGGTGCTGGCCTCCGCGGCCGGTCTACTCGTTTCTCAGGACGACGTGGACCACGACGGCGTCGACTTCTGCATCAAGCAGCCGGGGCCGACCACCTTCGGGTTCTCGCCGCGGATCGACGTACAGGTCAAGACCACGTCGCGGCCGAAGCGCCGGGCAGCCGGCATCGATTTCGACGGGCTGGATCAGCTGCAGTTCAACCGGCTCGCCGGTACCGATGTCGTCGTACCGTGCTACTTGTTCCTCGTCGTGACGCCGGTCGCGCGGGCCGACTACACGGATCTGCGCACGGCCGGCCTGCTGTTGCGTGAGGTCGGGTACTACGTTTCGTTGCGCGACAGGCCGAAGGTCGAGGGGCCACGGAAGGACCGCAAGATCCGGGTCCGAGTGCCGGTGGCCAACGTGCTGACCGTGTCGGCCTTGCGCAGGTTGATCGGACCGTCCCCGGGCAGCGCCGGATGATCGGGATCAGCGAGCTGACGGTCTACCTTGCCGAGGCAGGCTGGTCGGCGACCGGTTCGACGTGGCACGGTGGCGCGATCTGGTCCCGAGGTCCGCACGAGGTTCTGGTGCCGCCGCACGACGGCATGAGCGATGCCGCGTCCCGGGTTCACGAGCTGCTGCTGGCCGTGGCAGAAGCCGAAGATCGGCCGCCGGGCGAAATCGTGCGTGATGCGAGATTTCCGCTGCTGGATCGCGCGCTGTACCGGGCCGATGTCGTGGCGGGGGTGGATGGGTTCGTCGCGTTGCCCTCGGGCCTGGATGCCTTGCGGGGCATTCAGGACATGCTGTCGACGGTCGCGTCGCCGGAAGCCCTGTCAGAAGTTTTGCTGCGCACGACGATCGAGCAGCGCCTGGTCGCGACAGTTCTGGTCCCAGGCACCGGCGATCAGCGCATCCTGGAACGCCTCTACAGAGCGACCGAGGCTGTGCACACTGCCGTCCGGACGGACTCCGTGGATGCCCTCACGGCCCTCGGCGTGACCAGATCCTTCTGTACGGCGTTGGGCCGGCTGACCGGGCCGGACCGCAGCGGCTCGTTCGACCTGGAGTTTCGCTGGGCGCGTGGTGTGCCGTCCGTGATGCCCGATGCACAGCTGAACTTCGGGGCGGGCACTGGCGAGCAACTCCGGCAGGTGACACGTCGGCTTCAGGAACGCGGTCAGCTGGACAAGGCAGTGCCGGACCACAGCGGTACGACGACTGCCGAGGGGCGCGTTGTCGGGCTTCAGGATGTGGGCACCGGTGCCGACCGCTGGCGAATCAAGGTCGACGGCGTCATCACGAGTGCGAGTCGTACGACGCCGTCGCGAGCGGTGTGGATTCGCCTTGCGACCCAGGAACAGTACGACCAGGCGTGGGACGCGCACCGCAGTCACCAGCCGGTGCGCGTCAGGGGACGGTGGAGGCCTGACGGTCGTGTGCGAGTCCATGCCGATCCGGACGGATTGATGACTCTGCCTGATCCGTGAGTCCCCGCTGCCGCCATCTCCTGCAACCAGCCGACCAAAGGACTGAGACGTGCCGAACCGCGACCTGAACTCGAACGAACGAGCCGTTCTGCTGACCCTGCTGGCCGAAGGCAGGGAGTTGACCAACGCGGAGCTGCACGCTGTTGCAGGTATCAAACTCGACGGCGCGAATCGTCTGCGCCTGAACGACCTCGGCCTGGTCGACTCCGAGAAGCACGGCCGTTCTTTTGTCCACGTGCTGACCGAAGGCGGCGCCGCCTGGTGTGAGCACGAGCTGGCGACCGAGCGACCGGCCCGCTCAGGAGCCTTAGGCGGCGCGCTCTACGCGATTCTCGGTTCGCTGCACCGCTATGTACGGCGTGGCGGGCTGCACCTGACCGAGATCTTCCAGCCGGCCGCGGAGCTCGATCTCCCAGATCGCATCCGCGCGTCGTACGCCGATCTGAGCGATCGGCCAGGTGAGTCGTGGATCAGCCTGGTCTCGCTTCGGAAGTCTTTGGCAGACGTGCCGCGGGACGAGCTGGATACGGCGCTGGAGAAGCTGGCGCCCACGCCCGGTGTGCACATCCAGGCGGAGGCGAACCAGCAGAGCCTGACAGCCGCCGATCACGAGGCCGCGGTGCGATTCGGCGGGAGCAGCCGGCACATCCTGAAGATCGAGCAGCCATGAGACCAGAAGAACGCGATGCCTTGGCCGCCGTGCAGTTCAACTGGGCGGTGACGCCGGACGACATCTGGAGTCCGGTCGAGCACCACGTCGACGAGCTGCATCAGGGCGTCGTCCGAACGGTGCTTGCTGCCTTCTCGATGGCAAGACAGAGCCGGGGTCCGAGCCCGCTGGGCGTTGCTCTGGAAGGAGAGAAGGGCGTCGGGAAGACACACTTGCTCGGCTGGCTACGCCAGCAGGTGCAGGACACCGGCGGGTACTTCTTCCTGATCAAGCTGGTCAGCGGCGGCGTATTCTGGCCGAGTGCCGTCCGCGGAGTGATGGACGGACTCCGGGCGTCCGATGCAAACCAGCTCAGCACACTCCTCGCTCGCCTTGCCGAGCGTGCCGGGCTCGACGACGAAGCGCGGACCCGGCTGGCCGGGCGCGGCGCCGTACGGCGTGAGGACGTGGACAGCTTCCTGGCTGGGCTGCGGGCCACCGATGCGGAGATCGTGCTGGACTGCGCGAACACGATCCGTGCGCTGATCCTGAGCCGAAGCCCGGACGCGGCCGTTCAGGACATCGGGTACAGCTACTTCGAGCTCGACGGATCGGTGGAGGACGCCGATCGGGCAACATGGGGATTCCGGCGTGGCGAGCGCGCTCCGCAGCAGATCCTCGGAGATCTCTCGCGGCTGATCGCGTTGACCGGCCCCAGTGTCATCGCTGTCGATCAGCTGGACAGCCTGCTGGCCCAGATCTCGAGCGCGCGTTCCGATTCCGAAGCGACGGGTGCGGTCACTCGCGAGGTCAACGAGATTGCTGACGGTTTGATGGAGCTCCGCGAAGTGACACATCGGGCGGTCACTGTCGTCGCGTGTCTGCCGGCTACCTGGAAGTTGATCGACTCGCTGGCCGTCGGGGCTGCCGCCGACCGTTTCCGGACCGCGACGATGCAGTCGGCCATGCCTTCTGCCGCGGTCGTGGAGAAGCTTGTCAGCGGCCGGCTGGGCGCGCTGTACAGCGCGGCAGGATTCCCTCCGCCCTATCCGACCTGGCCCATCCTCCAGTCGGCGCTCGCCGATCTCCGCGTCCTCAACTACACGCCGCGCCGGGTGCTGCAACGCGTCGACGCCCACGTCAGACGATGCCTGGAGACCGATGAACTGATCGAGCTGGCCGACCTTGTGGACGACGTACCGCAGTCTTCCCCGGCAGGTCGGCACGCGGCGCCGCCGGGATTGAACCGGTTGGACGAAAGGTTCGCTCAGCTGCGGGCGGAGGCCGATGTGGACGCGGCTGTCGATCCCGCAACGGAGGACACGGCCATGCCTAAGCTGCTGGCCGCTGCCCTCAGCTGTTACATCTCCGAGCTGGGCGATAGCGGGCAAGCGTTCGAGCTCGATCCGCCTCCGGGGAGCAAGCCCGCTCTGCATGCGCGCCTGCGCCGTACGCTCGATGAACGCACCGATGACGAGATGGCGTGGAGTTTCCGCGGGATCGCCAGCCCCAATGCGCGGGCCGCGCTGACCCGGTTGCGTGCGGCCAGAACCGAGGCAGGCCTGAGCGCTGCGTCGGACAAACGGCGCCTGGTAGTGGTCCGGAACACCGGGTGGTCAGGCGGTCCGAAGACCACTGAAGAGCTCTCCGAACTCGAGGCAGCCGGCGGAATGTCGCTGGTGATCACGGAAGATGACCTGCGCACCTTCGCTGCGCTCGACGTACTGCGCCGCAGGCCGGATCCTGGCTTGTTGGGGTGGCTGAGCACCCGTCGGCCGGTCGGTGAATCGGAGCTGTTCCGGCAGGTTTTCGCGGACCATGTGACGGAGCATCCAGCACCGATCAGCGCGGATCCGGAGACCGGTCGGCAGCCTGCGCCGGAAGCCGGGGAACCGATGGTTGTGCTGGGAATGCCACTCGGCGGCGGACAGCCTTTCGCTGTTCCGCTGCAGACGCTGCGCAAGCACACCGTCGCGTTCGCCGGCTCAGGATCGGGCAAGACCGTGATGCTTCGGCGTCTGATCGAGGAGTGTGCCCTGCACGGCGTTTCCTCGATCGTGCTCGATCCCAACAATGACCTGGCGCGACTCGGCGATGCGTGGCCGGCGGCTCCCGACGGCTGGCTGGCCGGTGATGCTGCCAAGGCGCGCGAGTACCTGAAGCAGACCGAGGTGGTGGTGTGGACGCCTCGCCGGGAGAAGGGCCGCCCGCTCTCGTTCCAGCCGCTTCCGGATTTCAGCGGCGCACTCGACGATCCGGACGAGTTCAACGATGCGCTCGATGCGGCGGTCGCGGGTCTGCTGCCCCGGGCGCATCTGACCGGGAGACGCGCACGGAACGGTGAGGCTGTGCTACGGCAGGGGCTGAATCGGTTCGCTCGTGACGGTGGCAGCGATGTGCGTCAGTTCATTGCATTCCTGGCGGACCTGCCGCATGGTGTCAGCTCGATCCGATCAGCCGAAAGACTGGCTGGGGAGATTGCCGACTCGCTGAACGCCGGTATGGTCAACGATCCGCTGTTCGGTGGGGATGGCGAGGCGCTCGATCCGGGCGTTCTGCTCACGCCGTCGACCGGCTACCGGGCGCGGGTCTCGGTGATCAGCTTCGTCGGCCTCCAGACCGACGAGCAGCGCCAGAGCTTCGTGAATCAGTTGCAGATGGCCCTCTTCGCTTGGATCAAACGCAACCCGGCAGGGGATCGGCCCCTCGGCGGCCTGCTGGTGATGGACGAGGCCCAGAACTTCGCGTCGTCCGGCGCGGCGACGGCGTGTACCGAGAGCACCCTCGCCCTCGCAACCCAGGCAAGGAAGTACGGCCTGGGTCTGGTCTTCGCGACGCAAGCGCCCAAGGCGTTGCACAACCGCATTCCGGGTAATGCCACCACGCAGATCTATGGCCTCCTCAATGTCACCGTGCAGATCAATGCTGCCAAAGAGCTGGCGAAGGCCAAGGGCGGCACGGTCGACCAGATCGCCAGGCTCACAGCAGGCGAGTTCTATGCGGCCACAGAAGGGACAGCCTTCGCTCGGATCCGGGTGCCGATGTGCTTGAGTCATCATCCGGCCAGCCCGCTGACAGTCGACGAGGTCATCGCCAGAGCGCGGCCGGGCGGCACTACGTCGTACGGCGGGTGACGAGGTCGAGAGCGTGCAGGCGACTCGCATGTGTTGGCGACGTAGTCAGGAAGTACTGGCCGGCGGCGTACGTCGACATGGTCAGGGCGCTGCGGCCGGGGAAGTCGCGGCCGGACATTCGGAGGGCGATCAACCCGTCCGAGATCAAGAACAGCAGGCCGCCGAGGCCTGAGCGGGGGCTGTGCCAGCGGGAGACGACGGCTGTTGCGGTGAGCAACAATGCGTAGGCGGCGACTGGGATTTTCTGGTTGCCGAGGCCGGGGGAGAGGGCGGCGATGAGCGCTGCCCAGAGGGCGCCGTACGCGGCGAGGACGCGCCAGTCGCGGGTGGCGGGTTTGTTGAGGAAGAACGCGAGGTAGCAGGCGTGGGCTGCGGCGAAGGCGGCCATGCCAGCTAGTTCGAAGCGTGTTTCGAGCAGGAGGTCGCCTGCGGCTGAGGCGAGCAGGGCTGCTTGCAGCAAGGGGTGCGCCTGTTGGGTGCGGGTCCATGAAAGCAGGAGCGGCATCAGGGAGACCTTGCTGGTCTGTCTGAGGATCTTGACGTCGAAGGCGACGGCGGCGACCTGCACCACCGTCGCGCTCCAGAACGCCGTCAACCGCTGTCGGTCGCTCGCGAGGCGCCTCAGGTTCATGGCGCCGAGTCTGCCGCACGAACCGGCATCGAACCGCGTTGTTTACGACAAGTTCAGCAAGGTTTGATGGCGCTGTAGTTCAGGCCGTTCCAGGTGAACTGCCCGTGCCACGCGCCGGGGGTGTAGAAGGGATCGCTGCCCTGGTCCGAGTAGAGGACGGCGACGGTGTGGCCGGTCTGGTTGTTCACGTAGGACCAGAAGTCGTCGTAGTAGGTGTATGCGCGGCAGTTGTAGAAATCGGTCCGGTTACCGACGTAGCCCGAGCCGGTGTAGACGCAGAAATTGCCGTAGGCACAGGTCGATGGGTCACCCCATTTCGAGGGGTCCTGGATCGTGGTGACAGCGCCACCGTCCGCCCAGCGGACCTGGTTCGGGGAGATCTGCTCACCGCCGTGCTTGGCCAGTACGGCGTCCACGGCGCGCTGCACGGCCACATCGGGGCCGACGGCAACGGCTTGGGAGGAGAGCGGCAGGACAGCGAGTGCGGCTGCTGCCAGGATGCGAGAAATGAACATTGCTGACCTTTCGGATCGTGGGCGGATCTTCAGGACACCCGCACCCTAACCTCCGAAAGGTCCATGCCTAGGGCAACAAGTTGAGCGTCTCGCGGAGGGCTCGCAGCCGGCTCATCAGGAGCTTCGGCGGGGTCGGTGTGGTCACGACGGAGAGCGTCAGCCGATAGCGGAACGGTGCCGCGACCAGCTGCTCGCCGGGGCGGAGTTCGGTGGCTAGGGCGCTGCGGGGGACCAGGGCCAGGTGAGAGCGGCGGCGCGCCATGGCGACCGTCGTACCGAGGGTGACGCCTCGGCGGGCGGCGGCGCCTAGGGCGACGAGGCGGGTTTGGATCTCTTCACTGCCTCGGTCGTACGTCGAGAAGGCGACGAGCCGGTCCTTGAGGGGTTGCTTGCCGGTCGCGGGGAGCGGTACGTCGGCGGGGACGAAGAGGACGAGGTCGTCGCGGCCGACGCGGCGGGCGATGGTGCCGCGGGGCAGGGTCATCTGTTCGGCGATGGCGACGAAGGCCGCGTCCAGGGTGCCCTCGGCGACACGTTCGACCAGGAACTGGCCGTGGTCGACGACCTGGTCGACGTCGAGGTCGGCGTCCAGGACGGGGAAGAGGATCGGCGCCATGCTGGCGAAGGTGCCGATGACGAGCCGGCGGCCGGTCGCGGCGGCGCGGGTGGCGTCGTACACCTCCTCGAGGTGGCTGAGGATGTGGTCGGCGCGGCGGGCGAGCTCCGCGCCGGCTGGTGTGGGGCGGGCGCCTCGGGTGTCGCGCTCGAAGAGTTTGGCGCCACAGAGGCGCTCTAGCCGGGCCAGGCGTTGGGACGCGGACGGCTGCGAGATGCGGAGCTCGCGGGCCGCCGTACCGACTGCGCCGGTGCGTGCGATGGCCTGGACCAGTCGCAGATCCTCGACCGCTGGTAATGAGGTCATAGGGGCAGCCTATGGCAGCCACCGAGTGCCTGCTGGCTACCTGGAACGGTCGGGAGCTCAAAGAATCAAGGGTATGAGAGCTCGCGGCGAGGCGATGGTGTTGTTGCTGGGCGGGGGAGTCGCCGATCTGGCGTACCGGTTCACGCAGGTGGCATTGCCGTTGGTGATCCTGCATGAGACGGGGTCGGTGGCGGCGACTGGTTTGGTGGGTGGAGCGGCTGGTATCCCGGTGTTGTTGTCGCCTTGGTGGGCTCGGCGGGCACGGCAGTGGGTGGACTCGGGACCGCGGTTGGCGATGGTCGCGGGGGTGTCGGCGATCGCATTGGCGATAGTTCCGGCAGCGGCGGCCTTCGGGTTGCTGTCGCCGTGGCTGCTGGTGGTGAGCGGGTTGTTCCTGGGGTGTGGCGATGCGTTGGGGTCGCCGGGACGGACGGCGTTGCTCGCCGATATCGGTGATCGATGGGGCGCTGGGATGGCGGTGACGCTGCTGACGTGGCAGGACGGCGTACGGCGGGTGGGCATGGTCGTTGGACCGGTACTGGGGGCGCTGGCGGTGGCCGCCGGGGTCACGAGCGGTCTGCTGTGGATCGAGGCCGGCGCGGTGCTCGCTGCCGGATTGGCGGGCCTCGGCATTCGCGGCGAGGGTCGCGGCCCCGGTGGCGAGGCGCCGTCGATCCGCGCGGGGTTGGTGGGGAGGCGCGAGGTTGGGCTCGGCTGGGTGATTCGGGGGACAGGCTGCGTGACGTGGTTCGCGTTCACGCTCGGGTTGTCCGTGGTGGGGGCCGAGCGGGGAGAGCCCGGGGTCTATCTGGCCGCCGGGATGAGTGGGTACGGCGTGGGAGCCGTCGCAGGCACAGTGGTCGCGCTCCGGGTTGTACGGCGGGTCGCGGCGATGCCCTTGGCGAGTGGCGCCTGGGCGGTCGTGGGGCTGTGCTGGGCCGGGATGGGCGTGTGGACGAGCCCGGCCAGTGTCGCCGTACTGGCCGGGCTGGCGGGCGTCGCGGTCGTGTGGGGGATCGCCGCCATCTCGGCGATCATCACGCGGTCCTCGGACGGAGCCGACCGGCGAGCGCTCTTGAGCGGACAGTCGGTGGTTGTGAACGCGAGCAGCTCGGCCGGCCTGCTCATCGGCGGTTCGGTGATTGCGGCCGTCGGCGCCGAGGCCACCCTGATCGGCGCGGGCCTCCTCACAACCCTGGTCGCAGGCCTGGTCGGCTGGTCCGCCGCCGGCCGGATGGCGTGCATAAGAACTGGTAGTAGTGGGGTGAGGTGAGGCGGCGTACGCGGGGAAGGCCGGTGCTTGGGGCGTTGCGGCCGACTAGTCACAGTTCTTCTGCACGCGGTTAGGCCAGGTCGATGCCGAAGCCGGGGCGGTCGGCGAGGGTGAGGACGCCGTCGGCGAGGGTGTAGCCGTCGTCGACCGTGCCGAGAGTGTTGGCGGGGACGCCTTCGATGATGTCGACGTTGCCCAGGCCGGCGGCCAGATGGGCGGCGTACAGGGTCTTCAGGGGCAGGCCCCAGGCGTGTGGGGAGGCTTTCGCGGCAAGGGAGGGCATGGTGTGGCGCCAGGCGGTGAGGCCGTGGGAGACGACGTCCATGAGCGCTACGTCGATGAGGCCTTCGCGGGCCAGGGACAGGATGTGGTCGACGTTGGGGGAGTATTCGCCGTCGGCGATGAGAGGGCGACTGGGCCAGCGCGACAGGTGCTCGCGGAGGAAGACCAGGTCCTCGTGGCGTTCGGCGAACATTTCTTCGAGCCAGTAGAGGTCACAGTCGGCGACGGCGTCGAGGTAGTGGATCAGGGTGTTGAGCGAGTATCCGTCGTTCGCGTCGACCATGATCGTGGCGTCCGGGTAGAGGTCGCGGGTCAGCCGGGTGACGGCGATGTCGCGGTCGAGGCCCGCGGCGGCGGGCATCCAGCGGTAGCCGCGGCCGACCTTCAGTTTGAAGTCGCGGAAGCCGAAAGCCGAGTCCTGCTTGAGGTTCTGCTCGATGACCGGCAGTCCGTCGTCCAGGTCGTCGAAGTAGATTCCGCCGCTGTAGCACCGGACCTGCGGGGACGCAGCGGCCCCGAGCATCACGTGCACCGGTACGTCGAGAATCCGCGCGGCGAGGTCGTGCAGCGCATAGTCGAGGAACATCGCGTCGGCCGCGATCACGCCGGCGGCCGGGTCGATCAGTGAATCCACCGAGCGGCCGATCAACACGCTGGGGTCACCAGGACCGATCGGCAGCCCCCAACCGCGCGCACCTAGCGACGTCGCCACTACGTACGCCGTCTCCAAAGCACCGCTGCCCTTGTGGTCGCGGAACGAGTTCCGGCCGACGTTGCGTAGGAAGCGTGCGCCGACCTGCACTGTGCTGATCGAGCTGACCACGTGGTCCATCAAGGCCTCCAGATATCCGGGTGAAGTGTCAGGACGTCGGTGTCACACTCCGAGCATGTCCGAGATTGTGATCACTACACTTGCCGAGCGCCCGCATGTCGCCAGCGTCCTCGGGAACATCTGGGGTGTCTGGCCGAGGTTCATGCTGCAAGATCTGGTCGCCGCCGCGCTGATTGCGCAGGTCCGGCTGGAGTTCGCCGACCAGTGTCTGGTGGCGACTGAGGACGGCGAGCTGGTCGCGCACGGTCGGAGTATCCCGTTCGCCTTCGGGATCGAAGACCGCACCGAACTGCCGGCCCGCGGCTGGGATCAGGTCCTGCAATGGGGGATGGAGGATCTCCGCTTCGGCCGCGAGACGAATGTGTCGAGTGCGCTGGAGATCATGGTCAAGCCGACGCATCACGGCCTCGGACTGTCGCATCGGATGCTCGCGGCGATGCGCGACGCGGTGAAGGCGAAGGGCCACACCACGCTCTATGCGCCGGTCCGCCCGAACGGCAAGACCGACGCGCACCTCCCGATGACCCAGTACGCCGCTCTGACGCGCGACGACGGTCTGCCCGTCGATCCGTGGCTGCGGGTCCACGTCCGGGCCGGCGGCAAGATCGTCAAGGTGGCGCCTGCCTCGATGGTGACTGCGGCCTCGCTGGCGGAGTGGCGCGAATGGACCGGGCTGCCGTTCGACAGCACGGGCGAGGTCGTCGTACCGGGGGCGTTGGTGCCTGTCGAGGCGAGCATCGAGCACGACCGGGCTGTCTACGTCGAGCCCAATGTCTGGGTCCGGCACGACCTGTAGCGAGCCTCAGAAGGTGCGGAGCACTTTGATGACGCGGCGGCGGAGCCAGACGCGGCGGGTGCCGTCGGGGTAGCGGCGGAGTCTGGCCAGCTCCCAGCCGCCGTACTCGGCGTGCTCGGTCAGGAGGCGGCGCACTGCGCCACGTGTCTCCGTCCGGGAAACTTCGAACTGCTGCAGCTCGTATTCGGCCATCCGCACCCTCCAGCTAAACGGTCGTCTAAGAAACGTCCTCCAGCGCGGCCGCGATGGCCGGCGGCAAAGTCAGTTCCTCTACGCCCAGCACCGACTTCAATTGCATCGCAGTCCGGGCGCCGACG
The DNA here is from genome assembly GCF_004349055.1 of Kribbella antibiotica. Classification (GTDB taxonomy): domain Bacteria; phylum Actinomycetota; class Actinomycetes; order Propionibacteriales; family Kribbellaceae; genus Kribbella; species Kribbella antibiotica. Next base: position 33,023 of record NZ_SMKX01000060.1, read on the forward strand.
ATGGCTGCCGACACGCCGGGCCGGTCCCGGACCCAGGTGAGCGCGACCTCGAGCGGACTCCAGCCGAGCCCGTCCGCGGCACGCGCCACTGCTTCAACGATGCCCGAACCGCGCCCGTCGAGGTAGGGGTCGACGAATCTGGACAAATGCTGAGACGCCGCCCGCGAGTCGGCGGGGATGCCGGTGCGATATTTCCCAGTCAACACACCGCGGCCAAGCGGCGACCACGCCAGCACACCGATGCCCAGCCCGCCGGCCGCGCGGATGGCGTCCGCCTCGGCATCGCGGGCGAGGAGCGAGTACTCCACCTGATTAGAGACCGGTACGGCGCGGCCGGGCCACGCCTGCTGCCACGTGACCGCGCGAGCGGACTTCCACCCTGCGTAGTTCGACACGCCGACGTACCGGACTTTGCCGGCGTTGACGGCGTAGTCGAGCGCGGACAGCGTCTCCTCGAGCGGGACGTCGTCGGACCAGGTGTGAAGTTGCCACAGATCGATGTAGTCGACGTTCAACCGGCGTAGCGAGGCGTCGAGATCGCGCAGCAGCGAGCCGCGCGAAGTGTCGGTGATCCGCTCACCGCGGCGCACGCTGAACCCGGCTTTTGTGGCGATCACCACATCGTCGCGCTCGACCACGTCACCGAGCAGCGTGCCGATCAGTCGCTCGCTGTCACCATCGCCATACGCTGCGGCGGTGTCGATCAGAGTGCCGCCGGCGGCCACGAAGGCGGCGAGTTGCTCGCGTGCCTCGTGCTCGTCGGTGTCGCGGCCCCAGGACATGGTGCCCAGGCCGAGCCGACTCACCGCCAGACCACTGTGACCGAGATAGCGCTGCTGCATGGGTCGAGCCTATTGCGGCCTACCGACAAGAGCTGGATAGGCTCGCCAGTCATGCGACTCGGACTGAACATCGGCTTCGTCTTCGGCGACGAGCACCTGGACCATCTCAAGCTCGTCAAAGAGGCCGAGTCACTCGGTTTCTCGGTCACCTGGGCGGCGGAGGCCTACGGCTCGGACGCCGCCACCCTGCTGACCTGGATCGCCGCCCAGACGACGAAGATCGACGTCGGCGCGGCGGTCTTCCAGATCCCGGCCCGTACGCCGGCCATGACCGCCATGACCGCGGCGACGCTGGACCGCCTGTCCGGGGGCCGGTTCCGGCTCGGACTGGGCGTGTCGGGGCCGCAGGTGTCCGAGGGGTGGCACGGAGTCCGCTTCGACAAGCCCTTGGCCCGCACCCGCGAGTACGTTGCCATCGTCAACGCCGCGCTGCGGCGCGAGACGGTGGAGTTCCACGGTGAGCACTTCACGCTGCCGCTGCCCGATGGGCCCGGCAAGGCGCTGAAGCTGTCCAGCCGCCCGCTCCGCGACCACGTCCCGGTCTACCTGGCGGCGGTCGGCCCGAAGAACCTCGAGCTGGCCGGTGAGATCGCCGATGGGTGGCTCGGGATCCTCAACGACCCCGCTTATCTTGGAGAGCAGTTGAATCACATCAAGACGGGACTTGCCAAAAAAACAGCACAGTCTCGTCCAGCTCGTCAATTGGGGCTGGACGGCTTTGACGTCGTCGCCTCGATTCCGCTGATGACCGGTGACGACCTCGAGGCCGCCGCCGACCCGATCCGCGGCTACACAGCGCTGTACATCGGTGGCATGGGCAGCCGGGAGAAGAACTTCTACAACGCTCTCGCGGTCCGGATGGGCTACGCCGACGAGGCCAAGCAGATCCAGGACCTGTACCTGGCCAAGCAGCACCGCGACGCGATGGCCGCCGTACCGCAGGGTTTCATCGACGGCATCTCGCTGCTCGGCAACAAGGAGCGGCTGGCCGACAAGCTGACCGCGTACGCCGAGGCCGGGGTGACCACCGCGGCCGTCACGCCGTTCGCGCCGACCGTGGACGAGCGGATCGCCGACCTGCGCGTGCTGGCCGAGGCCCTGGAGCTGTCCGGAGTGGGTAGCTAGTGACGATCTGGGACGCGATCATCCTCGGCATCGTCGAGGGACTGACCGAATTCCTGCCGGTGTCCAGCACCGGCCACCTGACGATCGCCTCCAAGGCGCTCGGCCTGCCGATCGACGATGCGAGCGTGACCGCCTTCACGGCGGTGATCCAGTTCGGCGCCATCGCAGCGGTCGTGCTCTACATGTGGAAGGACATCCAGCGGTACGCCGTCGCATGGTTCAAGGGGCTTACCAAACCCGAGCACCGCGGCACGTTCGATCACCGGATGGGCTGGTACGTGATCATCGGCTCGCTGCCGATCTGCTTCGTCGGGTTCCTGGCCAAGGACATCATCTCGGGGCCGCTGCGCAGCCTGTGGTGGGTCGCCGGCTCGCTGATCGGCTGGTCGTTCTTCATGGTCGCGGCCGAACGCCTCGGCTCGAAGAAGCGGCCGCTGGAGAAGATCACCCTCACCGACGCGATCGTGATGGGCATCATCCAGTGCCTGGCGCTGATTCCGGGCGTCTCGCGGTCCGGCGCGACCATGACGGCGGGTCTGTTCCGCGGTCTGGAGCGGGTCGCCGTGACGAAGGTCGCCTTCCTGCTCGGCATCCCGGCGCTGGTCGGCGCGGCGATCTTCGAGTTGCCGGACGCGATGGGTGGCCACGTCGGCGCCGTACCGCTGCTGGTCGGCACGGTGGTCAGCTTCATCGTCGGCTATGCGTCGGTGGCGTGGCTGATTCGCTTCGTCGCGAAGCACACGACGGAGGTCTTCGCCTTCTACCGGGTGCTGGTCGGCATCGTCATCCTGATCCTGCTCGCCACCAGCACGATCACGGCAACCTAGAGCCAGCCGACCTTGCGGAAGAGGCCGTACATCGTGCCGCAGACACTGCCCATCAGGAGCAGTACGGCGTAGTACCCGAAATGCCAGCGCAGTTCGGGCATGTGGTCGAAGTTCATGCCGTAGATGCCGGCCAGCATGGTCGGCACTGCGGCGATCATGACCCAGGCCGAGATCTTGCGCATGTCGTCGTTCTGCTGGACCGAGACGCGGGCCAGGTGGGCGTTCAGCGCTGAGGTGAGCAGGGTGTCGAGAGCGTCGGTTTGCTCCGACACCCGGGTGACGTGGTCGGCCACATCACGGAAGAAGGCCGCTGCGTGCTTGTTGATGCCGGGGGCGCCGTGCGAGAACGCCTCCATCGGCTCGCGCAGCGGCACGATCGCTCGGCGCATCTCGAGCACCTCGCGCTTGAGCTTGTAGATCCGCTCGGCGTCGCTGGTCCGCTCGGGGGAGAACACCGAGGACTCGACCTCATCGACGTCGACCTCGACCTGCTCGGCGACCTCCTCGTAGCCGTCCACGACCGAGTCGCAGACCGCCCAGAGGACGGCTCCTGGCCCGTGGCCGAGCATCGACGCCCGGTCCTCGAGTGCTTGGCGCGTAGTGGAGAGCTGGGCGCCATCACCGTGCCGCACGGTGACGACGTACTGGGGGCCGACGAAGACGCTGACCTGTCCGGTCTCCACCTGGTCGCCCTCGTCGACGTACCAGAGCGTGCGCAGTACGACGACCAGCGCGTCGCCGTACCGCTCGACCTTGGGGCGCTCGTGGGCTCGCAGGGCGTCCTCGACGGCGAGCTCGTGCAGGCCGAAGAGGGCCTGGACGCGGCGCATCTCGGCGTCGGAGGGGTCGTGCAGGCCGACCCAGCCGAAGGTCTGGCTGTCCTGGTCGATGGTCTGGGCAACGGTCTCGGGTTCCTTCGGCAGATCGAGCCGCTCGCCCTCGGCGTACACCCCACAATCGACGATCACGTGACCATCATGCATCGTCGGTTGACCGAACCGGCTACCGTGCACGCTATGCCTACGGTGATTCTGGTCCGGCACGGCCGCAGTACGTCGAACACGTCCGGCACGCTGGCCGGCCGGACGCCGGGTGTGAAGCTCGACGAGACCGGTGTCCAGCAGGCTGCGGCGGTCGCTGAGCGACTGGCCGAGCTGCCGCTGGCTGCGATCGTCAGTTCGCCGCTGGAGCGCTGCCGGCAGACCGCGGCCGCGATCGCCAAGCAGCATGCTGGGCTGCGGCCGGCGACCGACCGGCGGCTGACAGAGTGCGGGTACGGCGACTGGACCGGGCAGAAGATTTCGACACTGGCGAAGGATCCGCTGTGGGCCGTCGTACAGGCGCATCCGTCGGCGGTGACGTTCCCGAACGGCGAGTCGATGCGGGGGATGCAGCAGCGCGGGGTGGACGCGATCCGCGCGCAGAACGCGGCGCTGCCGGAGGACGCGATCTGGGTGGCCGTTTCGCATGGTGACGTGATCAAGGCGATCGTTGCCGATGCGCTCGGTCAGCACCTCGACACCTTCCAGCGGATCGTCGTCGACACTGCCTCGACCACGATCATCACGTACACGAAGACGCGCCCGTTCCTGGTCCGGCTGAACGACACCGGCAGCGAGCTCGCGTCCCTGATTCCCAAGCCGGCGCCGAAGGGAAAAGCGACCAAAAAGCAGTCTTCCGACGCCGTTGTCGGTGGACGGTAATAGGGTTCTGGTCATGGCACGCGTCGTTCATTCCTACGACGAACCCGAGCGGTTCGTCGCCGGCACCGTGGGGGAACCCGGTGCAAGAACCTTCTTCCTGCAGGCCCGGGCGGGGGTCCGCCTGACTTCGGTCGCCTGTGAGAAGGAACAGGTGATGGCGCTCGCCGAACGGTTGGACGTGATGCTGGACGAGGTCGCGCGGCGGTTCGAGCGGGAGCCGCTGACCCCGGTCGGGCCGGATGACACCGACCCGCTGGACCAGCCGATCGAGGAGGATTTCCGGGCCGGCACGATGACGCTGGCCTGGGAGGCCGACGCCGAGCGGGTGGTGATCGAGGTGTTCTCGGTCGTCACCGCCGAGCAGGTCGAGCTCGAGGACGAAGACCCGGTCGCGGCCGTGCTGGAGTCCGAGGACGGCGAGGCACTGACCGTCCGGCTGACCGAGCAGCAGGCGCGGGCCTTCGCCAGGCGCGCGGTCGCGCTGGTTGCCTCGGGCCGGCCGAATTGCCCGTTCTGTGGGCGTCCGATCGATCCCGAAGGTCACATCTGCCCCCGCGCCAACGGCTACCGCAGGCACCTGCCAGATGACCACTGAGCACATTGCCACGCTCCGCGCGGCGGGTCCTGAGGCCTGGTTCCCTTCCTTCCCTCGTCACTCCAGTCGCTGCGCTCCCTCCGCTCCTCAGTCCAGGAAGGGGGCCTCATGACCGGTGATCTGTTAGCGCGCGGGGAGCTGTCCCTGCTCGGCAGGCTGATGGCGGCCTCGAACGGGAGCTACCAAGGTTCGGTCGGGCTCGGGGCCGCGACGGCGACGGTCGTCTACAAACCCGTGCAGGGTGAGCGTCCGCTGTGGGACTTCCCGGACGGCACGCTGGCCGAGCGCGAATATGCGGCGTACGTCGTCTCTGAGGCGCTCGGTTGGTCGATCGTGCCGCCGACGTTGCTGCGGGACGGTCCGCTCGGCGAGGGCATGGTGCAGCTCTGGATCGACGAGGTCGAGCTGAGCGCGGGCGAGACCGAGCTGGTGGACATCGTGCCGCAGGGACGCGTGCCGGACGGCTGGGTCGGCGTACTGGACGCTCTTGATGGGCGGCACAACCCCGTGACGCTGGTGCATGCGGACACTCCGGCGCTGCGGCGGATGGCCGTCTTCGATGCCTTGGTCAACAATGCGGACCGCAAGGGCGGCCACGTGCTGAATCCGGGCGACGGACGGGTGTTCGGCGTCGACCACGGAGTCACCTTCAACGCCGACGACAAGCTCCGGACCGTGTTGTGGGGTTGGGCCGGTGAACCCATCGCGCCGGATCTCCTGGACGACGTACGACGGCTGGCCGATGGGCTCGGTGGCTCGGTTGGGCAGGAGCTCGGGCGGTTGATCACCCCGGACGAATTGGCGGCGACCCGCGAGCGTTGCGCGAGCCTGTTGAAGTCCGGTTTGTTCCCCTATCCCAGCGAGGAGTGGCCGGCGATTCCCTGGCCTGCCTTCTGAGTGCTTGGGCTGACACCACGCTCGCGCTTGAACGCAGCGCTGAAGCTGAACGCATCGGCGTACCCGACCTTCCTGGCGACTCCGGCGACGGTTGCGCCGGGGTCGGCGAGGAGGTCGGCGGCCAGCGTCATCCGGAGCTCGGTCAGGTAAGTGAGCGGGGCCTGGCCGGTCAGGTCGGTGAATCGCCGGACGAGGGTGGTGCGGGAGACGGCGGCGACGTCGGCGAGGTTGGCCAACGTCCAGCCGGTGCTGGGGGAGGCGTGCATCGCCTGCAGTACGGGACCGGCTACGTCGTCGCCGAGAGCGCCGTACCAGGGTGGTGGGTTGGCCTCGAACCAGTCGCGCAGGCAGCAGACCATCAGCCAGTCGAGCAGCCGGTCCAGGCCGACGTGACGGCCGAGCGCGCCGGCGGCGATCCGCTCCTGGATGTACTCGCGCAGTGGCGTGCAGTCATGGTCCTCGGGGAGGACAACGAGGGGCGGCAGTTCGTCGACCAGGCGGCGGGGGAGTTCCTGACGGACGTGGTAGGCGCCGGCCATCAGGACGGTGCCATGGTTGATCGGCCCGCGCTTGGCCGGGTCGGGAGAGTCGACGCGGCCGTCGCAGCGGACGTCGATGGTCGGCCCGGAGCGGGTGGGGTCGTCGGTGAACAGGAACGGTTTCGGGCCGCGGATGATCGCGGTGTCACCGGGCACGACCCGCTGGGGTTCGGTGCCCTCGGCAACGATCCACCCGTCGCCGAGCAGCGGGGCGCAGAACGTCATCGCGGCGCCGTCGACGAAACGCAGGGCATAGGGCGGCGCGAGCACCGGCGTACCGAGAACAGCGCCTTCGGCGCGCAGGCCGCGGAGAAGGTCGTCGAGGGGATCCACGCGGCCCAGCCTAGGTGGGACGTAGGCGCATGCGGGCGGTCTTCTTGCCCATGGGAACAGGTGCGGTTGCCCGATTGACTCTGGGTATGACGATTTTGGTGTTGGGCGCGACAGGCAAGACGGGCCGGCGAGTAGTTGCACGGTTGCGGGCTGAGGGTGTTGAGGTGCGGGCGGCGTCGCGGTCGGGGGAGACCCGGTTCGACTGGACCGACCGCGGTACGTGGGCGGACGCCGTACGGGATGTGGAGGCGGTTTATCTGGTGGCGTCGGACGATCCGGAGCCGACCGCGGCGTTTGTGAACGAGGCGGTCGTCGCCGGGGTGCGGCGGTTCGTGGTGCTGTCAGGGCGCGGTATGGACAACGTCGACGGGCGGTTCGGCGCGGGGATGGCCGAGGCGGAACGGGCCGTACGGGCGTCCGGGGCGGAGTGGACGATCCTCCGGGCGAACAACTTCTCGCAGAACTTTGACGAGGATCTGTGGCACGAGCCGGTGCTGGCTGGGCGGTTGGGCCTGCCGGCCGGTGAGCTGCGGGAGCCGTTCGTCGATCTGGAGGACGTGGCGGAGATCGCGGTGAAGGTGCTGACCTCGGCCGGGCACCACGGTGAGATCTACAACCTGTCGGGGCCGGAGGCGCTGACGTTCGCCGAGGCGGTCGAGGTGATCGCGAAGGTGTCCGGACGGACGGTCTCGTACGACGCCCTGACGCCGGCCGAGTATCGCGCGGAGCTGCTCGCGCTGGGCTGGCCGGCGGAAGTCGCCGACCAGCTCAATGGTCTGTTCGAGATCATGCTCGAAGGTCACCTGGCGACTCCCGCCGATGACATCGAGCGGTTGCTGGGGCGACCGGCGGGCAGCTTCACCGCCTATGTCGAGCGAGTCTGGGCAGGGTAACCGACGCCGGGACAGCGTGCGGACGAGACCGGAGAATGGAACCGCGTCCGCGCGCTGAATTCCGGCCTGACATAAGCTCCTGAGCATGCAGGCGTGGACTCATCCAGACATCCCGGTCGTCCCGGGCCAGGCCCGGCCGTTGCGCCTCCACGACACCGCGTCCGGCGGACCGGTCGAGGCGGCACCCGTCGACGGCAGTACCGCGCGAATGTATGTGTGCGGCATCACGCCGTACGACGCGACGCACATGGGACACGCGGCGACGTACGTCACGTTCGACCTGGTGAATCGGTTGTGGCGTGATGCGGGGTTCGAGGTTCTGTACACGCAGAACATCACCGACGTGGACGACCCGCTGCTCGAGCGCGCCGCGGCGACCGGCGTCGAGTGGACTGACCTCGCGCATAAGGAGATCGACCTCTTCCGCGATGACATGACTGCGCTCCGGGTGATTCCGCCGCAGCACTACATCGGTGTCGTCGAGTCGATCGACCTGGTTGCTTCGGCCGTCGAGGACCTGCAGCAGGCCGGCGCTGTCTACTCGGTTGATGGGGATCTGTACTTCGCTGTGAAGGCTGATCCGGCCTTTGGCGGCGTCTCGAACTACGACCGCGAGAAGATGATCGCGCTGTTCGCCGAGCGTGGTGGTGACCCGGATCGCTCCGGAAAGCAGGATCCGCTGGACAGTCTGCTGTGGCGCCACGAGCGCCCGAACGAGCCGTCGTGGGACTCGCCGGTTGGACGGGGACGACCGGGCTGGCACGTCGAGTGTTCGGCGATCGCGCTCAAGCACCTTGGCATGACGTTCGACGTACAGGGTGGTGGGTCGGACCTGATCTTCCCGCACCACGAGATGTCGGCCAGCGGCGCACAGGTGGCGACCGGGCAGCACCCCTTTGCGCGCGCCTATGTCCACCAGGCGATGGTCGGTCTCGACGGCGAGAAGATGTCCAAGTCCAAGGGCAACCTCGTCCTGGTCTCCAAAGAACGGCTCTCCGGCACTGACCCCATGGCGATCCGCCTGGCCCTCCTGGCCCACCACTACCGCACCGACTGGTTCTGGACCACCGAAGGCCTCGCCGAAGCCGAATCCCGCCTGGCCGTCTGGCGTGCCGCCCTGGGCCGCGGCACTGGGCCCGACGGCGCAGCGACGGTCGACGCCATCCGAGCCGCACTGACCAACGACCTGGACACGGTCGCTGCGCTCTCGGCGGTCGACACTTGGTCCGAGTCGAACGGCGACGACCCCGCGGCTTCCGCGCTGGTGGCCCAGGCCGTCGACGCCCTGCTCGGCATCAAGCTTTAAAGGACACAGCGCCAAGAGCTACAGGTCCACGGTGACGGGCTGGTCGCCGTACGGCGAGAGCTGGGTGACTGTGGTTGGGCGGAGCCTCGTGGCGTGGTGGGCCACGTCTGCCTCGGCGGTTGGGTTTCCGGTGTCGGCGGCTAGGAGTAGGCGGGCGAGCTCGTCGGCTTCGGGGTCTGTGAGGTTGAGGCCCACTTCGTCCCAGAGGAGGGTCTCGTGGGCGTTGCGGTGGAGGAGTTCGTGGACGACGGCCGCGCGGATGAAGGTCGGGCCGGCTAGCGCTGGGTGGGCGCCGTACCGGGTGGGGTCCAGGTGGCTGGCTCGGTAGGCGGTCCAGACTTCGGCGGCGGTTTGGAAGGGGGCACCTTCGCCGGTGGGGAAGTCGCGGATGTTGAAGGTGCGGCTGCCTGGTTGTAGTTCGGGGTCGAAGCGTTGCCAGCGGGTGCCGTTCCACCATTCGGCGATGACGTGGTCGCCGCAGAAGTCGGGGGACGGGGTGAAGCCGACGCGGGTTCGGGCCGGGATTTGGTGCTCGCGGAGGGCGGCGACGGCGAGGAGCGCGTGGTCGCGGCAGCAGCCGGCGACGCGGTCAGCGGGCGGGCGTGGGTGCAGGAGCGGGCGGGGATGCCTTGCCTGGTCGAGGTCGAGGATGGTTGAGATCCAGCGCGCGTTGATCTCGTGGCGGCGGTCGGCGCGGAGCAGGTGGGCCTCGGCGGTGTAGTGGAGGCCGAGGTTGGTGACGGCCGCGCAGATCTCCTCGATACCGGAGAGCTGTCGGAGCAGATGGCCGTGGGAGCCCGGGTCGGAGAAGGCGGAGTGCTGGGCGAATCGGGTGGTCATCAGCTGATCGTGCCTGGATTTCGGCCTACATTTCAGCCATCTATCGCGCTGCACGACGGACTGCAGGTAGCCGGCTGGGCGGGTGCGCGGCCGGGCGTGGCGGGTGGCTTGGGGTGGCTACCTGCAGTTGCTCGTGCTGGGCTGTGGCTTGCAATGGATCTTGTACAAGAGATCTTGAGTAATCGCTGGGGCGGCGCGGTGTTTTGGAGGGAAAGCGGTTAAGAGCAGCAGTTGTCGGAGCAGGCGCCTTCGGCGCAATTGCAGGCAGTGGCCGGGGTGCCTGCGGTGGGGGCGCAGCAGCCTTTGCCTTGCCAGGCTTCCCAGCCCTCGCGGACGGCTACGGCGGCGATGATCAGGCCGGCGATGGGATCGGCCCAGCCCCAGCCGAGGGTGGCGTTGAGGATCAGGCCTACCAGGAGCACGGCGGACAGGTAGGTGCAGAGGAGGGTTTGGGTCGAGTCGGCGACCACGGCGTTCGAGCCCAGCGCTTTGCCGGTACGACGTTGGGCCCAGGACAGGAACGGCATGACGATCAGTGAGGCGACCGCCAGTCCGATTCCGACGGGGGAGGTGTCGGGGTTGGCGCCGGTGATGAGGGTGCGGATCGACTCGAAAGCGACGTACGCCGCGAGGGCGAAGAAGGAGAACGCCAGGAGCCGGAGGGCCTGCTTTTCGCGGGTTTCGGGGAGGCGGTGGCGGAACTGCCAGAGGATGATCAGGCCGCTGGAGACCTCGACGACCGAGTCGAGGCCGAAGCCGACGAGGGCGACCGAGCCGGCGACGACGCCGGCGGTGATGGCGACGATCGCTTCGAGGATGTTGTAGGTGACGGAGGCGCCGGCCAGGAGTTGGGCGCGGCGGCTGAGTTTGCGGCGGAGCTCGGGATCGGTGGTCCAGGTGCTGGCCGGCTTTAGCGACAGGCTGATGGGCTCGGGCTTGCTCATGCCTGGGCCGCCTGGCCGTAGTTGGGGCAGAGGGCCACGGCGTCGCCGGTCAGGTCGAGCAGGCGTTCGGCGGCTGAGAGCAGGTCCAGCGTCGCTTCGGGATGGGTGAGGCTGAAAAGGGATGCGCGGCCGACCGGGCGGGACTCGACCAGGCCGCAGTCGCGGAGGCAGGCCAGGTGTTTGGAGACCGTGGACTGCGCGAGGCCAAGATGTTCGGTGAGGTCGACGACGCGGTGTTCGCCGAGCGCCAGGTGTCGCACGATAGCCAGCCGGGATCCGTCACTGAAGCCGTTGAACAGACAAGCCGCCACGGACAGGGCTGCGCTTTCGTCGATCTGAACGTCGACCGGTGCTTTCATGGCCATATGGCGATGTTATCGGTAAGGCGCTTGGTCTGGGAAGTCGGTAGGCTGATCTCGACATGATGAGATCCCTGCAGCGGTTCCTGGCGCGTGGCCTGATGCTGGTCGCGGCGCTGGCTGCTGTTTGCATGGTCCACAGCACCCCGGCATCGGCCGAGCAGCTGACGGCCGCCGGGACTACCGCCGTACAGGGCGAGCAGAGCGACGTACCGCCGAGCTGTCCGGTGGGTGGCGACGACACGCACCTGTCTGTGGCGGGTGTGCTCGGGGTTTCTTCGGTCGTGGGTGCTCTGGTCCCGTTCGGACGCGATGCGGCGGCGGTGGGGGAGACCTCGCTGTACGTCGTCCGTGCGCCGTCGTGCCCGTTGTGGCAGACGACTCCGTCGTTGATTCAGCTGCGCATCTCGCGCAGGTAGGCAAGCAAGCGCAACGACTCATCACCACCGGCGTACTGCCGGTGTGTCTTTGCCTGCCTTGTCTCACCTGAATCGAGGAGCCATGAGTACCAACGCCCGGGTATCGATCGCGATCGCCGCGGTCTTCGTCCTGATCGCCGGCATCGTGCTGGCCGTCAAGGCTGGGGATACGCCAGAACCCAGTGCCAGCAGTAACAGCGACCGCTTCGTGCGGTCCGACAGTCACAAGCTCAATGTCGCGGCCGACGGGAAAGCGACGTTCGTCGAGTTCCTGGATTTCGAGTGCGAGTCATGCCGGGCGGCGTACCCGGTGGTTGAGCAGTTGCGGAAGGACTACGCCGGCAAGGTGACGTTTGTGGTGCGGTACTTCCCGCTGCCTGGGCACTTCAACGGGGAGCGCGCGGCGCGCGCGGTTGAGGCGGCGGCCAAGCAAGGCAAGTTCGAGCAGATGTACCAGAAGATGTACGAGACCCAGGCCGAGTGGGGCGAGAAGCAGGTACCGGCGGATGACCAGTTCCGCGCGTTCGCGAAGGACCTCGAGCTCGATGTCGTTGCCTGGAGCAAGGATTACGCCGACCCGTCCACGCTGGAACGGATCAAGCGCGACGTTGCCGACGGGGAAGCGCTGGGGGTGACCGGTACGCCGACATTCTTCCTGAACGGGGCCAAGCTGGAACCGAAGTCGGTCGCGGATCTGACGGCGAGTATCGATGCCGCGCTCCAGTAGATCGCTGCCGTGGATCCTGCTGATCGGCGGGATCATCGGGCTGGCGGCGGCCGCCGTACTGACTGTCGAGAAGATTGCGCTGCTGCGCGACCCGGCTTATGTGCCGTCGTGCAGTATCAACCCGATCCTGTCCTGCGGCTCGGTGATGTCCAAGCCGCAGGCGGAAGTCTTCGGATTCCCGAATTCGCTGCTGGGGATCGCCGGGTTTGCGGTCATCGTCACCGTCGGGGTCGCGCTGCTGGCGGGCGCGACCTTCCGGCGGTGGTTCTGGATCGGGCTGCAGATCGGGGTGACGTTCGGCGCAGTGTTCGTGCACTGGCTGATGTTCCAGAGCCTCTATCGGATCCAGGCGCTCTGCCCTTACTGCATGGTGGTTTGGGCGGTCACGATCCCGATCTTCTGGTACGTGACACTGCACAACGTCAACCGCCCGAAGCTGACGCGGCTCCACAGTGTGCCGCTGACGATCTGGGCGGTCGTCGTACTGAGTTTGATCGGTGAGCAGTTCTGGTCGTACTGGCGGACCTTGCTATGACACGACAGCCATAGCTTCCACCTCGACGAGATACTCGGGCTGCGCCAAAGCCTGTACGCCGATCCACGAGGAAGGCGGCGGGTTGTCGGTGCCGAAGACGTCGGTGAGCACCTTGCCGATCCGGTCTGCATCCGTGCCGGACTGGAAGTCGCGGATGTAGAGCCGCAGGATCTGAATGTCGTCCGGCTGGCCGCCGGCGGCACGAACTGCGACGAAGACGTGGTCGAGGGCTTGGCGGAGTTGTTCCTCCAGGCCCTCCGCGTTGCTCTTCTCGTCTGCGCCCCACGCGACTTGGCCGGCGATGTTGATGATCGTGCCTGGTGGGGAGACGGCCACCTGGGAGAATCCCCAAGCCTTACTCGCGAAAAGCTCGGCCGGCTGCAGAGTGACACGAGGCACGGGTTGGCACTCCATTCAGTGGTGGATTGTTGCCTTGAGCATAGACCTGGGGGTGGTGTCGGCGGTGCATGGTTGATCGCCGCTCCGGACAAGCCGGATACGTTGTCTGTGGCTGGTCGCCGCGGCGGCCGCGTTACATAAAGAGCTTGGCTGGGCCCGGCGGGTGGTTGAGGTACTGGCGAGGCCGGAGATCGCGTGCCCGCCGATTGAGGTGCTCGCTATGGTTGCGGCCGGTCGTGGGGAAGCCTGGAAAGTGACCGTCCGCTGTGGTGAAAAGCGCCAGCAAGGAGGCATGAGGTGCTGCCGCGCCCGTGTGACCCTGGCTGCCCCCGGCCGCCGCGCTGGTCGTCGCGGCGCTGTCCAGTGGTCGGGGGTCTGTGGGCTGGGTGGTGGGCGTGAACAAGTAATTACCTAATAAGAGTTATCGGGTCGCCCGTCGGGCAGACTCGGACTGGTAAGCCGCTGGTGGGTGAGCACTTCTATTACCTGGACCTGTGAGTCTTGGGGACAGAGCGTGCCCCTG
>NZ_SMKX01000061.1 GCF_004349055.1 Kribbella antibiotica
CATCCGCTGGTACAACAACGACCGCATCTCAACAAGACTCGAGGGCCTGAGCCCGGTGCAATACCGGGCCCAAGCCCTCGCGGCCTAGGCTTCTAACCAGCCAGTCCAACAATCGGGGACCAGTTCAGATAGGGGGTTGCCCCCTCAGATTCTCAGTGGGCAACCCCCCCAGCTGAAGGGATATCCCCTGAGATGGCGAGCGCCGGGTGAGCGGGCACGGCGGGAGTTGGTGGGGTGTACCGATGGACGGGTAGTGGTGGGCCGTTTGGGGTGATTGGCGGTGGGGGTGAGCGGGACAGCTAGGCCCACTACCCGTTCATCGGTACGGCGTTAGTCGTTGAGGGCTCGGGACAGGTACACCGTGGCGATGAAGGTTCGGAAGAGCGTCAGGGGGTCCTCGTGGCTCAGGACAACTGTTGTTTCGGCTTGGCGCTCGACGTTGCGGAGGGCGCAGGCCAGGTCGGCGTGGGCTTGGGTGTGGAAGCGGATGGTTAGGTCGGCTCCACGGAGGTTCGGCTGGGGGGTACTGAGGGTGCTGAGGGATTGGCGGGCGGCGGCTTGGATCAGTTCGCGGGCTCGCTCGGGGTGGATCGACAGGGCGGCGTTGTGGGAGATCGACTGCTTGACGACTACGCCTTCGGCGCGCGGGAAGAAGGGGCGGGCCTCGTCGATCGTGGTTTGGTCGCCGGTGATCAGCACGATCGGTACGTCGTACGCGAGCGCTGCCAGTGCATTGACGGCTGCTTCGCCGGCGATCGTGTCGTTGAGGCGGACTTCGGCGATCGCGCGTGGGTTGTAAGTGTGGTGAAGGACGGACGAGGTCGCGCCTGCTGAGCCGTGGTACGAGATGAAGAAGATGGCGTCGAACGAGGCGTCGAGGCCTTCCATCATGTACAGCGGTTTGTGTCGGCCGGAGAGGTAGCTTGCGCGACCGTGCAGTTCATCCGGGCGGAGGTTCTGCATGGTGGAGTGCGAGTCGTTCACCAGGAACTCAGTGGCGCCGGCCTCGAGGGCGCCGTCGATCGCGGCGTTCACCTCGGCTTGCAGCTGACCGCGGTAGTACTCGTACTCCGGGCTCGGCGCGCGACACTGCGACCAGTCGACGACTCCCGCCGTACCCTCCATGTCTGTTGACAGGAAGACCTTCATCAGCAGACGCCGATGGTCGCGACCTTGAGGGCCTGCCGATGCAGGCGGTCCAGGTGTACGCCGGCCGGGATAGTTGCCAGCAGCAAGGAGATGCCGCAGCGTACGCCAGAGTCGCGGAGGCGGTCGACGGTGACGAGTTCCGCGAGGAGGTCGGCGGTCAGCTGGTCGAGCTGCTTGCGAACGGCATCGAGATCCGGACCAGTTGTCGGGGCCGACGAAGGATGCTGGGCCCACCGCGCGAGGAGACCGCGCTGCACGACCTTGCTGGCATCGATCTGCGCTTGGAAGAACGCGGCGGTCTCGTCCGGGTCGATCCCCAGCTTCACGGCCGACGCGCGGACCGAGACCAGGATCTGCTGCTCACGGACCGGGTCGTCGACCGGCTTGCCGCTGAAGTACTTCGACGCGGCAACGGCATCGCCGACATTGATCCGCCGTACGACGAGATCCGTCAACCGCTCGAACCCGACTCGCGACTGCACAGTCGCAACAGACGTCGTACCGGTCCGCGTTGTTTCGGGCTGGGCAAAGGCCGGAGCCACCTGCCCGCCGCCGATGATCGCCGCCACCAAGAGCACTCGCCCGATCAGTCGCATCCGTGCCTCCGTCGTTGAACCCAGCTGACGCCAGCGACATTACGCGACCGTTTGAGTGGCGAATTGGGTGGCGTGGAGGTCGGCGTAGAGGCCGCCGGCGGCCAGGAGTTCCTCGTGCGTTCCGTGTTCGCGGATTTGGCCGTCGTCCAGGACGAGGATCTGGTCGGCGTTGCGGATGGTGGAGAGGCGGTGGGCGATCACCAGCGAGGTCCGGCCGGTGAGGGCGTTCGCCAGAGCGGCTTGTACGGCGGCCTCTGATTCGGAGTCGAGGTGAGCCGTGGCCTCGTCGAGGATGACGATGGAGGGGGATTTGAGGAGCAGGCGGGCGATGGCCAGTCGTTGCCTTTCGCCGCCGGAGAGGCGGTAGCCGCGATCGCCGACGACGGTGTCGAGTCCATCTGGCAGGCTGTCGACCAAAGCCGCGATCTGAGCCGCTTCGAGCGCGTCATGGAGCTCGGCCTCGGTTGCTTCTGGGCGGGCCAGCAGAAGGTTGGAGCGGATGGTGTCGTGGTACATGTGCGAGTCCTGCGTGACTACGCCGATCACGTCGCGAAGCGAGCGCTGCGTGACCTCGCGGACGTCGTGACCGCCAACCAGGATCGCGCCGCCGGTGACGTCGTACATGCGGGAGACGAGCGAAGCGAGAGTAGTTTTGCCGGCACCGGACGGGCCGACGACGGCGATCATCTCGCCGGGGCGGACCGCGAAGCTGATGCCCTTAAGCACCTCTTCACCGGTCTCGGTCGACAGCGTCGCGACCGACTCGAGTGAGGCGAGCGACACCTCGGCCGCCGACGGATAGTGGAAGCGGACTTCGTCGAACTGCAGCGACGGCTCGACATCGACAGGGAGCTCAACAGCATCCTTGCGGTCGGCAACCATCGGCGGGAGGTCAAGCACTTCGAGTACTCGCTCGAAGCTGACCAAAGTCGTCATCACGTCGACCTGGACATTGGAGAGCGCGGTCAGCGGACCGTAGAGCCGAGCCAGATAGGCGGTCAAGGCAACGACCGTCCCGATCCCGAGCGCACCCTGCACAGCGAAGACTCCGCCGACACCGTACACAAGGGCGACCGCGAGCGCTGCGACCAGAGTCAGCGAGACGCGGAAGATCCCGGCATACATGGAGGTTGTGACCCCGATGTCACGGACCCGCGCAGCCTTGTCGGCGAACTCCTTGGACGAATCCTGCGTGCGACCGAAGATCTTGGCCAGTACGGCGCCTGCCACGTTGAACCGCTCAGTCATCGTCTGCGCCATGGTTGCGTTCAGCCGGTAGGTCTCGGCCGTTGCCTCGCGCAACCGACCGGCCATCAGGCGAGCGGGGAGAATGAACAGCGGCAGCAACACCAGCGCCAGCAGCGTGATCTGCCACGACATCACGAACATCGCGGCGAGCACCAAGGTGACGCTCAGGACGTTGCTGACGACGTTCGACAGCGTTGAGGTGAACGCCTGTTGGGCGCCGAGGACATCGCCGTTCAGGCGTTGGATGAGCGCACCGGTCTGGGTGCGGCTGAAGAAGGCGACCGGCATCTGCTGCACGTGATCGAACACGGAGGTGCGCAGGTCGTAGACGAGTCCCTCGCCGATCCGCGCGGAGAACCAGCGCTGGGCCAGCGTGACCGCACCACTCACCAGAGCAAGCAGCGCGACGACAGCCGCGAGCCAGATGACGAGTGCGGTGTTCTTGGGGACGATGCCGCGGTCGATGATCGCGCGGTAGAGCAGCGGGGTGGCTGCGCCGGCGCTCGCATCGATGGCGACAAGGACAAGGAAGGCGGCCAGATAGCCGCGATAGGGGACGGCGAAACCGGCGATGCGGCGCAGTGTGCCCGCGGACAGTTTGTGGTGCCGGACGGAGGAGTCCTTCAGCAGCGAGCGCATCGCTCGCCCGCCACCGCCTCCTGCACCCGGCATTCCGGACATCTGTGACATTGAAGCCTTTCGGTTCTGGATCAGATATGCTGAGGTTACCTCACTATGAGGCTAACTCACAAGACCGGTCCCCGATAGGCTCCCACCGTGAATGCGTCCGACAACACCGCCGAACAGATCGCCGCCCGGCTGGACGCCGTCATCCGCCGGCAGCGCCGTGCCGCCAGGGCCGACGTCGAAGGCCTCACCCACGGCCGCTTCCGCGTCCTCCGCACCCTCGACCAGGCCGGCCGCCCGCTCCGCCTCAGCGAGCTCGCCACCCAGCTCGGCATCGTCCCCCGCTCAGCCACCTCGGTCGTCGACGACCTCGAGGCCGGCGGCCTGCTCAACCGCCTCGCCGACGACTGACACATTCCCGACGTCCGGTACGGCGATCGCTAGCATCCGCATGTGGTGAGCGTTCGGTCGGACGGGGTCACGCGAGCGCTGCTCGCGGCGGCCGGCGCCATGCTGCTTCCGGTGCTGTGGATCCACGCCGTTCCTGGCATCGCGACCGTTCCGACCCTGATGACCTGGGATCTCATCGCACTCATCTTTCTCAGCCGGCAGGTGCGGACGCTGCGCCGCGGACGGACCGCAGCCGACGCCGACGCCGACGGGTCACCGCCTTGGTTGCCGTCGGCCCACAGGATGCGGTTGCGGTTCGCGGGGGTGATCGTGGCCAGTGCCGCCGGATTGTCCAGCGGACTGTTGATCGTGGCAGTCGATACGGCCGAGGATGTTCCATGGGACGCCTGGATCATCCGACTGCTGGCTGCAGCGACCGTCGTACTGGCTTGGCTGATCCTGCACCTGGGGTACGCCATGCACTACGCGAACATCTACTTCGCCACCGGACACGGCATCACCTTCCCCGGCACAACGACGCCGAACTTCCTTGACTTCGCGTACTTCTCCTTCACCATCGGAGCAACCTTCGCGACCTCCGACGTCGAGATCAGCAACCGCCGCGTGCGGCATGCGGTGATCTGGCATTCGGTGATGTCGTTCTTCTACAACGCCGCCGTCCTCGGCATCGCAATCGGCGCCTTCACCGGGAAGTAGCCTCCCGGGCCGCGAGCCGATCACGCCATTCCTCCATAGCCTGCTGGAGTTTCGAGCTGATCAGCATCACCAGCTCAGCCGACGACTCGAACCGCGCACCAGCAGGTGTATCAACCCCGAGCACCTGAGCCGCCCGTCGCGATGAGGCAGCCAACGCTTCGTTCATCTGCACGGACGCGATCAGGTTGCGCAACCAGATTTCGTCGTCGATGACATAGCGTTCGCGGCGCTCGCCGGGATCGCGTTCGCGACGCAACATCCCTTGCTGCTCAAGAAAAGCAATGGCATGCGAGATGGACGCCGGGCTGACACGCAGCCGCTGGACGAGGTCGGCGGCGGTGAGGCTGCCGGAGTCGGCAATGTTCAAGCACGTGAGAACTCTGGCCTCCATCCGCGGCAAACCCTGCTGCACAAGCAGTTCGGCGAACGAATCCGCAAGCTCCTGTACGGCGACCGGGTCGCGCCCGTGACTGTCGTCGTACATCGGCGGGGCCGCCGGCTCGGCCTGCTTCTGCCGGCGGGCGCGTTCGCGCGTGTCTTGCTCGGCGCGATCCGCGCGATAGCCGTCGGGACCGCCATTGCGGGTGACCTCGCGCATCACGGTTGAGGCGGGCCGATCCAGGCGGCGGCCGATCTCGGCATAGCCGAGCCCCTCGCCCAGCCAGCCCGCGATCTGCTGACGGTCTTCCGTACTGAGCCTGCCTCCGGGCATCCGGTCGGCCTCCCTGATCTGGTCGCACTACCGCCACCAAGTATGCATTCACCGCGAGCTCATTGCAAAGCCCAGCATTGCATTCAGTCTCAGCATCATTGCAAAGAACACCAATCTGACGCTCAGAGCGGTCAGAATTGCGTGTTGACGGATCTCTAAACGCAACGTACGGTTCTTCTTGTTCAGCAAATACCAAACGAACCGAATGCAAGGAGAACCACCATGTTGATTCCGACCGAGGACACCGCGCTCAACGTCAACGACTCCGGCGGCTCCGGCCGTCCGGTGGTCTACCTGAACGGTGCCTACGCCAACTGGAAGCACTTCAAGCCGGTGATCGCCGCCCTCGGGAACGACGAGTTCCGGCACATCACCTTCGACGCCCGGGCCCGCGGCAAGTCGAAGCAGTCGGCGGACTACTCGTTCGCCGCCGGCCTGCGCGACATCGACGCCGTACTGGCTGCGACGGGCGCCGAGCGGCCGATCCTGGTCGGCTGGTCGTACGGCGCGACACTCGCGGCGTACTGGGCCGAGCAGAACCCGGACCGCATCGCCGGAGCGGTCGCAGTCGACGGCGCGATGCCGTACGGACTGACCGGCGAGGAAGGGGCAGAGCGGATCCGCCAACTGTTCAGCAAGATGCGCTACCTCCTGCCGCTCGTGCGCCCGTTCGGTCTGGCGGCGCGGATGAGCCTCGAGGAGCACATCGACGTCAACATCGAGATCAACGGCATCGCCGCCGAGATGGCTCCGGTCCTGGAGCGCATCACCTGCCCGTTCCGCTATGTCCTCGCCACCGGCTCCAGCCTCGGCGGCGGCGAAGAGGAGATGGAAGCGGCGCGCGCCTCACTGGAGCCCGTGCTCGCAGTCAACTCCAACCTGCAGATCGCCGCCAAGGTCCCGAGCAACCACTCACACATCCTGCGCAAGGACTTCGCGGCCGTCGCCGATGCCGTCCGCGCCACCGCGTCCGTCACCCGCTAATCACCTATATACAAGGAGAAACCATCATGACCATCACCCTCACCGACCAGGACAAGACCACTCTGCGCATCGCGGCGTACGGCGCCGTCTCGCTGCTCGCCGCGGCCGGCGACAAGCCGCACAAGATCGCCACCAACGGCACCATGGCGCTCACCTCCGCCACCGGCACGGTCGGCCACGTCCTCAACGAGAAGCGCGGCACCATCCCCCTCAAGGGAAAGAACGTCGCCGAAATGGCCGACCAGGTCCTCCCGGCGCTGACCGCCGCGGTCACGCTCCTCGAGGCCCAATCCCCCGCCGAAGCGGAGAACTTCCGCACCACCATCACCGTCGCCCTGGAGGCGGCCCAACTCCACCAGTCCACCCCCTCCCCCACCCTCACCGAGATGACCCGCAAGATCACCGAGTCCCTCGGCTGATGCGGCACCTGGCCGGTACGGCGCTCCCCCGCGAAAGCGCCGTACCAGCACTTGCCCGCCGGACTAGCGGCGGAGGTGGTTGATGATGCCGTCGATGTCTTCGATCATGCGGCCGGCGCGGATCTCGTGGCCGCCGCCGTCTTCGTAGGCGATGAACGGGATGTTGGCCTGGGCCAGGGCAGCTTTGAATTCACGCTGGCCGGCCAGGACCTGGGTTTCGTTGGCGTAGTTGAAGGGGTCGGGACCCGGGGCGGTTCCGGCGACGAGGAAGATGCGTTTGCCGCGGTAGCGCTCGATGTTCTGCATCGGGTTGTCCATGTTGACCCGGCCTTCGTCCCACGGGACGCCGTAGATGGTGCCGCCGTTGAGGTCGACCGCAGCAGAAGACGCGTTAGCCCAGTGAACGACCAGGCCGCTGTCGCGGCGGACGCTGGCGGGGCCGGAGTGCGAGCTGACCGAGGCGAAATGGCCCCAGTACTTGGCGGTGTACTTCAGGGCGCCGAAGCCGCCCATCGAGAAGCCGGAGACGGCGCGGCCCGCGAATTCGCCGTACGTGCGGAAGTTTCCGTCGATCCACGGGATGAGCTGGTTGAGGTGGAAGCTCTCCCAGTTGCGGGGGCCGACATTGGTGGTGACCGGGTTGGAGTACCAGCCGGCCTTACCGCCGTCGGGCATCACGACGATGATCGGCTTGCCCGCGGTCCAGGCGCGGACGCCGGCGATGTCGAAGCTGATGAAGTCCTGCATTCCCCCGTGCAGCAGGTAGAGAACGGGATACCGGCGGCCGCCGCTGTTGTGGTAACCATCAGGCAGCAGCACGTTGACCGCGGGCTGCCAGCCGATCTCGGCGGTCTGGAAGCGGTAGTACCACATCCGCGGATCGCGGGTGTCGCTGCCGACGATGCGCAGTCCGAAACCGTCACCCGCGGCGTGGGCCGCGGCCGCGCCGGTCAGAATGGTTCCGGCGCCGAGGCCGGCGGCGGCGGTCAGGCCACCGGCGGCCTTGAGCAGGGTTCTGCGGGTAGGACGATGCTCGCTCATACGATCTCCTGGGGCGCGTCGATTTCACCGTGAGTCACGGTGCGTATGTAAGTTAGTACCATAACTTAGGGGTCAAGAGGGTCGGAGGATGTTGTGACAGGCACTACGCCACGGCGCAAGACTGGTGGCCGGCAGGCGCAGATCGGGCTCGCAGACATCGAGCGCGAAGGGCTGCGCCTCGGCCTCGCGAGCCTCACCGTCAACGGCGTCGCCACCGCACTCGGTGTCACGCCGACCGCGCTCTACCGCCATGTCGACGGCAAGCTCGGTCTGGAGACACTCGTCGGTGAGGCCGTCCTGGCCGAGCTCCGCATCGCCGACGACCCCGCCGACGACCTCGAGAAGCACCTGCTCTCGTTCTCGCAGCAACTGCGGAACTTCGTCCTCGACCGGCCCGGCCTCGCGGCGTACCTGCAGAGTCTGTTCCCCCGTGGAGCTGCCGGGTTGCGGTTGCAACGCGACGCAATCGAGGCGCTCGGACGCCGCGGGTACGGCGCTGCCGGTGCCGTCATGTTGTCCGGGACGGTCGCCTCGCTCGCGATCAACCTGACCGCTGCCGAGGAGCGACACCGCCCCTACCACGACGGCCCCCATCAGCGGGAGCTCGAAAAGGTCTACGCCCTGCTGGCTGCCGACGAGGTCCTCGCGCCCGTCCACGCAGAGCTGCCGGCCATCTCCAGCGGCGACTACTTCCTGATGGTCATGACCGCCTGCATCCGGGGTCTCACGACCGCGGCCCCGCCCGATCGGTCCGTCGCCGAGATCCTGACCGGCCTCGGTCTGGCCGATTGAGCCATTCGCTCAATCGGCGGCGCGTTCGGCGGGGGTGGTGGTTTGGTCGACGCATGACGAAGACATCGCCCGGTGAGGCAGCTCAGTTGCTGCGGGACGACCAAGAACTCCTGCTGACTGCGGTCGACGGATTGAGCGCGGAGAAGCTGCGAGCGCCGTACCGGCTGAGCGCCGGACCCTTGGGACACTTCTGCGAGTCCTTGCACGACCTGGTCGCGCACGTGCTGATGTGGGACGAAATCACCCTCGCTGTACTACGTGATGCGCGGAATGGCCGACTGCATTGGAGCCTGGACCCGCGCTGGGAAACCCCCTCGATCGGTACGGCGATGAATGTCGGCGGCGTCGAGGCTGGACGGCACCTTCCGTCGGAGCTGGTCTTGCACCGGTATCGCAGTGTTGGCGAAGGGCTGGTCGCGGAGATCGAGCAGTACGACGAGGTCGCGTGGGCCGACCCGGCGACGGGCGGCGGGTACGACGGTGGGATCGGGGCGCTGGCCGAGTACGTGTCGACGCCGCCCGGCTACGGGGTCTTCGGGCACGCGGCTCGGCATTTGAGGGCTGCATGATCATCGATTCCCCGGCCTATGCGGGTGAGACCGACGCACTGCTCAAACTCCTGGCGGATCAGCCGTCCCGGCCGGACCTGGATCCGTACGAGCAGCTGCTGCTGGACCGCCAGGAACTCCCGGATCCGGAGCTCGCCGGGACGGTTGATCCGCGAACGCGACCGCGTGATCTGGAGATCGAGCTGCCGGGACGCACGCTCGATGCGCGCGTCTATCACCCAGTGCAGACGACCGGGCCCGCGCCAGTTCTGCTGTGGTTGCACGGTGGCGGATTCGTCGGTGGGCACTGGCGCGACATCGAGTACGCGACATCCGGGATCGCTGCCGCAGGCAACGTTGTCGTTGTCTCGCTCAACTATCGTCTGGAGCCTGAAAAACCTTACCCAGCTGCACTTAATGACGTCCACGAGACATTGCAGTGGATCCACGCGCGCACCACTGAGTTGCGAGGCGACGGACGGATCGCCATAGGTGGACAGAGCGCCGGCGCGGAGTTGGCGATGGCGGCATGCATGGTTGCCCGGGACAACGGCACCCCGCTGCCAGCGCACCAGATCCTCTGCTATCCGTGCCCCCATCCCGATCAGGACAGCATGTCGTTCGACGGACTACCCCCGGCGCTCGTACTCGCTGCGGGACGAGACTCGCTGCGTGACGATGCTTTGGAATCCGCGGCTCGGCTGGATGCCCGGCTGGTCGAGTACGCCGACACCATGCACGCGTTTCTCAACTTTCCGGCCGCGCTGTCGGCTGGGCGGCATGCCGTCGAGCTCATCAGCGAGCACCTACGGGAGGTGTTCTACCCGCCGGCGTGATCGGCGCCATGATCGAAGAAGCGCCTGGGGTCGCTTGCTGCGCGCGGGCCGGATGCGAGCCAGGCGACGAACTCGTCGGGGTAGCGCCGTTCGAGCTCGTCGAGATACGCCTGCCGTACGTCGGTCGTCGCCGCCCAGTGCTCGGTCCGGCGCAGCTCGCCGAAGCTGCGGCGCCAGGCCAGGCACAGCTCGGCGGCGGTCAGGTCGTGCAGCAGTACGGCGTAGTCCAGCGCGGGCGCGTCCAGTGGCTTCAGCTCGGCATGCAGCTTGGGAGGCGACTGTTCTTTGAGCGGCGCGTTCGGGGCGACTTCGAGCCAACCGAACCACGCGACGACCGGCGGCGAGGTTCCGGCGATGACCAGGAGCAGGAGCAACACCTCGACCCCCACGGCGGCGCCGTACCCGATGATTGCGACCGCGACGCCACCGCCGAGCGCAGCCCAGCGTGGAGCCGCCCGGAAGACCTCGGCCGACGGTTGCTCCCACGACAGCCCGAGGCTGACCGAGAGCGCACCGGCCGTGAAACCGGCGAACACGAACACTGCCAAATTCGGACCCGGTGCCACGAACACCAGAGCCGTCACCACACCCATCCCGGCCAGCGCCGCTACCGCCGCGCGCCAGACCCGGTAGTACCGCATCCCGACGAACTTCCGCATGGCTCTCCAGTGCCCAGAAACCAGCTGGACTATCTCCGACCGACCGCGGCCGTGCTCAGGGTCTTCGCGATCAAGGCGCCGACCTGGTCGAGCTCGATCAGGAAGCCGTCATGCCCGTACGGCGAATTGATCGTATGCACGCCATCGGCCGCTGGGAAGGCCGCGACAAGTTCGGCCGACAACGACGGTGGATAGAGGCGATCGGAGTCGACCGTCGCGACGACAAGCCGGGAGCGCAGCCGGGCCAGCGTGCTGGCCAGATCGCCGCGACCGCGGGTGATGTCGTGACTGTTCATGGCGCGGGTCAGGACGACGTACGAGCCGGGATCGAAGCGGCGGGCGAGCTTGGTCGCGTGATGGTCGAGGTAGGACTCGACGGCGTACCGGCCGCCGGTGGCTGGGTCCTCGCCGGCTTGCGCGGAGCGGCCGAAGCGGGTGGCCAGCTCGAACTCCGAGCGGTAGGTGATGTGGGCGATTCTTCTCGCGATACCGAGGCCGACGGCCGGGGAGCGGCCGGTGCCGTAGTAGTCGCCGCCTTGCCAGTCGGGGTCTGAGGTGATCGCCGCGAGCTGTGGTGCGCACCAGGCGATCTGGTCGGCGGAGGCATAGCCGGTGGAGGCGAGGACGAACGCCGTACCGACTCGGTCTGGGTACATCAGCGGCCACTCGATGGCGCGCATTCCGCCCATCGAACCGCCGATGACGGCTGCCCAGCGATCGATGCCTAGGGCATCGGCCAGCACGGCCTCGGCGTTGACCTGGTCGCGAATGGTGATGGCGGGGAAGCGACTCCCCCACGGGCGGCCGTCGGGTGCTTCGCTCGACGGGCCGGTGGTTCCTTGGCAACCGCCGAGCACGTTCGAGGCAACGACGTACCAGTCGGCGGGGTCGAGGTACCGGCCCGGCCCGATCAAACCGTCCCACCATCCGGGGGTCGGTTGATCGGGTCCGGCCGGGCCGACCACGTGCGCATCTCCGGTCAGCGCGTGACAAATCAGGATCGCGTTGTCTGCTTGGGGATTCCCCCAGCTCTCGTACGCGATCCGCGCCCCGGGCAACGTCGCACCGCTCTCCAGCAGAAGGTCGCCGGCAGCAACAAAACGTCGCCCGGTGGCACTCATCGACTCAGACCGACTTGGCGGCCGCGAACCCGACCTCGAGGTCGGCAAGGATGTCGTCGATGTGCTCGAGACCGACCGCCAGCCGGACCAGGCCCGGGGTGACGCCGGAAGCGAGCTGGTCCTCGGTGGACAGCTGGCTGTGCGTCGTCGAGGCCGGGTGGATCACCAGGGAACGCACGTCACCGATGTTCGCGACGTGGCTGTGCAACTGCAGCGCGTCGACGAATCGCTTACCGGCGTCCACACCACCCTTGATCTCGAACGCCACGACCGCGCCGGCACCGCGCGGCGTGTACTTCTGCGCGAGCTCGTAGTACTTGCTCGACGGGAGGCTGGCGTACGCGACGCCGTCCACCTCATCGCGGGCCTCGAGCCACTGCGCGACCTTGAGCGCGTTGTCGAGGTGCCGCTCGATCCGCAGCGAGAGGGTCTCCAGGCCCTGCGCGATGAGGAACGCGTTGAACGGCGCTACCGCCGTACCGAGGTCGCGCAGCCACTGCACGCGGGCCTTGAGGATGTAGGCCAGGTTGCCGAGCGGCGAGTTGACGCCGAGCGCTTCGCCGAAGGTCAGGCCGTGGTAACTCGGGTCCGGCTGGTTGAAGCCGGGGAAGCGCTCCGGGTTCGCGGCGTAGTCGAACTTGCCCGAATCCACGATCACGCCGGCGATCGCCGTACCGTGGCCGCCCAGGTACTTGGTCGCCGAGTGCACGACGACGTCGGCGCCATGCTCGAGCGGCCGCAGCACGTACGGCGTGGCGACGGTGTTGTCGACGATCAGCGGTACGCCGAACTCGTGGGCGACCCCGGCGATTCCCTCGATGTCGAAGATCTCGCTCTTCGGGTTCGCGATCGTCTCGCCGAAGAAAGCCTTCGTGTTCGGCTTGATCGCGGCCTTCCAGGACTCCAGGTCACTCGGGTCCTCGACGAAGGTCACCTCGATCCCCAGCTTGGGGAAGGTGTAGTGGAAGAGGTTGTACGTACCGCCGTACAGGCTCGGGCTGCTGACCACGTGGTCACCGGCCTCGGCGATGTTCAGCAGCGCGAGCGAGGTCGCGGCCTGGCCCGACGACACCAGCAGCGCGGCGGTGCCGCCTTCCAGACTCGCGATCCGCTGCTCGACCGCGTCCTGGGTCGGGTTCTGGATCCGGGTGTAGATGTTCCCGAACTCCTGCAGCCCGAACAGGCTCGCAGCGTGATCGGTGCTGTCGAACGTGTACGACGTCGTCTGGTAGATCGGCAGCGCTCGGGCCTTGGTCGTCGGGTCCGACGTCTGCCCGGCATGGATCTGCCTGGTCTCGAACGACCAGCTGGGCGCGTTCTCGGTCATTTGCTCCTCATTTCAGGGTCACAGTCGCTTCTCGGAGAGTCACAGCACGTGATCAAAAGGTACTAACTTAATCGACATACTTGACCAAGTCTCGAAGCGTGGACACTCTGGCCCGCGTCGGGCGCCTCGTCGAGCTGCGAGAGGATCGAGCATGCTTCGTATCGCCCTGGTCGGGACCGAGAACAGCCACGCCCGCGAGATCATCCAGCACCTGAACACCCACCCGATCTCGGACGCCGCCCGCATCGTCGCCCTCGTCGGCACCGACGACGAGCACAACCAGACCTTGATGACCAACGGCGGTATCACCCAACTCGTCCCGACCTCGACCGAACTGATCGGCAGCGTCGACGCGCTCATCGTCACCAACCGCGACGGCGCCCTGCATCGCGAGCACGCCAAACCGTTCCTCGACGCCGGCATCCCCGTCTGGGTCGACAAACCCCTAGCAGCCAGTACGGCGGACGCCCGCGCCATCCTCGAGGCCGCGGAACGCACGAGCACCCTGGTCACGTCGTACTCGGCCGTTCGCTGGGTTGCCGACGCGGATACCCTTGCCCAGAGCATCGAATCTGTCGGCGAACTGCAGGCGGTCACAGTCACCGGCCCGGCCGATCCGGACAGCGAATACAGCGGCATCTTCTTCTACGGCATTCATGCCGCCGATCTCGCCCAGCGGCTAGCCCCCGGCGACCCGCAGAACATCCAGGTCGAGCAGACCAAAGCCACTGTCATCGCGCGCTACCGCAGCAACGACGTCCTCGTCACACTGCAACTCGTCACGCCGACCGATACCGGCAGCGTGCCGTTCCACGCCGAGATCGTCGGCCGCGAAGGCGTTGTGAGCCAGGACATCCAGCTCGACGCCGACTACGTCGTACCGGGGTTGAAGGTCTTCCTCGAACTGCTTGCCACTGGCAACGCGCCGCTCGACGCGGCCACGATGCTTGCGCCCATCACCGTTCTCGAACAGCTCCGCTGAGCAGCAGTTCGGCGGCACGCGTCGTACCGTCGGTGTTGATGGTTGGGGCGAGCGCCTGGGCGCGGGCTCTCGTCTCGGAAGCCAAGGTGGTGGTGAGCGCCGACGTCAGGGACTCCAGGGTCGGGTCCGGATCCTGGTGGGCGAAGCCGATGCCTAGCTCCGCGACGCGGGCGGCCCACCGCGGCTGGTCGACAATGCGCGGTACGACGAGTTGCGGCGTACCGGCTTTGGCTGCAGTGGTGGTGGTTCCGGCGCCGCCGTGGTGGATGACGGTGGCGACTCGCGGGAACAGGGCCTGCTGGTTGACCTCGCCGATGACCAAGGTGTCCTTCTGGTCGTCGATCGCGGCGATGTCGGCCCAGCCGCGATTCAGCAGCACTCGGCGGCCGTGGGCGCGGGCGGCCTCGGTGGTCAGGCGGGCGATGTCCTTCGGAGCGTGCGACGCCATGCTGCCGAAGCCGACGTACACGGGTGGTTCGCCTGCATCCAGGAAAGCCTCGAGGTCAGCCGGGAGCGGGCGATCGTCGGGCAGCGTCCAGGCGCCGAGCTGCAGTACCTCGGGGATGTCCGCCGGCCACAAGGTCGGATCGGAGGCCAGCCACGGCTGGTCGCCGCGGACATAAGCCCGTA
This sequence comes from Kribbella antibiotica, assembly GCF_004349055.1. Classification (GTDB taxonomy): domain Bacteria; phylum Actinomycetota; class Actinomycetes; order Propionibacteriales; family Kribbellaceae; genus Kribbella; species Kribbella antibiotica. The sequence continues at coordinate 14,779 of NZ_SMKX01000061.1, forward strand.
CGTCGTCGATCGGCGGCAGGCCGATCGCGGCCCGCTGGGTGTTGAGCGCTTCCAGGTAGAGGGCATTCGTCCCCTCGGGCGGCATGCCGAGGGTGTGGAAGGAAGCGAACTCGTAGCGAATACCGAGCTTCTCAGCGACATCGCGGGCGCCGGCCGGCATCAGGCCGGTGGCGACGATCGCTTCGGCGCCCTCGGCAACTTTCGGCAACACGTCGAAACGCGCAGCGACCAGCTCGGGCGCCAGTTTCAACGCAGCTTCGCGTGACGGTGGCTTCGGATTGTTGACGACCGATTGCACCGAGCGACCAACCGGCACCAGCTCCACACCGGCCCGGGCGGCCAGCGCCCTGAACTCCTCGTCGGGTGGTGCACACAGCACCGCCTCCGCGCCGTACTCCTGCAACTTCCTTGCCAGACCGGCGAGAGGCTCGACGTCTCCGCGCGAGCCCCAGGTCAGCAACACAAACCGCATTTTCACGCCCCTCGATTCGTGATGGACCGCCATCCTGAGGCATCACCGGGGCCTTGCCGCAAGCCCACCCCTGCGCTATATGTTGGAAGGGAGGGGAACCGCTGCGGGCAGACGTGCGTCCATACCTGCGCTCGGGGTTGTTTCTCAAGAGGGGGTAGGTCAGTGCGGAGTCAACTGTTCGCGGCGGAGAACCAGGAGCAGGAGTCGGCCCAGCCGGGTCTGCGGCTGCAGAACTCGAAGCTGCTGAAGGTCGAGTTGCGCGGCGAGGTGTTCGCGCGGCAGGGTGCGATGGTCGCCTACCAGGGCAACGTCCAGTTCGAGGCCCAGGGGTCCGGCGGGATCGGCAAGTTCATCAAGCAGAAGCTCACCGGCGAGGGCATCCCGCTGATGAAGATCAAGGGCCACGGCGATGTCTTCCTCGCCGACCGCGCCGCCGACGTCTACCTGATCGATCTCGAAGGTCCGCACGACGGGCTCAGCATCAACGGCGCGAACGTGCTCGCGTTCGAGTCCTCGCTGAGCTGGGACATCCAGCGCGTCCAGGGCATGGGCATGATGTCGAACGCCGGCCTGTTCAACTGCACGTTCTCCGGTCAAGGCCGGCTCGCGATCACCTGCAAGGGCACCCCGGTCGTTCTCACAGTGGACCAGCCGACGTACGCCGACCCCCAGGCCGCGATCGCGTGGTCGACGGGTCTGCAGACCGGCTACCAGCGCGCCGACCAGATCGGTCTCGGCACTCTCCTCGGCCGTACGACGGGTGAGGCGTTCACGATGAGCTTCGCCGGCCAGGGCTTCGTTGTCGTCCAGCCCTCGGAGGAGCCGCCCGGCGGCGTCATCGGCGGCACCGGCAGCGGTCAGCAGACCGGCCAAGATGGCGGGGTCGCCGGTGTTCTCGGTGGGCTACTCGGGGGACGCTAGCCCTTCGCAGATGTCCCAGGCAGCGTGCTGGAGAAGGGCCGCGGTGTCCGCATCGAGGCCCTTCACCGGTACGTCGATTCCGACCGGATCCTCAGCCAGTAAGGCGATCAGGAACACGCACGCGGCCAGGTAGCTGCCCGCCAACGCGGGGTGGCTGTTGTCTTTGTCGTGCAGCACGGGCTCGTCATGGGTGCTGAGGAACCGCTCCCAGACCGGCCCGACCGGGATGAGCGTCGCGCCTAGCTCGACGGCACTACCGCCGTACGCTGCAGTGAGGGCTTTTTGCGTCTCAGGCGCATTGCGGCGCGCCCAGGTGAGGTAGAGCGCGGTCCGCGCGCCAGCCGCTTTGATCGCGGTGTCGAAGTCTCGCGCACTCTCGCGGAACCGGTCCGGACTCTTGATCGGCAAGGTGCTCTGCTCCTGCAGCACGACTACGTCGTACCGGCCGTCCTCGATCGCCTGCAGCGCCTTCCCGGCATTGAGATGCTGCCGCAGCGAGGCGCCACCCGCCTGGATCAACGTCGACTCGATCGCGATCCCGCGCGCACCGGCCAGGCCCTTCAACAGACCAGGCAGGTTGTTACGCGCCGTGAAGCTGTTACCGACAAAGAGAATCCGCACGACACCGACGCTACTACCTGGCAGCATCTGCAGTCATGACGCTGAGAATTCTTCGGGTCCAGGACGACACGACCCTGCTCGACTGGCAGCGCGTGCACAACGAGATCGTTCCACCGGCCGCATTGTCGGTCGACGAGGTTCGGGAACGGGTCACGCGCAACGTGCTCGAGGTCCTGTACGACGACGAGGTCCTGGTGGGGTGTTCGACGGTCCGGCCGCCGTCGGCGGAAACACCGGCAGCGACCGTGATCGTGCGCGTGCTCCCGCCGTACCGGGGTCGTGGGTTCGGCGAGACGCTGTATCAGCACTGTCTGCACCAGGCGCAAGGGCAGGGAGTGGAGACGCACATCCTCTCGAGCAACGTGGACGGAGTGCGGTTCGCCCTGGCGCACGGGTTTGTCGAGGTGGAGACCTATGCGATGCCCGGTGACGCTGTGCAGTGGGTGTTGCTCAGACGAACTTGATCTCGGGGTAGAGCGCGGATTGCTGGCGCAGTAGGGGTTGGGGGCGGTTGTCGAGGAACTGGGTGAAGTAGGCGAGGACGTAGGCGCGCTGGGCCTTGATGCTGCGGATGGGGTTGACGGTGCCTAGGAGTGCAGTGACTGCTTCGGGCGGGATGTTGTTGGCTTGGGCAACTGCCGGGGCGGAGAACTGGTAGTCAGCGAAGGCGCCGTGGGTGCCGGCGGGCAGACTGAGGTTGAGTTTCCAGCCGCGTTGGTTGGCCCAGAAGCTGGTCCAGGATGGGTCAGGGGCTGAGCCGCCGGGGAGGTGCGAGTGACCGGCGGCGCCGAAGAGTAAGAACGGCCGGTCCAGGCCGCGCTTGGCGACCTCGCTCAGCTCGCCTTCGGGGTAGCCGTATTGCATGGTGCCGTCGAGGTTGACGCCGGCGGCGATGCGGTGGTCGGTGAGCATGGTTTCGGCGGCGGCGAAACCGCCGAGGGAGTAGCCGAGAAGGCCGATGCGGCGGAGATCCATCGCGCGGTGGAGCGCCAGTCGGCCGAGCGAATCGAGCACGAACTTGAGGTCGGCGACCCTGATCGCGACCGGCTTGTGCAGGTCGTTGTCCGGGAGCAGGACCGGCGTGACCCGACCGCCGGGGAACTCCACCGGCGCCTCACCCGTGTGGTCGATAGTGACAACGACGTGCCCGTGGCTCGCCAGGTCCTCGACCTGGTTGGTGCTCACCAGCCGGGAAGTCCCGAACCCCGGCGAGTAGACGATCACCGGATGCCGCCCGTACGACGGAACGCCCAGCCGCGCGTGCGTCGTCGTACCGGCGTAGTCGATCCGGCCAGGCGGGATGCCGAAGTAGCTACCGAGCTCATCCGCCAACTGAGGCGCCATGTGCGGTGGTGCGTAGCGGGCATGTGGTCCGGCGGCGCCGGGGCGAGCCGGGTACCAGACGCTGACCATCAGCTCGCGGCGATGCCCCGGCTCCCACGGGTCCGCCCGGGACTCGTCCACCAGCCGAAGCTCGGTGGTCCCGATCGGATACGGCCCGGTCGGGCGCGGCAGAACCAGGCGGGTGGGCGCGGGTGCGGCAGCGGCCGCTGGCACCGCAGTCGCAGTCAGGCCGGCGGCCGCCGCGGCAAGCACGGTACGACGAGAGACGGTGATCATGGGGATCACCCTGCCGCTGCTTTCGTCACCGTGCATCCCTCGCCAGGGTGATCTCGTCCCCTAGGGGGACGAGCGTCTCAGCCCTGTGACGGTACGACGGACTTGCGTAGGCCGGGTGTGGTGGCGGCGACGGTGACGACTGCGGCGATGCAGAGGACCGCGCCGGACAGGAGCGCGGTGAAGGGTGACGTGAGTTGCGCCGTGACGCCGCCGCGAACGTTGCCGAGGTTGGGGCCGGCGCTGCCGACAATCTGTTCGGCGGCGGCCACTCGGCCGAGGAGTTCGTTGGGGGTGTGCAGCTGAACAATGGTGCTGCGGGCAACGACCGAGACAGTGTCGGCGGCACCGGCAACCGCGAGGAAGGCGAACGCGATCCACGGGGTGGGCGCGAACGCGAACAGGCCAAGGGCGATCCCCCAGCTCCCGGCGCCGATGAGCATCACCACGCCGGGCTGCGGCAGGCGGGTGTACGAGCCGGAGAGGACCGAGGCGGCCACTCCCCCGACGGCGATCGAGGTCAGGAACAGGCCGAGCGTCCGTGGATCACCGCCGAAGCGCTCGGCATTCAGCGCCGGGAAGAGGCTGATCGGCATCGACAGCACAGTGACCGCGAGGTCGGTGATGAGCGCACCTCGGATGACCGGTGTTGAGACGACGAAGTTCAGGCCGTCGACGACCCCGCGCAGCCCCGGGCGCACATCACCTTTGACGCGAAGGAGCGGTAGACCGAGGACGCCGTACAGGGCTGCGGTGAAGGTCAGGGCGTCGATCAGGTACGCCGTACCGGGGCCCCAGGCGGCGACGATCAGTCCACCGGCGGCCGGGCCGATCAGCATGGCCCCCTGGAAGGCGATTCGATTGAGGGCGATGCCTCCAGCAAGTAGTTCGCGAGGTAGTAGTTGCGGAAGGATGCTTCGGGCAACAGGTCCGGCCGCTGCGCCGAACGCGGCCTGCATTGCGACCAACCCGAGCAGTACGCCGACGGGCACCGAACCGATCACCAGTTGGCTCGCCATCAGCGCCGAGGTGAAGATCTGGCCGAGGGTGGTGATGAGGTAGAACCGGCGGCGTTCGAATCGGTCGACCGCTGCACCCGCGAACAGGCCGAGCACAATCAGCGGGAGCGCTTGGGCCAGACCGACAGCGCCCGTCCAGGCTGAGCTTTTCGTCTCGTCCCAGACCTGGAACATCACCGCGACGAATGCCAACTGGCCACCGAAGATCGACACCACCTGGCCGAACCACAACCGCCGGAACGGTTTTGACGCTCGCAGCGGCGCGAGGTCGATCAGCATGTTTCTCACTCTGTCGCCTCCCCCTGGGCGAGCTTCTCGGTGACGCGGTCATAGAAGCTCTTTCGCTTGAGCGCCTGCTCGATGTCCTGCACGACCTGGCTCATCTTGTACGGCAACTCGGCCTCGAGTTCGGCGATGGCGGCCTCCGTCGCTCGCCACTCGGCGGCGAGCAGCCCGGCAAGCTCTTCGGCCTTCGGCGTGAGCGCGACAAGCTTGGCGCGGGCATCGGGACCAGGCTCGGTCCGCACCAGGCCCGCCGTACGCATCGCGGCGACCTTCTGGCTCAACGCGGAGTGCGTGCGGCCGACCGACTCGGCTAGCTCGGTGATGGTCATCGGACCCTTGAGGTGGAGGCGGAGTAGCTCCATCACGTAGGTCGGTTTCAATCCCTGGATGTCTCGGTCGGTGTAGACGCGGCCGATCTCACCGTCGATGTGCCCCAGCAGCTGATGCAGCGCGCGCCACTGACTCTGCTCTGTCGGATCGTCCATGGGGGTATCGTAACAGTGCTTATATAAGCACTGTTACTTCTGCTTGGTGTTCATGTTTCGGCGGGGATGGTTGCTCGCCGCTCTAACTGCGGCCGGGCTCGCTGCATGTGGCTGGTCGCCGCTGCGGCCGATTTACAGTGGGAGTTTGGCGAGGCCCGGCGCGTGGCTGAGGGGGATGGCGAGGTCGGCGATCGCGTGACCGCCGTCTGAGGTGCTCGCTATGGTTGCGGCCGGTAGCTCCGAGGCCTGGAAAGTGACCCGCCGCGGTGGTGAAAAGCCCCGGCAAGGTCGTCTGGGGTCCCGCCGCGCCCGGCTGGCCGCAACCGTCTCGGTGGCTGGTCTTTTCGTCGCGGCTCTCTCCACTTGCCGGGGGCTTGCGCGCAACGTGGTGGGTTCGGTCAGGTAATTACCTGTCCACGGCCACCGGATGGTGTTCAAGCCCCCGGTTGGTGGTTCGGCCGGGGGCTGCCGAGTCATGCGCCAAGGGTGGGTTGCCTTCTCTTTGCGCACGAACCCCGACTTTGGGCCCCCATCAGCCGTTTTCGTGGTGCCGAAATGGTTGGTGGGTGCTCAAGGTCGTCGTTCGTGCCCAAGGGTGGGTTGGCGTGTCTTTGGGGTCGGGGAGGTTGCTTGGGGCAAGGGGTTCGCGAGTGGGTTCAGTCGCGGGGTGAGGCCGCGTCCCGGATGGCCCTTGCTGCGTCGTTGTGCGTGACTTTTTCGGCGCATAGACCCGAAAAATCCCCGCGTAATGCGCAACGCCCGGGCTGGCGCTGGCGGGGTCATTAGCCGGCAACTTTTTCTCACATAGCGACCCCAAATTACCGACTAACGCGGATCTCGAACCCTAAGCCACGTTGGGTGGAACATTCTTCGCAAATGGCGCACAGGAGTTTCCACTCAGCGGAGATTTTGGACCTCAGCCATAGCGGGCACCTCAAGCAACGGGCACGCGGTCGCCGACCTCGCCAGTACCTCAACCACCCGCCGGGGCCAGCCAAGCTCTTTATGTAACGCGGCCGCCGCGGCGACCAGCCCCAAGCAACGCGTCCGGCCTGTCAGGTGCGGCGAGCAACCAAATGGCGGGTGGGTCAGGTGAGGGGGCGATCGAGGACTGCTTTGAGGTGGCTGAAGGTGTCGATGGAGTATTTGCCGTGGTAGCGGCCCATGCCGCTTTCGCCTACGCCGCCGAAGGGGAGGTCGGTGGCGGTGAGGTGGACTACGGGGTGGCCGAAGCCGACGGCGCCGGAGGAGGTCTCGGTGAGGATGCGGTGCTTGACCTCATCCGACTCGGTGAAGGCGTAGAGGGCTAGAGGCTTGTCGCGGTTACGGATGAAGGCGAGGGCTTCGTCCAGCGACTTGACGGTCAGGATGGGGAGGATGGGGCCGAAGATCTCTTCGCCCATGACTGGGGAGTCGGGGGCTACGTCGGTGAGGACGGTGGGGGCGATGTATTTCGTGGCTTTGTCGGTTTCGCCGCCGGTGACGACTCGGCCGCTGGCGAGGAGGGCGGAGAGGCGGTCGAAGTGGCGTTCGTTGACGATGCGGCCGTACTCGTCGCTGGTGGACGGGTCGTCGCCGAACTTGCGGCGTACTTCGGCGGTGAGGGCGGCTTCGAGGGGCGCGGGGTCGCCGATGGCGAGGATGTAGTCGGGGGCCACGCAGGTCTGGCCGGCGTTGAGGAACTTGGCGCGGACCAGGCGCTCGGCGACGTGGACCGGGTTGACGTCGGGGTCGACGATGACGGGGCTCTTGCCGCCGAGCTCGAGGGCGACCGGGGTGAGGTGTTTCGCGGCGGCGGTCATGACGATCCGGCCGACCTGGCCGTTGCCGGTGTAGAAGATGTGGTCGAAGCGCTGTTCCAGGAGCTCGGTCGTCTCCGGGATGCCGCCTTGGACGACGGCAACTGCGGAGGCATCCAGGTACGCCGGGAGGTGGCGGGCGATCGTTGCGGAGACGGTCGGGGAGAGTTCGCTCGGCTTGATGACCGCGACGTTGCCTGCGGCAAGGATTCCGACGAGTGGGGCGAGGGCCAGGTGCAGCGGGTAGTTCCAGGGGCCGACGACCAGGGCTACGCCGAGTGGTTCGCGGATGACCTGCGCGGTACCGGGGAGCAGCCTCTCCGGGAGGGGCGCGGACTCGGGGGCGAGCCAGGCGTCGAGGTGCTCCAGGGTGTGGTCGATCTCGTTGACGATGAACATGAGCTCGGTCCCGCGGGCCTCTTCGGCCGGCTTGCCGAGGTCGGTGTGCAGCGCGCCGACGAAGTCCGCGTCCTGCTCCAGCAGCATGGTCTTCAGTGCGTTCAGCTGGGTACGACGCCATTCGAGCGGGCGCGTGATGCGGGAGTCGAAGGTCGCCCGGAGGTCGGTGACGAGCTGAGGAATATTCGAGGTCATCAGTGCTGTCCTGTCGGGAGCCATTCGGGGCGGCTGCTGCCGCGGGGGACGAGGATGGTGCGGAAGGCGCCGGGGGTGGCCGACATCTGGACCTGGTCGGTGACGCCTTGGTAGCGGCCGAGCGGGGTTTCCGCGGTGAAGGTGTCGGGGTCCAGGTAGGCGTGATCGCCACCGGTACCTGCGATGGTGCGGGCGAAGTTCTGGTCGAAGACGCCGAGGCTGATGATCCAGAGTGCGATCCGGGTGAGCGAGATGTGGACCCGGTACGAACCGCCTTCGTTGGCGCGGCGGATGAGCGCGGCACAGATGCCGGCCGTGGCCAGCCAGGGCACGAGGTAGTCGTTGACGACGCCGATGTGCGGAAGTCTCGGCTGGTCGGCGGAGCCTTCGAGCGTCATCATGCCGGTGACACAGCCTGCGGTTTGGTCGAAGCCGACTCTGGTTGCCCACGGCCCCTGTTCGCCATGCAGGGAAACGGTGGTGTGGATGATGCCGGGGCGGATCGCGGCAGCTTGCTGGGGCGACAGGCCGAGCTCGGAGACCTGGCCGGGGCGGCGGTTCGCGTAGAAGACGTCGGCGCCGCGGAGCAGGTCGCGGACGGTCTCCATCGCGGCTGGGTTGCGGGCGTAGTCGACAGTCGCTGAGCGAACACCGACATTCGCGGTCATGTAGACGACCGGATTCTCCCACTCGGTCGGGCGCCAGAGGTTCAGCGCGTCAGCACCGTGCTGGGCGAGCGCACGACCGATCCCGGCCCCCGCGATCACGTGGCCGAGGCCGAGCGCGCGAATCCCGTCGAGCGGTTGAAGTGCTCCGGCCGGAAGCGGCTCGGGTGGAGAGTCGCCGATCTTCTCGATCTCGATCAGCGGGAGGTTGGCGAGTACGTCCTGGTATTGCTTGGTTTCCAGGAATTCTTCGGTACTGCGAACCATCGGCATCACGATGCCCGCATCCGCGCCGGCCTCTTCCAGCTCACTGGCTTTCCACCGGGCGACGGCAGCGGCGATCGCCGTCGCATCGTCGTACGTGCGCAGGAGTTTGAGCGTTGCGGACTTGAGCTTCGGGTAGATGTTGAGCGGCATCACCCACCGGCCGTCGCCTGCACGATAGAACTTGAGCGACAGCGGGCTGCCGGGGTCGGCGGTGTTGGTCGGCGGCAGGCCGTTCACCAACTCCCACTTCTTGTCGTAGAACGGGCACAGGCGATGCGGCGCCTTCCGCAAGTCCATGCTGATGTCCTGGCCCGGTCCACCCCGATGCCGCCACAAAGCAGCCAGCGCAACGGACTTGGCCACCAACCCAATCGCCGGCGCGGCACCCAACCGTACGGCGCTCGGCACGATCGGATCGGCCCCCACGAACTCAACCCGCCCACCGCAGTCGTCGGCGCTGAACCCAACATCCGCCAGCACTTCACCAAGTGCGGCCTGAATGTCGAAGTGGTCGTCCGACTCGGAGCGAATGGGGTTGGCGATCGAGGAGCGGACCCGCGCCGTCACGTCGCTCATTTGTTCTCCTCGGAAGGAGCAGTCCCCAAAGCTTTCATCAGAGCGATCTGGGCCTTGTCTCGGGCCTCCGCCAGCTCGGCGATGGTGCCGCCGAAGTTGGCGGCTTGCTCGCTCAACAGCGCGTTGGTGGCGGCGTCGAGGTCAGGGGTGCCTAGCTGTCCCCAGCGTTTTTGGAGGCCGGGTCCGAGGTGTTCGAGGAAGTGCGGAAGGCCGCCGGGGCCGCCGCCGAGGTGGAAGCTGAGGAAGGGGCCGCTGACTGCCCAGCGTTGCCCCAGCGAAGAGGTGACGACCTCGTCCAATTGTTGCTCCGTCACCACACCTTCGGCGACGAGGTGGACGCATTCGCGGAAGATTGCCGCCTGCAACCGATTGGCGACGAACCCGGGGACCTCTTTGGCCAGGACGATCGGTTTCTTGCCGAGACTGCGGTAGAAATCGACAGCCGCTGCCACGGCTTCGGGTGCGGTCTGCCGGCCGGGAACAACCTCAACCAGCGGAATCAGGTGCGGCGGGTTGAAGGGGTGGCCGACGACGAGGCGCTCGGGTGACTGCAGCGCGGTCGCGATGTCGGTGGCGGGGATGCCGGACGTCGAGGTGAGGAACAACGCGTGGGCGGGTGCGTGTGCTTCGATCGTCGACCAGATCTGGTGTTTGAGGTCGAGGCGCTCGGGGCCGTTCTCCTGGATGACATCGGTGCCGGCGACGGCGCGGGCCAGGTCAGGTTCGAAGGTGATGCGGTCAGCGAGGGCGGCGGTGGGGAGGCCTAGGTCAGCCAGGGACGGGATCAGTTCGGCGAGGCCGGCGTGGACAACGTCCTCGATCCCCGGCGCCGGGTCGCTGATCACCACGTCGATCCCGTACGCCGCCATCAGGCCGGCCCACGAGACGCCGATCACGCCGCCGCCGACGATTGTTGCCCTCATCACCGATCTCCCTCGAGGTAGTCGTGCACGACCGAGACCGGTCCGAGCGTCAGGTCGGTCAGGATGTGGCTGGCCGAGACGATCTCCAGCACCGGCAGGTCGGCCAGCGGCGCGAGTGCGTGCGGCACCAGGTGCAGCCGCGCCGGGCCGGTCCAGGCACCCTTGATGGTCAGGTCGGTGATCTGGCTGCGCACCAGCTCGCAGATCCGCGGTTTGCGGTCGTAGCCGGGCAACAACTTCAGCATGTACGTCGGCGCGGTCAGCTCAGCTCGCGCTTCCGCCTCGTCCAGCACCCGATGCTTGTACCCCATCGTCGCCAACGCAACCTGGATCGACCCATAGTCCAGCGTCCCGACCAGGGTGTCCGAATCCACGCTCAGCGTGGGCTTACCAAACTTCTTCGGATACCCCGAGTACTCCCGCCCACTGGTGATCGCGCCGAGATGGTCGACGTACATGCCGAGCGTGAACTCCCCCGGCTCCCCGTCGTACTCGACGAGCGCGACCTGGCCCGACTCGGTGTAGTCGCCGAGGCCGGTGACGTCCGGCATCCGCATCACCTCGAAGCGGACCAGCGGGTCGACCACCTTCAGCGGCGCCGGGATCAGCGCGTTGAGCGCGTCCGGGTCCGTCCGGTAGGTGATGTTCAGATACTCCCGATCGGTGAATCTGTAGGGCCCGCGCGGAAAAGCCGGCGAGGCCAGAGGAGTGGTGAGCTGAGCCCTGACATCGTCCTCGGACATGACCATGCCGTCGACTCTATGCCAGCCATTTTCGGATCCCGTTACGGTTCCCCATCATCACCTGACCGTCCTACTCGCCGGACGCCCCCAGGCCCCGGCGAGTAGGACGGCGATTAGGGGTTAGGGCTTGGCGCGGCAGGTGTAGGTCGGGCTGCTGTCGAGGACCTCGTTGTTCAGGCCGATCAGCTGCGAGTTGAACGAGTTGTCGGTCATGGTCAGCTTCAGGACGCCGTACGAGTTCAGCCGCTTCGCCGTGATCGGCTTCGCCGGGCCGAGGTCGCGCTGGCTGGCCCCGGCCATTCCGCCGATGATCTCGACGGTTCCGTTCGGGTCCTGCTGACCGCTGTTGTTGAGCGGGAAGAACCGCTCGTAGTGGTGCTCGTGCCCGACCAGCACCAGGTCGACCTTGTTGTCGGTCATCACTTTCCACAACGGGCCGAGGGAGTCGTCGTGGCCACGGGCCCCGGTGTTCCAGCGCGGGTGGTGGGAGTAGGTCGCGATACAACCCTTGTTCGTGGCCGCCAGATCCGCCTTCAGCCAGGCCATCTGGGCCGAGTCGGAACCGCCGACGAAGTCGTTCGAATCAAGGGCAACGAAATGCCAGTTCCCCTTGTCCCAGCTGTAGTACCGCTTGCCCTGCGGCTTCGCCGCCGTCCCGTAGTACTTCTCGTACCCGCTGAACGCAGGCGAGTCGTACGACTCGTGGTTGCCCGGCGCCGGCTTGGTGATGCTCTTGAACTTGCCCCAGGTCTTGTCGTAGTAGTTCTGGTACTCGGACAAGGTGCCGGAGCTGTACTGGTTGTCGCCCATCGTGACGATGTTGACCGGCTTGATGTAGTCGACCACCTTCGCCGACTTCGGGTGGATACACGACGTACTCGACGCCGAACACGCCTTCGCGATGTCGCCGGCCGCAGCGATCACGAACTGACCGGCTCCGGCCGCACCCGTCTGCGCCGTGATCGGCGGACTCGCAGCAGAAACGTTGTCCGCCAGATCCCGGGCCCGGACGCTGTAGCTGTACGACGTGTCCGCCGTCAGACCGGCATCCGTGTACGACGTCGTCGGCGCGATCGCCACCGCGACACCATTGCGCAGTACGTCGTACCCGGCGAGACCGACGTTGTCGGTCGAGGCGTTCCAGCTGAGCGCGATCGAACTCGACGTCACCGCGGTGCTCGTCAAACCGGTCGGAACCGTCGGTGCCTGCGTGTCACCGGTCGAGTCCGTGGCACCGTACACCTCGAGTTCGAACAGGGAGTAGCCGTAGGCGGTGGCGCGCTTGGTGCCGACCAGGCGGACGTAGCGGCCGTGACCGGTGAGCCCCGTGATGTCGTCGGTGGCGCCGTTCTGATTGGTCAGAGTCTTGACCGTGGTGAACGTGGCGCCGTCGTCGGAAATCTCAAGCCGGTAGTCCTTGGCATAGGCGGCCTCCCACGTCACCTTGACCCGATGGACATCGGCCGGCTGGCCGAGATCCACCTGTATCCATTGCGGGTCGACGCCTTCCACACTGGCCCAGCGGGTCGTCGTACTGCCGTCGACTGCTTTGTCCTCGGTGGTGGTGTTGTCCTCGACGCTCGAGGCGAGGACGCCTTTGCCTTGGGACAACAGAACATCGGCGGTCGGCCCGGCGATGGCGGCGGTGCCACCGATGCCGGCGACCAGGACCAGTGGCAGCACTGCTGCGAACTGTCTCATTCTCTTCATTGTCAGCCCTTGGCTTTGCAGGTGGTGGTCGGGCTGCTGTCGAGAACCTCGTTGTTCAGGCCCAGCAGCGTCGAGGTCCAGGAGTTGTCGGTCATGTTCAGCTTCAGGACGCCGTAAGTGCTGAGGCGCTTGGCCGTGATGGATTTTGCCGGGCCGAGGGCGTACGGCTCGGCGCCGCTCATACCGCCGATGATCTGGACCGGGCCGTTCGGGTCCTTGGCGCCGTTGGCGTTCAGCGGGAAGAACCGCTCATAGTGGTGGTCGTGCCCGGTCAAGACGAGATCGACCTTCTTCTGGACCATCAGGTTCCACAGCGCGATGCCGTCAGGGTTGTCGCCACGCTTACCCGTGCTCCAGCGCGGGTGGTGATAGTAGGCCACGACACAGCCCTTGGTGTTGGCGGCCAGATCCGCCTTCAGCCACGTCAGCTGCGCCGGCTCGGCCAGCTCGTGGGTGGCGAAGTCATTGGTGTCCAGGGCAATGAAGTGCCAGTTGCCCTTGTCCCAGCTGTAGTAGCGCTTGCCGTTGGGCTTCGCGATCGTCCCGTAGTACTTCTCGTAACCACTGAACGCCGGGGAGGCGTACGAGTCGTGGTTGCCCGCGGTGGGCTTGGTGATGCTCTTGAACTTGCCCCACGTCTTGTCGTAGTAGTTCTGGTAGTCGGACAAGTGGGCGTCGTCGTACTGGCCGTCGCCCATCGTGAGGACGTTCGCCGGCTTGATGAAATCGACGATCTTCGCCGTCTTCGGATGGATGCAGGACGAACTGGACGCTGTGCACTGCCGGGCGATGTCACCGGCCGCGGCGAGCACGAAGTCACCGCCACCACCGACACTCGTCTTCGCCGTGATCGCCGTACTGGCGGCCGACGTGTTGCCGGCGAAGTCCTTGGCTCGCACGCTGTAGCTGTACGACGTGTTGGCCGTCAGACCGGTGTCCGTGTACGACGTGGACGTGGCCGCCGCGACTACGGCCCCGTTCCGCAGAACGTCGTACCCGCTGACCCCGACGTTGTCGGTCGATGCAGTCCAGCTCAGCGCAACCGAGCTCGCTGTGACCCCAGTGCTCGTCAGTCCAGTCGGAACCGTCGGCGGCTGGACGTCACCGGTGGAGTCCGTCACGCCGTAGGCCTCAAGCTCGAAGAGCGAGTACCCGTACGCCGTCCCGCGCGTCGTCCCGACCAGCCGCAGGTACCGGCCGTGGCCGTTCAGCCCGGTGATGTCGTCGGTCGCGCCATCCTGGTTGGTCAATGACTTGATCGTGGTGAACGTGGTGCCGTCATCAGAGATCTCGATGCGGTAGTTCTTGCCGTAGGCGGCTTCCCAGGTCAGCTTCACCCGATGAACATCGGCCGGCTGGCCGAGATCCACCTGGATCCACTGCGGATCGGCACCTTCCACACTGGCCCAGCGCGTCGTCGTACTGCCGTCGACCGCCAGGTCGGCGGCGAACTCGGCGGACTCGACGGTCGAAGCGAAAGCCGGTCTTCCCTGCGACAGCAGTACGTCGGCGGTCGGCCCGGCCATGGCGGCGGAGCCACCGATAGCGGCGACCAGAACGAGCGGCAGCAATGCTGCCCAGCGATGCATTCTCTTGCTCATGTCAACCTCCGGAGGGGGCGGGGAGGAAGAAGTCAGCGTGCACCCAACCGTCCTACTCACCGAGCAGCCCCAGGCCCGGCGAGTAGGACGGCGGTTACGCGAAGATCAGGGCTTCGCGTGGCAGGTGTAGGTCGGGCTGCTGTCGAGAACCTCGTTGTTGAGGCCCAGCAGCGTCGAGGTGAACGAGGTGTCGGTCATGTTCAGCTTCAGCACGCCGTACGTGCTCAGCCGCTTGGCCGTCTTGGATTCGGCCGGCCCGAGGTCGTACGGGCTGGCGCCGGCCATCCCGCCGATGATCTCGACCGTTCCGCCCGGGTCCTTGGCACCGCTGCTGTTCAGCGGATGGAACCGCTCGTAGTGGTGGTCGTGCCCGTTCAGGACCAGATCCACCTTGTTGTCGGTCATCACCTTCCACAGCGCGGGGTCGCCGATGCTGCCCCGCTCACCCGTACTCCAGCGGGGGTGGTGGTAATAGGTCGCGATACAGCCCTTGTTCGTGGCGGCCAGGTCGGCCTTCAGCCACGTCATCTGGGCCGACGGCGAACCGCCGCTGACGAAGTCGTTCGAGTCGAGGGCAACGAAGTGCCAGTTGCCCTTGTCCCAGCTGTAGTACCGCTTGCCGTTCGGCTTGGCGATCGCGGCACCGAAGTACGTCTCGTAGCCCTTGAACGGCGTGTCGTCGTACGACTCGTGGTTGCCGGCGGTCGGCTTGGTGATGCTCTTGAACTTGCCCCACGACTTGTCGTAGTAGTTCTGGAAGTCCGACAAGTGGGCGTCGTCGTACTGGTTGTCGCCCATCGTGAGGATGTTGGCCGGCTTGATGAAGTCGACGATCTTCGCCGTCTTCGGGTGGATGCAGGACGAGCTGGACGCTGTGCACTGCTGGGCGATGTCACCGGCGGCGGCGAGCACGAAGGCACCCGTGCCGCTCCCGGCACTTGTCTTCACCGTGATCGCTGTACTTGCCGCGGACACGTTGCCGGCCAGATCCCGTGCCTGGACGCTGTAGCTGTACGACGTGTCCGGTGTCAGCCCCGTGTCGGTGTACGACGTGGTCGTGGACGTGGCCACCACAGCGCCGTTGCGCAGGATGTCGTAACCACTGACGCCGACGTTGTCGCCCGACGCGGTCCAGCTGAGTCCTACCGAGTTGGCCGTCACCGCGCTGCTCGCCAGCCCGGTCGGGACCGTCGGTGCTTGGGTGTCGCCGGTGGAATCGGTGACACCGTAGACCTGCAGCTCGAACAGCGAGTACCCGTACGACGTACCGCGCGCCGTCCCGACCAGCCGGACGAACCGGCCCTGGCCGGTCAGACCGGTGATGTCGTCGGTGCCGCCGTTCTGACTGCTCATCGTCTTGATGGTGGTGAATGCGAAGCCGTCGTTCGACACCTCGATCCGGTAGTTCTTGCCGTAGGCAGCTTCCCAGTTGAGCTTCACCCGGTGTACCGCGGCCTGCTGGCCGAGATCCACCCGGATCCATTCGGGGTCCGAGCCTTCGGCGCTGGCCCAGCGCGTCGACGTGCTGCCGTCGACCGCCTTGTCAGCTGCGAACTCAGCAGCCTCGACGGACGAGGCGAGGGCAGGTTTTCCCTGTGACAACAGGGAGTCTGCCGTTGTTCCGGCCACGGCGGCGCGTGCACCGACGCCGGCGACCAGGATCAGGGGCAGCAGCGCTGCCCAGCGTTTACTAACCTTCATGAAACCTCCGTTGGGACGTGGCGGAGAGCTACTGACCGAACCGCCGGCCTTACGGCGCCTGGCCGCCGCCCAAGGACGGGCTGGTGGCGTGGCGGATGAGCAAGGTAGGCGGCTTGGTCAGACCGACGGACCAGATATCGGTACTTCCGTCGGCAGCCCGGAGTGGGTAGAGCAACGTGGTGTTGTCGCGCCACACCGGCTGATCGTCGAGCAGGCGGTCGTCGGGCGGGTTGGTGACCTTGCGGGTCGCAAGGTCCAGCACGGCCAGACGCCACTTGCCGGTGGCAACTTTCTGTTTGTAGGCAATGCGGCGGCCGTCGGGTGACAGCGACGGGCATTCGACGTTCCGGGCGATCGCGTCACCGTGATACGACTTGTGGTCGGCTTCGATCAGGTACGTCTTGCCCTTGCTGGACATCGTCAGGTAGAAGCGGTTGCCGTCGGCAGCGAACGTGATGCCCCAGAAATTCACGTCCGATGCGAAGTACCGCTTACCGTCGACGAAGATCGGCAGCGTCTCGACCGACTTGGTCAGGCGCTGCGTGTCCAGGTTGTACAGCCCGGTCCGGGTCGAGAACCCGGTGGCCGCGTAGGAGTCGCCGGTGACGAAGAGCGTCCAGTTCACGATCCGGCCGCTCGGCGAAACCCTTGCACGACTCGGTGTTCCGGGCAACGTCTCGCGATGGACCTCCTTCAGGTTGGCGTCGAGGACGATCATGTCGGTCAGCGGTGGCAGCGAATCGGGCTTGAGTCGCAGACAGATCGCCGTACCCCGTGCTGCGGCGAACCGGTCACACGACAGATCGCCGACGTTGCGCGCGCCGCCCGGCTCGCCTGCCGGAACCGCCGCGAGCTTGCCGTGGTCAGGACCGTCGGCAAGGTTGCGGAAGAACAGGTTCGCCGGAGCCAGGGCGAGCGTCTGCCCGGTGTTCACCGGTACGGCGTTCACCGTGACACCGCCGGTCCGTGCGGAGGCGACGTACACGACCGCACCACCCAGCAGTACGGCGATTCCGGCGATCAGTCCGATGATCTTCAGCTTCATCGAGTGGCCTCCAAAGGTCTGACCACAGCTGCGGCGACAGTCACCATCAGCAGGGCGGCGGTGAACAGGAGCAGAGCCGGCCGAACGTCCCAGAGCGTCCACAACAGGCCGACCGTGACTGCCGAGACCATCCGCGCCAGCGCCTGTCCGGTCTGCAGAACAGCGAGACCGCTCGCTCGAAGACCTTCCGGAAGCATCGGTCCGGCTGCTGCCGGAAGCACTCCGTCGGTGGCGGCATAGAACGCGCCGTGCAGTGCAAGCGCCAACCACCAGTTACCGATCGGGCCGCAGACCAGTAGGACTGCGACGACCAGTGCGAGGTGCCCGGCGATGAAGATCTTCCACCGGCCGACCCGGTCACCGAGGCGGCCGAGCGGAATCGCGAGCAGCAGGAAGACTCCCGTCGTACCGAGTGGCAGCAGCGGGAACAACCGGCCGTCGATGTCCCAGCGTCGTTGCAACGCCAGGTAGAGGAACGAATCCGTGACGGTGAACAGACCCAGCGCCGCGGCCCAGATGCAGCAGCGCCGGAAGCTTGCCTCCCGCAACAACCCCAGCATGGCGCGGTAGGAAGGCTTGGCCTTGCCGGGCACTGGCTCGGCGGCGAGCCGGGTCCGGTTCGGGACGAGAACCACCAGGAGCAGGACGGCGCAGGTCGCCAGCGAGAAGCTGGTGACGAAGACGGCGTCGTAGTCACCCAGTGCTGCCCACAGCACAGCGGTCGCGGCCAGCGGGCCGAGGAAGGCCCCGACCGTGTCCATGGCCCGATGGACCCCGAACGAGCGGCCCATGGTTTCCGGTGGGCTGCTCAAGGAGATCAAGGCGTCCCGCGGGGCGGTCCGGACGCCTTTCCCAGCCCGATCGATCGCCAGTACGGCGCCGATCGCGGGCACCGACGAACCGGCCGCCAGAAACCCCAGTTTGGCGACGGCCGAAACGCCGTACCCGATGCCTGCAACGGCTTTGAGCCGCTGCCAGCGGTCGGCGACATGCCCGCCGACCAGCCGCAGTACGGCGGTGGCACCGGCGTACAGGCCGTCGAGCAGTCCGAACTGCAACGGGTTCAGACCGAGCCCGAAGACCAGGTAGAGCGGAAGGATTGCGGTGACCATCTCGGACGAGATGTCAGTGACCAGGCTGACAACACCCAGGGCGACGACCGTGCCGGGCACCCGCCTGATGACGGTGCCGGCTGGAGTCGCCCGGGCCTCAGCTTGGTCCGCGGCCCGGGTTCCGGCGAGATACATGAGCTCAGCCCTTCGCCTTGCAGGTGTAGGTCGGGCTGCTGTCCTCAACGTTGTTGTTGAGGCCGATCAGCTGCGAGGTGAAGGAGTTGTCCGTCATCGTCAGCTTGATCACGCCGTAGGTGCTGAGCAGCTTGGCCGTCGTCGGGTGCGCGGGCTTCAGGTCGTACGGGTGGGCGCCACCCATCCCGCCGAGAATCTCCACCGTCCCGTTCGGGTCGGCGTTGCCGGCACCGTTCATCGGCACGAACCGCTCGTAGTGGTGGTCGTGACCGTTCAGCACCAGGTCGACCTTGGCGCCGGTGAGCGTGCGCCAGAACTGTTCGCTGTCGTCGTTGTCACCGTGGTCGCCGGAGCTCCAGCGCGGATGGTGGAAGTACGCCGCGACGCAGCCCAAGGTGTTGGCGGCCAGGTCGGCGCGGAGCCAGGCGAGCTGGTCGTCGCGCGGCGTGGCCAGGGTGTCGTGCGTCATGTAGTCGGACGAATCCAGCGCGATGAAGTGCCAGTTGCCCTTTTCCCAGCTGTAGTACCGCTTGCCGTTCGGCTTTGCGATCGCGGTTCCGAAGTACTTGTCGTAGCCGTTGTACTGCGGCGAGTCGTAGGTGTCGTGGTTGCCCGGGACCGGCTTGGTGATGCTCTTGAAGGCACCCCAGGTCTTCGCGTAGTAGCTGGTGTAGTCGGACAGGTGCGCGTCGTCGTACTGGCTGTCACCCATGGTGATCACGTTGGCCGGGTTGATCTGCTGGACCAGCTTGGCCGTCTTCGGGTGGATGCAGGTCGACGTCGACGCGGTGCACTGCTCGGCGATGTCACCGGCCGCAGCAAGCACGAATCCACCGGTACCGCCGGTGCCCGTCTGCACCGTGATCGCCGGACTCGCGCCGGATACGTTGCCGGCGAGATCCCGGGCCACCACGCTGTAGCTGTACGACGTGGTGGCCGTCAGACCCGTGTCGGTGTACGACGTCGTGGTCGAGCTGGCGACGACGGCGCCGTTGCGCAGCACGTCGTACGAGGCGACGCCGGCATTGTCGGTCGAGGCGGTCCAGGTGAGCGCGGCGGAAGTGGCCGTAACCGCGCCGGCCGTCAGCCCGGTCGGGACGCTCGGTGCCTGGGTATCGCCGGTCGAGTCGCCGACGCCGTACACCTCGAGCTCGAAGAGCGAGTAGCCATAGGTGGTTGCGCGCTTGGTGCCGACCAGCCGGAGGTAGCGGCCATGACCGGTGAGGCCGGTGATGTCGTCGGTGGCGCCGTTCTGATTAGTAAGAGTCTTTACAGTATTAAAGGTGGTGCCGTCGTCGGAGATCTCGAGCCGGTAATCCTTGGCGTAGGCCGCTTCCCAGCTCAGTTTGACCCGGTGGATCTCGGCCGCCTGGCCGAGATCCACCCGGATCCACTGCGGATCGACGCCCTCCACGCTCGCCCAGCGCGTGGTCGCGTTACCGTCAACGGCCTTGCCTGCCGTCGTTGTGCTGTCCTCGAGGCTGGACGCCAGGACGGCTTTTCCCTGGGACAACAGGGAATCTGCAGTGGTACCGGCGATAGCGGCGGTACCACCCAGTGCGGCGACCAGTACGACGGGTAACAGCGTCGACAGCCGGCGCAGTCGCTTGCTCATGACAACCTCCGGGGGCGTTCGGAGAAAAACTGTTAGGAAGGTTACCTAACAGTTCCGAGCAAGGTAAACCCCGAGTGAACGACTAGTCCAGAGCCAACTGCAGTCTTTTTTCAGCGCTTGGGCCGGCAGGTGTACGTCGGACTGCTGTCCTCGACCGTGTTGTTCAGACCGATCAGCTGCGAGGTGAAGTCGTTGTCGGTCATCGTCAGCTTGACCACGCCATAGGTGCTGAGCAGCTTGGCCGTCGCCGGGTGACCGGGCGACAAGTCGTACGGGACTGCGCCACCCATCCCGCCGAGAATCTCGACCGTTCCGTTCGGGTCCGGGTCACCGGCACCGTTCATCGGATTGAACCGCTCGTAGTGATGATCGTGACCGTTCAGCACCAGATCGACCTTGGCACCGGTCAGGATCCGCCAGAACTGCTCACTGTCTTCGTTGTCACCGTGGTCGCCCGAGCTCCACCGCGGGTGATGGAAGTACGCCGCGACACAGCCCTTGGTGTTCTTGGCCAGGTCGGCCTTGAGCCAGCTGAGCTGGTCGTTGCGCGGCGCGGCACCGGGCTTGCTGTCGTCCGGCATGTAGTCGGTCGAATCCAGCGCGATGAAGTGCCAGTTCCCCTTCTCCCAGCTGTAGTACCGCTTGCCGTCGGGCTTCGCGATCGCGGGCCCGAAGTACGTGTCATAGCCGTTGTACGCCGGCTCGGCGTAGGTGTCATGGTTCCCCGGCACCGGCTTGGTGATGTCCTTGAACTTGCCCCAGGTCTTCGCGTAATAGCTGTTGTAGTCGGACAGGTGGGCGTCGTCGTACTGACTGTCACCCATCGTGAGAACGTTGTCAGGCTTGATGAATTCGACAACCTTGGCGGTCTTCGGGTGGATACAGGCCGGCTCCGACTCAAGACACTGCTGGGCGATGTCACCGGCCGCGGCGAGCACGAACATCCCGGCTCCACCGGCGATCGTCTTGACCGTGAGCGCCGAACTTTCGCCCGAGACGTTGTCCGCGAGATCGCGGGCCCGGATGCGATACCCGTACGACTTCTCCGAGGTCAGACCGGCATCGGTGTACGACGGAGTCGTGGTCGATGCGAT
This sequence comes from Kribbella antibiotica, assembly GCF_004349055.1. Lineage (GTDB taxonomy): Bacteria > Actinomycetota > Actinomycetes > Propionibacteriales > Kribbellaceae > Kribbella > Kribbella antibiotica. Next base: position 35,779 of record NZ_SMKX01000061.1, read on the forward strand.
GTGGACGCCGTCGCGGAGGATGTCGTACCCGAAGACGCCGACCTTGTCGGTCGACGCGGTCCAGCTGAGCTCGGCCGAGGTGGCCGTGACAGCAGAGCTGGACAGTCCGCGCGGAACCGACGGCTTCTTGGTGTCACCGACCGCATCCGAGGTTCCGTACACCTCGAACTCGAAGAGCGAGTAGCCGTATTCAGTGGCGCGCTTGGTGCCCACCACCCGAACGTACCGGCCGTGAGCCTCGAGGCCGGTGATGTCGTCGGTGCCGCCATCCTGATTGGTAAAGGTCTTCAGCGTGGTGAAGGTGGTGCCGTCGCTGGAGACCTCGAGCCGGTACTCCTTCGCGTAGCCGGGCTCCCAGGTCAGTTTGACCCGGTGCACCGTGGATTCCCCACCGAGATCCACCCGGATCCACTGCGGGTCGACACCTTCCTTGCTGGCCCAGCGGGTGGCCGGATTGCCGTCAATGACCCTGTCTGCCGTCGTTGTCTTCGCTTCGATGCTGGACGCGAGGGCGGATTTCCCCCGCGACAACAGGGAGTCTGCGGCCTCCCCGGGCAGCGCCACCCAGACACCCGCTCCGGCGACCAGGACGAAGGCTCCCAACATCGCCAGCCGGCGCAATCGCTTACTCATGAAACCTCCGGGGCATGCGGAAACTGTTAGGAAGGTTTCCTAACAGTTTCGAGCAAGGTAAACCCTCGGCGAACGACTAGTCCAGTGCCAGGGACAGATTTCAGCGGGTGGTGCCGCGCAGCACGAGCCGCGCCGGCACGATCAGCTCCTGCGGGCCGACCGGCTCGTCACCACCGAGGTGGGCGAGCAGGCGGGCAGTGATGGCCGCGGCCATCTCGTCGTGCCCAGGGTTGATCGATGACAAGGACGGCACCAGATAGGCCGCCTCGTCCAGGTCGTCGAAGCCGATCACCTGGACGTCGGCCGGGACCCGCAGCTCCGCATCGGCCAGCGCCCGCAATGCCCCCATCGCCACCACATCGGTCAGTGCGAACACCGCATCGAAGGAGATACTGCGATCGAGCAACGACCGGATAGCGTCGTACCCGTCCTGCAACCGGAAACTGCACTGGACATTCAGTGCCGGATCGACCGGTACGCCGGCCTCGCGATGCGCGGTTGCGTAACCCGTTGCCCTAAGCCCCTGCATGTTCGCTGGGCCGTCGAGCTCGCCACCGATCATCGCGATCCGGCGGGCACCGCTGGCCAGCAGATGTGCGGTGGCCTCCCGGGCGCCGCCGACGTTGTCCATCATCACGTGATCGAAGCGGGACGGCAGGGCCCGCTCGCCGATCATCACCACCGGCGCGTCGGTGTTCAGCCGGGACAACTCGCCGGGGTCGATATCAACCACGCTGAGGATCAGGCCGTCGTACATGCGCAGCCGGGAGAACGCGACCGCATTGAGCTCGCCCTCGCGGCTCGCACCGGTCCGCTCCATCACAATCCGCAGCCCGTGCGCCTCGAACAGATCCGCCAGGCGACCGGCCAACTGGGCGAAGTACGGGCGTTCGAGCTCAGGCACCGCGAGCCCGACCACGCCGGTCCGGCCGGCGCGCAGATGCCGCGCGGCCAGGTTGACCTGATAGCCGAGCGCGGTGATCGCGGCGAGCACCCGCTCGCGGGTTGCCGCGCCGACCCGCGGCCGGCCGTTGACCACATTCGAGACCGTCATCGTGGAGACCCCCGCGGACCGGGCGACATCAGCCATCGTCACCACGGAGGCCTTCTTCATACCGGACAGACTAGAGGGCCACCGAGGCCCCTGCGTCCATCAGGAGTCGATGCGGGTACGGCGCTCGCGGACGGCCGCCATACCGAAACCGGCCAGCGCGATCAGGAGCCCGCCACCGGCCAGCCCACCGACCAGGTTCATCCGCTGGTCGAGCCGGTTGTCGCACTGCATCGGCGTGATGCCCTTGTTCGGGGAGTACACCGACCCGCAACTGACGTGATCCACCTGCAGCGGACGGACGGCGAGGAACAGCCCGGTCAGCAGCAGGAACACCCCCACCACGCCGAGCGCTTTGCTCAGCACGTCCCTCCCCAGGGGAGGGTGGGTGACAGCAGCCGGCTCGGCAGGAGGGCAGGCAAGCCCGACCGAGTCGCTGTGTTCCGACCCTGCATGCACGCTCACGCTCCCTGGACGCTCGTCAGATTTGATCAAATCTAACGCGCCTAGCCGCGCCGACTGAAGTCCAGGAGCGTCCGGGCAGGCAATCTTCACTCATTCCTAACGATCCTCTGGGGCTACTAACGATCCAGAGGGCTAACCGGTTCACCTGACGGCACGGCGCAGCGATTTGTCCCGCCGGTCAGCCACCACTGAGCCTGACTCACGGCGGGCCATCCGGCGCAGGACCACCGGGGCCAGCAGCAGACCGGCCACCGCCCAGAGCCCGAGGACCCCGGCGGTCTCGAGGTGCCGCCACGACTGACCGACCTCGACAGCGGCGGCTTCATCCGGCAGTAGCGCCGAGCGCATGCCGAGACCCATCCAGTAGATCGGAGTGAGCTGGCCGATCCACTCCAGCCAGGCGGGCAGCGCGGTGAGCGGGTAGAAGATGCCTGAGATCGCGATGAAGCCGAGCATCGGCAGCTGGATCAGCCCCTGCGCCCGGGCACTGGTGAAGACCGAGCCGAGGACGGCGCCGATCGGCAGCGTCGCGACCAGCCCGAGCAGCAGCACCCAGATCAGCGTCAGCCAGCCGGCCGCATCGATGGTGACTCCGCCGACGATGATCAGCCCCGGGATCAGGACGATGACGAGATCCGCGAGCAGCGATCCGGACACCGAAACGACCTTTCCGACCAGGTAACCGACCATGCCGTTCGGGGTCGCCTTCGCCCGCAGCAAGGTGCCGTCCTCCCGATCCGCCGTCAGCTGCTGACTCATGCTGACCATGCCCATCGCCGCATTCATCCCGAGGATGCTCGGCAGCACAGCCGAGCCGAAGTCGCGGTTCCGCAGGAAGAACAGCGCAACCAGCGTGAGCAGCGGCCAGAGGAAATGACTGACCAGCTCAGGCCCGTTGGTGAACGACTGCCGCAGCTCGATCAGTCCGCGCTGCCAACCGACTCTGATGATTCTCACGATGCCACCAGCGCGAGGTAGGTGTCCTCGAGCGAGGCTCGGCGGACTTCCAGTTCGCGGAGCTCTGCGCCGTACTGGCTGAAAAGGCCGCGGACGAACTCGGTCGAGTCTGTTGTCTTCTTGCGGAAGCTCTGGCCGTCCACGCTCCAGCGGACCTCGTCTTCACCGGCGATCGCGGCGGTCAGCTGAGCCGGCGTGCCGGCGGCGACGATCCGGCCCGCGGTGAGGATCAGGATCCGGTCGGCGAGCCGGCTGGCCTCATCGAGGTCGTGGGTGGTGAGCAGGATCGTCGTCCCGTACTCCCTCGCGAGCCGGCCGACCAGCTCGTGGAACTCACGCCGTGCCTCCGGATCGAACCCGGTCGTCGGCTCGTCGAGGAAGAGCAGTTCAGGCCGCCCGACGATCCCGATCGCCACGTCGAGCCGCCGCCGCTGGCCACCCGACAGCATCCGGACCTTCTTGCCCGCACTCTCGGTCAGCCCGACCGCCGCAAGCAGTTCGCCGGTCGGCCACGGCTGCTTGTACGGCGTGTAGTAGCTGCCGAGATGTCCCAGCAGCTCACCGACTCGCCAGTTGCCGTGGTCTCGCCATGACTGCAGCACGATCCCGACTCGCGCGCGCCAGGTCTCATCGGCATCCGCGGGATCGAGGCCGAGCACCTCGACCTGGCCGGCCGAGCGAAGCCGGAAACCTTCGAGGATCTCGATCGTCGTGCTCTTCCCGGCACCATTCGGTCCGAGCAGCGTGAGCACCTCCCCCGCCCGGGCGTCGAACGACACCTCGTGCAGCACTTCGACTTCGCCGTACTGCATCCGCAGCCCATCAACTGTCAGCACCATGGCTGCGAAGCTACGTAGCTTTCAGTCCCATGGAAAGCTCAATTAGGTGAATCTGTGCAATGATCTGAAAGCGAACGCACTGATATTGCAATGACTTGAGGATGAATCCATGCCCGGTGGCCGATTGACCCAGCAGGAGCGGCGCGCGATCGCGGCCGGTCTCACCGACGGCTTCGGGTACGCCGAGATCGCCCGCAGGCTTGATCGCCCGACCTCGACCATCAGCCGCGAGGTCGCGCGCAACGGCGGGAGTCGCGGCTACCGCGCCGACCATGCGCACTACGCCACCTCCTCGCGCGCCCGGCGCGGACGGCCTGCGGTGGAGCGCCAGCCGAACGACAGCGATCAGTACGCCGAGAAGTTCGCCGCGATCATGGTCGACGGCGGGCTCCCGCGGATGGCCGCGCGGGTGCTGGCCCGGCTCTATACCGCCGACAGTCCCAGTCTGACCGCGGCCCAACTCGTGCATTCGCTGCAGGTCAGTCCGGCGTCGATCTCGAAGGCGATCGGCTACTTGGAGCAGGTGGGGATGCTGCATCGCGAGCCCGATCCGCGGCGGCGCCTCCAGCACTATGTGATGGCCGAGGACGTGTGGCAGAAGGCGTGGCAGGTGAGTTCGCGGACCAACCTGAGCTGGGCTGACACGGCGGCCGAAGGTGCTGAGTTGTTCGGGGACAGTCCGGCCGGGCGACGGCTCGCGCAGATGGCGGACTTCTTCCAGCAGCTCGCCGACGATATGAACGGCGGTCCCGGTTTCGAGGTCATCGACGACGCGCTGACAGTTCTCGCCGCTTATCGGGAGGCAGGTCGGGTCATCGGCCCTGACCGGGTGGCCGCCGTACTGGAGTGGCCGGTTGACCGGGTGAAGGCCGCGCTCGAGCTGGCGACAGCTACTCGGCTGACGCCTTCGCAACGAGCAGACCTCGCAGTAGCCGCGGAGTGATCGCGCCCTCGGCCAGGCCGAGCTCGACGAGGTCGTCGAAGACCGCTTGATCGGCCGCGGCCGCGCGGATTCCGCGAGTGAGGACGTGCGGCGAGTTGGTCAGGTACGCCGTCAGCGCCGTATGGCGGATGTGCCGGCCGAGGAGTTTCCGCACGCTGCGGTTGTAGCGGCGACTGGCGTCAGATTCGTTGCTACGGAGGGATTCCGCGACTGCGCGACCGGCGAGCAGGCCGGTGGCGATCGCGTAGTAGATGCCTTCACCGGTCATCGGGTTGATCAGACCGGCCGCGTCACCGGCGAGCAGCACCGGTCCCTTGGGCGGTCGCCAGGACCAACTGGTCAGTGGGAGGTGGTGGCCCTGCCATTCGCCGCCACCGGCTGTTGCACCGGGAAGGAGTGCGTCGAGGTGGGCGAGCAGGTCGGCGCGGGTCGGATGCGGACGTCCGTCCGCGAGGCGTTCGCCGTACCCGACGTTGGACCAGCCGTCACCACGATCGAAGGACCACGCGTACGACGGTTGCCGGCCGGCGCCGTACGCGATCACCTGGCTGGCGGATCGCGCCGGCGGGGTGGGCGCGTAGCCGCGCATCGCGAAGGCAACCGGGCCCGAGGGAGCACCGAGCTCGCGGCGGACGACGGAGTGAGCGCCATCGGCACCAATGATGAACCTGCCGTCCAACTCTTCCAGCCCTCGGACGCGTCGGCGCTCGAGCTGCGCACCCGCCTGTTGAGCGGCCAGCACCAGGCGTTGGTCGAAGACTTCGCGCGGGACAACCCAGTTCGGCCGGGCCATATCGCGCTCGACCCCGACGGCTCCGTTGGTCAGAACGAAGCGTCGTACCGGGGTCCAGTCGTCGACCAGCCCGGTGACACCGACCGCGGCGAGCAGGTCGAAGACGTGCGGGGCGATCCCGTCGCCGCAGGTCTTGTCGCGGGGGAAGTCGTGGCGGTCGAGCAGTAGTACAGACAGCTTGGGGTCGACCGCGAGCGCGCCCAGGGCGGCGGCAGCTCCGGCCGGTCCAGCGCCGACGATCACCAGGTCCCACACACCGCACAGTGTCGCATTGGTCTAGTGACGGTTCGAGGCTGTTCGAACAGGTTCTCGCCGTGCGGTCGGCGGGTGACGATCGAGGCATGAGAATCCGCCTCCTCACGACCGCCGTGCTGCTGCTCGGGGCAACCCTGGTCGCTCCCAGCACCGCCCAGGCCCGGGACCTCCAGATCTTTCAGACCGAAAGCGTTGCGAACGGTCCCGTTTCGCGGCAGGAGATGCTGCTGCGCACGGCGTCGTGGATCCGCGACAAGGTTCCGTACAGCCAGGACAACAGCACTCCCCATGTGAACGAGTTCGGCAGCTACCGCCGCGACTGCTCGGGCTACCTGTCGATGGCCTGGCACCTGAGCAGCTCACTCAGTACGGCGACGCTGCCGTCAGTGATGCATCAGATCACGTACGACGACCTCCAGCCGGGCGACGCGTTGTTGCGGCGATCGGGCGGGGTGAACCACACCGGCATGTTCATCCGGTGGGAGGACACGGCGCGGACGAAGCCGATCATTCGCGAGGAGTACCAGACCGGCCGGATCGCGGAGGAGCGGCCGTGGTCGAACAGCTACCTGAAGACCTTCACGCCGTACCGGTACAACAAGGTGGTCGGGGCGACCCCGAGCCCGGTGTCGTCGATCGGTCAGGACGTGACCGGGCGGCTGATGCGGTTCGAGGCGACGGCGGATGGAGCGGTCCAGCTGTCCGAGCAGACCGGTCCGGCGTCGACCAGCTGGCAGGTCGGGACGATCGATCCGCCGGGCGGCGTCGTACCGGGGGTGGCTGTTGCGACAGCCGCCGACTCGATCGGGCGGGCTTACTACTTCGCGCGGACGCCGAACAACAAGCTGCGGGTCGGTTGGGAGAACAGCCCGGGTTCGGGACCGTGGCTGTCGGCAACGATCGAGCCGACGACCGATCTGGAGAGCATCGAGACCGTCCAGCCGGTCGGCCGCCCCACCGCGGTGATCGATGCCCGCGGCAAGTTGACGTACTTCGTCCGGACCAGCGACGGCCGGCTGTTCCACGGCTGGCAGGACCAGCCCGGCAGCGCGACCTGGCACGCAACCATCATTCGCGACAGCGCCGGCCAGGCCGTTCAGCTCGATGGTGATCCGATGGTTTCGCAGGATGTGCTCGGCCGGGTCGCGTTCCTGGCGCGCACCTCTGACGGCAAGCTCTTGTACGGACGGCAGGCCGCGCCGGGCACCGGCCCGTGGGTCGTCAGCACGCTCGCGGCGACAGGCATCGTCGGCAACCCGTCGGTCGGGCTCGATGTGTCCGGCAAGCTCGTCTACTTCGCTCGCGGTACTGACGGCAAGTTGCAGCACGGCTGGCAGTCGACTCCTGGTGCGGACACGTGGCAGTCGACCGTCGTACCGGCGACCACCGACACCGACGGCGTCGAGACTGTGCAGCTCGCCGGCGACCCGGTGGTCAGCCTAGACAACAGCGGCAAGCTCACGTACTTCGTGCGGACCACCGACAACCGCATCCTGCACGGCTGGCAGGACATGCCCGGCTCCGACCCGTGGCACGCGACGATCATCCGCGATGCCGCCAGCAACCAGGCCGCACCGGCTGCGGTCGACCCAGCCCTCTCCACCGACTCGGCCGGCAAACTCGTCGTACTGCTGCAGAGCACTTGGCTCTACCAGCACGCTCCCGGCACCGGCCCCTGGCACTTAGGGGCAATCTCCGGGTAGCGCAAGCACTACCTCGATCGGGGTCCTTGGGCCACTGCCGATGTATGAGCTCAGCTCTAGCGTCGGCAGTGACTTGAAGGAGGGGACGATGAAACTACTGCTGGCCCTGGCGCTCCTGGGTGCGTCGACCAGTACGACGGCAGTCGCCGCACCGGCCGCGATTTCGTGGCATCAGTGCGCGCTGAACGCCGCCGACGAAGAGGGCAAGGCACTCGACGACGCGGGCGCGCAGTGTGGGGAGCTGCAGGTCCCGCTCGACTACACCCGGCCGAACGGGCCGAAAATCACCTTGGCGATGTCGCGGCTCAAGGCGACCGGCAATCGCATCGGCACGCTCGTGCTCAACAACGGCGGCCCGGGTGGGCCCAGCCTGAGCGCGGCGCTGGAGCGGCCGATCTTGAAGACGGTCGGCGAGCGGTACGACCAGATCGGACTCGACCCGCGATTCGTCGGCCGCAGTACGCCGATCGACTGCAAGCTGCCGTTCGCCGCCTGGCCATGGGCAGCCGGTACGACGCGTGCGTCGTTCGCTCGCAGTGTGGAGATCCAGGCCGATGTCGCCAAGCGCTGCACGGCGGAGGCCGGTTCGGTGCTGCAGTACATCAACACGCGGAACACCGCACGGGACATGGACCAGGTACGGATCGCTCTTGGCGAGCAGAAGATCTCCTACCTCGGCTACTCCTATGGGACCTACCTCGGCGCGGTGTACCTGCAGATGTTCCCGGGGCGGACCGATCGGGTCGTCCTGGACGGTCCTGTGAACCCGACGACGTACGGACCGCGGCTCATTCGGCATGTGGGTCCGCAGAACGAGGACAACCTCCGAGCGTGGGCGACCTGGACGGCCGCGCACAACTCGACGTACGGGCTGGGCTCGACCACGCGTCAGGTGATGGCGTCGGTCGACCTGATCTATCGGCATGTCGCGACCAAGGATCTGCAGATCGGGACCCACAAGGTCGGCGAAGGGCTGCTGCCCATCCTGTTCTGGGCGTCACTCAACGACGATCGGGATGCGGGCCGGGCCGATGCCGCAGCCATCATCCAGCTCCTGCGGAAGGCCGTCGACGGTCCGGTCGAGCCCGACGAGAATCTCGGTGGCTTCCTCGACGCGGTCTTGGCCCCCGCGATGTCGCAGCCGATCAGTGCCCAGACCGCGATCGCCTGTGGCGACCGCACGGCACCGAGCGACCCGAAGGTGTACTGGCGCGACATCCAGGCGCACCGCGCCAGCGAGCCGCACTTCGGCACGCTGACTCGTGGCATCTCGCCGTGTGCGTTCTGGCCGGTGCAGCCGCAGGAGGCCCCGACCAAGCTCGCGAACTCCGAGCGCGCGCTGATCGTCGCGGGTGAGTACGACCCGCGGACACTCCACGAGAACGCCGCCGTCCTGCAGCAGGGCATTCGTGGTGCGCGTGTGCTGACCGTCGCCGGTGCACGCAAGCACGGGATCTTCGGTGAGTACGACAACGCGTGCGCCAACCAGAAGGTCGTGTCCTATCTGTTCAGCGGCAACCTGCCCGCTGGCGACCAGACCTGCTAGTAGCCGGGTCGCTTGCCAGGCCTATTAATACGACGAGGCGCCGTACGGCGTGAGCGGGGTGCCAGGCGGTCTGCGTGGCCCCCGCCGGTCGGGGCGGTCGGGGTGACGGGCCTGGCCTCATCCAGGTCGACCACCTTGGGTGTCGGCGGGACGAAGAGCGGGATGGTCCGTTCCTCCGCTGGCGGAGGCGGTGGCGGGGTCGGTGCTCGGGGCGCTTCAGCCCGGGCGGCCGACTCCTTACTTACTCTGGGCGCGGATGCCACGGCGACCGCAGCCACGGGGGGCCGGACTGCGCGGCGGGGGAGCTTGGTCTGCAGCTCGATCCCGAGCGCGTCGATCAGGCGGCTCCAGGCGGCGATCACGAAGGCGACCGCGAAGATCGTGCAGCCCGCGAACAAGACCGCCCGGAAGCCGGCGCCCCAGTCCGACGGGCTGGTGCGGGTCATCGCCGAGAGCATCGCCACGATGACCGCGTTCGCGATGCCGACGGCTACCGCCATACCGACTGTTCTTAGTAGTACGCGCCGCTCGAGACCGACGTCATCAGCTGCGGCCACCAGTCCGGCGATCAGCCCAGCCAGAACCGGCACTGTATAGACAAGCGCCAGCGTCAGCCCTGGGCTCGCCACCAGGTAGAAGACGTCGAAGACCAGCGCGGTCCCGGTCAGCGCAGCCGCGAAGCACACCACCATCGGCGGATATGCCCGCACGATGGCGACCGCATCCGCAGGCACCGTCCTGATCAACGCCAAACCACCGCTCCATCCGCTCTCCCCCATTGTGCCGCTTCGGCACCCTCACTCCTCCCCAACGACCCCAGGCGAGTCGAGTCATGCGCCGGCTCCACCCAGCCACCCGCCCACTCGCCC
>NZ_SMKX01000062.1 GCF_004349055.1 Kribbella antibiotica
GACCTTGATGCCGGGGGTGGGGGTTACTGGGCGGAGGTATTGGGCCCAGAGGTTGAGGGTGATGGTGGCTCGGGTGGTGGTGGGGTCTGAGACGGCGACCGTCAGGCCGGTTGGGGTGTGTTGAAGCAGGACTGAGGCGGGGCCGTTGATGGTGAGGCCGGGGAGTTGGTGGGGGCCCGGAGCGAAAGTGTTGGCGGCGGTGAGGCGGAGGCCTTGGTGGTGGATCGCTTGTAGGCGTGGGGTGTTGGCCAGTACGGCGACGCGGCCGTGGGCGTAGGCGCGGAGCGCTGGCTCGGTTGCGTGGGGGACCAAGGCGTAGGCGAGTGTGCGGGTGGATCCGGCCGGTTGGGCGGCGGTCAGGGCGAAGACCTGTTTGGTGACTGGGGTGTCGGGGTTCGCGGTTCGGACCACTCGTCGGCTGCGGGTAACGGTCTGCAGTGTGGCGGAAACCTCGGTGGGATTGAGGAAGTAGTAGCCGACGGCAACGTTATTGGCGGCGTACCGGATCCAGCGGGGTTTGCTGGACTGGTCCGCTGCGGTGATGCTGACCGCCTCGCCGGGCGCCGCGATGCGGGTGTCGAGGGTGGTGGTCACTGCACGCTCGGCGTCGTGGATGCCGGCGGCGAGGACCACAATCTCGTCGTCCAGCAGGAACCACGATTTGGTCGCGGACGCGTTCCGGTACGTGACGAAGTCGTCCGGCAACTCATCACGCCGCGCGTAGGCGAAGTCGTCCGACTGCACCCACCCGACTGCGCCGTACGCGTCGAGTGTTGCTCCGCCGGAGTGCTTGTTGGTGCCGGTCGGGAAGTAGACGTAGGTGTTCTGCGCTTCTGATGACGAGGTGAACTCTGGTGGGCGGCCGTAGTACGCCGTCCCGTAGAGCTCGGGGATCGACTTGCGGGTCTCGACAGGCGCGGTCACTCCGGCAAGCCCGTACGGCGAGACGGTCGTGAAGTAGTCGACGCCGTACGAGCGGGTTTGGTCCTGGCCGCTCAGATAGAGGTAGTGCGCGCCGTCGCCCTGGAACCACGGCATCAGGTTCTCGCCGCTCATGTACTCGTACTTGCTGATCCGATCCGAGTTCCGCGCCACCGCGAACGCGAATCCGGGCCGGCGGTGCACAGTGCGGTCCATTGCGTTGAACGCCGTACTGCTCGCCGCCGGGTTCAGATCGGCCGGCACGATTGCCGGATCTGCTCTGAGGTCCGCGAACCGCGCGATGCTGACCGGCGACACGAACGTGTTCGGGTTGATCGTCGGCCTGGCGGTGAACTTGGCAAAGGACTTCAGGCGGCGCGCATCCTCGGCCGCCGCGTAGTCGGCCAGGTCGACCACTGCCTCGACGACGACCGCGACATCGTCGTACCCGGTGGCTGTTCTCGAGACCGCGCGTCCCTTGACGATCTCCATCATCCAGCCCTCGAAGATGAGCGGCGCGAACCCGTGCTCGACCCAGCCCTGGACGACGCCGATCAGCTCAGCGGTCTGCGCGTACGACGTGTTGTCGAGGATCTTGACGGTTTGGACGACGCGGCTGAGCAGAGCCTTGCCGTAGGAGCCGGTGTAGGCGACGGATGCGTGCTGGATGAACGAGCCGTCGGCGTAGTAGCCGTCGGTCACTCCGTGCTGCAGGTTGTACGGATCGACGGTCGCGAACACCGTGAACTGGTCCGTCAGCGCCTTCCGGATCCGCGCGTCGTCGCCGAGCAATGCGCCTTGCAGGACGCGGTTCGCGGTGATGTCGACGAGGTTCGCGCCGGTGTGGAACCGCGAATCGAGATCGACATCGCCGTCCTTCCCGTTGCGGAGATACGCGTCCATCGAGGCGACGTACAGCGTGATGAGACTGGTGGGCGCGTCGATCAGCGCGAGTGTCTTGGACACGAACGTGGAGATGCCGATCTCCCACGTGAACCAGTTGCCGTAATACCCGCGCGACTGATCGCCGTACCAGTTGTCGTGGAGCTTTTGCAGCCCGTCGGTGACCTTGGTGCGGACCTGCGCGTTGCCCTGCAGATCGGACGTCGGTCCGGGGCGGCGATACGCGAGGGCGATCTCATAGAGGTGCTGGTACGACGCACTCAGATTCGGATCGCTGGTTCCTAGCGGGAGCCCCGCGAACAGCTCGTTGGAGGCGGCTCGGTCCATCGCGGCCAGCCAGGTGCGCGCGGTCGCGTCCATGGCGGTCAGCTTGGCGGCGACCTCGGTCCGGGCGTTCGACTCCGCCGTACCGGCGTAGATCGCGATCGCATTCCCCAGCAACAGGCTGGGTTCAGTAGTGCTGACGGCGCCGGCCCGGACCGGATTCACGGCGGTCAGCAGAGCGGTGGCCGGGACAAACGACAGCAGACAGCGGCGGCTGATCTCCACAACAACTCCCAGGGCGATGGGAAAAACCTCACACCCAGAGTCAATCAGCCGAAACTAACCTACGGCAACCGCTTACCGCCCTCAATCTGGGGTTGGGGCGGACGCCCATCACCGTCCAACCCCAGTTGTCAGAGCGGCCCAAGCGTGGGCGCCCGCCTCCAACGGCAGTTAGACGGTGATGGCGGTCCGCCCACCCGCCGGACCCGCCCCAACCGCAGTTCCCGATACCTCGCCGCACCGGACAAGCCGGATACGAGGCCGGTGGCTGGCCGCCGCGGCGGCCGCGTTACAGAAAGAGCTTGGCTGGGCCCGGCACGGGCTGAGGTACTGGCGATGCCGGCGACCGCGTGACCGCCGACTGAGGTACCCGCTATGGCTGAGGTCCAAAATCTGCGCCAAGTGGAAACTCCACGTCGCCATACGAACCGATCGCCGGGCTGGCCATCCCGACCAGCCACTGCGGCGACCAGCCACACGCCTCTATTCGGCCGCAGCGGCGACCAGCCATCCCCAGACGTATCCCGGCCGAGTCACCTCAGCCCACCGCCAACCGAAACGTTCTCATCACCGGCCACCCAAAAGCATCCGGCTAACGAGCAAACACTCACCCGAACGCGACCGGGGCACACAGCGAGGACTCCCGTCCGGACATGAGCCGGCCCCGCTTCCGTGGGGAAGCGGGGCCGGCTTCAGACGCGGGTCAGGAGCCGCCGGCTCCTACCAATTGCCCGTCCATGGAGAGGATGCGGATGGGGCCGCCGGTGGCTTTGGCGGGGATGACGAGGGCTACCTGGTGGAGGTAGTCCTGGTGGAGGGTCTGGGTGAACTTGACGTTGCTGCTGAAGGCGGTTGCCTCGCCGCTGGTCCAGTAGGCGTTGGAGCCTGGCTCTACGCGTTGGAGGTACTGCTCGGTGAGGCCGAGGAAGACCAGGCCTTCACCGTCGGCTGTCATGAAGGTGACGGGAGTCCCGGTGGCCTTGTAGGTGTCGCTGACGGCGGCGATATAGGACTCGGCGGCGTCGGCGACCTTGGACTTGGCGCGCTGCTCCATGAGCTTGGCCATGCCGGGGGAGGTGGTGAAGAGCTTGGACTGCGGGGCTTTGGGGCCGCCGCTGAGGTATGCCGCGAGGGTAGGCGCCACTGCCGCCGGGTGGGTGGCGAGGCTGGCGATGTCGGCGCGGCTGGGCGTGCGGACGCCCTCCATGGCGGGGAGGTCGATCGAGCGGCCGGGGTAGACGGAGTGCGTGAGCAGCCAGGGGGCGCCGGCGCTTTCGCGCTCCCAGACGCCGAGCTGCCGGGTGTCCGCGGCGTCGGAGACGCCGGAGGTGACCACGAAGCGCATCGGGTACGCCGTGAACTCCGGGGCACCGACGACCGGGTTGGTGAAGGTGAACGGCTTGCCGATGGCCTTCCCGGCGCGGTCGAGTTTGCGGCCGATCTGGTAGCCGGCGAGGGTCTGGGCGAGGTTCGGCTCGGCCTCGATGGCGGCGGCGAGTTTGCTGTCGCGGGCCGCGTTGGCCTTGTTGTTGAGCTCGTTGTACTTCGTGACGACGGCCTTGGCGTCGGCGATGGTGACGGCGGGCCGGCGGTCGGGGAGCGTCAGGTTGTTCTTCGGCGGCATCAAGCCGCAGCTCGTTGCTGTCAGCAACAAAGCGCCACTGGCGAGCAGAGCGGCCGTGCGCTTCACGGCCTCGTCGCTCTTCACGAACTCCGGCGACTCGTCCAGCGGCAACGTCTCTGCAGGCGGGGCCGACTCGGCGCTAGGAGCCGGGGCCGACTCGGCGCGAGCGGCCGGCGCGGCGGCAACCGGCACGGCGGGGGCTGTCGGGAGCGTAGCCCGCGACTTCGCCCGGGCAACGGCCGCCGGCGACATCAGCATCGGCGCCGACCGCAACGGTTGCACTCCCGGAATCGGCCGCACCGGCGCAACCTGCGCCCGGCCAACCTGGGCCGAGACCTTCTGAGCCGGCGCAGCCTGCACCGAAGCAGTCGGAGCAGTCGGAGCGGCGGCGGCGATCACGGCGAGCGTCTCGGTCGTCTCGTCGACCAGCGCCTGCTCTTTCGCTCGCACCTCAGGAGCCCGGTACGCCGGAACATCCTCGACCAGCACCCGATTAGCCGGAGCAAACGGGTTCGCGCTGCGCGCCACCACCGGACCAGCAGCCATCGGCGTACCGGCGAGCTCAGCAGCGGCTGGCTCATCAGAGCGATCCGCCGACGGGCGCCGGAACGCAAGTGCGATCCCCAGCGCCAGCGCGACGATCCCGGCGCCGAGCACCAGCAAGCTGATCCCGAACGACCGGTGCAGTTCGATCCCGAAGCTCACCTTGGCGTCGACCGCCGGGGTGCCGTCGGCGTTCATCACGACGACCGAGTAGCGACCGTCCTGCATCGGCCAGGCGATCGACTGGTTGCCGGTGCCGCCGGACTTGGCGACCCACCAGTCCAGGTCGGCCGGCGGGGTCAGCTTGTTCGAGAAGCCGTTCATGGTCTGCGTGCTGACGGTCGACGGCACGTCGTACCGGATCACGCGGGTGTGGGCGGCGCCGGAGAGGTAGTCGGCGACGTCGAGGTCCTGCGCGATGCCGACGAACAGCGGCTTGGACCCGGTCACGCTGACGCGCAGGGTCGGGCCGTGCCGGTCGAGCAGGTCTGGTGCGGTGACCACGGCCAGGCCGTCGCTGGTCAGCGCGCGGCCTCCGGTGGAGATGGTGTTGTCCGGGCCGACCAGCCAGAACGCGGCGGCGGCACCGGCCACGCCGACCACCAGACCGATGAGGGTCAGCAGCAGGCCCAAAGCAGTGCGGGCGAAACGCATCAAGAGCTCCCGTTGGTACGACGAGCCCGGCCCGCGGACGGGGGACCGGACAGCGGGCTCGACCGTGGGCCCCGTCGGGATCCCCGTACTTCACCCGTTGCGGTATCTAACTGATCGACCACGGATCTGTTACGATCTCGTCAATTAGCGAATGGTCATTCACAAATTCGGAGGCCCAGAAATGGCCCGTCCGAGGCTGGTCAGTGACGACGCGATCCTGGATGCGACCCGCCGGGTTCTGGCCGAGTCCGGGCCGGCGCAGCTGACGCTGGCCGCGGTCGGCGAGCGGGCCGGATTGGCCGCTCCGACTCTGATGCAGCGGTTCGGTTCCAAGCGCGGCCTGCTGCTCGCTGCGGTCACTCGGTCCGCGCAGCAGGTGCTGCCGGCCGCCGACGAAGCTGCGTCCCGCCACGCGTCGCCGC
This sequence comes from Kribbella antibiotica, assembly GCF_004349055.1. Classification (GTDB taxonomy): domain Bacteria; phylum Actinomycetota; class Actinomycetes; order Propionibacteriales; family Kribbellaceae; genus Kribbella; species Kribbella antibiotica. Next base: position 5,614 of record NZ_SMKX01000062.1, read on the forward strand.
TGGCTGCCCTCCGCACCTTTCTCCTGGCCGCTGCCGCGCACCAGCTCGTGGACCTGGGCAACGATCCGGAGGTACGGCGTCAGGTCCAGTCCCGCTCGGATGCCGTGCTTGCCGCGTGCGAGCGCTTCTACCGAGCCGCCCTAACCAGCGGCGAGCTGCGCCCGGCGACCGACGTACAGGCTCTTTCCCGGCAGACCCTGATCAGCTGGACCGGGGCGCTCGCGGTCACCGGCCTGGGGCCGCCGCGCGCCCTGATCGCCGAGCAGCTCAGTGCGCTGCTCGCGCCACATCGTTGATCAGAGCAACGATCAACCGTTTGATCGAGCTCGGCGGGCCACCACGAGGGTGCTGATGATGTCGGCCACGAAGACGAAGTGCAGCAGCACGTGCATGGTGCAGTACCGCGGGCTGATCAGGCGTTGCCGCAGCATCAGCGCGAGACAGGTCACCCCGTAGATCGAGGTCGGGATCAGCATCAGGAACGCGGCGATCAAGGTCGGGATGAGGCCGAGGGAGGCGACGGCGCCGATCAGCCAGAAGTCTCTCGGCTCCCGCGCCATCCGCAGTGGCAGGTACGACAGGAACCCGATGATGACCGCACCCACCAGGAAGTTCTGGACGAAGAGCGGGATCATCACCAGCTTGACCACACGAGTCGAACGCCGCAGCAGTTCGAGGTCGCCGGCCAGGAAGGCGCGCACCGCGGTCCGGAACGCGACCAGCGGCACGATCGGAACCGCCACCAGGACGAAGAACGCCAGGGCCGGGACGGATGCGAGGTACCAGATCAGGTCGGCGGTGGATCGCCCGAAGATCGACGTGGAGTACGCGATCACCCAGATCGCGCCGAGAATCGACGCGACGGCCAGTACACCGGTCAGCAGGTTCCGCGACAGCCAGCTCGGCGGTCGCGCCGTACCGAGGCGGTTCCGCGCGACCTCGATCACGACAACCGCGCCGGCCACATCCACGACGAAGAGGAACTGCAGAATCAGGTGCAGGCCGTAAAACACCCGCCCGATCCGCTCGTCCCTTCGCATCACCACGAGACAAGCCACCGCGTACGCCGAGGTGGGCAGCAGCACGAGATAAGTCAGTACGACGAACAGCAGCGCAATCAGGAATCCGCGGAAACCGAAGTGGTCACTATCGTCTGCGCCGACGGAGACCACGATCCGCGTCAGTGCGACGAAGTTCAGCACGAAGAACGGAATGGCGGCGATCTTCACGACATTCGCCGAACCCTGCGCAACGTCGAGGTCCGCGCGCCGTGCGAGCCGGATCGCATCGGCGATCGCGAGCGCTCCCACGATGAAATAGATCACCAGCCACCCGATGGCCAAGGCCGGAAAGACGGGCAGATCGGCGGCCAGACCGGCCACCAGAAGAGCGCCAAGACCGAGCCAGGCCGCGAGAGCGCGGGACGCCGCACTAGCCATGGAGGGATGCCTCATCATGTGCTGACAAATGGAGCGGGTGACGAGAATCGAACTCGCACTGTCAGCTTGGGAAGCTGATGTTCTGCCATTGAACTACACCCGCGCGTCGCCGTACTGAACGAGCGGAGAAAGCATAACCGATGGGTGGGGGCACCGGCGCGGCGGGTCCGCGCGGCGGCGACCGGGGTTGTTGCGCGATCAGGTGAATGGGGCCGAACGCATCGAAAAGGGGTCCACAGACGGTTGGCGCGGACGTTTGCGGGGGAGTTTTCCACAAAGGGTCCGTCCAAGGGCTGGGCATGCCCCGCATCTTCTGGCAGATTAGAACGCGTTGCCGGGGGCAACATTCGACGCAACGTGAGGATGCGGTCCTTGCCAGGACCGGACAAGATGGTTGCGGGGCAACTGGATGAAGGGGTGAACGGTGGCAACAGACACGAGTGACGCGCTGGAGAACCTGGAGAAGGAGCTCGTCACGTTGGCGCGCCGGCTGCGTGGTTTGCAGCGGACGCTGTCCGACGAGGCGCATCCGGATCTGGAGCCGGCGCAATATGCGTTGCTCAACCACGTCGAGGATCTGGCGCCGGTGCGGATGGCCGACCTGGTGGCTGCTCTCGAGGTGGACAAGGGACCGGTCAGCCGGGCCTGTGCGCGACTCGAGGAGGAGGGCCTGCTCAAGCGCGCCGCCGACAAGACGGATGCACGAGCAACCCTGCTGACGCTGACCGCGGCCGGTAAGCGCAAGCTTGCCTCGGCGCGGAAGAAGCGGCACAAGGTGATCGAGGACCTGCTCAAGGACTGGTCGCCGGCACAGGTCAAGACCTTCGCCACCCAGGTGTCGAAGTTCAACAAGCTGTCCGACTAGTTCGTTGCCTCAGGCCACAGGACTGGTGGCGGTGCATGCCGGGGAGCTGAGGGCTCCGGACCACTCGTCACCGGCCTCTTGGGGCTGTTCGAGGCGACATGGCGCTCGGTGGAGGGCGGCACGCTAGGCTTCCTACGTGCTGCTCTCCGACCGCGACATCCTGGCCGAGCTCGACGCGAAGCGCGTCGGGCTGGAACCGTTCGACCCTGCGATGGTGCAGCCGTCGAGTGTCGACGTGCGGCTGGACCGGTTCTTCCGGGTCTTCGAGAACCACCGGTACCCGCATATCGACCCTGCCGAGGAGCAGCCGGACCTGACCCGTGAGGTCGAGCCGGAGGGTGACGAGCCGTTCATCCTGCACCCGGGTGAGTTCGTGCTCGGGTCGACGTACGAGATGGTGACGCTGCCCGCCGACGTCGCGGCCCGGCTCGAGGGCAAGTCCTCGCTGGGGCGGCTCGGTCTGCTCACGCACTCCACCGCCGGCTTCATCGACCCCGGCTTCTCCGGCCACGTGACGCTGGAGCTGTCGAATGTCGCGACCCTGCCGATCAAGCTCTGGCCCGGGATGAAGATCGGCCAGCTGTGCTTCTTCCGGCTGTCGTCGCCGGCCGAGCACCCGTACGGCTCGGACAAGTACGGCTCGCGCTACCAGAATCAGCGCGGCCCGACGCCGTCCCGCTCGCACCTGAAGTTCCACCGCACCGACATCTGATCACCGGACGACCGAGAGCCCCGTACTGCGGGCTTCGGGGCGGGCGTGCCTGGCCTGCGGCGCGGAGTTCGTCAGCGGCTCCAGCTTGTCGGCCAGCCGCCGCAACGCGGTGGCCAGGCCGTGCCGGGTTCCGCCATCGGTCTCTTGGTGGTCGTGCATCAGCGCGCGGTTCTCGGCGGCCCGGACCTGCTCGGCGACGCGGTAGCGGGCGACCTCTTGGTGTTCGGTGATCATGGCTGTTCTCCTTCGAATGAGGGTGATTTTGGGATGGCTGCCGCCAGGTCCCGCCGGACCGATGCCGGCGGAACCTTCTGGAGGGCGTGGATCAGACCTTGACGACGGTGATGTCGCCGGTCACGGTGCGGGCCCGCAGAGTCAGCGAGCGTTCGCCCGCCTCGGGCTTCGCGCTCGGCTCCAGCTCGGAACGGATCCGGCCGGTGACCGTCTTCAGGTCCAGGTACGTCGGGATGCCGTCGGGAACCCCGACGCGGACATCGCCGTTGGCCGTCTCGGCCTGGATGCTCGGTCCGTCGGCCACCTCGACCGTGACGTCACCGGAGCCGGAGGTGGCGACCGAGTGGTCGCGGACCCGCTCGATGGTGATGTCACCGGAGCCGACCTTGATGCTGGTCGGTCCGGCCGCGTCACCGATCCGGACGTCGCCGGAGCCGGTGCTCAGCCCGATCGTGGTGGCGGCTTCGCCGATGTCGATCGAACCCGATCCGGTGCTGCCTTTGGTGATGCCTGCCACGTGGGCCACCCGTACGTCGCCACTTCCGGTGCTGACCGCAAGGTCGCCCTGGACGGACTCCAGGCGGATGTCGCCGGAGCCGGTGGACAACCGGGCGGTGCCGAGCGGGACCTGTGAGGTGATGTCGCCGGAGCCGGTCTTGGCTCGCACATCCAGGACTGCCGGGGTGGAGATCCGAACGTGGATCTCGGGGCCGCGGCGGGTGTTGAAGCGACGTCCCTTGCGGAGCTCGACGATCAGCTCGCCGTCCTCCACGGTGTAGATGACGTCCTCATCGGTGCCGTCCTCGACCTCGAGGTCGACGAACGTCTGGGTGCCGTCGACGGGGACCAGCAGGACCTCGCCGGAGCCGATCTCGATCCGTGTCCGGGTGACCTCGCCCTCTTCGGCGATCAACTGACTCGTGAAGCCGCTCACTGTGTCCATCCTTGGAATCGCTGGCTGGAGCCGCGCTCACTGCGGCGGCTGTCTTTCTCTGCGCGGCGCTGGTCGGCCTCCGCGCGACGCTCGTCACGCCGGGCGTCCCGGTCGCGCCGGCCACGTTCGGGGCCGAAGACGCCGTCGTCTCCGAACGGTCCGCCAGGACCGAACACGCCGTCCGGGCCGAAGACACCGTCGGGTCCGAGCGGACCGTCAGGGCCCAGCGGGCCGTCCGGGCCGAATATCCCACCACCACGCGGCGGGCGCGGCGGCCGTGGCGGACGGGGAGCGCCACCACGGCGTCCCCGGTCGCTCAGCGACATCATCACCGTGCGCATCAGCCATGCGTTCGAGGAGATGCCCTCGGCGGTGGCGGCCTCGTCGACCTTGTTCTTCACCGACATCGGCAGCCGCAGTGTGATCCGCGCGGTCGGCTCGTCGGCGTCGAGGGACAGGTCGTCGCCCTCGGTGTCGTCGTCCAGGTCATCGGCTGGGTCGTCCGGCCCGGTCAGCTGGCTGGGGGCCGGCGTGACTACGAACTCGGGACGGCCGCCGGCCATCCGGAGCTCGACCGAACCGGGGGACAGCTCACGGCTGATCTCACCGGCGGCGTCGGACAGGGCTGAGATGAGGGCCAGGCGGCCTGCGTCATCCAGCGTGGCTGCGAGGCGCTGGGCCACGCTGCGAGTCTGGTCGTCGGCCAGGGCGGTCGCGTTCTCCACGCTCCGCCGTACCGACTCGAGGTACGGGTCAAGTTCCATGACGCCAACTATGACGTCATCGTGACGTCAATGTCAACCATCAATGATGTCATCGCGATGTCATCGCGGCGTCAGGGCAGAATGGGTGGCACCGAAACGATGGAGGAAACGTGTCCAGAGGAGTGCTTGTCACCGGCGCATCGCGCGGGGTCGGAGCTGCCGCGGCAATGGCCTTCGCGCAGGGCGGTGACCGGGTCGTGCTGCACTGCCGGGGCGCCGTCGAGCGCGCCGAAGAAGTGCGCGCCGGACTACCTGGTGCCGGGCATGCGGTGGTCGCTGCTGACATCGGCGATCCGGCCGAAATACCTTCCCTGGTTGACGAATCGGCCCGTCTTCTGGGCCGCATCGACGTACTGGTGAACAATGCGGCCATGTACGTCGACGAGCCGGTCGCGGGGTCGCGTCGAGTCGGTCATCCGCTGGCCGAGACGTCGTACGAGGAATGGGTCACGGCCTGGCGGCGGACCCTCGCAGTGAACCTCGAAGGTACCGCGCATGTGACCTGGTGCGTGGCCCGCCAGATGCTCGACATCGAGCCGGCCGAGGGTGTACGGCGGGGTGCGATCGTCAATGTTGGTTCGCGCGGCGCCTACCGGGGTGAGCCTGATGTGCCTGCTTACGGCGCCTCGAAGGCCGGATTGCACGCACTCGGCCAGTCGCTCGCCGTCTCGCTGGCGCCACATGACATCACCGTGACGTCAATCGCCCCCGGTTTCATCGCCACCGACCTGACCGCCGACTTCCTCAAAGGCGCCGGCGGTGACGCCATCCGCGCCCAAAGCCCCTTCAACCGCACCGCAACGGCGGAAGAGGTCGCCGCCGCCATTCACTGGCTGGCGTCCTCCCCGGCCGGGTGGTCCTCCGGCGCCGTCCTCGACTTCAACGGCGCCTCGTACCTGCGTTGACCTACCAGCGACCTACGATCCAGCCATGGATGGGGACCTGGCCGTGCTGATCGGCCTCGTGGTCGTGATTCCGGTCGGTCTCCTGGTCGCGGCGCTCTATCGCCGCCTCAACCGGGCCGACAATCGGAGCCGGCGGACGGCCTTCCTTGCCGAGACCGGCTGGTCGCCGGCGCCGGTGAACGACTGGGCGTTCGCCAGTGTGCGGAGCGGCTTCCCGACAGCCATGGTCGAGGACGTCATCACGGTGGGAGCATTCGAGGGGCGTGAGTTCGCCGTCGTGGACTGCACCCACCACCAGGACGAGATCGCCGGGCATCCAGAAGGTACGACGCTGCACTATCCGATGAAACTGCATCTCGTGCTGCTGCAGTTGCCGGTCGCGCTTCCGTCGATCGTCGTCGCGCACCACAACTGGATCAGCCGCGGCCTGACCGCCACCCGGAAGACCGGCGTCGCGCCCTTCGACAAGCAGTTCCAGGTTGTCAGCGGCGACGGCGGCTTCGCATCAACAGTGCTGAGCCCTTACCTGATCCACTGGATGCTGAACAACCCGGGGCTGCAATGGCGCATCGTCGGCAATGCCCTGGTCGGCTGGCACCAGGACCGCTGGTACCCGCCGGAAACCGTAGCCCTGGTCACTGCCCTCGGCGGCATTGCAGACTCCATCCCGCCCGACGTCCAGGCCCGCTACGGCCAACCCGCGCCCAGCACAGCGGGCCTACCGCCCGCCCTGCCAGGCATTGCCAGCTAGCTGACGATCTTGCTTGCGGGCGGTGCGGTGATGCTGACCGGTTTGTTGTAGTCGGACAGGGTCATCTCCATCGAGACGCCGCTGACGTCGAACTCCATCCGGCGGACCCGGTGCGACTTGTCCATCCACAGCGTGTAGGGGATGGTGGCCGGCATCCCCTTCGGCAGCTTCTTGCCCTGGGTGGCCAGCATCTTCGCGGCGTTCAGGTTGACCTCGTACTGCTCCATCTTCTCGCCGACGATGGTGTCCTCGCCGACGAACTTGACGCTGACCAGGCTCTTGTCGAACGACTTGAACGCCTGCGTCGGGTCACCGCTCTTGAGCAGTGAGTCGAGCTCGGCGACCTGGCCGGACTTGAACTTGAGGTACTTGCCGGCCGGAGTCGCGCCCGGGATCGAGGCGTAGCCGGCGCCGCCGGAGACGATCATCTTGGCCGTCTTGCCCTTGAAGGCCGCGCCGGTCATCTCCATCGACATGGCGGCCGGCTTGACGCTCTGGACACCACGGATCGTCATCAGCGTCTGGCCGTTGCCCTTCATCGTGGCGAACGTGCGCCACGATGTCGCCTTGGTCAGCGCGGAGTTCATCTCCGGTACGAAGGTGACGCGGTTCAGGCGGACGACGGCCGGCGGCGCGATCGGCGTCTCGACGGTCTTGGACGGCTCGCTGCTGGCGACGGTGGTCGGTGTCGGTGTCGGCGGCGGCACGGCGGCCGGCTTCTCGTTGCCGCCACAGGCGGCGAGGCCGAGGGCCAGGGGTACGACGGCGGCCGTGGCGACGGCGGCGCGGAACTTCATGGTGCGATTCCCTCCCAGGTGGTTCAAACCTCGGAGCTTAAGGTCTGAACCACCTGACAAGGAAGGAAATTGCACGTTGCTGCAATCGCGGAGGACTACTTAGCCACGTTTCACCGAGGCGAGCAGCAGCTGGGCGACGTCCTGCACCTCCACCTCCTCGCGCGCAGTGCCGTCGGCCTGCTTGGCGGTGAGGCCGTCGGACAGCATCACGCGGCAGAACGGGCAGCCGGTGGCGATCTTGTCGGCGCCGGTCTCGACGGCCTCGTTGGTCCGGTTCATGTTGATCCGGGTGCCGACCTTCTCTTCCATCCACATCTGCGCGCCACCGGCACCGCAGCAGAACGACTTCGTCTTGTTCCGCGGCATCTCGGCGTACTCGGCGCCCGGGATGATTTCGAGCAGTTCGCGCGGGGCGTCGTACACCTGGTTGTGGCGACCCAGGTAGCACGGGTCGTGGTAGGTGATCTTCTGGCCGTTGAGCGTGCTGTCGGCCGGAGCGACCGGGGTCAGTTTGCCTTCGCGGACCAGCCGGTTGAGCAGCTGGGTGTGGTGGATGACGTCGAGCTCGACGCCGAGCTGCGAGTACTCGTTCTTCAACGTGTTGAAGCAGTGTGCGCAGGTGGAGACGACCTTCTTCGCGCCGGTCTCCTTGAAGACCTCCGCGTTCTGCATCGCCAGCTGCTGGAAGACGAACTCGTTGCCGGACCGCCGCGCCGGGTCACCGGTACACGTCTCGCCATCACCGAGCACTGCAAACGAAACGCCGGCGATGTTGAGCAGCTCGGCCACGGCCTGCGTGGTCTTCTTCGCGCGGTCCTCATAAGCGCCGGCGCAGCCGACCCAGAACAGGTACTCGACCTCGGCCAGCGTCTCTGGGTCAGTTTCAGCCGTGCCGCCGATTTGTTTGACCTCGAACGGCAGGTCCTTGGCCCAGTCCATCCGGCCGGACGGGCTCATGTTCCACGGGTTGCCCTTGTTCTCCAGGCCCTTGAACAGCCCGTTGAGCTCGGACGGGAACGACGACTCGATCAGCACCTGGTAGCGGCGCATGTCCATGATCGCGTCCACGTGCTCGATGTCGACCGGACACTGCTGTACGCAGGCACCGCACGACGTACAGGCCCACAAGGCCTCTTCGTCGATGACCGCGACATCGGCCGGGCCGACCAGCGGCTTCTCCTGCTCGTCGAGCACCAGCTGGGACAGCGACTTGCGCTCGTCCTCGGACGCCAGCAGGTACGGCGCCTTCGCGTACGCGTGCTCGCGCAGGTTCATCATGATCAGCTTGGGCGACAGCGACTTGTCGGTGTTCCAGGCCGGGCACTGCGACTGGCAGCGACCGCACTCGGTGCAGGTCGTGAAGTCGAGCAGGCCCTTCCAGGTGAAGTCCTCGATCTTGCCGACGCCGAGGGCCGCGTCCTCGTCGAGCTCCTCGATGTTCTCGAAGTCAATCGCCTCGCCCTTGACCATGATCGGCTGCAGCGCACCCAGCGCCGTACCGCCATCGGCATCACGCTTGAACCAGATGTTCGGCCACGCGGTGAACCGGTGCCAGGCAACACCCATGGTCGCGTTCAGCGAGATGGTGATCATCCACGCGAACGAGATCAGGATCTTGATCATCGCGACCAGGTAGACCGTGTTCTCCAGCGCGTGCTCGGACAGTCCGCTGAACAGCAGGTCGCCGACCCAGAAGGTGGTCGGGAAGTGGAACTTGCTGCCCGCGCCGAGCGAGTACTCCAGGCCGCGCAGCAGTGCGATACAGATCAGTACGCCGAGAATCGTGTACTCGACGTAGTACGCCTGCCACGCAGTGGAGCCGAAGAACCGGCTGTACCGGCCCTTCTCCCCCCGGGGCAGCGCACGCAGCCGGATCACCACCAGGCCGATGATCGAGATCAGGCCGGTCCAGGTCAGGAACTCGCTGACCCACTCGAAGACGAACCAGTGCCCGATGATCGGCAGCGCGAAGTGCGCGTCGAACAGCTGGCCGAACGCGGTCACCAGGCTCAGCACCAGCCCGAGGAAACCGAACGCCACGAACCAGTGCAGGATGCCGATATGGCTCCACTGCAGCATCCGGGTGTGGAGGAGGGTCTCCTTGCCCAGCGTGAGGCTTCGCAGCCCCGGCTGGTCGGTACGGCCGGGAGCGGGCTGACCCAGTCTGATGACGGACACGATGTGCCCGATCGTCTTGCCGAACAACGCGACGCCGACCACGGCGATCGCGAGCGAGACGATGATGGCGAGGATCTGCATACCAGCGATGTTATTGGTTGGTTACCGATCAGTCATGTCGGTGTCGGGCTCGTCACGCGTGAGATGTGACTGTGAACAAACCTACACAGAGCGTTACGAAGAACTCATTGCCTATCGAGTAGACCAATCCGTAGGTTTCCAACCACTGCGAATGCAGGGATGGAAATGATTTCACGGGAGAACGAGATGCGTTTTCAGAGGGCAGCGGTCGCAGGCGCGGTGCTGGCGAGTGGGTTGCTGGTACCGGGCGCGGGTACGGCGAGTGCGTCGGTCGACCCGGAGGTCCGGGTCGCGAAGAAGTGCGACACCAAGGTGGTCTACTGGTACACGCGCGGCGGTAAGGAGGTGTACGTCGGGACGAACCTCTACAGCGAGTGGCTCGAGGGCCCGGGCCGGATCACCTACCAGAAGACAACGACCTCGGAGTCGAACTCGGCCTGGACCGGTGACCTCGGGGTGAGCATCCCGCTGGTGATCGCGGACATCCAGAGCAAATACGCCAAGACCGTCGGCAAGTCGCACTCGGTCTCGCAGGCCTGGTCGTACACCGCCGAGGTCCCGGCCGGAAAGATCCGCCGCCTCCACCAGCTCAAGCAATCCTGGCGCGTCCAGGTCGTCCGCTGGCGCTACACCACGTCCGACTGCAAGAAGACCAAGGAACTCAGCAGCAAGACCGCGACTTTCCCGGTCAAGAACCGCGACTACCTGTGGATTCTCATCGGCCGCGAGTGAAGCCCGTACGGCGACATCACGTGCCGCCGATCGCTGTCGTGCTCACCGGCCGTGCGACTGGAACACTGAAGGTCAGTCGGCGAGGCGGTGGAGGCGGGCGGCGACGGCGGCGCGGCGGCGATCGGCCGGCGGCAGGTTCGCTTCCAAGGTCTCGAAAATCTCCAGATCCTCTGCTCCTGTTGAGGTTTGAGCGAATCGCCACAACAGCTCGATGTCCGCGGAGTCGAGGACGGCGTGGCGCAGGGTGGCGTCGAGTTCGTCGCGCTCGGCGCGCAGAGCCGGGGCATCGGAGCGGGTGAGCAGCGGGCCTGCATAGAGGTCGACCGCGGTCCGCAGATCACCGCGGTGCATTGCCTTCTGTACGTCGGTGATGTCGCCGGTGACATCGGCGATGATCCGGTACGGCTTGGTGTCGAGGACTCCGCCGCCGAGCAGGTTCCGCAGCCGGTGCATCTCGGCCCGGACGGTCGTCGGATTGCCCTCGTCGCCGTACAGCTGGAGCATCAGTTGCTCAGCGGTCAGCCCGGTTGGGTGCAGGAGGAGCAGTGTCAGCACCTCGGCCCGGCGCAAGGTCAGCTTGATCTCGCGACCGCCGACGACGGCCAGTGGCTGACCGGCGCCGAGCAGCTTCAGGCGCAATGACGGTCGGGTACGGCGGATCGGCGTACCGGGGATGCGGAGCAGGTAGCCCTCGTCGAGGGGTTCGATCAGGCCTTCACGGCCGTCGCCGAGATCAATCCGGTCGGTCCCGGGTGGCACAACCAGTCGCTTCGGCAGCCACTCGAGTGGCTGGACGGCGAGCACTCGGCCGCTCGGGGTGAGCAGCGCGCCGGGTGCATCGCCGAGCGCGACCAGGTGCTGCATGTTGCGGGCGCGCAGCATCTCGTCGGCCGCAGCCATCCGGACTCGCAGTTGGCCCTCGGCGAGCTGGGCTGCGGCCGTCACCAACGCGACCATCGCGGGATGGACTGTGCGCAGCGGACCGGAGACATCGACGGCGCCGATCAATTTGCCGGTGTCGGGGTCGTGCACCGGTGCGGCCGCGCAGGTCCATTCGTGGATCCGGCGGACGAGGTGCTCGGCGGAGTGGATCTGCACGGGCTGGCCGGTAGCGAGCGCCGTTCCCATCCCGTTGGTGCCGATCTGGTCCTCGGACCAGATCGCTCCTTCGGACAAGGCGATCCGGTCGGCCTGACGCCGGACGGCGGCTGATCCTTCGCGCCACAGGATCGTCCCCTGGGCATCGGTGATGATCATGATGTGCGACGCCTCGTCGGCGATCGTGGTCAGCGTCTGCCGCAACACCGGCAGCACCGCATGCAGCGGGTGGTCGGCCCGGAGCGCCTCCAACAGGTCGAGGTCGACGACCATCGGGGGCGCATCCAGCTCGGGGTCGACTGCGGCGGCGAGTGAGCGTTCCCACGACGCAGCGACCAGCGGGCGCGGTGCTCCGGGCACCCGGTGACCACCGAGCACCTCGTCGTACAGCGCGCTCAACTTGCGCGCCCGGTCGCCCGCGTCCATCGCCTCACCTCGTCGGTGCAACGTCGATGCAACGTCGCACTCCGTAGATTCCGGTCCACGTCAGGTATCCCAAGGAGGACCTATGACGATCTTCGCAGCTCCTGGGCAGGATGGAAGCCCGGTCACCTACAAATCCCGCTACGACCACTTCATCGGTGGTGAGTGGGTCCCGCCCGCCAAGGGCGGCTACTTCGAGAACCCGACACCGGTCACCGGTGCGACCTTCACCGAGATCGCCCGCGGTACGGCGGACGACGTCGAGAGCGCACTCGACGCCGCCCACGGTGCCGCGCCTGCCTGGGGCCGCACCTCACCGGCCGAACGGGCGAACATCCTGAACAAGATCGCCGACCGGATGGAGGCCAACCTCGAACTGCTCGCGGTGGCCGAAGCCTGGGACAACGGCAAGGCAGTGCGCGAGACGCTGGCCGCCGACATCCCGCTCGCGATCGATCACTTCCGGTACTTCGCCGGGGCGTTGCGGGCCCAGGAGGGGTCCGTCTCGGTGATCGACGACGACACGATCGCCTACCACTTCCACGAGCCGCTCGGCGTCGTCGCGCAGATCATCCCGTGGAACTTCCCGATCCTGATGGCGGTCTGGAAGCTGGCGCCGGCCCTGGCGGCCGGAAACGCGATCGTGCTGAAGCCGGCCGAGCAGACCCCGGCGTCGATCCACGTCTGGCTCGAGCTGGTCGCGGACCTGCTGCCGCCGGGTGTCCTCAACGTGGTCAACGGCTTCGGCGTCGAGGCCGGCAAACCGCTTGCCTCTAGCAACAGAATTGCCAAGGTCGCGTTCACTGGTGAGACCACGACCGGCCGGCTCATCATGCAGTACGCCTCGGACAACATCATCCCGGTGACGCTGGAGCTCGGTGGCAAGAGCCCGAACATCTTCTTCGACGATGTCGCGGCCGCCAACGACGCGTTCTACGACAAGGCGCTCGAGGGTTTCACGATGTTCGCGCTGAACCAGGGCGAGGTCTGCACCTGCCCGTCGCGGGCGCTGATCCAGTCGTCGATCTACGACCGGTTCCTCGGCGACGCGACCGCGCGCACGCAGGCGATCAAGACCGGCAACCCGCTCGACACCGACACGATGATCGGGGCACAGGCGAGCAACGACCAGTACGAGAAGATCCTCGCCTACATCGACATCGGCAAGGCCGAAGGTGCCAAGGTGATCACCGGTGGCGAGCGGCTCGAGCAGTCCGGCGATCTGGCGGGTGGGTACTACATCCAGCCGACGATCTTCGAGGGCGACAACAAGATGCGGATCTTCCAGGAGGAGATCTTCGGCCCGGTCGTCTCGGTGACCCGGTTCGACGACTACGCCGACGCGATGAAGATCGCCAACGACACCTTGTACGGTCTCGGCGCGGGAGTCTGGTCGCGCGACATCAATACGGCGTACCGGGCCGGTCGCGAGATCCAGGCCGGCCGCGTCTGGACGAACTGCTACCACGCCTACCCGGCGCACGCGGCGTTCGGCGGCTACAAGAACTCCGGCATCGGCCGCGAGAACCACAAGATGATGCTCGACCACTACCAGCAGACCAAGAACCTGCTGGTCAGCTACAGCCCGGACAAGCTCGGGTTCTTCTGATCGTGGTCGCGAAGGTTCTGCTCAGTGCGGCTGCGGAGGACTTGCTCCGCAGCCTCACCGAGACGCACGGTCCGCTGATGTTCCATCAGTCGGGCGGGTGTTGCGACGGGAGCTCGCCGATGTGCTTTCCCGACGGCGAGTTCCGGACCGGTCCGGCTGACGTGCACCTCGGCAACCTCATGGTCGAGGGGCTCGATCAGCCGATCGGCTTCTGGATGTCGGCCGTTCAGTACGAGTACTGGAAACACACGCAGCTCACTGTCGACGTCGTGAAGGGGCGGGGCAGCGGATTCTCGGTCGAGGCGCCCGAGGGCGTTCGCTTCCTGATCCGCTCCCGCCTCTTCACCGACCAGGAGTCCGAGGCTCTAGGACTCCTCTGAAGCGGGTGCCGACCGTCCGGTGGCGTTGCCGGGCGGCCGGCACTCTTCTGCAGCTACAGATCCAGTACGGCGTTGTAGATCATCGTGCTGTCTAGGCCGCTCTCCTTGAGTCGCAGGATGGTTAGCCGCTGCTCATCGGTTGCCGCCGCGACCCGCTCGGCGTACTCGACGTGCGGGCGGTCGACGACGTGCAGCCAGAAGGTCAGGTCGATCTTCCAGGTCGCCGTGTGCAGTACGGCGTAGTACCGCTCGTCGGTGATCGCCGGGGTCGGCCGCCGGTCGGCGCGTTCGTCGCGGAAGTCGATGGACTCGAGTTGAACCCGTTGCGCGAGGGTGGTGAGCCCGCTCAGGACGGTGGGGCCGGTCGCGTCGGGGGCGTCGAACATGACGTCCAGGTCGCGCGTCGCCATCAGCCCGGACCGGGCGCTGCCGATGAGCGTCGGCGGCCAAGGGAACGCCGTACCGAGGTCTAGTTCGGTGAACAGTTGGTGAGCTTCGGATTGCAGGGTGTGAGCGCGATCGGCGAGGGACATGCGCCCATTCTCCGGAAAGACGCGGGGAATCCTTCAGTGTTTTCCCGATCAGGCAGATTGCCGGATTCACGGGGAAAACCGGGGTGTTTCGGGGCGGGTGTCACGGGTGCGCCCATGACATTTGTCAGAGGCGTAATCGCTGGCTTCCGATCCGTGGCCGGGCGGACGATTCGAGCACCAACCAACTGTCGGTCGCCGCCCTTCCGATGAGGTTTTCCGGGGCGGCGACCTGCCCACTCGAGGAGTTCTGTTGAGGCAACGGATTCTCGTGTCCGCCCTGGGCGCCGGCGCACTGGCCGTCGCGGGACTGACCGCAGCAACAGGGGCTTACGCAGCCCCGATCACCCCCTACACCGCCGGGAAGCACGCGGCGCAAGTGTGTTCGGCCGCCAAGGCCAAGCACACCGCGAGCTGCCACGCGATCAAACTGGTCGCGAGCAACGGCGTCACCCCCGCAACGGCCGCACCGCCGGCCACCGGACTCACCCCCACCGGTCTGCGGGACGCATACAAGCTCGATGGCCTGAAAGCCGCCGGCCGAACCGTCGCGATCGTCGACGCGTACGGCTATCCGAACCTGGAACGCGACCTCGGTGTCTACCGCTCCCAGTTCGGCCTGTCCTCCTGTACGACGGCCAACGGCTGTCTGCGGATCATCAACCAGACCGGCGGGACCACCTTGCCGACGTTCAATGTCGGCTGGGCCGGTGAGCAAGCACTCGACGTCGACGCGGTTTCGGCCGCAGCTCCGGATGCGAAGATCCTCGTCGTACAGGCGAAGTCGGCGAGCTTTGCCGACCTCGGTACGGCGGTGCAGACGGCGGCCAAGCAGGCCGGTGTCGTGGCGATCTCCAACAGCTACGGCGGTGGCGACGCCTCCGACAGCGACTACGGCACGTACTACAACCACCCGGGCATCGCGGTCACCGCGTCGACCGGTGACGACGGCTATCAAGGGGGCAGCTACCCGGCCTCCTCGTCGTACACGACAGCAGTCGGCGGTACGTCGCTTGTTGCCGCGAGCAACTCTCGCGGCTGGAGCGAGTCCGTGTGGGACGGCGCCGGTTCGGGTTGTTCGACGTACAACACTGCTCTGAGCGCGGCGGCCTCGTTCGGCACCGGCTGCTCGAAGCGGGCGATGGCCGATGTGTCGGCCGCGGCCGACCCGGGCAAGGGCGGGATGGCGGTCTACTACCCGACCAGCAAGACGGCGTCGACCTGGGCACAGTTCGGCGGGACCAGTGAGGCCGCGCCGATCATTGCCGCGGTCTACGCACTGTCCGGCAACACCGCCGGCTACGCGAACGCGCTGCCCTACGCACACCCGGGCTCGCTGTTCGACGTAACCACCGGCAGCAACGGAAGTTGCCCGACAACCCAGTGGTGCAACGCGCGCACCGGCTGGGACGGGCCGACCGGACTGGGTACCCCGAACGGAGCTGGCGCCTTCTAGGGAACCCGTTGAATGAGCGGCCGGGCCCTTACCGCGATTAGGGCTCGGCCGCTCAGTTACGCCCTTTTGTCTGTTGTCTTCAGTAGTGTTTCGCTCACGAAGGACAACCCTCGTCTCCGCGCCATTCCGGGGATATCTCTTCCCCGGTGCCGTTTGCGGGCCTAAGGTCGGGCCCGGACGGGTCGCGGAGGGCGATTCGCGCTGTCAACATTTTCTGGAGCGTTCTTTGAGCACATCACGCAGACGGCGGGGGCTCTTCGCAGCTACCGCGGTCTCCGCCGCCACCTTGCTGGCCGTCACCGCCGCTGCCGGCGGCGCGACCGCGGCCCCGACCGCCGGTCCCGGCGAGGGTAAGGCGGCCTCGGCCGACAAGAACCTGAGCAAGGAGCGGAAGGGCAACTACGACGCCCGGACGCCGAACGCGAAGACCACCTACGACCGCGCCGCCAAGGTGGCCGGCAAGGAGTCCGCAGCGTCGAAGAAGTTCCGCGACTCGCTCGGCATCCAGGGTGTCGCCGAGATCGACCCGAACACCGGCACCCCGGCGCAGGTCACGAAGCTGAACGGCTTCCTGACCGGCCGCAGCGCCAAGAAGGCGCCGGACGTTGTGCTCGCCTACGTGAAGGCGCACCCGGAGGTCTTCAAGCTCACGACCGCCGACCTGGCGACGCTGAAGCTGCGCAAGGACTACGTCGACGATCTCGGCATCCACCACGTCTTCTGGTCGCAGGTGGTCGACGGCACGGAGGTGTTCGGCAACGGCCTGAAGGCCAACGTCACCAAGCACGGCGAGCTGATCTCGATCATGGGCTCGCCCGTGGCCGGACTGACCGCCCAGGCGCAGGCGCGCTCGGCCGACCCGGCGGTCTCCGCCGACCAGGCCCGGACCAAGGCTGCCGACGACATCGACGCGACCGCCGCCACGGCGACCGCGAAGACGACCGGCAACGACGTCAAGTGGACCAACGGCGACACCGCCAAGCAGGTCTGGTTCCACACCGCAGACGGCCTGCGCAAGGGCTGGATGACGTACGTCAACGCCGGCGGCACCAAGGTCTACACCCACGTCATCGACGCCCAGACCGGCGCGCTGCTGTACCGGCGTGACCTGTCCAGCGCCGGCAACGGCGACGCCCTGGTTCAGGACAACTACCCGGGCGCTGCCAAGGGCGGCACCCAGCGCGTCGAGAACCTGATCTACAACAAGTGGCTGCCGAAGAACGCCAAGACGCTGCTCGAGGGCACCTCGGTCGCGGCCTGGGCCGACATCAACGACGACAACCAGCCGAACACCGGTGAGACCGTCAACGTGCCGGGCACCCCGACCGGCGGTCAGTACAAGATCGTTCCGTTCCAGAGCTCGTCGACGTTCTGCTCGGCGGTGTTCGTCTGTACCTGGGACCCGGCCAAGCCGGACTCCTGGAAGACGAACATGAACCAGGACGTCACCAACGGCTTCTACCTGGCCAGCAACTTCCACGACTGGCTGGCCAAGCCGCCGATCAGCTTCACCAAGGCGGCCGGCTCGTTCGACGCCGACGGCGGCGACCCGGTCCTGCTGAACGCGCTCGACGGCGCGGGGACCGGTGCGGACGGTGGCCCGGACGCCAACCACATGAACAACGCGAACATGAACACTCCGCCGGACGGCACCCCGCCGACCATGCAGATGTACCTGTTCCAGGACCCGTCCGGCGGCTACATCCCGAGCAGCTCGTCGAACGACGCCAGCATCCTGTACCACGAGTACACCCACGGTCTGTCGAACCGCCTCGTGGTCGACGCCACCGGTAACGGAACGCTGAACAGCATCCAGGCCGGCTCGATGGGCGAGGCGTGGAGCGACTTCTACGCGATGGACTACCTGGTCGCGCACAACCTGGAGAAGGACACCACCGGTCCCGGTGAGATCCTCGAGGGCAAGTACGTCGGCCACGGCGGTCTGTTCCGGACCCAGGCGATCGACTGCCGCGTCAAGGCCGTCAGCCCGAACTGCATCCAGCCCGACGGTTCGAAGGGCGGCTACACGTACGGCGACTTCCCGACCATCGGCGGTGCGCCCGAGGTGCACGCCTCCGGTGAAGTCTGGGCCCAGACGCTGTGGGACCTGCGAGAGCGCTTCGGCCGTGCCTACGCGCTGAGCATCATCACCCGCGCGATGGAGCTGTCGCCGGCCGACCCGACGATGCTCGACATGCGTAACGCGATCGTGCAGGCCGACCTGGTCGCCAGCGGCGGCAAGAACGCCGGCATCATCTGGCAGGTCTTCGCCAACCGCGGCATGGGCTGGTTCGCCGGTGTCCTGGACGGCGGCGACCCGTTCCCGATCGAGGACTTCCACAAGCCGCCGACAGGCGCCACGACCACGGTCACCGGCGTTGTGACGGACAAGGACACCGGCGCTCCGGTGCCGGGCGCGCTGGTCTTCGTCGGCGGTCATGCCTCCGGCTATGCCGGTGACTACGCCGCGACGACGGATGCCGCCGGCAAGTACAAGATCACCGGTGTCGCTCCTGGCACCTACGGCAAGTTCGTTGTCTCCGGTCCGGGCCTCGAGGTGCTGACCGCTCCGCTGACCGTCAAGGCCGGCGGCACGACAGCCAACTTCGCACCGCGGCACAACTGGGCAGCAAGCTCGGGTGGCGCCGCGGTGGTCGGCTTCAACGGTCCGGACTTCAGCCCGCAGTGTGGGCCGGCGTACGCGATCAACAGCAGCCAGGGCACTGGCTGGGGCAGCACCACCGGTAACGACGCCGGTGCGCCGTCCGGTGTGATGATCCCGAAGCACGTCGACATCAAGCTGGGTGCGCCGGTCACGGTCACCAAGTTCTCGGTCGACCCGTCGAACACCTGTGGCGACCCAGGCAGCGCCTCGACCGGCAAGTACCGGATCGAGACCTCGGCCGACGGTCAGACCTGGGCGACCGCCCAGGAGGGTGAGTTCACCGCCGCCAACCGCGGCAAGTACACCGAGCTGGCCCCGACCGCCAACGCCACCGGCGTTCAGTACGTGCGGT
This sequence comes from Kribbella antibiotica, assembly GCF_004349055.1. Lineage (GTDB taxonomy): Bacteria > Actinomycetota > Actinomycetes > Propionibacteriales > Kribbellaceae > Kribbella > Kribbella antibiotica. Next base: position 24,519 of record NZ_SMKX01000062.1, read on the forward strand.
TCTGGATGCTCAGCCCGCAGGTTCCGGACTTCGCGAACAACTGCCCGGCCGGCGCCTTCGGCGGCTGCCGGTTCACCGACATGACCGAGCTCCAGGTCTTCGGCAACAAGTAGTAGTCCTGCACCACTGACTGTGGCGGTCACCTTGCTGGGTGGCCGCCACAGCTGCGTTACCGGTTGGTCGCGGCGGTGGGGAGCGGGTTGGGGTTCGGCTCGGGCGTCGCCAGCGAAAGGAACCAGCCACCGTTCCGCCGCCGTACCTCCAGGTCGAACTCACGGCATGCACTCTGGCCGTGGGGGACGGTGACAATGCCAGAGGCGAGGTAGTCGGCGAGTTCGCTGCGGAGGACTGTGACGCGAGCTCCGCTGAAATCCGATCCGCGGCACTGGTCGATCAGCCGTCGGGCCGCTTGCTCACGTCCGCTGAGGTCGGGGTCTGCCACCTTGAGCAACCCGTCCTTGTCCTGTGCGGACAGTGCCTGGAGCGCGCTGTCGGCAGCTATCTGCGGGGTGTCCGCACCGTCCGGATCGTTGAACTTGTCGACGACCAGCACCGTCGCTGTGCCCCAGACCGCGACCACGCCCGCGATGGCGAGCAGAACCTTCATCGCACCAGCCCCCTTGCTCGTGTGGTCTGGTGAGACGCCCGCTCGCGGGGGTTCGTTGCCGGTATCCACATTCTGGGACCGGACAAGTAAGTGCAGTGACTTGGTTTAGTTTCAAAGGGTGGATGCAGGGAGTGGTCGGTCGCCGCTCCGCTCAGGTGGGCGGAGCGGCGACCGAACCACGCTCGATCAAGGTCGGTACGACGGTGGTGCGGCGGACGCGGCGGTTGGTATCGACCGTGGCGGTGACGCGGGCGACCACGTCGGTGACCAGGTCGTCCAAGGGCCAGTGGAAGCTGGACAGCGGCGGCGTGAGCAACTGCGAGAGCGGCTGGTCGTCGTAGCCGAGCAGCGAAACGTCCTCGGGGACGCGGAGGCCGAGCTCACGGCTGGCGGCGTACACCCCGAAGGCCATCGAATCGGCGAGCGCCAAGATGCCGGTCGGGCGCGGCGCCGAGGTCAGCAGCTTGCGGGCCACCTCGGTGGCGCCGGGCAGGTCGTGCGGGCACTGCACGATCCGGATCTTGAGCTTGAGGTCGACCGCGACGCGCTGAGCAATCTCCTCCGCCGGGCGGTCGATCTCGGCGCGCAGGGTTGGGCTGAGCACGGCGACCTCGCGGTGGCCGGCATCGGCCAGCCGCTGCAGCGCGACGCTGACGCCGGTCTCGTTGTCGAAGACCACCTCGGACTTCGCTTTCGCGCCGGCCAGTGCGTCGCCGATCGCGATCACCGGGGCCTGCTGAGCGATCGTGGCCCATCCCGGCGCGGAGGGGTCGATCGGGATCACCACGATCGCGTCGGCACGGTGGTCGACCAGGTGCTGAGCCAGCTCGAGCTGGCGAGCGGCGTCGCCGGCGGAGTCGATGATCCAGGCGTTGCGGTCGGGGGCGAGGAGCTCGCGGCCGAGCGCGGCCGCCAGGCGCTGCTGCCACAGGTCCTCGAGGGATGCGCAGAGCACGCCGATCGAACCGCTCTTGCCGGAAGCCAGGGCGCGGGCCACGGGATCGGCGGAGTAGCCGAGTCGCTCAGCGGATTCCTGCACTCGCTGCCGGGTCTCCGGAGTTCCATGCAGACCACGCAGCGCGTACGACACCGCAGCCATCGACAGGCCGGTGTCGGCGGCGATGTCTTTGAGGGTCGGCCGTCGGCTTCCGGGCATGGTCTGAACCCTAGCCCGGCCCTCGGACAAAAACTTGACAACCAAGGCTTTGAAGCGCTTCACTCTTCATGTACTGAAGCGCTTCAATCTGATCAAACAAAATTGGCCCGTCAGGTATCCGGCCGGAAGGAGGAGCTGTGATCGACATCCACCAGCACCTCTGGCCGGCCGAGTTCCTCGACCGCCTCCGCGCCCGGACCGAGCCGCCGTACCTCGATGGCTGGACGCTGCACACCGCGACCGAGCCGCCGTACGACGTTGATCCGGCGGCGCATGACGTCGAGACGCGGGTTGCGATCGAGCGTGAGCTCGGGACCGAGATCGCCGCGATCTCGCTGTCGTGTGCACTCGGGATCGAGTCGCTGGGCGACGATGCGCTGTTCGGGGCATGGCACACCGGGGCAGCGGCCATGCCCCAACCCTTTCGGGCCTGGGCCTCGGTGCGGTTACCCGAGCCGGACCTCGATGAGGCGAAGACGCTTCTGGACCAGGGCTTCCTCGGGATCCAGCTTCCGGCGCATGTGCTCACCACGCCGGCCGGGTGGTCGTCGTACGGGGATCTGCTGTCGCTTGCCGAAGGCTGGGACCGGCCGGTGCTCGTGCACCCCGGGATCGCCGAGCCAGCGGGCGACGTACCGGGGTGGTGGGCGCCGGTGGTCGACTACAGCCAGCAGTTGCAGGCCGCATGGTGGGCCTGGCACGCGTATGGCGGTCGCCGTGAGTTCCCGCGGTTGCGGATCTGCTTCGCGGCCGCAGCCGGCCTCGCCCCCGTGCACCACGAGCGCCTGACCGCCCGCGGCGGCCGCCTCGGCACCATCGACACCAACCTGTACGTCGACACCTCGAGCTATGGCCCGCAGGGAATCGACGCGGTCGCGCGAGTCCTCGGTATCGACCAGGTCGTGCATGGCACCGACCGGCCGTACGCCGGACTCGTCGACCTCCGCCAAGGCGCCGCCGCAACCGCGGTGATCCGCCACAACAACCCACACCGGTTGCTGTTCGGGGGAGACCCCAGCGCCGGCCGTCCATCTCCTGAGAGGGGAGTGCAGTGACTGCTCAGCCCATCGACGCACCCGTCGTCCCGGCACGTCAACCCAGCCGTTTAGTGGATCTCAACAACTGTCAGTCGCTGGACAACCTTCCCGGCCGCGACCTCAGCCCGCAGGAACTCGCCGAGCTGGCGTCCTCCATCGCCGCCCAGCCGCACCTGTGGGAGGACAAGGTCGCCTACAGCGACGACGAGCGCGTGTTCGCCTCCCTGCACCGCGACGCGAACGTCGACGTCTGGCTGATCTGCTGGACCCCCGTCAACGACACCGGCTGGCACGACCACGACACCTCCTCCGGTGCCGTAGCCGTCGCCAAGGGAACCCTCGTCGAACACAACCTCGCCATCGGCGCCGACTCCATCGAGACCGAAGTCCCCGCCGGCGCCGTCTACGGCTTCGGCCCCGACCACATCCACCGCATGGTCGGCCGCGACAAAGGCAGCGTCAGCGTCCACGCCTACAGCCCCCCGCTGTGGCGCATGGGCCAGTACTCCGTCAAGGACAACGTCCTCCGCCGAGTCTCCGTCTCCTACGCCGACGAACTCCGCCCGATCGACTGAAACGCTCTGCGATAACCGATCGGGGAGGTCCGCACCTGGCGGGTGAAGTGCTGGCGCATGTTGATCGCCGTACCGAACCCGCAGTGCTGCGCGATCTCCTCGATCGGGATCGTCGTGGTCTCCAGTAGCTCCTGCGCGTGCTGGATGCGCTGCCGCAGGAGCCACTGCAGTGGCGTCGTACCGGTCTGTTCACGGAACTTGCGGTTGAGGGTCCGCGGACTGACGGTCGCGTACGCCGCCATGCCGGCCAGCGTGATCGGTTCGGCGAGGTTCTCCCGGATCCAGCGCATCGTCGGCTCCAGTGAACCGCAGTCCGGACCGGGCTCCGGATGCACGATGAACTGGGCCTGCCCACCGTCCCGCTGCGGCGGCAACACGATGTGGCGGGCAGCCTCGGCGGCGACGGCCGCCCCGAAGTCCTTGCGCACCATGTGCATGCACAGGTCGAACCCGGTCGCTGCCCCCGCCGAGGTCAGGACGTTGCCGCAGTCGGCGAACAGGACGCTCGCGTCCACCTGCACCTCCGGGAACCGCTCACCCAGCGCGTCGGCCGTCGTCCAGTGTGTGGCCGCGATCTTCCCGTCCAGCAGCTCGGCCGCAGCGAGCACCAGTGCACCGCCGCAGATCGACGCGATCCGCACCCCGCGCGCATGTGCGTCCCGCAGCAACTCCACCAGTTCGGCCGAGGGACAACTCACGTTGTCCCCGCCGGGCACGATGATCGTGTCTGCCGTCCGGGCGTCCTCGTAGGTGTAGGGCGCCGTCATCGTGAACAAGTCGAGCCCGCCCGGCCCCGACATCGTCGCCCCTGGCCGCTCACCACACACGATGACGTCGTACAGGCGGTCCCCCCACAGCTCGCCCGGCGCCTTCTCCAACGCGCGCGCTGTCCCGAACACCTGCGCCGGAATCGCCACATCCAGCGCAGCCGATCGATCCGCCACTACCACCGCCACTCGATGCATGACCACAATCTATCGAAGAACGGCATTCTCGCCACTGTCTCCCGCGGTCGCCGAACAGAACCATGGAGACATGCTGCTGGTCCAGATCGCTGTCCATGCCCTCGCACTCGTCCTCTTCGTCCTGTGCGGATATCTCGTCGACCGAGTGCTCAATCACGCTGACCGACCCCGAGCAGGAGCGGACTCGACTGGACCAGGTCGGGTCGCCAGTCGCCGAGGCGCGCGCACTCGAGAGCAGCCTGCAGCGGTGCCGGATCGCTGTCCGGTAGCGACAAACCGCTGTAGTGACTGTCGACCATGACGCTCAGCCAGTCGCCCGGTCCGCTCAGACCGTGGATTTCGACTGCGCGGAGGCCGGCGCCCATCAGCTCGGATCGCAGTTGCGCGACTGAGTGGTAGGCCGTCCGCGCCGACCTGGCCGCGGTCCGGTTGATCGCGACGGCAGCCACGAAGCCGCCGTACCTCGTGACGCGCACCGCCTCCTGCAGAGCGGCCCGCCGGTCGGCGGCGTTAGCCAGGAGGTACATCAGGCCCGGCAGGAACGCCGCATCGAACTCCTCGTCCTGGGCCTCGCGCGGATGAGGACCCAGCATCCGTACGTCGTACCCGTCCGCCCGCAGTCCCGGCGAGTGAATCTCTTGTCCACCCCCGATATCCGCCACCCTCGCGGGCGGCTCCGGCAGGTACTGCCGCAGTAACTCCCGCACCCGTGCCGCCTCGAGCCGTCCAGTGAACTCGCGTTCGTCATGAATCGTCATGACAACCAAGCCTCACCACACTTCACCCCCAGCGGCAGGGCAGATCGCGGGGCATCACGGGGCAGATTGCCAGTCCCCGTTGAGCATCCGGGCAGATCTCTCGCTGAAGGCTTTCCGGGCATGCCCGATGACCTGCAGTTTGTCGAGCCGGCGGCGGAGCAGCGGCCGGATCCAGACCACGCGCCGCCAGCCGACGCGGTACTGGATCAAGGTCGAGAACTGCTGGACGATCAACCACTCCGCCGGGGTGGCTCCGTCGCCCTCGTTGGGAAGTGCCTGGGCCGACGGCGGTTCGCCGATGTTCATCGCGGCGGCCTTCGATGCCGGTGGGCGCGCCCAGGCAAGGCGCGCGTGGATGGTGACCTCTGCGCGCAGCAGTTCGACCAAGGCGCTGTAGACGCGGCCCAGCTCGGCGCTCTCTCCGCTGACCCAACCGGTCGAGTAGGCCAATGCCGCTTTGAGATCTGCACCCATGGTCTCGAGACGCAGCAGAGTCTCCGGTGAGTCATCGACGCGCCGGTAGATGCGTTCCGGGTAGTGGCCCCAGGCGTTGAGTGCCTTGATGGCATCGGCATAGCCGTCGCGGATGAGCTCGGCGCGGGCGCCGGTGCGGTCGAGTAGCTTGCCCGCCAATGTGCCCAGCACGGATGACCCGAAGGCGATCGGCACGATCGCCGTCCAGGTAGCGGCATCCGGCATCGACATCACCCCCACCACTCGACTGCCGACTCACCCATCATTCTCGGTGCTGGATGGGGAGTCGGCAGCGACAGCGCGAGTCGTGGATCAGGCCCAGGACTCCGCGTGGGTGGGGATGCCGTTCGGGGCGGAGAGCTCGCTGGTGATGTCCTCTGCGTCCGGGTCCAGGGGCTCGAAGGGAGCCTCCGGTACGACGTACGCGCGGGCGCCGGCGAGCATTTCGATGCCGGGGAGTTCGAACCAGGCCTCGCCGACCTCGCGGCTGATCTCGAAGATGGCCTGCTCGGCGGTCTCGACGGGGTCGATCTCGCCGCCCTCTTCGAGCTCGGCGGGGTGGCGCTCCTGGGCGGCGCGGCCGGCTTCCAGGAGGGTGTCCAGGTCGACGACGCGCAGGTCGAAGCGGGACACGACGCTGATCACGTGGTCCTCGTCGGTCTCCTCCTCGGGGTCGACGTCTTCCTCGTCGTCCAGGAGCAGCGGCGTGGTGCCGGTGTGCTCGAAGACGGCGTCGTTCCAGTCGGCGACGAGCTCCTCGAGAGCAGCGTTCTGCTCGTCCAGGGTGTCGTGCTCCTCGGAGCCGTTCATCGCGAGCAGGGCCTCGGTGTGGGCCGCGAGGCGCTCAGCGAGCTTACGGCTGGCTTCGGCGAGGGCCTCGCGGCTCTCAGTGGAGAAGAACTGCTCGGTGGGGGCGGTCGTGGTGTCCAAATCAGTCACTGGCTGTTCTTCCTCAGTCGTTGTGGCTACTGCCGTCGTAAGTATGAGAGAGACGTGTGAGAGAGCCGTCGGCGGGTGTGAGAGAGCTGTGAGAACCCTCCTGAGCAGGCAGCGAGCGGTGTGCAGTGGAGCCATGAGCAATGTGAGGTGCAGTCGTGGCTGACGTCATCTACCTGGCAGTCACCGTCGTCGTGTTCGCGGCCGTCTGGTTCGCGCTGCGTGGAGTGGAGAAGTTGTGAGCGCCGAGAACATCGCCGGGCTGGTGGTGGCCGTGGCTCTGGTCCTCTACCTGGTCGCCGCCCTGATCTTCCCCGAGAGGTTCTGATGTCCGACACCGCCGCCGGCCTGTTGCAGGTCGGCTTCCTGGTTGTGTGCCTGGCCGCGGTCTACCGGCCGCTGGGCGGGTACATGGCGCGGGTCTACACCTCCGAATCGGACCTGCGGGTCGAGCGGGGAGCCTACCGGCTTTTCGGGGTCGACTCGAAAGCCGACCAGACCTGGGCCGTCTATGGCCGCTCGCTGATCGCGTTCTCTGCGGTCAGTTTGATCCTGCTGTACATCCTGCAGCGGGTGCAGAGTCACCTGCCGTTGTCGCTGGGTCTGCCGGATGTCCCGTCCGGGCTGGCTTTCAACACTGCGGCGTCGTTCGTGGCGAACACGAACTGGCAGTCGTATTCGCCCGAGGCGACGATGGGCCACCTGGTCCAGTTCGCCGGACTCGCCGTCCAGAACTTCCTGTCCGCGGCGGTCGGGATCACGGTCGCGATCGCGCTGATCCGCGGTTTCGCACGGTCCAAGACCGATCGGCTCGGCAACTTCTGGGTTGATCTGACGCGGACAGTACTGCGGGTCCTGCTGCCGATCGCCGTGATCGGGACACTGGCTCTAGTTGCTCTTGGCGTTGTCCAGAACTTCGCTGGTGGGCACGAGGTCACCTCGGTGGTCGGCCAGACGCAGACGATCCCTGGCGGCCCTGTTGCCAGTCAGGAGGTCATCAAGGAGCTCGGCACCAACGGTGGTGGCTTCTACAACGCCAACTCCGCGCACCCGTTCGAGAACCCGAACGGGCTGTCGAACCTGTTCGAGATCTTCCTGCTGCTGGTCATCCCGGTCTGCCTGACCCGGACCTTCGGCGTGATGGTCAAGGACAAGCGCCAGGGGTACGCGATCCTCGGCGTGATGGGCACGCTGTGGGCCGCGTTCACCTTCTCCGCAACCTTCTTCGAGGTCCGCGGGAATTCGCTGGAGGGTAAGGAAACCCGCTTCGGTCAATGGGCTTCCGCGCTGTTCGCCAGCTCAACGACCGGTACGTCGACCGGTGCGGTCAACGCGGCGCACGATTCGTTCACCCCACTCGGCGGCGGTACGGCGCTCTTCCACATGATGCTCGGTGAGGTCTCACCAGGCGGTACCGGGACTGGCCTGTACGGCATGCTGGTCCTCGCCGTACTGACCGTGTTCATCGCCGGCCTGATGGTCGGCCGGACGCCGGAGTACCTGCGCAAGAAGATCACCGCCCGCGAGATGAAGCTGGTCTCGCTCTACATCCTCGCGACACCGACCGTCGTACTGGTGGGTGCTTCGCTCGCGATGGGTCTCGCTAGCGCGCGGGCATCGATCTTCAACACCGGCGGCCCGCATGGGTTCTCCGAGGTGCTGTACGCGTTCACCTCGGCCGGTAACAACAACGGGTCCGCGTTCGGTGGGCTCAGTGCGAACACGCCGTTCTACAACACGGCTCTCGGCATCGTGATGCTGCTCGGCCGGTTCGTGCCGATGGTGTTCGCGCTGGCGCTGGCGGGGTCGCTCGCCAAGCAGCAGCCGGTACCGGTCACTCAGGGCACGCTGCCCACTCATAAGGCCTTGTTCGTCACGATGCTCGTCGGCGTCGTCCTGATCGTGACAGGCCTGACCTACTTCCCTGCACTCACACTCGGACCCCTCGCGGAGGGACTGTGACCACGCTCGTAACGACCCCACCTCCTGCTGCTCAGGAGAAGTCGGTCGAGAAGAAGGCGTCTTCGGGTCTGTTCGACCCCAAGATGCTCTTGACCTCGCTCCCGGATGCCGTGCGCAAGCTCGATCCGCGGGTGATGGTGAAGAACCCGGTCATGTTCGTGGTCGAGGTCGGCGCGGTTGCGTCGACAGTCATCGCGATCACCGACTCCACCGTGTTCGCCTGGTGGATCGTGGTGTGGCTCTGGCTGACGGTTGTGTTCGCCAACCTCGCCGAAGCGGTGGCCGAGGGCCGCGGCAAGGCCCAGGCCGAAACCCTGCGTCGTGCCAAGACCGAAACTACTGCTCGCCGGCTCACCTCCGATGGGGAAGAGGAGATCCCGGCGGCTCAGCTGCAGCTCGGCGACCGGGTGGTTGTCGAGGCTGGGCAGATCATTCCTGGCGACGGTGACGTGGTCGAGGGTGTGGCGAGCGTCGACGAGTCGGCGATCACCGGCGAGTCGGCTCCAGTCATCCGTGAGTCCGGTGGCGACCGCAGCGCGGTCACCGGCGGTACCAAGGTGCTGTCGGACCGGATCGTCGTGAAGATCATGACCAAGCCCGGTGAGAGCTTCATCGACCGGATGATCGCGCTGGTCGAGGGCGCATCGCGGCAGAAGACGCCGAACGAGATCGCCCTGAACATCCTGCTGTCCAGCCTGACGATCGTCTTCCTGATCGCCACGGTCACGCTGCCGACCTTTGCGAAGTACGCCGGTGTGGATCTGAGCGTGATCATCCTGGTGGCCCTGCTGGTCTGCCTGATCCCGACCACGATCGGCGCGCTGTTGTCCGCGATCGGCATCGCCGGTATGGACCGGCTGGTGCAGCGCAACGTGCTCGCGATGTCCGGTCGCGCGGTCGAGGCGGCCGGCGACGTGAACACCTTGCTGCTGGACAAGACCGGCACGATCACGCTGGGCAACCGGCAGGCGGCCGAGTTCATCCCGGTAGCCGGAGTGACCGATACCGAGTTGGCCGACGCGGCCCAGTTGTCCAGCCTGGCTGACGAAACTCCCGAGGGGCGGTCGATCGTCGTACTGGCTAAGACTGGGTACGGATTGCGCGAGCGGCACACCGGAGAGTTGCCTCATGCAACCTTTGTCGAGTTCACCGCGCAGACGCGGATGAGCGGTGTCGACGTCGATGACCGCGAGGTCCGCAAGGGCGCAGCCGGGGCGGTCAACAACTGGATCAACGCCCACGGCGGTACGACGGATCCTCAGCTCGGCGAGATTGTCGACGGCATCTCGGCCTCGGGCGGTACGCCGCTCGTCGTGGCCGAGGCGGTCGGCGGCACGGCTCGCGCGCTCGGGGTGATTCACCTCAAGGACGTGGTGAAGTCCGGGATGCGGGAGCGGTTCGACCAGATGCGCGCGATGGGCATCCGGACCGTGATGATCACCGGCGACAACGCGCTGACCGCGAAAGCGATCGCCGAGGAGGCCGGGGTCGACGACTTCCTGGCCGAGGCGACGCCCGAGGACAAGATGGCGCTGATCAAGAAGGAGCAGGAGGGTGGGCGGCTGGTCGCGATGACCGGTGACGGTACGAACGACGCGCCCGCGCTTGCCCAGGCTGATGTCGGGGTCGCGATGAACACCGGGACGTCGGCGGCCAAGGAGGCCGGCAACATGGTCGACCTGGACTCCAACCCGACCAAGCTGATCGAGATCGTTGAGATCGGCAAGCAACTGCTGATCACCCGGGGATCGCTGACCACGTTCTCGATCGCGAACGACGTGGCCAAGTACTTCGCGATCCTGCCGGCGCTCTTCGCGGCGGCCTACCCGGGGCTGGACAAGCTGAACATCATGCAGCTGCACTCGCCGCAGACGGCGATCGTGTCGGCCATCGTGTTCAACGCACTGGTGATTGTCGCGCTGGTTCCGCTCGCACTTCGCGGAGTCCGCTACCGGCCGTCCTCGGCCTCGGCGATGCTGCGCCGCAACCTGCTCGTGTACGGCGTTGGTGGCCTCATCACACCGTTCATCGGCATCAAGCTTCTCGACCTGGTGATCTCTTTGATCCCCGGTCTTCGGTGAAAGGTCAGATTCAGATGAGGATATTCGGAGTTGCAGCGCGGGTGCTGCTGGTCTTCACGGTGGTGCTCGGTGTCGTCTATCCGTTGGCGATGACCGGGGTGTCGCAGCTGTTGTTTCACGGCAATGCGAACGGCTCGATCATCAAGGTGAACGGCAAAGAGGTCGCTTCCGACCTGATCGGTCAGTCGTACACGATGGACAGTGGAAAGAAGGACGACAAGGGCGACGCGATCATGGTCGCCGACCCGAAGTGGTTCCAGACCCGGCCGTCCGCGGCGTCGTACGACGGCAAGGCCAGCGCGGCCTCGCAGTACGGGCCCAACAACGCCGATCTCCGCGCGGCGATCGACGAGCGGCGCAAGGAGGTCGCGCAGTTGGAGGGTGTCGACCCGGCTCAGGTCCCGGACGACGCACTCACGGCCAGCGGCTCAGGGCTCGATCCGGCGATCAGCCCGGCGTACGCGGCCTTGCAGATCAACCGGATCGCGCGGGAGCGGGGGCTGTCGGTGGCTCAGGTGGCCAAGTTGGTGCAGGAGAACACGCACGGGCGGGCGCTGGGGTTCCTCGGCGAACCGTACGTCAATGTCGTCACACTCAACGCTGCGCTGGCCGCGAGCTGACATCATCGGAAGCATGAGTAGGAGCGGTCGCGGGTATCTGCGGATCTACCTCGGTGCCGCACCTGGCGTAGGGAAGACCTACAAGATGCTGGGTGAGGGTCAGCGCAGGCTGGCCCGGGGCACCGATGTGGTGATCGGTTTCGTGGAGACCCACGGCCGCGAGCACACCGCGGCGATGGTCGAGGGGCTCGAACTGGTACCGCGGCGGATCATCGACTACCGCGGTGCCAGCTTCACCGAGCTCGACCTGGACGCCCTGCTGGTACGGCGGCCTGACGTGGCGCTCGTCGACGAGTTGGCGCACACGAATGTGCCGGGCAGCCGCAACGAGAAGCGTTGGCAGGACATCGAGGAGTTGCTGGCGGCCGGGATCGACGTGATCTCGGCGGTCAACATCCAGCACCTCGAGTCGATCAATGATGTGGTCGAGAAGATCACCGGCGTACCGCAGCAGGAGACGGTGCCGGACCGCGTGGTTCGGGCCGCGGACCAGATCGAGCTGGTCGACATGACTCCGGAGGCGCTGCGCCGCCGGATGGCGCATGGGAACGTGTATGCGGCGGACAAGATAGATGCTGCCTTGGGCAACTACTTTCGGGTCGGCAATCTGTCTGCGCTGCGTGAGCTAGCGTTGCTTTGGCTGGCCGATCGGGTAGATGCCGGGCTGCAGCAGTACCGCGCTCAGCACGACATCGACTCGACCTGGGAAGCGCGGGAGCGGGTGGTCGTCGCTCTCACCGGCGGCGCCGAGGGCGAGACGCTGATCCGGCGTGCTGCCCGGATCGCCGCGCGCTCGTCCGGTGGGGACCTGCTTGCCCTCCACGTTGCCCGGTCCGACGGGTTGACCGGCGCTGACCCGAAACGTCTTGCCGAACAACGAAATCTCGTCGAATCGCTGGGCGGGACTTACCACCAGGTGGTCGGGGATGATGTTCCGGCTGCGCTGCTGACCTTCGCGCGGGCTGAGAACGCGACCCAGTTGGTGCTGGGCGGTTCGCGGCGGTCGCGGTGGTCGGCGATCACCGGGCCGGGGATCGGTACGTCGACGATCCGGGGTTCGGGCGATATCGACGTACACATCGTCACGCACTCGCAGATGGGGCGCGGGCGGCTGCCGCGGTTGCGCGGGAGCCTGTCACGGCGGCGAAAGATCCAGGGGTTCGTGCTGTCGATCCTCCTGCAGCCGATTCTCGCGCTCGCGCTGGATCTGGGCGGCGATCGCCTGAACCTGACGAGCGACGTACTGGCGTTCTTGCTGGCTGTGGTCGTGGTTGCGCTGGTGGGCGGGCTGTGGCCAGCGTTGGTGACCGCGATCGGTGGGTCGCTGGTGATCAACTACTTCTTCACGCCACCGACGCGGACGTTCACGATTGCCGAGGTGAACAATGCGCTCGCGCTGGCGATCTTCGTGCTGGTGGCGGCGCTGGTGAGCTCGGTCGTGGACCGGGCGGCACGCCGTACGAGACAGGCCGCGCGGGCGGCGGCGGAGTCGGAGACGTTGGCGACGCTTGCCGGCTCGGTGTTGCGTGGGGAGACCGCGCTGCCGGCGTTGTTGGAGCGGGTGCGCGAGGCGTTTGGGATGACGAGCGCCTGCCTGATGGAGCGCGTGGACGACGACGAGCTGACCGAGATCTGGCGACCGATCGCATCCGCCGGTACGCCGACCTGCCGGCGACCGGAGGATGGCGACGCGGAGATCCCTGGTCGCGACGACCTGGTCCTCGTGCTGCAGGGTCGCCAATTGGCCGCAGACGAACGGCGATTGGTCGGGGCGTTTGCTGCTCACGCGGCCGCGCTGGTGGATCGGGCCCGGCTGACCGAGGCCGCCGCGGAGGCGAAACCGCTGGCTGAGGCGGACAAACTCCGTACGGCGTTGCTTCGGGCGGTCGGTCATGATCTGCGATCGCCGTTGGCGTCGGCCAAGGCCTCGGTGACTTCGTTGCGCAGCGCCGATGTGGACTGGAGTGAATCCGAGCGGGCCGAGTTGTTGGAGACCGCTGACGAGTCACTCGACCGGCTGTCCCGGCTGGTCGACAACCTGCTCGACCTGTCGCGCCTGCAGGCGGGCGTGCTGCCAGTGTTCACGCGGCCAATGGCGCTGGATGAGGTCATTCCCGGCGTACTGGCTGAGCTTGGTGACGACGGTGAGCGGGTGGTCGTGGATATCCCGCACACGCTGCCGCTGCTCGAGGCCGACCCGGCGCTGATCGAGCGCGTGATCGCGAACCTGGTGGCCAATGCACTGCGGTATTCACCCGACGACCGTGGACCGTTGGTGATGGGGAGTTCGCTCGGCGAGACGGTGGAGATCCGGGTGATCGATCGCGGGCCGGGGATTCCGCGGGAGGAACGCGATCGGGTGTTTGCGCCGTTCCAGCGATTGGGGGACACCGACAACACGGTTGGGGTCGGGCTCGGGCTTGCGCTGGCTCGGGGATTGGCCGAGGCGATGCAAGGGACGGTGCAGCCGGAGGACACTCCGGGTGGCGGATTGACGATGGTGGTGTCGATACCGGCGGCACTTTCGGCCGACGTACCGGTGCCTGGAACGCGGGAACGAACGGGGCTTGCAGATGACTAGTCTCAATGCCACGCTCCGCGCGGCGAGTCATGGGGCTTTAACTCCAGCCCTTCCCTCGTCGCTCCAGTCGCTTCGCTCCCTACACTCCTCAGTCCAGGTCAGGAGGCCCCATGACTAGGGTTTTGGTGGTTGACGACGAACCGCAGATCGTGCGGGCGTTGCAGATCAACCTGAAGGCGCGCGGGTACGAGGTGCACATGGCCGGCACGGGTACAGCCGCTTTGAAGGTGGCTGCGCAACATCCGCCGGAGCTGGTGATCCTGGATCTCGGGCTGCCGGATCTCGACGGGGTCGACGTGATTCGTGGGCTACGTGGATGGACCGAGGCGCCGATCCTGGTGCTGTCCGGGCGAACCGATCAGACCGACAAGGTCGAGGCGCTGGACGCGGGGGCCGACGACTACGTCACCAAGCCGTTCGGGATCGACGAGTTGCTGGCGCGGATGCGCGCTGTACTGCGGCGAAGCAACCTTGCACAGGATGAGCCTGTCGTCGCTGTCGGTGGTATTCGGGTCGATCTCGCCGCCAAGCGCGTGACGTTGGAGACCGGTGAGGACATCCGGCTCACACCGACCGAGTGGCATCTGCTGGAGGTTCTGGTCCGGCATCCCGGCAAATTGATGGCGCAACGGCAGTTGCTGACCGAGGTGTGGGGGCCGGGATACGAGAGCGCGAGTGGAAACCTTCGCTTCTACATGGGTCAGCTGCGGCGCAAGCTCGAAGCCGATCCGGCGCGCCCGAAACATCTGCTGACCGAACCCGGGATGGGCTACCGTTTCGAGCCGTGACTACTACGGGGGACCCACGCCGGGTCAATTATGCGCGCCGTACCGCCGAGACCCATGCCGCCTTTTTCACAAGGCATTTACGGCCCGGAATCAGCCTGCTCGACCTGGGCTGTGGACCGGGCTCCATCACCGTCGGCTTGGCCGAGCGAGTGCATCCAGGAACGACCACCGGCTTCGACCTGCATCCCGGACTGCCGGAAGGAGCAGACTCCATCACTTTGGTCGAGGGAGATGTGACGCACGGGCTTCCGTTCGAGGACGGGACCTTCGGCGCGGTCTTCTCCAGCGCGATGCTGCAGCACCTGCCCGACCCGCTCGCTGTGCTGCGTGAGGTACGACGGGTTGCCGCGCCAGGTGCCGTGGTCGGTTTCGTCGACGCCGACTGGGATGGGCAGCTGCTGTACCCGACCAATCCGTTGCTAGAGGCATCTTTCGAGGTGATGCGCCGGCTCCGCGCCGGTACGTCGCCCTTCGTCGGCAAGCAACTGCGCTCGCTACTGGTGGAAGCGGGCTTTGTTGGTTGCGAGAGCTATGCCCGGGTCGTCCACCACGGGACAGCCGAAGAAGTCGCCGGTGTTGGCACCTTCACCGCTAGCCTGATGTCGGGACAGCGCGACCAGATTGTCGAACAGAACATCGCCACCGGCGCCGAGGTCGACGAGATGGAACAAGCCTGGCTTGCCTGGTCTGCCGAGCCCGGCGGATTCCTGGCCCGGTTCTGGATCGAAGCCATCGGCTGGGCGCCCGAGGGCTGAACGTCCGATTCGTTCAAGACATGCCGTGGGGTTCTGGGGGAACCTCTAGGTATGGACATCTTCACCGCAGGTCGTGATTTCGTACGTCTCGAGGGTCGGCTGGTTGAGAACCGCTTGCTCTCGGTTGTCTTCGACGGCGCTGACCCCGCTGGCGTGGTCGACGCGCTCCGCGGCTACCAGAACGCAGACGGTGGTTTCGGTCACGGCCTGGAGCCGGACAAACGCTGCCCGGACAGCCTCGGTCTCGACGTCGAAACCGCCTTCGACATCCTGCTGGCCGCCGGTGCCTGCGACTCCGTGATGATCGGCCGCGCGGTCGATTGGCTGGCATCGGTGGCTACTCCGGACGGCGCGGTCGCGCTGGCCGCACCCGTGATCGAGAACTATCCGCGGGCTTCGCACATGAGCGAATGGACCTACGAGCCTTCGTTGAACCCGACCGCCGGTCTGGTCGGCCGTCTACACAAGCTCGGTGTCGAACACCCTTGGCGGTCGCTGGCCGGTTCCTGGTGCGCTAGGCAGCTTGAGTTGGGTCTGCCGACCGAGGCGCATTCGCTCCACGAATCGCTGGAGTTCCTTGAACACGCCGGCGATGTCGACCTGGAGCGGATCCGCGACTGGCTGCCGAAGGTGTCGTATTTCCGTGCAGATGCGGCCGATCCGTCGTACGGGGTTACGCCGTTGCAGTTCGCGCCGACCCCGGACAGTCCGTGGGCTGCGCTCTTCACGACGGAGCAGTTGGAGGCCCACCTCGATCGCCTGATCGCCGACCAGCAACCCGACGGCGGCTGGGCCATCACCTGGGAACCACCCGGCCAAGCCGCGACCCTCGAGTACCGAGGCATCGTCACCGTCGCCGCCCTCCGCACGTTGAAGGCCTACAACCGCCTCTAACCCGGACCGCCGAACGGCATTTGGTGGGTGGACCCATCGGATGGGGTCGGTACGGCGGGGATGGCTGGTCGCCGCTCCGGACAAGCCGGGCACGTTGTCTGTGGCTGGTCGCCGCGGCGGCCGCGTTACATAAAGGGCTTGGCTGGGCCCGGCGGGTGGTTGAGGTAGTGGCGAGGTCGGCGATCGCGTGCCCGCGGCTTGAGGTGCTCGCTATGGCTGAGGTGCAAGATCTGCACCGGGTGGAAACTTCTGTGCGTCATTTGCGAAGAATGTTCCACCCAGCGACCCCGGCAGCCCGGGGCGCGGGTGCTGCGGACGGCGGGCTGCGGTTGAGGGGTCGGGGTCTGCGTTAGTCGGTAATTTAGGGTCGGTATTTGAGAAAAAGTTCACGGCTAACGACCCCCGCCAGGCCCGGCCGGGTGATCCGCTCAACGCGGGGATTTTTCGGGTCTATGCGCCGAAAAAGTCACGTGTAGTGAGGCGGCAAGGGTGAGTTGGGCGCGGCAGGACCCCCGCTTCCTTGCTGGCGTCTTTCACCACCGCGGAGGGTCACTTTCCAGGCTTCCTCGCTACCGGCCGCAACCACAGCGGGTACCTCAAGCGGCGGTCACGCGATCGCCGACCTCGCCAGTACCTCAGCCCCGTGCCGGGCTCAGCCAAGCTCCTTCTGTAACGCGGCCGCCGCGGCGAGCAACCCCAAGCAACGTGTCCGGCCTGTCCGGTGCGGCGAGCAACCACTCCGCCGTACCAGCCCCAGCGACAAGCCCGCTGCCGCACCAGCGGCCAGGCGCCGCATGCGCCCTTGCCGCTAGGCAGATTCAGCCGGGTGTTCGACCTGGCGGTCACCCCATTGGGTGAGGATTCCGCGAGCGATCTCAAGGTCTTCGCGCAACGAACGGTCCGTGAGGTCGTCAGGGAGGGCGGCTAGCGCGTCGGCCAGCCAGGGGGCGATGGCGGCGGGCGCCAGGTCATCAGGAGTCAGTCCGGCTAGGCGAATAGCCCGGACAGCCGTGACCAATTCGCAGGAGATGACTTCGCGGAGTGCATCCAGCAGTTGACCAGTCAGTACGGCGGCCTGGGGCGCGAAGCTGGCGTGGTGTTCGGCGCCGCGCGACAGGGTCGCCGTACCGAGGGTGGCTGGTTGGGCGGAGGAGCGGACGGCGGCGAGGGCGTCGTGGGCGACGTACTCGATCATCATGACGCCGGAGCTGGCCTCGGCGCCGCTGGCGAGGAAACGGGACAGGCCGGTGAAGTCGGGGTCGACCAGGTTTGCCACGCGGGAGGTGGAGAGGGTGGCGACGCTGTGCAGGCTGAGGCGGAGTGAGTCGAGGTGGAGCGCGATCGGCATCGCGTGCCAGTTTCCGTTGTGCAGAACGGTATCGCCGGCCACCAGCGGGTTCTCGGCCGACGCGTTGATGTCGATGCGGAGACTG
This sequence comes from Kribbella antibiotica, assembly GCF_004349055.1. Classification (GTDB taxonomy): domain Bacteria; phylum Actinomycetota; class Actinomycetes; order Propionibacteriales; family Kribbellaceae; genus Kribbella; species Kribbella antibiotica. Next base: position 42,141 of record NZ_SMKX01000062.1, read on the forward strand.
TTGCCTAGGGCATCGACGTGATCGACGGCGGGGCCGAGGACCTGAGCGAATGCGCGCAGACCGAACGGGTCCTGGATTCGCGCCGGGGGAAGCGGCAAGCCTTCGAGCAGACCGCGCATCCGACGCGCGACCCGAACCTGCCCGGGTTGCGGACGGGCCTCGTGGACGCGGACGTCGTACACCTCGGAGTTGCCTCGGAGAGCGACATGCGAGAGGGCGCCGACCAGCGGTACGACGTTGATCAGGGTGGCGGCCTCGACATACGCGAGGCAGCATTCGGCGAGTGTGATCGCGTTGCTGGACAGCAGGGGGAGCGCGCTGACCCCGTCGATGACATCGCCCAGCGCGAGACCGAGCTCGGCCAGCGGACCAAGGTCGCCGGTGCCGATCGCACCACCACGATGGAGATCCGGGAGCTCGTCGTCGTTGAGCAGGGCAACGATCGCGTCGGCGACTCCCGGCTCGAGTCCCGACCCGCCGGACGCCAACTGGTTGACGCGAATCAACAGTCCGAGGCGGGTGACATCCTTCGGGTACGGCGTCGTACCGGTCGTGGAGTGTGAGCTCAGCAGGCGGGCGCCGTGTTCGGGGTCCGACGTGAGGACATCGCGGTTTGCGCCAACGCCAGTCGTGCGACCGTAGACCGGCTGGCGGCTCGCTACTTCAGCGACTGCGAGAGCTGACTCGTGCATCCGTTTCCGGGCGTCGTCCGCCAACCGCACCGCGGTCCGCCGCTGCGCCAAGGCAACGGCCTCCAACGGCGCCAACCCACCCCCGGACAGCTCCACCGGCTCCATTGGCCCAGTGTGAGACCGCCCAGGCCGTCTCGGTAAGCGCCGCGCCCGCACCGACGTCTGAAATCCGAGACGTCTGGGTCCGGGCAAAGCGAAAGGGCCCACCCCGCCCCGGGTGAGCCCTCTCGCTGCTTGTGGTTCTTACAGCTGGCCGTAGCGCTTCTTGAACTTCTCCACGCGGCCCTGGGTGTCCATCACGCGCTGGTTACCCGTGTAGAACGGGTGACTGGCGGACGAGATCTCCACGTCGACGACTGGGTACGTGTTCCCGTCGGTCCAGACAATGGTCTCGTTGCTGGTGCTGGTCGAACCCGTGAGGAAGCTGAAGTTACCGGACTTGTCCCGGAAGACAACCCGGCGGTAGTCGGGGTGAATGTCATTCTTCATGCTGCACTACTTCCTTCCAGATAAGGGGCGAACGGGTCGGTCAGTGAATGAACCGCTTCGTCCGCACGTAGGACACAACCGTCGAGTCGTGCCGTTAATTCCCGGGTGTCTAGATCGACTCCGGTGATCGAGAGGTACGACGCCCGGTCGCCGTACTCGGGGTGCCATTCGAGCGCCGACCGGGCTTGGTGCTGCTGCCCGACGCCGGCCCAGCGATCGGCGGGCAGGTCGGCCAGCCATGGGCCGAGTACGCCGATCGAGATATTGGTGCCGAAGCTGTCCCAGCTCAGGCGGTTGCGATGCTGGGTCGCGATCCAGACGGTCCCGCGGCCGCGCGCCGTACCGGTCACTAGGTCCTCGAGCACTTCGTAGAGCCGCTCGGGGTGGAACGGGCGCGCCGACTGCCAGACCAGGGTGTTGACCGGGCCGTCCTCGCGGATCGGCGCAGTAATAGAGCCCGGCTCGGTGCGGGTCTCGGCCGCATCGGGGTCGTGCAGCCGGAGCTTGAGCAGGTCGGTCGGGGTGGACTGGATGCGCGCCTGCGGGTTGATCGCCTCGATCAAGGCTTTGGCCGTGGCGTCTGGACTGCTCAGTACGACGGCATCGGCGTACTCGAGTTGCCGCGCCACCACCTCGGCCATCACGCGACCGTCCTCGGCGGCAGTCGCGACACCGCGGTCCTGGATGAACTGATCGCCGGTGAGGTCGTCGACCACGGTCGCGGTATCGGCCGCCACGATCACCACATCGACCCGAAGCTCGTCCTCGCGGGCAATCTCCTCCGCCACGGATTGCGAGTCCCCGGCTCCAGGCACCGACACGATCGCAACGTCGTACCGGTCGACGGCGGCGATGCTGTTGAGCAACTCCACCAGCGTCTTCCGCATCGCGCACGACACACACGGGTGGCCCATCCGGATCGTCTCCCGGTCGATCACCCCGGTCGCCGTCCGCGCGATCCGCACGACATAACCCGCGCTGAGGCTGCTCACGTCGTACTCGACCAGGACGCCGTTCGAGCCCGCGGCGGCCAGCAGGTTCGATCCCACGGCCCCTCGGAATTCCTCGTCGACGCCGGTCAACAGGGTCACCGGCAGCATCCGCACTCCCACCTTATTGAAAATGATTACCAGTACAAGATACACTCTGTGTCGTACTTGAGGAAAGGAACCAGCATGGCCAAGAACAACGAACTCCGGCCGATCATCAAGCTCCGCAGCACGGCCGGCACCGGCACCACCTATGTAACGCGGAAGAACCGCCGGAACAATCCCGACCGGCTCGTCATCCGCAAGTACGACTCCCGGATCCGCCAGCACGTCGACTTCCGCGAAGAGCGCTGATGGCCAAAACCAGCAAGATCGCCAAGAACGAACAGCGCAAACGCACCGTCGCCCTGTACGCCGACCGTCGCGCCGAGCTCAAGCGCGTCATCGCGTCCGTCGCCTCCTCCTCGGAGGAGCGCACCGAGGCCCAGCTGAAGCTCCAAAAGCTCCCCCGCGACGCGAGCCCGATCCGCATCCGCAACCGAGACGCCGCCGACGGCCGCCCCCGCGGCTACCTGCGCAAAGCCGGCATCTCCCGAGTCCGCTTCCGCACCATGGCCCACCGAGGCGAACTCCCCGGCATCACCAAGTCCTCCTGGTAATTCCCGGCGGCGCGCGACGTGGATGCCGCGCACCCCGGGTCACGACGGCCCTCCGAGCTCAGGTGGCTCGGAGGGCCGTCGCATGCGTACAGAAGGACTGTTAGTAGTCCCCGGTCCGGCGATCGCCGCCGCCGTCCGTCCGCTCAGGAAGTGCCGAGCGACCTACCTCTAACAGTTCTTCTGTACGCCGGTCAGCCGTGGAGGCGGCGGGTCAGAGCGTTGGCGGCCTGGCGGAGGCGGTGGGCCAGGTGGGGG